>DLGD01000004.1 GCA_002482505.1 Christensenella sp. UBA7703 | reverse complement strand
TAACTTTTTTGGGTCAGTTCACAAGGGAGCGTTTTTTTCTACCCTTTTGGAGGGAAAATGGAAATCAATAGAAAAATAAATCGTTTTTCGGAATGCGGGCGGATACGATCCGCCCCTACCTTCGCTACACGCTTCAGAAGGCCTCTTTCTTTTTGCATTCCCCATCCGCCACACAATCTTCACTTTACAAATACGAACAAGTGTGCTAATCTACCAAAGTATTGTGATGCAGCACCCCTGTTGAAGAAGTGCAGGGGATACAATTTGACTCGAAACGATACCCAAGATTTTCGTACGAACTCCCGTTGTCTGTCGCATTTATGATACGCCCTGGCAAGAAAATACATCACTTGCCATACGGCTAAGAGCGTTCCGGCTCCGACGTATCAATATCGATTTGACGACAGGACAACGTTTTTACGAGAAAGCTATGCTTTTTTTGATAAGACGATGCCCGCTATGATCGGCATGGTCTTATTTTTATGGCATTTCGGAACAGAAAGAAACGGTACATGAATTACACAGAACTCCTATCCCCGGAAATGCAGCAAACGCTGGCGGATGCCGGCTACGAAACCCCAACCCCGATTCAAGCACAGAGCCTCGAAACCCTGCTAAACGGTCGCGATCTCATCGGCGTCGCCCAGACCGGTACGGGCAAAACCGCGGCGTTCGCGGTTCCGATCATCGAGAAGATCAACCCCGACAACAGAAAACCGCAGGCGTTGATTCTTTGCCCGACGCGCGAACTCGCGCTGCAGACCACGGCAGTGTTTAAGAAACTCTCCCAGCATAAGAAAATGCGCACGGTCTCCATCTATGGTGGTCAGTCCCCCTATGTGCAGATTCAGGCGCTGCGCGGCGGCGCGCAGGTTGTTGTCGGCACACCCGGCCGTGTGAAAGACCTCATCGGTCAGAACGCGCTGAAGCTGAGCAATATCCGCTACGTCGTACTCGACGAGGCGGACGAGATGCTCGATTTCGGCTTTCTGCCGGACATCAAATGGATTCTCAGCGCGATTCCGGAAGAACGCCAGATGATGCTGTTCTCCGCGACCATGAGCAAAGAGATCTCCGGCATTGCGCAGAGCTATCTGACAAAGCCACTGACTGTCGAAGTCGGCGAGCGCAACGAGCCCACCAAGACCGTCCGCCAGATGAGCATCCATACGCCGGAAGCGGGCAAGATCACCACCGTCAACTACCTGATGAAGGAAACCGACCCGCGGCTGACGCTGATCTTTTGCAACACGCGCAACAGGGTGAAGACCGTCACCAAAAAGCTCAATGACGGCGGCCTTGTCAGCGCCTGTATCCACGGCGACCTGAGCCAGAGCCAGCGCAACAGCATCATGCGCGATTTTCGCGCGGGGAAAACCCCCGTGCTGGTCGCAACGGATGTTGCGGCGCGCGGCATCGATGTAGACAACATCGACCTCGTCATCAACTACGACGTGCCGGATAAACCGGAATACTATGTCCACCGCATCGGCAGAACCGGCAGAGCGGGGCACAGCGGCTTCGCCGCCACGCTCGTCAGCGAGCAGGACATCCCGCGCCTGCGGGTCATCAAGCGGCAGTATAATGTACTGATGAACTAGTTTTCGGCTAGCGCTCACAAAAAACAGCGGGCATTCGGAATATATTTTTTCGGATGCTCCTTTTCTATGCTAAAACAAGGGTTTTGTTACATTTTTGTTACTTTTTAATTCTTCCTTCCGATTACATTTCCATTTTTTTGTAGTTTGGTTATTCGTCATTCGAGTTTCAAAGAAACTACTCGACATGCAATCCGATCGAACGATACTTTCTGTTGTTTCCTTTCCAATGAACCGCTTACTTCCACCCCGTATTGTCACATCATGCAGCTTGCTTCAAATTTGTTCTGGTATTTTTTGCTATTTGCGCCATTTTATCCGTAAAGTTTGTGATATTTTGAATGCCGTATTTTCTTTTTTTGTTTGTAACGTTTATGTAATAATTCCTGCGTATTCTGTAATCATAGGATTGATAAAGAGGTTACACGATGAATCGGAAAACTTTACGGGCACTGCTTCTCTCCCTCGGCCTTCTGCTGATCGCTTTTGCCGTCGTCTTAATGAGCGGTTCTTTGGCGAACGATACAGTTGTCGCCTCCACGCCTGTTTACAATGCGCAGTCAATCGATGCGGCGGCGGAGCTTGAAACCATCTCGGATTCCGAGGTCCCGCTTGCTGCCCCGCTTACGGCTCCCGCCGCGGCGCCGTTTGCAGCCGAAACCCTCGTTCTCACCCAGTCCTCTGTGCGCGAAGACGCGCCCGCTGTTTCTCAGCCCGCCGCACAGGCTCCCGTCCAACAGGAACCCGCGCAAAACGAGCCTGCTCCGCAAGAGCCCACACAGGAAGAACCCGTCGTACAAGAACCCACTAAAGAAGAACCTGCCAAAGAGGAACCCGTTTCAGAGGAACCCGTAGTCACCACCTCCGCAGCAATCCGCCTTCTGGAACGCGCAAGCGCGCTGCTGACCCGGTACAACGCCTGCACCACCATGGCGGAAAAACGCGCGTTGCTCGGCGCCCCGAACAATAGCCTCGGCAACGACGCCATCCGCACCAAGCTCCTTGCCGATATGGGCGGAAACTGGGAACAGCTCGAAAGCGAAGTGGTCGGTGCCACACAATATCAGCAGGGCAAGACGTTGTACGTGCAAGTCTATATGAGCGGCATCAGCAGCGGCTACGTCCCAGTGGTCTATACGGCGCAGAATCCCGACCGCAGCGGCAACCAGTGGGCGACCAACCTGGTCTATGACGACGAAGCGGCAACCTGGATGGAATACACACAGAAGCATCCTTATAATGACAGCCGCGTGGGATTCTATATGACGACGCTCGGCAACAATGAAGACGGTTGGGAAGAACTCAAAGACACGATGGAGACAAGCCCCGTTTGGCAGACGGTGGATGTTCCTACAGAAGGCTAATACGAAGTACTCCGATCGACAGAAGATTTTTCTAGTATCACTGTTTCACGAGTAAATACCTTCATGATCCTCCTTCCTTTTCGAAAACAGTCCCGAAAGCGAGCGGGACTGTTTTTGTTTTGGGCTTGTACCGCACGCGGTTGTGTTATAATGGCGACAGAGCGAACTTCAACGCCATATTTTAGTTGGCGGAAACGGAGCAACACACATGGATAAATCGGAATCCTTAGAAAATATTGCGGTATTGATCGACGCGGATAACGCGCAGTTGAGCAAGCTTTCCCTGATTTTAGAGGAACTCTCCACCTACGGGCGCATCGTCGTCAAGCGTGCCTACGGCAACTGGAAAGACCGCGCGCTGAAAAACTGGGAGGAGCAGCTCAAAACCCTCGCGATCAAGCCGGAGCAACAGTTTGCCTACACCACGGGCAAAAACGCGACCGACCTCTCCCTTGCCATCGGGGCAATGGACCTTCTGCACACGCAGATGTATGACGCGGTCGCGCTGGTTTCGAGCGATAGCGACTATACTCCGCTCGCAATCCGCCTGCGGGAAGCGGGCATCTACGTCTTTGGCGTAGGCGAGGAGAAAACGCCGCTTTCGTTTCGCAACGCGTGCGATAACTTCATCCTCACGCAGAACCTCGGCGATGCGGAAAAGACAAAACCCGCACAGCAGGAGGAGACAAAGCCCGCCAAGAAGCCGGAAAAGATTCCGCCTAAGACCGATCTGGCCCCTATCCACAGCCACCTCAAAACCGCGAGCGAGCGCTATCAGGACGCGGACGGATGGGTCAACATCTCCTCCGCAGGCGGATATATCAAGCGCGTGATGCCGGATTTTGACAGCAAGACCTACGGTTTTTCAAAACTGACCGATCTGATCAAAGCATTTCCCAAGATCTACGAAACCAAGACGTACCCCGGCAAAGGAACCGTAACAATCTTTGCCTATCGCTGTATCCCCTGCCCGTGACCTTGTCACCGTTTGAGGATTGATTCCGTTCTTTTCACAAGATACGATCAAACAAGAGCATTGTATTGCTGCGAAATTCGATTCTCATGAGGAGGATAAAATCTCTATGGGGCAAACAAAAAAATCCCGCATACACACGGGCCGATATATTCTGATCGTACTGGCCGCAGTACTCGTATTTCTCGCGGTGGCATTCTTTTCTTATATCAATGACTATCGCCATGCGGATGAAACCGCACGCTCACTACTGCAGAACAACTCATCGATCCGGCAGGAAGGCGATTTGACGATCCTTACGCCGGACGCAGAAAACGAAACCGGGCGTGGGCTGATCTTCTACCCCGGCGGCAAGGTGGAGGACATCGCCTATCTGCCGCTTCTGGAGCAACTGCGTGAACATGGCATTACCGTGGCTCTCGTGAAGATGCCGTTTCGCCTCGCGGTGTTTGACAGCAACGCAGCGGACAAAGTGTATAACGCAGTGCCCGGTGTCTCCCGCTGGTACATCGGCGGGCATAGCCTCGGCGGCGCGATGGCGAGCAGCTATGTTGCCGGCAAGGAGGATCGCCTCAGTGGACTGATCCTGCTCGGCGCGTATCCTGTCAACGACAGCACGATTCCGACGCTGTGCATCTATGGCAGCGAGGATTTGATGCTGGACAAGACGAAGCTTGCGGGTGTCACCAACGTGCTGGAGCTCACCGGAGGCAACCACGCGCAGTTTGGCAACTATGGCACGCAGCAGGGCGACGGGGTCGCCACCATCTCCCGCGAGGAACAGCAGACAAAGGCCGCGGCGGCGATGCTCGCGTTCCTCACGGTTGCAGACTAAGGAAATATTGCGCTGTTGCCTGAATGACAGCGATGATAGCCAATAGGGAGGTTGAATCCGCATGGAAAAACAAAAGTCCTATAGCTTGAAGTCCGCGCTCCTATTTGTGTTTCTCTTCTCGTTTGCAATGGTAGCGGCAACGTGGCTTGTTTCCCCGCTGCTTGCGCCGTTTCGCGCAACGCTGCTGCCGGATAGCGGCGCAAGTTGGTATTATTGGAAGCTGCCAAAGCCGGAATTGCTCGCTTCCATCAGTATGTGGGTTCTGTATCTCGGGCACCAGATTACGGTTTGGGTTCTGATTGCAAAGCTCAAGAACGCCCCCCGTCCGGAGACGGGCACCATCGGAACATACAACCTGCAACTACTGATTGCAAACGCGGTGTTTATCTTGCTGCATCTCGTGCAGACCGCCTTATTCTATGATGCGCTGGCGCAGTTTGTGCCCGTAATGAGCTCGCAGGGCTCTGTCATCGTGATGCTCGTGATGATGTTGATCTTGCTCAACAGCCGGCGTGGGCTGTTCTTCGGGAAGAAAGTCTATCTCCCGCCGCTCGGCGTTGCCGCAACGCAAAAGATACACGGGTTCTACATCTCCTGGGCGGTGATCTATACCTTCTGGTTCCATCCGATGGAAAGCACGCTGGGGCATCTGCTCGGTTTCTTCTATCTCTTCCTGTTGATGGGTCAGCTCTCACTCGCGCGCACCAGCTGGCACACCAAGATCGGCTGGCTAACGTTCCTGGAGGTGTTCGTTGCGCTCCACGGCGCGGTTGTCGCGTTGGGCGCGGGCAACGGCATGTGGCCGATGTTTTTCTTCGGGTTTATAATGATGTTTCTTGTCACGCAGATGTTCGGCATTTTCAAAAGCTGGCTTACCGCAGCGGGCGTGTTTGCCGTCTATGCCGCTTTGGTCGTAACCACCTATAGTGGCGGCTTTGGCGGCTTCCTCTCCGGCACCAGCGTCGGTTGGGCGGACATCCACCAGATCACCTGGATTCCCATAATTCTCTACGGGCTGGTGTTTGTGCTCGTCTGGCTGTTTGCGAGTGTTACCGCACTGCTCAAAAAGACAAAAAAGCCGTAACGGATTCCATTCAATTTACTCTTCGCCGCGACCAATATGGTTGCGGCGTTTTTTCACCTTGGCACTTTAATCTTTGTTTATCCCCTGATGAAGTATTTTATTGACATTCCGGCGCACACGGTTATAATTGAATTCGCAACTGTTGGTAGTTCAACATTTAAGGCGGTGCAATATGCAGTTTTCCAAGTTGAGCATGCTCATCAAACTCGGCAGAGAATTCGGGCACGAACAGATTCGTGACGCGGGCTTCTCCGATACCGAGCATGCGATCTGTACGTTTTTATGCTTTCATGACCAGGTTTCGCAGGACATGATCGCGAACGCATTGGTGCTGGACAAGACGACCGTCGCCAAGGCGCTCCGTGCGATGGAGGACAAAGGGCTTGTCGCGCGAGAACAGGACGGTCAAAACCGGCGCAAAAACAGGATTCGAATCACCGACGCGGGAAAATCGAACGTCAGCACCAGCATGCATATCTACGACACATGGTTTTCCGAGGTGTGCTCTAGCTTGAGCGAAGCCGAGCAGCAGCAGTTTGACGACTCGATTAGCAAGTTGATCGATGCTGCATTGCTCCTCAAAGAACAAAACAAGAACCAAAATAAGTAAGCAAGCTATGATAATGCAGATCAAAAAAGAAATTGGAAAGGGAACTTTGTGAACGACCAAAAAGAACCGGAAACGACTTCCGCACGCACTGTTTTTCGAAACATCTGGACGGGTCTGAAATCCTATCTGACCGATTGGCGCAACCTCCTCGGTCATGCACTTCTGGGCGTCTGTTTCGTCGTCATCGCCGTCTGGGCGCCCATCAACATTTGGCTTAAGCTTGTGATCATCGCGGTACTGATCACGTTAAACATCCTCCGCATGCGCAACAAGAATAAAAAATCCATTGCCGAGGAGGGCAATAACGAATGAGTTCGTTTCGAGATCTTCGCATCGTCGACAATTTTTATCAAACATCGGCTTATTTTCCCATGCCAACCGTGCTCATCTCCACGCTGAATGAAACCGGAAAGACATCGGTGGGCTCCTATTCGCTCTGTTTTCCGTATTACGTAGCCGGCAAAGAGTACTATGCCATGCTGCTGGAGAGCCGGAATAGCTCCAACACCGCGCAGAATATCCTCAGAAGCGGCACCTGCGCACTGAATTTCATTGAGGACAGCCGCGCAAACTTCAAGGAAGCCGTTCGCCTTGGTTTCCCCGGCGAAACCTGCGAGGAAAAGATGGGCAAATGCCGCTTCACTCTTGAAGAAGGGCAAGCGGTGGGCGATGCTCCCCGTCCGCTCGTGATTCAGGAGGCATATCAGGTATTTGAGTGCACCTGGCAGAGCGATTTAGAAAACGCATACGAGGACATCGCAAAAGTCGGCCAGTTGGAAGGTGTTGAGCCGCCTTATCGCAGCTTTAATGGCATTACGAGCAAGTTTGGCGCGCATTTCATACTCAAGATTGACAAGATTCTCATGAAGGAACGCTACCACAATGCAATCATCGGCGGAGTAAAAGCAAATTCATTCCCCCGCGTTCCGGTCGATTACGGCTATCGCGACAACACGCATTTCTGGTACACCCGCTTTTCGCGTCCGATTTCCGAGCGTATCTCCGCAGGCAAAGAGGCGGAGCTTTCCACCGTGGTCTATGCCGCAAGCCGCATGGATCCGAATATTCAATTCACAGAGGCAGCCTGCAAGACACTCGTCAAAGTACCGCGCGTGTTCCTCAAGGCCGCGCTGCAAGGCTGTGTGGATTGGGCAAAAGCAAACGGCGTGAGCGTGATTGAAGAAAGCCATATGGCGATTATCCGCGACAAACGGAGCAGCGAGAAGAAATAGCAAGAACAGCAAAAACCGCCATGAGGCGGTTTTTTGCAAGAGCAATCCAGGTGTTCAGGAGGTCTGCATTGCGCAAGAAACCGTGTCATTACGCGATCAATCCTGCGTTTGCTTGCCTGCCGCGTATCAATGGTGTTATGATAAAAATTACCCATGATTTCGTTTCATCAAACCGCACAAAGGAGACAACGACCATGCTGGAGTTTAAATTTGACACACAGCTGTTGCTCGCGGGCGAACAGCTCAACGAGGATGAGATTTTCGATTATATTACCGCAAATTTTGAGGGCGACAGCCTGCTTGCCGTCGGTGACGAGTCACTGATTAAAATCCACTTTCACACCAACCGCCCCTGGGAAATTCTCGCCTACTGTGCATCGCTCGGCGAAATCTTCGACATCGTAGTAGAAAACATGGAACGGCAGTCGGCAGGTCTTCAGGGCTAAGGCGTTTTTTTGCACTCTGTCCTGCGCGAAGAACGCTTCCTGTTTTTCTTCCGTTCATCTTTCTAACTATACTGGAATCAGAGGGCGCGCCCGGTTGCGCCCATTTTATGTTTCCGCCAAGCCCTGCCATCGCGCAAAAAAGCGCAAACCGATTGTTCTGAGGGAAGCACCATGTTTCACATTCTCGTCGTCGAGGACGACACAAACGCAAGAAAGCTGATGAAGGCCGTTCTGGAGCGCGCGGAATACTCCGTCCTGACCGCAAGCAACGCAGAAGAAGCGCTTCAGCTTCTGGACACCAACCATATCGACCTGATTCTGCTGGACATCATGATGCCCGGCATGGACGGCTATGCGTTGACCGGCGAGCTGCGCGCCGCCGGAAACACGCTTCCGATCCTGATGGTCACGGCAAAGCAGCTTCCCGCGGACAAACGAAAGGGATTTCTCTCCGGCACCGACGACTACATGACAAAGCCTGTCGACACAGAGGAGATGCTCCTTCGCATCAAGGCGTTGCTCAGGCGTTCCCGCATCATCAGCGAACGCAAGCTTACCATTGGCGCGGTCGAGCTGGAATATGATTCTCTGACCGTTACACGCGGGGAGGATCATCAAACCCTCCCGCAAAAGGAGTTTTATCTGCTCTACAAGCTGCTCTCCTACCCTGACAAAATCTTCACGCGCATCCAACTGATGGATGAGATCTGGGGTATGGAATCCGAAAGCGGCGACACGACGGTCAATGTACACATCAACCGCCTGCGCAGGCGATTTGAATGCTATCCGGAGTTTGAGCTGGTCTCCGTGCGCGGGCTTGGCTACAAGGCGGTGAAAAAGGCATGAAACAGACACAGAAAACCTTCCGCCAGCGCTTTGGCCTCACCGTATTATTCTCGGCCATCGTATTCTTGATTTTGATCATTACCTCCGTGCTGATCTTCATCGTCGGCGTGCTGCTGATCCGCACGAATGCGCTCAATCTTGCAAAACTCTCCCGGCAGGAACCGATGGTGCCAATCTTTGTTCTACTCGTCATCAGCGTCGTGGTCGGCACGGTGGTTTCGTTCATGATCAGCCGCTTCCCGCTCAAGCCCCTGCGCCGCGTAATCGACGCGACCAATCGTCTTGCTGCGGGCGATTTCTCTGTGCGGCTGCACCTGCTTGGCCCAAGCGCATTTACGGAGCTTGCAAATAGCTTCAACCGCATGGCGGAGGAGCTGGGGGGCATCGAGATGCTACGCGCCGATTTTGTCGATAATTTTTCGCACGAGTTCAAGACCCCGATCGTCTCCATCAAAGGATTTGCTGAGGAGCTAAAGCACGACGACCTCGCGCCGGAGCAGCGGCAGGAATATCTCGACATCATCATCCACGAATCCTCGCGCCTGGCGCAGCTTGCCACCAACGTGTTGAACCTTTCCCGCGTGGAAAAACAGGCGATTCTGGCTTCCCGCGCGCGCTTTGACCTCACGGAGCAGGTGCGCAGATGTGTGCTGCTTTTTGAGAACAAATGGGAGTTACGGCGGCTCAACCTGAACGTGGAGCTGGACGAGGTTACACTGGAAGGCGACGAAGAGCTCTTAAGCCAGGTTTGGCTCAACCTCATCGACAACGCGGTGAAGTTCACGCCGGAGGGCGGCTGCGTTGACATCCGGCTACAGAAAAACGAGCGCACTGCCGTGTTTGTGATTCGCGATGACGGCTATGGCATCTCGCCGGAATCACAGCGACATATATTCGATAAGTTTTATCAAGGCGATCTTTCCCACGCGGCCTCCGGCAACGGGCTGGGACTTTCCATCGCGCGGCGCGTGGTCACGCTTCACGGCGGAGACATCCGCTGCCAGAGCGAAGAGGGCGCGGGGACCGCGTTTACGGTCGAACTTCCGCTTAGCTGAGTGGGTTTGAGTACGTTTGCCTGTGTTTCACGAAAATGACAAATTTAACCCGGAACAGTTTTTGTTCCGTTCACGTTCGCCCGTTACGATAGGCGCGAAAAATATAGAAATACACGCTCCGGAAACTAACCGGAGCTATGACGGAAAGGAATCCTTAACCCTATGGAAAGCAAAACCCCTGTTCAAAAAAAGAAGAAATCCCGTGTGTGGCTCTGGGTATTGATCGCGGTTGTCGTCACCATTGCGGTCGGCTTATTGCTGCTCAGCAGCGCAATCAAACGCGCAGCGGAACCCGTCTATGCTGCCTACACGGTTGAAAACGGCACCGTCGAGCGGACGATTACCGGCAGCGGCCGCCTCACCGCCTCGGACAGCGAGACACTGAAACTCCCCGCCGGCGTGCGCGTGGAAAGCGTAAGCGCAAAAACAGGCGATATCGTGAAGGCAGGCGACGTATTGGCCACGCTGGATGTCGACTCCCTGCGCGACCTTGCGGCAAAGACCAACACGGAGCTGAGTTCACTGGATCGCCAGATTGCAACGCGCAATACCGTCACACAGGTGAAGGCCCCCGTGCGCGGCCGCGTGAAATATCTGCCCGCGACCATCGGCAGCGAAGCGCGCGACGTGATTCGCGAGTTCGGCGCGCTGGCGTTGCTCTCAAGTGACGAAAAGATGCAGGTTTCTCTCGAGACCGATGCGCTTCTTACGCTCTATTCGAAGGTCTCCGTCCGCTGGGACGGCGGAAAAACAACCGGCATGATCGCGGAAAAGACCGCAACTGGCTATCTCGTTACGCTGACGGACAACGGCACGCCATATCTGGCAAAGGCCGGGGTTTATGATGGCGAAACACTCCTTGGCGAAGGCACGCTGGAGATCCACGCGCCCGTTGCCGTGCTCGCCTCCGGCGGCGAGATCACAAGCATCGACGTAGAAGAGAACACGCTTGTCTACGCAAACAACAAGCTCTTCTCTCTGGAAAACGCGCCTGCAACCGCGAGCTATAATACCGCCTTTGCAGACCGTGCCGAGAAGGCCGCGCTCTATGCGCAGCTGCTTTCCTACATGCAAGACCCGCGTGTGATTGCCCCCGTCGACGGCACGATCGGCGAGGTAAAGATCGTGAAAAACACCGACGTTGCGGCCTCCACCGCCAGCGACGGCATGACGGACGCGTTTGTCCTCCATACCGGCGGCGCGGTGAAGCTCGTGATCGATGCGGATGAGCTCGATATTGACGCGGTCGCCCTCGCGCAGAGCGCAACCGTCACGCTCGACGCATACCCCGGCGAGAGCTTCCCCGCAACGGTGAGCCATATCTCCCGCATCGGCACAGTCAGCGGCAGCATCACAACCTATCCGGTCGAGGTCACGCTAAGCTTTGATACCCGCCTCTTGGAAGGCATGAACGGCAGCGCCGTCGTGCTCACCTCCAAAAAAGAAAATGTGCCTCTGATTCCCGTTGCGCGCATCATGGAAGACTCCACGGGCGAATATGTGAACGTCAAGAACGCATCCGGCGCATATGAGCGCAGGGATATCACGACCGGCCTTTCCGACGGAACGAACGCAGAGGTCACGAGCGGGCTTGTCGCGGGCGATCAGATTTGGTATCTGGATACGAGCGGAAACACGCAGCTCGCCGCCATGATGGCGCGCAGAAACGCCTATGCGGAAGAGAACGGTTATCCGACCATCGGGGGTAACTGATCATGGCAAGCGGTAAACCCATCATCACCATGACCGGCATCACAAAGGTGTATTCGGTCGGCGGAGAGGAGGTGCGCGCGCTGGACGGCGCGAACCTGACCATCCGCGAAGGTGAATTTGTAAGCATCATCGGCCCTTCCGGCAGCGGAAAAAGCACGCTGATGAACATCATCGGCTGCCTTGACGTGGCGGACAGCGGCGAGTATATCCTCGACGGGCAATCGATTGAGCAGTATTCCGAGGAAGAACTGGCAAAAATCCGAAATAAGAAGATCGGTTTCATCTTCCAGAACTTCAACCTGCTTTCGCGCATGAGCGCGCTCTCCAACGTGGAGCTCCCGCTGATCTATCAGCGGCTCCATCTCAACGAACGAAAGGCGCAGGCGCAGCGCGCGCTGGACCGTGTTGGCCTAAGCGACCGCAGCAGCCACAAGCCCTCCGAGCTCTCTGGCGGTCAACAGCAGCGCGTGGCAATCGCCCGTGCATTGGCGACCGATCCCGCAATTTTACTTGCCGACGAACCAACCGGCAACCTCGATAGCAAGACCGGCGACGACATTATGGCGCTCTTTCACGAACTGCACCGCGCGGGCGACACAATTGTGCTCATCACGCACAACGAGGAGATCGCAAAACAGGCGCAGAGGCGCATCCGTATTATGGACGGGCGCGTATCGGAGGTGGGCGCATGATTCTGCAATCGATCAAGATGGCTTGGGAGGCAATCACCTCCAACAAACTGCGTTCGTTTCTGACCATGCTTGGCATCATTATCGGCGTGGTCGCGCTCGTGGTGCTGGTCTCCCTCGTCAACGGGGCTACCGGCGCGGTCACGAGTGAAATCACCGCGCTAGGCAACGACATGGTCACCGTCAACGTGCGGGACGACAAGGGTTCTCCGATTCGGTTGGAGGATCTCGACGAGATTGCATCCCTCAGCGCAGTTGGCGATGCCGCCCCTTCCGGCAGCATGAACACCACCGCAAAATTCGGTTATTCGGACGTGTCGGTTTCCTTGTATGGCACAACCCCGGCGTATTATAATGTACAGGGGCTGAAACTGAAATACGGCCGCTTCCTCAAGAGTGCGGACGTGGAGAATGCCTCCTATGTGACAGTGCTTGCCTACAACACGGCCGAGGAACTGTTTGGCAAAGCCGACGCGGTTGGTGAACAGATTACCATCGGGGGGCGCAATTTCCTCGTCGTCGGTGTTCTGGAGGAGGATACTTCTCTCTTTGCCTCCATGATCGGCGGATACTCCGCGTATGCGCCGTTTACAGTCGAATCCCGCATGGCGGATGAGCCGTATGTCACTGCGCTGTCGGTTTCCCCCTCGGGCAATACGGACGACACGGAAAGCCAAGTCAAGAGTTTCATGCTCACGCGGTTCCATCAGGACAAGGACGCGTTCCGGCTGATGAACATGAGCAGCATTTCGGACGCGATGGGCACGGTCACGGGCACGCTTTCGCTGCTGCTCGGCGGCATTGCGGCAATTTCGCTCCTTGTCGGCGGTATCGGCATCATGAACATTATGCTGGTTTCCGTGACGGAGCGTACAAAGGAAATCGGCATTCGTAAAGCCATTGGCGCGGGCAAGAAAAGCATCATGATGCAATTCCTCATCGAAGCGCTGATGGTTTCCCTAATGGGCTGTCTATTGGGGCTTGCGCTGTCCTGGGTGATTCTCGAGATTGCAACGGTGGTTGCTAAGACGATCACGTTCTCGATGTCCCTTGGTGTGGTGCTTCTCGCGGTCGGTTTTGCCTCCGCCATCGGGCTCATCTTCGGACTGTATCCCGCAAACAAGGCGGCAAACAAACACCCGATCGAAGCCCTTCGGTATGAGGGTTAAGGCTAGATCCATGCATTCGGCAATTCATTTGCCAGCCAACGGAATCTCCCAATCCTCGCCATATCTTCCCTAAGCGTGCACCTTCGCAGGGCCAATCGCCTCTCCCATGGCGCCTCCTCCCTGCGAATCCGCATGGTTGCGTAGCGGGAGTACACCATCCCCCCCTCTTTCCACTGCCGCAACGCAACAGCATAGGCCCGCAGAGCTCTTTCCCCCCATCGAGCTTTGCGGGCTATTTCTATGTCTTAAGTGCAATAAAAAAGGCGCCCGAGGGGCGCATAAATGAAAATCAATTTAGTCGCTCAAACATTTCCTCAAATTCCTGATGAGATGCGGCAAACAGATCCACCAGAACAGGGTCAAAGTGCTTTTCGCGGCCCTCCAATATAATCTCCATCGCTTTCTCATGCGGAAACGCGGGTTTATAGACCCGCTTGGAACGCAGCGCGTCATAGACATCAGCCAGCGCCATGATTCGCGCGGAGAGCGGAATCGCCTCGCCTTTGAGCCCAAACAAATACCCGCTGCCATCCCATTTTTCATGATGATAGCGCGTAATATCCAACCCCATCTGGATGAATGCGTTGTTTTGATAACGCTTGTCGATATTTTTCAACGTTTGATAGCCGATCTCGACATGTGTTTTCATAATCGTGAATTCTTCCGGCGTGAGCTTGCCGGGTTTTAATAGAATCAAGTCGGAGATGCCGACTTTGCCGATGTCGTGCAGTGGGCTTGCGCGATAGATCGTCGCGACATACTCGTCGGTAATCACCGAGCGATACTGCAAAAGCATGCGTGTTTTTTCCGCCAGCAGACGGCAAAAACTCGCTGTTCGCTCGATATGCGCGCCGGTCTCGTCGTCCCGCGATTCGGCAAGCTTCACCAAAGCGAAGATGGTTGCCATCTGGGACTCAGAAATCTCCCGCACTTTGTCTGCAACCATCTCCTCCAGATGTTTTCCGTATCGCTCCAGCTCGTCTTCGACTTCCTTCATCGCGGTCACATCCTGCAGTGTGCCGTAACTGTGATATGGGTTGCCATTTTCATCATAATCCGTGTGAAGCCGTACATGCACCCACCGTATGGCACCGTCCGGCAGGATAACACGATAACGGTCGGTCCAGTCATTTTGCTCTTTGGTCAGGCGTTGCATGTTTTCCATTATATGATCGCGATCTTCCGGCATAATGCGCTGCAGAAACAGCTCCAACCCCGGCGTGTCCTCCGGGTTGATCTGTAAAATCTGCCGGAATGAGTCCGACCAGATATACGTATTTGTCAGCATGTCATAGTCCCAGCGACCAATATTTGCAATCTGCTGCGCTTCGCTCAGGCGCTGTTCGCTCTCCGCGAGGCGCTGGTTTGTCTCCTCCAGATTCCCCGCAATCTCCGCGTGACTCAGAACAAGCTTTCGAAACAGTTCTTCCTGAATCATGTTGTCCACGATGATCGCATAGCTTTCCAGCGCGTAAAGCGGAAGCGTTGGATTATCCAGCGTTTGAATATCGCGATAGATTTGGCCGTCCTTTGCGGCATCCCAGCGCTTCATAACTTGTTCTCCGCAATCAGATAATCGATTCCGACATGCTCCATGCTTCTCAGATGGCGAATGACAATCTGCGCGTCAACGTTGCTTTTGATGATGCTGCCGTGCTGCGGGGCAATTCGCTCAATATCCAAGCTCTCAATCACATCCAGCGCGTGGGAGAGCGCCGTTTTTGAGGTCATAATGCGTTTGTGAAACTGGTCGATGCCATATAGCGGGCATTTCTTGCCGGTCTGCGGGCAGATGCGTTGGGAATGGCACCCCTCGCAACCCTTGATAAGCTCCAGATAGAGCTGCCAGTTTGCGTCATAGCTGCCGAACAGATCGCTGGAAAACAACGTCTTCGTCTTGGTGTCATAGGTCATAAAACTACCCGGAGAATGACAAAACGGCGTGCCGTAAAACCGAAGCTTCCGCCCGCTTGGGAAGACATATTCGCTGCCGATCACACGGTAGTCCACCTTTGGCGTCTTCTTAGAATAATAGTGAATAAAGACGTTGTTCTCCATATGCGAGATGATGCGAAGCTCTTCCGTGTTGATGATCGACTCCAGTTGCGGCAGGCTGCCGCAAAGATCCGGATCATAGTGATGATAGATCAGACGCTTGATCTGCGCGGGCTTGAGCCCCGTGCGCAAGATTTTGAGCATGACATAGCTAAAATCGTCCCGACTGCCGCCGTCGATGAGCACTGCCTCGTCCCCTTCATGAATCAGATATGGGTTGCAATGCAGGCCTACATTATTGTTGGTATAGCCGAGCCAATCGATTCCCTCCGCGATCTCAATCGGGTTCAGGTCAAGATTTTCTGTGGCGTCCATACGGCATCTCCTCCATTCCTTCCCGTTTGCGCGCACTGAGCCGCATTCAAAGGGGTTAACACCTTATTTCTAGTTTAACCGTATTTTGCCTTTCACGCAATACGGTTTTACACGCATGTTACGCGCATTAGCATTGATCCCAGGACTGACGTAATAGTACGCAGCTAATAAACCTAATTTCCTCAATCAACGGTGGAATTGCGTATCACATGGGTGAGAAGCCTTCTTTCTCTAATCCTATCATGCTGTTCGCTGCGCGAAGGCGGACAAGCAACTCTTCTGCCGTCTGCATCGTATAGCGAACAAGAAAATCTCCGCGCAGGGAGAGCGCGCACAGTGCGCGCTCTGCGGCGTCGTTCATTCTCTGCAGTGCCTCGTGTTCGTCCAATATCACGAGCAGGCGGTTGACAGACACCAATTTTTCCTGCGGCAGAGAGAGGGCAAAGACCGGCTCACCCGCAAGCGCGCAGAGCGACGCCATCTCCGCCGCGGGCAGATAGAGATTTACCAATAGATCGGCATAATCCAAATAGTAACGTTCGTACAGCGAAAGCAGCGCTTCGTGCGGCAACGCGCGCAGCAGCGTGTTTTCCGCAAGCAGGCGCCGCAAAAAATCCTGCATATATTCTGCCCCGGATAGGGATTCCGGAACCGGCTGGCACAGCGGATAGTCGAACGAGCAGGGAATCTCCTGCGCAAAGAAGTCTGCATCATACGCCGCAAAGAACGCAGGCAGCGCCTCCATCGTGTCGCAATAGGCGGTGTTCACGAGCGGCGGCGGTGTGCGCTGCGCCTGAAGGAAGAGGAGCTTTGCGCGCCGCGCTATGCGCTTTGCGGCGCTTACCCCCGCCTTCCAGCGGATTCTGGGCGGCGCTGTCGACGGCACATCCTCCGCGGGGAAGCGGCGGTTGAGATCGAGGCAGTAGAGAATCCCTTCCAGCAGACGGCGTGCGGTATCCGCCGGGACAGAGGAGCTATCCCCCATCGTGTAACGGCGGATGCGCTCCTCCAGAAGCGCATAGATTGCCTCCGGCTGCTCCAAAGTTGCTGCCGTCTCCGGTAGAATCGGCAGCAACGCCTCATTCGTCACCATACGCGTCGTCTTCCTCCCACTCCTCGTCATAGTCCTGCCCGAGCCTTCGCGCGCGGCAGAGCGCCTCTAGCGAGGTGCCAACCACCGCCTCCACCGAACCATCAAACACGTCATACCGTTCCCGCATCGCCAAAATCAGCTCGTCGTCCGTGAGCTGCTCTCCACAGGCGTTTTTGAAATAGTAGAACGCGTCCACAAGCTCCGGTAAAACCGCCTCATAGTCCTCCTGTAAGAGGAATGGTGAATCGCAAAATCCTTCTGCGATGGCGCGAACCGCACTTGCGCCGAGTTCAACCCGTCCATGGTCGACAAGTGCCTGCGTTCGTGCCTTCGCGAGTTCCTGCATTCCCTGTTCGCTCAATTGCAAACCAAAGCGTGCGGAGATCTCGTTCGCCCCGCGCAACTCCTCCAGAAATTGTTGCTGCATGCGCAGCGCGATCGACTGCTCCATCTCCTGTTTCATTCGCTTATTCCCCCCTGTCCGCACAGAGTGTATGCCGAATCGCCCCGCGGTGCAAGTCTTGAAAAAAAGCCCGAAATGTGCTATAGTAACGTCAGAAAAAGAGTTGCAACTGTTCGCAGCTCTTCTTTTTTTATTGTACGTTTACGCAATCCTGTGCTACACTCCGTCTTATGAAACAGGATTCACAAAAGCAAAGTACCATCTGGAACCACTTGACGCCATGCGATGATATTGAGGCGTTGTTTTTTCACGCGTGTGAAGAAGAGGAGGACATCGAAGACGTTCTCTTTGAAAACCTCGCGCTCGAAGGCGGGGAATACCCGGGGCTGACGTTTCGTTCCTGCCGCTTTGTCGGCTGCCGCCTCTCAGGCTGCTCGCTGCCCCGCGCGGCGTTCATCGATTGCGCGCTGGAACAATGCGACGTCTCTAATGTGCAGATGCAAAAGGGCACGTTCCAGCGGACGAAACTTTCCGACTGTAAATTGCTGGGCATTTCGCTCGCGGAATCCTTCCTGCTCGATGCGGTGTTCGAACGTTGCATCGCGTGTTATGCAAATTTTTCCACAAGCAAACTTCGGCATGTGCGATTCTCAAGCTGCGACTTCACCAGCGGATCGTTTGCCAGCTGTGCGCTCTCAACAACCGCGTTTTCGCGCTGTCTGCTCACGCGCGCGGAACTGTTTCAAACCCTGTTTTCCGGCATGGATCTCTCCGATTGCGAACTTTCGGGGATCTCTATCAGCGGCGGAGAACTGCGCGGCGCAAAGGTGAATCTCGAGCAGGCGGCGATGCTTGGCCAGCTTCTCGCCGGGGTTGTTATACAGGACAATCTGCCGCAGGCATAAGGGAGCCAACCATACCCGTCTGTACCCTGCGAAAAGCCAGTTTGAAGGCAACCTTCTCTGATTCTCTTGTTTTTCTGTTTGCAGCTTTGTAACGATATCACAATCAAGTGTTCCATCTACTATTCATTTATGTGTACGCGTGATACAATTTATTGATGACAGCAGTTCTCGTTTGACTGCCGTTTTGCTGTTGCAATAAGCTTCCAAGCGAACACTGCTATCAAATTATAATGAAAGTTGGAGGAACATCTAGATGAGAAAACTTCTATCGCTTGCCCTTTCCCTCATGATGGTTGCCTTCGTGTTTACCGGCTGCGCAAAGGCGAAGGATGCCGCACAGGGCGTCGCCGAACAAGCGGTTGAAAGCGCAGAGAAAAGCGAAGAGGCCGAGGCAGGAGCCGCAGAAGAGGCGCAGCAGAGCGCGCCCGACGGAGGCACCGCATCCGCCTTCTATAGCGCGTATATGGAGGCAAAGTCAGATGTGCTAACCCGCCTGATGGACGGAATCGGCAACAACCCGGACACGATGATGTCCGCCTTCTCCTTCCTCGGCATTTCGATGAGTGACCTGTATCTGCTGCCCGCGCTGTATTTTGGCCTGGGCGAAAGCTCTGTTGCCACCGCGCTGGCGATGATGGGCGCAAAGGACGTAACGTACAACGAACAGGGCAACCAGTATACCGTCGCCTACAAAAATTCCGAAGACAAGGAATCCTCACTCACGGGCACGTATGACAAAGGCAAATCGCTTGTCGCCGTCGGCTCAACCAACGGCAAGGAGGACGTGTTTGCGGAGACCTACCGCACCGCGTTTGGCTATGTCGGACAGTTCTATTTCATCGCGGAGGACGGTACAGCGACGCTGTATCAGGTTTCAATCTCCGGCACCGACGGCGTGTTTGGCGTACTCACTGGGGTAGATCGTCCCGCCGCGCTGACAGGCAGCGAGGCTGCGGACTTCCCGAAGGCCGCCAAGGAATGGTATGCCATCACCGGCAATACGATTACCGGCATGACGGCGGAAGGCAAATCGGTTAACTTTGCGTATGTTCCTTCGGAAAACGAAGGATAAACAATCGATTCTATACACAAACGGCGCTGTTTTTTGAATCAAGCAGCGCCGTTTTCTGTTGTAAATCGGTCAAAACGGAAACGGAATTTTGACGATTCAGAATGGTTCCTGCTATGAAAACAGTCCGTCACAATCCGTTTCAAAATCGTAACATGCCGTTGATTCCTTGTTCACGATTCTCTGGTAGTATATACATCGTTGGGAAACATACGGCAAACTCCCCCAGCGCAGACATCATTTATCTTTTTTCGTGACAGATTTCTGGAGTGTGATTCAAAAGCACTCCGCGCCCAAGAAATGAAAAGACCCCGCCGTATGGACCCGAAAAGGACGCTCTGTGAAGAGCGTCCTGTCGATTTTGGGAATCGTTTCGTTGCGCGCGCAAAACAGGCGTCTGCGCAAAAAAGAGGCAACCCGCCAGGGCTGCCTCTTACGCTACGCTAGAGTCAGGGTCGAAGTTGTTCTTAGAACAGGTGCAGGGTCAGGAACAGCGTGCTCATCAGCGATGCCACGAGGGACACAACCGTGATCTGCGTGTTGATGGACGGGCCTGCCGTGTCTTTGAACGGATCGCCGACGGTGTCGCCAACGACTGCCGCTTTATGCGCGTCGCTGCCCTTGCCGCCTTCGTGGCCGCTCTCAACATACTTCTTGCCATTGTCCCAGAGACCGCCGGAGTTGCTCATGAACAGAGCGAACAGCAGACCGGAGACGATGTTGCCGCAGAGGAAGCCGCCGATGGCCTGAACGCCGCCGATGAAGCCGACGACGAAGGTCGCAACGATCGCCATGAGGCCGGCGGGGACGAGTTCTTTGAGCGCGCCGTCGGTGGCGATCTCAATGCACTTGTCATATTCCGGCTCAACGCCTTCTTTGCCTTCCTTGAGGCCGACGATTTCCTTGAACTGACGGTGGATTTCTCCAACCATGCGCTGCGCGTTGCGATCAACGCCGAGCATGAGCATCGCAGAGAACACGGCGGGAACCGCCGCGCCAACGAGCAGGCCGAAGAAGACCATCGGGTTCATGATGTCAAAGTTCTGGATGCCGGTAACGCCGAGTTCGGCAGCAGCGGTGTTGACTTCGCTCATGAACGCACCGAGCAGTGCGATAACGGTAAGACCCGCGGCTGCGATTGCAAAGCCCTTGGTAACGGCCTTGACGGTGTTGCCTGCGGAGTCGAGTTCGTCGGTGATGGCGAGGACTTCTTCGCCAAGATCGCCCATTTCAGCAAGGCCACGCGCGTTGTCCACGATGGGACCGTACGCGTCGTTGCTGACGATCATGCCGACGATGGAGAGCATGCCGACGGCTGCCATGGAGATGCCGAAGAGGGCATATTCCACGCCGCCAAGCGGTTCGCAGAGTTTGTATGCGGTGACTGCCGCAACGCCGATGCCGATCATGGCCGGGAAGACGGAGAGCAGACCATAAGAGATACCGGAGAGAATCGTGAACGCCGGGCCGGATTTGCTGGCATGCGCCACGAAGTGGACGGGCTTCTTGGAGTCATCCGTGAAGTAGTCCGTGGTGAGGCCGATGATCACGCCAACCGCAAGGCCGACGATGCAAGCGCCCCAGATTCTCCAGGAGTAGTTGAGCAGGTAGGTTGCGCCGGCGGTGAGCACGGCATAGATGGCGGTGGTGACGTAGGTGCTGGAGTTCAGCGCCTTGGTCGGGTTGCCGTTCTTGCCGATGCGCGCGGTCATAACGCCGAGGATGGAGGCCAGCAGACCCAGCGCCGCAAACACAAACACCATGTCTACGTTGTTGCCGCCGAGCGCGCTACCCATAACGAGGGCTGCTGCCATGGAAGCAACGTTGGAATCGAAGAGGTCCGCGCCCATGCCGGCGACGTCGCCAACGTTGTCGCCAACGTTGTCCGCGATGACGGCGGGGTTACGGGGATCGTCTTCGGGGATGCCGAGTTCGACTTTACCAACGAGGTCCGCGCTGATGTCGGCAGTCTTCGTGAAGATACCGCCGCCCGCTTTTGCAAACAGGGCCAGCGAGCTTGCGCCGAAGCTGAAGCCGAGGACCGTGGTCGCATCACGCGTGATCAGGTAGACAAGCGTTACGCCCAGAAGGCTCGCGCCGACAACCGCCATACCCATGACGGCGCCGCCACGGAATCCCGCCATGAACGAGGGCGCGATGCCCTTCTTGGCGGCTTCTGCGCTGCGGCCGTTGGCGATGGTGGCAACTTCCAGACCGATCTTGCCCGCGATTGCGGAGAAGAGGGTACCGAAGATGTAGGCGATGACCATCCACACATTGTGGATGATTTCACCCTGCCAGATGGGCTTGGGAAGGAACACAAAGATGAGCACGGCGGCAACGCCGGCAAATCTTGCCAGAACGCCATATTCCTTACGCAGGAAGGTGCGCGCGCCGGCGCGGATAAGACCGGTTGCCTTGAGGATCTTCTGGTTCTCGCAGGGTTGACGCTTGACCCAGAGGTAGAGCCAAACGGCGAACGCAAACGCCAGAAGGGCGACGAGTATAGACCCGTACAGAATGAGGTTTTCCATAGTACTATCTCCCTTTTACTGATCCACCGTACGGTGGTCGTATGAGTGTCGACGGCTATCTTGTAGGATTGCCGCCGGAACGCTTCCGAACATTAGGAACGCTTTCTTTTTTTAGAAGGGCTCGCTAAAAGGTTGAGCAGCGTAATGGTAATAATGATCGCAGCCGTGACAATGAAGATGCCCAGCATGCCGAGGCCGAGAATACCCATCGTATCGGAAAGAGGTGCAACAGCTTCGAGATTCATGATAGTATCTCCTTTCTCTTATTTCACAATGAGGCTTAACAGAACACCGCCCGCGATAACGGAGGCAATCTGTCCCGCAACGTTCGCGCCAGCCGCATGCATGAGCAGGTGGTTGGTCTTGTCTTCCGCCAGACCCAATTTATGCACCACGCGGGATGCCATCGGGAACGCGGAGATACCGGCAGCGCCGATCATGGGGTTGACCTTCTTCTTGGTGAAGAGGTTCATAACCTTGCCGAAGACCACGCCACCCGCGGTATCAAAGATGAACGCCACGAGGCCAAGGGCAAGAATCATCAACGTCTGGAGAGAGAGGAACGAAGCGGCCTGCATGTTGGCGGCAACGGTGAGGCCGAGCATGAGGGTGATCAGGTTTGCAAGCACCTTCTGCGCGGTTTCGGACAGAGAACCAAGCACGCCGCACTCGCGGATGAGGTTACCAAACATCAGGAAGCCGACCAGAGCAACCGAGCGCGGCGCAAAGATGCCCGCGATGACGGTGACGATGATCGGGAAGAGGATCTTCGTCGCCTGGGAAACGCTGCTGCCCGTATATTCCATGCGGATTCTGCGTTCTTTTTTCGTGGTGAGCAGCTTGATGATCGGCGGCTGGACGATTGGCACCAGCGCCATATAGGAGTAGGCCGCAATGATGATCGGCCCTAGGAAGTTCGAATGCAGATAGTTGGCAACAAAGATGGAGGTCGGGCCATCTGCCGCACCGATGATGGCGATGGAAGCCGCATCTTTGAGCGGGAAGCCAAGCAGGGACGCGCCGACAAGCGTCGCGAAGATGCCGAACTGTGCAGCCGCGCCAAAGAGCATCAGCTTCGGGTTGGTGAGCAGCGGCTCAAAATCGATCATCGCGCCGATGCCGATGAACAGCAGCAGCGGGAAGAGCTCGTTTGCGATACCGCCATCAAAGAGGACGTTGAGAACGCCGATCTCTTTGACACCGTCGATGATCTGCGTGATTGCGCCGGACATCGGGATGTTGACGAGGATCGCGCCAAAGCCCATCGGCAGGAGCAGCGAGGGCTCCATATCCTTCTTAATGGCGAGGTAAATCAGGATGCCACCGATGGCCCACATGACAACCTGCTGCCACGTCAGATTGGAAAAGTTTTGAAAAATTGCGTCCATAACTTCTGCCTTTCGTGAAACATTTGTGAAACAGATATGTACCAAATTTGGTCTTTTATATCATAACACACGTGTTTGGAACAGTAAATGCCTAATTTTTTACGAATATTTTGCATTATTGTTGAATGCAACCTGCAAATTCTTCTTGTTTTACCATTTTTCATCCGGTCATCGCTCTCTTTCACAAGCGGTTCGAATTTTTCTGATAGCAATCCTGCAAACGCAACATGCGTTGTGCGGTTTCGCAATTGTGAAAAAGTATTTTTTCACGGTTGCGCGCTCCATTGCGTTCAGCAAATTTACTTTTTCACCGGTGTCCCAAAATGAAAGCCACCTCCGAAGAAATTCGGAGGTGGCTTTCTACAGCCAAGCGCGGCAGTCTCAAACACAAGATGCACGCACAGGATCGAACGCGCAGGTCACATCAAAACCGGTCATTCGACACCAAAACAGTATCAAACGCACTCGCCCGCGTCAAGGTACTTTCCCATGTTTTGCGTCCATGTTCTGCGCAATTTGCGCCGTATACGCTTCGCTTCGCGCATAGTAGAAAATATACTGCTGCAAGGCCCCGGCCGTTTCCGGATAAAGGGCAAGCGGAAACGCACCGCCATATTCCCGCGCCTCGACGCGGTTGATCCAAACATCGCGCGGAAAGCACGTAAGCCTGTGATAACCAAAGAGCATCACACAGTTTGCAACCTTTTCACCCACGCCGGAGACCGCAAGCAGCGCGGCAAACAGAGCCGCATCATCCAGAAGTGCGATTGCGCCGAGATCCAGCGCGCCGGATGCCACCATCCGCGCGGCAGACAGCACATATTTTGCGCGATAGCCCAATGAGCAAGCCAGAAAATGCGCCTCCTCCAAGCCAGCTAGCCTTTCTGGCGAAGGAAACGCGTAAACCGTTCCCTCTTCACTCTCCAGCGCTTCCCCATAACGCGAGCAAAGCGCCTCGATGCAAAACTGGATCGCGGGGATATTCTTGCGCTGGGAGATGATGAAGCTTACCAGCATCTCCCAGGGGTCCTGCCGGAGCATGCGGATGCCCGTTCCGTATTCGCACGCGCGCTGCAAAAACACGTCACTCTCGTCCGCCTGCGCGCGGATTGCCGCATAGTCCGTGTCCAGATCAAAATAGTCCCGCCAGAGCGCGACAAATTCCTCCTTAGTGCAGTCGATTTGGCAGCCGTCTTCCGTGTCCCGAAGATGCAGCACACGCTCCTTGGCAACCAGTGTATAACCGCCTTTTTCGTTGGGTTTCAGGCGAAAGCACTGTCCGCTTTCGGCAATTTTCCGGATATTGAAATCCGGGTCTTTGATGGTAATCATGCGAGTATTATAGCGTATTTCCCAAATATCTACCGATGCTTTTCATAGAAAAAAACAGAACACTCTTTCGAGCATTCTGTTTGCGTATCCGTATTTGGTTTTACACCCGGTCAAACGCCTGCGCAAGATCGGCAAGGATGTCGTCGATGTGCTCGGTACCGATGGAGAGCCGGATTGTCGTCGGCTGGATACCCACAAACGCCAGCTCCTCCTCGCTCAGCTGCGAGTGCGTGGTGGACGCGGGATGGATCACCAGCGACTTGACATCCGCAACATTCGCCAGCAGCGAGAAGAGCTCCAGCGATTCGGTAAACTTCTGCGCCTGCTCCCGCGTGCCGTCGAGCTCAAAGGTAAAGATCGACGCGCCGCCGTTTGGATAGTACTTCTCGTAGAGTTCCTTCTCCCTTCCGACAGAGAGCGAAGGATGGTTGACCTTCTTCACCTTCGGGTGCTTGGCAAGATATTCCACAACCTTCAGCGTATTGAACACATGCCGCTCCACGCGGAGGGACAGCGTCTCGATCCCTTGGAGCAGCAGGAAGGAGTTGAAGGGCGAAATGCACGCGCCCGTGTCGCGCAGCAACGTGGTGCGAATCTTCACCACATAGGCGGGGGCACCCACCGCATCGGCAAAGACGATACCGTGATAGGACGGATTCGGCTTGCTCAGCCCCGGGAACTTGTCGTTCTGCTTCCAGTCAAACTTGCCGCCGTCGATGATCACGCCGCCGATGACCGTGCCGTGGCCGCCAAGGAACTTCGTTGCCGAATGGACGACGATGTCCGCGCCGTGCTCGATCGGACGGAATAAAAACGGCGTGGAGAACGTATTGTCGATGATTACAGGGATTCCGTTTTCATGCGCAATAGCGGCAATCGCTTCGAGATCCAGCACATCCGCGTTGGGGTTGCCAAGCGACTCCAAATACAGCGCCTTGGTGTTTGGCAAAATACTCGCGCGGAACTGTTCCGGATCTCTCCCGTCCACAAACGTGGTCTCGATACCGAGATCCTTAAACGTATTGGCAAAAAGGTTGTATGTGCCGCCGTAGAGCGTTTTGGAGGAGACGATGTGATCCCCGCTGCCGGCAATGTTGAGAATGGCATACGTGATCGCGGCGGAGCCGGACGCAGTTGCAAGCGCCGCAACGCCGCCTTCCAGCGCGGCAATCCGCTGCTCAAACACATCGCTTGTCGGGTTCATGAGGCGAGTATAGATATTTCCGCCTTCGGTGAGGGCAAAACGCCCCGCCGCCTGCGCGGAATCTTTAAACACATAGGAAGTGGTTGCATAAATCGGAACCGCACGCGCGTCCGTCGCGGAATCGGGCTGTTCTTGTCCTACGTGCAGTTGGAGGGTTTCAAATTTGAGTTTCTGTGCCATGATGGTTTTTCCCTTTCATTCTTCTTGTCTGTTGTGTGATTTCTTTTTCTTCTTTCGCGCCAAGTGGCGCAAGTGAAACGAAAAATCGATCAGCGGCACATTCGATCCATACGACCCAAGGCAGCGAACCCCGCCCGGTGTTTGGGCGACTGCCTCAGCCAGATACTTTCGTTCATGCGTGGTTCCTCCTTTCCAATCGTATTAGTGAGGATTATACGGGCGCAAGAATAGTTTGTCAATAGGTTTAATATGTTTTCTATATATTATTTTTACGCTTTCTGCCTCGAAAAGGTTGCGCTAAAATGCGCAACCTTTTGTGTTTCAGTTCAGTTTCATGTGGAATGCGCCGTCCGCAGAATCTTCCGAGAAGATCGTCGTCTTGTTCTTTCCTTTACTCTTGGAGGTGTACATGGCGTGATCCGCCTTCTCCAGCAGCTCGTTGAGCGGGGCCGCCCCCTCGATCAGGCCGATGCTCAGTGTGATATGAAACACCAATCCTAGGCCGGAAAACTCCAGCTCTCCCGCACAGGAGCGGATGCGCTCC
Source organism: Christensenella sp. UBA7703 (assembly GCA_002482505.1). Classification (GTDB taxonomy): domain Bacteria; phylum Bacillota; class Clostridia; order Christensenellales; family CAG-138; genus UBA7703. The sequence goes on along the minus strand of DLGD01000004.1, from coordinate 19,357 downwards.
GCAACGAGATATGCCTCCTCCGCGCTCACGTTCTCGAGCACGATGACAAACTCATCCCCGCCAAAGCGGACGGCGTCATTTGCGACCCGAACGTTGTTCTTGATGCAGGCCGCAAGCTCCTTTAGCACAACGTCGCCAATCAAATGCCCATAGGTATCGTTGATATTCTTAAAATCGTCCACATCGATGAACAGCAGCGCGGTGCGCACGGCACACTTTCCCTCAACCTGATACTTATCGCGCAGATATTGCCGGCTGAACAACCCCGTGAGCTGATCGATATTGCTTTTTTCGAGGAGCTGTTCCTTCTCGCGTTCCCGCATCTGCCGTGCCTGCGTCAAATCGGTCAGAACAAGCAATTTTGAAATATCTTTCTCCCATTCGTCAATCGGATACTGCGTCATGGCAAGATAGCGCTTTTGCCCGTCTTGCAGCAGTTCGATTTCGTGCTGGTGATAATCCATATCATAGCGGTACTCGGCAATATAGTTTGCGACGGCTTCGCCTGCGTCCAGCTCCGGATTATGCAGCAGTTCCTTTGCGATCCGGTTGGCGCTGAGGACACGCCCAGCACGGTTGACGATGAGAATCCCCTCGCTCGCGTTGAGAAAGAGATTGCGATAGATATAGTCCGAGCGCAGATTGAGCAAGCGGAAGCGCATGATGGAGACAAAGATTGCAAGAACAAACACCGAGATTGCAAAATGCATCAAATACAGCTTCTCATGAACACCAAACACGGCTGGCAGCAGATACTCCGAAAACACGCTGATGACCAGCGCCAGTCCAATGCCATAGAGAATGAAGTTGAGCTGCTTGCGCTGGCGCTTTTCCTTTGTCAGGATGATCTGCCGCAGGACGAGATAGAGCGCATAGATTGCAGGCAGGCTGAAGGAAAACGACATCAGCGGGGCAACCACCGGATCAGCCAAGCGCCAAAATGTAGGGTCTGCATAATCGATCGGATAGAGATACCGCACGACGACTGTCATCGTATTCAATAGCAGCGCCGCGAAAAACAGCCAATCGATTTTTCTTCTGAGCAGGCGATAGACAAAGAAAAGGAACGTGATGGAAAGATACATCATGCTCAGCCAATAGACCGTCTTGGTCGCAAGCGTAATCGTCGTTGCGTCGCCATAGTCGGCAAGATTGTTGAGTACCATCCAAACAAGAATGTTGGACAAAAAGAGCAGAAATGATTGGTTGACCTTATCATGGCTGCGGTTGAGAAACACAAACGTCCAGATGAACATCATCACGCCGTAGATGAGGACGAGCGCAATCAGCTGTAACATAACACATACTCCTGCAACTGTTGTCTGGAGAATTCAACGATTCAGTATACGACACTCCTGCAAATTAAACAATCGTACCAATTGCACACTTTCTTTTTTTCGTATTTCCGTATTGCATGTTGAACGATTTTGCATCAATCCAGCTTTCTACGGGATCAAATCCGGATCAAAAGGAATGCAAGAGCTCTTTGATAAAACTATTTCCGTCTTTACGATTCTTTCACCCTTATTGAGTTGAGCAAAGAATAATCGCAAACCCGTGCTTTTTTCTGAAAAAGCAGGCTTCATCAGCATTTTACGCAAGCGCAAGCATGCGCTTAACATTGCGCTGATACAATCTTCCTATCAATCATAAAAGGGATTATTTGAGAGGAGACTATTCTATGAACCGCAAACGCTTGCTCCCCATCCTGCTCGCCGCGATGCTGTTGCTCGCCGCCATTCCGATCGGGGCTGCCGCCGCCAGCGCGGAGACCGCAACCGCGCCGAACTCCGGCGTGACGACACCGGTCCGCGCCGAGGGCGAAAACAACCTCACCGCGCCGAAGTACGTGTTTCTTTTCATCGGCGACGGCATGACGTATCCGCAATTCCAAACCGCGTCCGCTTACCTTAGCATCAACGCGGACAAAGACACCATCCTGACCACCAACGAGATGCTCAACTTCATGAAATTCCCCGTCGCGGGCTCCGCAACGACCTACGACTCCACCTCGTTCTGCCCGGACTCCGCCTCCACTGCGACCTCGATCGCCAGCGGGCACAAAACCTACAGCGGTGTGTTGAACATGAATGAAGCGAAGAACAAGACGTATACCACGATTGCCGAATCACTCAAGAGCCAGATGGACTACAAGATCGGCATCATCTCTACTGTGAACCTCAACCACGCGACCCCCGCCGCGTTTTATGCGCATCAGGCGAGCCGCAATAACTATTACGAAATCGGACTTGAGATGATAGACAGCGGGTTTGATTATTTCGCGGGCGGCGCGCTCCTCAAGCCTACGGGCAACAGCAGCGACAAACCGCAGACCGACCTCTACGAACTCGCAGCGACCGCCGGCTACAAGGTCGTCAAGACCCAAGCCGAAGCGCAGGCACTCACAGCCGACGCGGGCAAAGCTATCGTGATTGCGGAAGACCTCGCGGACAGCGCCTCCATGAGCTATGAGATCGACCGTGCGGACACCGCCTGGGCGCTCAAGGACTATGTGCAGCAGGGCGTGACCATGCTCGACAACGACAAGGGCTTCTTCCTGATGGTCGAAGGCGGCAAGATCGACTGGGCGTGCCACGCCAACGACGCGGGCAGCACGATTCACGACACCCTCGCGCTTGCTGACGCGGTGCAGGTTGCAATCGACTTTGCAGCCAAGCATGCCGACGAAACGCTGATCCTCGTCACCGGCGATCACGAGACCGGCGGTCTCTCCATCGGCTTTGCGGGCACCAACTACAACACCTACCTTAAAAACATCAACTACCAGACGATCTCCTATGCCAAGTATGACGCGGACTATGTCGCCAAGTATGTAGAAAACAAGGCCCCGTTTGCAGACGCGATGGCGGATGTTAGCGCGCTCTTCGGCCTCGTGATGCCGGATCAGGCGGACAAAGCCGCAAGCACGACGCTGGTCTTGACCGACTACGAAGTTGGCGAGCTCAAGAAGGCGTATGAGCTGACCCTTAAGGGCGGCTTTGGCACCGACGCGAACGGCAAATCCCTGCAAACGCAGGAAGAGTATGTGCAGTATGGCACCTACACGCCCTTCTCCGTCACCGTCACCCACCTGCTGAACAACAAGTCCGGCATCAACTTCAGCTCCTATTCGCACACGGGTCTGCCCGCCGCGGTCTATGCCAACGGCGTTGGCGAAAACCTGTTCGTCGGCGGATATGACAACACCGATATCTATAACAAGATGGCGCAACTCCTTGGCATCGGCTAATTCAACAAGCCACGCCTTCAAACCATACACACAGTTGTGGCGCTCGCCCTCTCGGGTGGGCGCCAAAGCCGTCTAAACCAAAAAACGTCCGACAGATGTCGGTAGGATATGAGGAATACAAAATGACGAAAACCGCGACAAAAAAGCGAAACTGGCTCTCTTCTGTCATCTGCCTCGCGCTGATTGGGGTGCTGCTCCTGCTGCCAACCGGCTATGAGAACGCCGGCGCAGGCAGGCTCGCAAGCGAGGAACGCGTCCCGGCGCACATCGTCTCCACAGACGACAGCACGATCAAGGACACGGGGCTTGTCCGCTCCGGCGAGCAAAGCTGCACCGTGCAGCTCCTCGGCGGCAGCCACAAAGGCGAAACCCACCGCGCAGGCAACATGCTCAACGGCTCGTTTGAGCAGGACAAAATCTACAAGGCGGGCGAAACCGCGCTTGTGCTGGTGAGCGTGGAAGACGGATCCGTCGCCGCCGTCAGCATGATTGACCACTATCGCATCAGCGGTGAAATCTGGCTTTTGCTGGCGTTTTTTGCATTGTTGATCGTCTTTGCGGGCTGGACCGGCCTTCGCGCCGTGCTTTCGTTTATCCTCTCCGTGCTATCCATCTGGAAGATTCTCGTACCGCTGAGCCTCAACGGCGCAAACCCGATTCTCGTTGGCGCGCTGGTCACCACTGGGCTGATCATCATGATCATCGCGCTTGTATTCGGCTTCAACCGCATCACGCTTGCCTCGTGCATCGGCGCAATCTCCGGCCTCGCGGTCACCGCCGCGTTGGGGATTATGAGCACAAACGCGTTTCACATCCACGGCGCGGTGATGTCGTTTTCCGAAAGCCTGCTCTATAGCGGCTATGAGCACCTCAACCTCACGCAGATCTTCATGGCAAGCATCTTCATCGGCTCCAGCGGCGCAATGATGGATCTTTCGGTCGATATCGCCGCCGCCGTGAACGAGGTCGTCACCAAGCGGCCCGATCTCTCCCGCTTCGAGGCGATGATGAGTGGCATGCGCGTCGGCAGAGCCGCAATGGGCACGATGACCACCACGCTGCTGCTGGCATATTCCGGCAGTTATATTGCGCTGTTGATGGTCTTTATGGCGCAGGGCACGCCGATGATCAACGTCTTCAACTACAAATACGTCGCCTCCGAGGTGATCCATACCATCGTTGGTTCCTTCGGCCTCGTCGCCGCCGCGCCGCTGACCGCCGCTGCTTCGGGTTTACTGTTGGCAAAGGGCGAACAAAACACCACCCTCTCGCAAACCGCGATGGAAGAATAATTCGCTGAATAACGCAAAAACGGCACGCAAGAGTTTTCTCTGCGTGCCGTTTTCTTCTTGCGCATTATACCCGATAGACGACCTCGAAGTCTTCGAAGATGACGGGCATATCTTCTGTAAACTCGTATCCTATCTCTTTGCCATCTTCGGAGAAAAACCGCCTGTGCCCCGCCTGCCAAGTTTCGAGGCATTCGTCCTCGCCCTCGCGGGAGCAAATTTCAAACGTCATCTCGCAAAACGGAATCACCTGAACGGATTTGGTCTCGATCACGCAGCGCGGGTTATCGACCCAGTCGGTGACGATGGAAAGATCGCCCGGTTTTGGCGCTTCTCCGGGCGGGAACGCATAGAGGCTGCTCGCCGTCGCCCGCTTCTTACCGGAGAGAACCAGCGCCAACAGTTCAGTTGCAGAGCGCTCATTTAAGTCAAAATGAAAGCATTCCAGATACTTTGTCTGCGCATCTCTGCCCGTTTGCTCCAGAAACTGCTGCCAAAACGATTCGATTGTCATACCCTGGCCCCCACGATATCGAAATATTACTCATCGCGCGGTTTATCTGCCTGGGCCGGTTCGCCTTCGTGCGGCAAATCTGCCATCGGCACCTGATCGCTGCGTTTCGCTGCGCCTGCGCGGGTTCGCTTCATCTCATACATCCTTTGATCCGCAAGCGCGATGAGCGCAGCAAGAGACTCGCACTCCCGCCGCCGGGCGCCGCCCGCGCTGACGAGCACCTCAAACGCATAGCCGCTGATTCTGCAAACATTCGCGGTGATCCGTTCATAGATGCTGTTTGCGTTCTCTTTTCCGTTGACCGAAAGCACGATCAAAAACTCGTCCCCGCCATAACGCGCGGCAAAATCCTGCTCCCGAATCGCGCCGGAAAGCCGCTCTGCAACGCTCCGGAGCACCGAATCCCCGATGGTATGGCCAAAGCTGTCGTTGATTCGCTTAAACTCGTCGACATCCAGCATGATGACGATATAATCTTCCCCGCCGGTTTGAAAACGCGCCTCCTCCCGCTCGAGGATACCGTCGATCGCTCTGCGGTTGAAGAGCTGGGTCACAGCATCACGGTTGGACTGATCGAGCAGATTTTCATTGATCTGCAGATGGTGCTGTTTTGATTTTTGCAAAAAGACAATCGTCAGCACGATTGCAAGCAGGAACGTAACCAGCGTGCCCCAGATAAACCGGTATGGCGGATTTCCGCCAAAGGATGCAAACCACACGATCAGCAGTATGGCTAGCAACGACATGTAGAGCAAGAGCAGCAACCGCTGCGGTTTCCCGTAATAGGAAAGCAGGATCATCGTGATCAGCAAAATCGCCTGATACGGCGCGCCTCCCATCAAGCCATCGAACGTAAACCAAGCGGCAGGCGTATACACAAAGCAAAGGATCGCCATCGGAATAATCCCTGCGGTCTCCTCCGAAATCTTGCCGCTTAGCTTGAGCCACGCGGAGAGGAGCATGGAAAGCGCCGCGACGATCAGGGTCGCCATCACGACGAAATAGCCGCACACACCCATACCGATTGCGCCAGCGACGCTGCAAATCATGCCAGCAAAAAACATCTTGGTCAACTGCCCGTGCTGCATTTGGCTCCGGATTTGCGTCGGGGTCAACCGAAAGAATCTCTTTTCCAAGCCGAAATTCACCTGCCCTAACCGCCGGATTGCAACAGGCATATCACGTGCGGAATATAGGCAAATCATACCAAATTTCGTGCTTTCGTGCAAGAAAGCGGGCCTTTTCGTGACTTGGTTACGGTTGATTGACTCGAAAAGCTTTACTCTAAAGTAAATAAGTTGAATCAATCGTTGTGAGGTATTTGCTTGAGTAACAGTATTTGGAACCAGATGTTCGGCGGTGAGCCGGAGCAGAAACAGCCTGTCGGCGCGGATGCGATCATCCGCGTAAACCGCAACCGTTGCCCGGAAAACCACCCCTGCCCTTCCGTTCGGGTTTGCCCCGTCGAGGCGCTTTCACAGATTCGCTTCAGCGCGCCAACCGCGGATATGGACAAATGCATCAAGTGCGGCAAGTGCGTTCGCTATTGCCCGATGGGCGCAATCACGCTGGCCTGACGACGTTTTATTCTTTTCAAGGAGTGTACCTATTATGAAAAAACTCGGTCAATTCTTTCTCCTCGCGCTTTCTGCGCTGACGCTCTCCGCCTGCGCGGCGCCCGCGGCAAAGATGGAACCAACGCCTTCCCCCGCGCCGACGGCGGAGTATAAAAAGATCACCGCAGCGGACGCAAAAGAACGCATGGACAGCGGAGACGAGATTGTGATCCTCGACGTGCGCACGAAGGAAGAATTTGACGCGGGGCATATTGCAGGCGCAATCCTTGTCCCCAACGAGACGATCTTGGATCAGCAGCCGGATTTACTGCCCGACCTTGACGCGGAGATTCTCGTCTACTGCCGCAGCGGCAACCGCAGTGCACAGGCGGCAAAGAAGCTTCTCGCCATCGGCTATACCAACGTGGTGGATTTCGGCGGCATGATCGACTGGCCGTATGAGGTCGTCACTGATTAATTTTCTTCCACGCAGAACAGGAGTAACCCCAAAGTCGAACTCCATGTTGTTCCTATCTCGCGAAAAACCGCCCAAGCGATTGGACGGTTTTTTGTTTGTAGTATTCGTTTTTACAGAGTGGCTCTCCGACTATAAGGGCCTTCTCAAATACACCATATCCACCAATTGCACCCCGTTGTCAAACATTGGATGGTCATAGTTGTCGGTGAAGAAATTCTTTACCCTGTGGAAAATTTGAAATCCGTTCTTTTCATAAAAGCGCAAAATCCACGGGCTGTCCCCTGTTCCGACGGTCATGGTCTGGCATTTCCCGCGATAGTATGTAAAAACGTGATGCAGGAGCTTGCTGCCATACCCTTTGCCGTGCCACGCTTCGTATGTGGCGATGTTTTTGAGTTCGCATTCGGTTTCGCTCTCTCGCGTCACCACGCAAACGCTCTTCAAGCCGTTATCATACAGCGCAAAGAGTTCTCCGCGATCGAGATAGCGATCGATCATCGACTCCTGTTCGTCCGCCAGCAATAGTAACTCCAGAACCTGTTTCTTATCCTCGCAAATCTGCTTGATCTCCAAAGCGCACCTGCCTTCTGCCACCAAAGACACTATACCTTCTCGTGTTTGAGCGCAATCGGCAGCAGTCGGTTCGTCTCCTTCACATAGCGGTCAAACCCTTCTTTATACCCCGCCATGCGGGTTTCCGCCATCGGGATGCTGATGAAGAGAAACATCAGTGTGTTGGTCAATGCTCCAAGCCCCAGCAGCCAAAGACCAGGGCGCACAGAGACCAGCACCGCAAACACGCCCCACCACATCAGAATTTCACCCAAATAGTTCGGGTGGCGCGCATGCCGCCAGACCCCGCTGCGGATGATTTGTCCGCGGTTTACCGCCTTTTGCTGAAAGCGGTGCAGCTGCACATCCGCAATCAGTTGCAGCGTCGCCGCGCTCACGCACAGCGCAAAACCGAGCAGCGTGAAGAGATTCACTCCGCCAAACTGGATATAGTGCAGCGCGGGCAGCAGGCAAAGAAACACCACCAGTGTCGGAAAGAGCATGATGCCAAACAAGCTCACCAGCGGAAAAAGCGCGCCGGATTTCTCCCGCAGCATGGTATAGCGCCAATCCTGATGGTCATACCCCCGAAAGGTATACGCCCAGTTGGCACTCAGGCGAATGCCCCAATAGGCCACGCAGCATAACAGCGCGATTGTCCCCGCGTTCCAAACGCCGAAGTCACGCATCGCGAGCGGCAGAATGATGACGGGCGCGACCGACCAGTACGGATCGTACACCGAGGCATTCTCCAGCGGCAAACTCACGAGAAAGAGAAACACCGTCGCGGCAACATCCGCCGCAAACACGCGAAACAACACGCCGCCGCGCACCCGCGTGTATACAAACAAGCCCACCGCGAGCGCCAGGACATAGACGATCACCGTAAACAAAAAACTCAGTTTTCTGCTTTGCTTCATGAGATTACCTCTCTATCGCGCGCCTTGCCGCCTCCACAACGTGCGCCATGAGCACGGAGGTGGTGACGGTACCGACCCCGCCGGGCACGGGCGTGATCGCGCCGACGATCGGCTCCACGGCAGAAAAGTCCACGTCTCCTGTCATCTTTCCTTCTTCGTTAAAGTTAATGCCAACGTCGAGCACCGTCTGACCGGGGGAGACGTATTCCGCACCGACCACACCGGGTTTTCCGGCGGCGACGATTAAAATCTCAGCCCGTTTGGTCTCCGACGGCATATCCTTCGTTTTTGTGTGACAGATGGTCACGGTTGCGTTCTTTTGCAGCAGCATCATCGCGACGGGTTTGCCGATCACGAGGGACCTTCCAATCACCACGGCGTTTTTGCCCGCGGGATCGATGTTGTAATACGCCAGTATCTCCATGCATGCCTTGGCGGTACACGGCGGAAATCCGCGCTTTGTTCCCGAAAACACACCCGCAAGAGACCCTTGTGTAATGCCGTCTATATCCTTTTCCGGCAGCAGAGCTTCCCGCGCGCGCAGGCCGTCAATGTGCTTGGGCAGCGGGCGGAGCATCAGGCAGCCGTGGATGGAATCGTCCGCGTTGATCTGTGCAATCTCGGTCAGCAGCGCCTCCTGCGAAACCGTCTCCGGAAGCACGATCTGGCGGATTGCGATACCCACCGTTTCCGCGCGCTTGTTCGCGCCGCGCTCATAGGCAAGGTCGTCCGGCTTTTCTCCGACGCGGAGAATCGCAAGCGTTGGCACAACCCCGCGTTTTTTCAGCGCGGCAACCTCCGATTGGATTCTTTCATTCAGTGCGGAGACGACCTCCGCACCCCGAAGCAGCGTTGCCATTGTGTTTCCCCCTCCGCTGTTTGCTTAAAACAGTCCGCTGATCCTGCCGGTTTCGTCCACGTCGATGCGCTCCGCCGCGGGTGATTTCGGCAGACCCGGCATGGTCATGATATCCCCCGTGAGCGCGACGATGAAACCCGCGCCCGCGCTGACCTTGAGCTGGCGCACGTTGAGCGTGAAACCGCGCGGCGCGCCGAGCAGCGCAGCATTGTCCGAGAACGAATACTGCGTCTTCGCCATGCAGACAGGCAGGTTACCAAAGCCGAGGTCGGTAAGCTGCTTTGCCTGTTTCTTCGCCTCGGGGCTAAAGGTGACGCCCTCTCCGCGATAGACGCGCTTGACGATCGCCTCGATCTTTTGCTCGATGGGTAGCTCCAACGAATAACTCTGCGCAAAGTGGTTTTCACCTTCTGCAATGCGGCAGACCGCCTCCGCCAGCGCGCGCCCGCCTTCGCCGCCCTTTGCCCAGACTTCCGAGAGCGCAACGGGAACGTTCTGTACGCGGCATTTTTCCTCCACCAGCGCAAGTTCGGCCGCGGTATCGGTCGGGAACGCGTTGATCGCCACCACGCATGGTAATCCGAATACATTCTGAATATTGTCCACATGCTGGAGCAGGTTTGGCAGGCCTTTTTCCAGCGCGTCGAGATTCTCCGTCGTGAGTTGATCCTTGGGCGAGCCGCCGTGGTGTTTCAGCGCGCGCACGGTCGCAACCACGACCACGGCAGCGGGCTTGAGCCCCGACATGCGGCACTTGATGTCGATGAACTTCTCCGCACCGAGGTCCGCGCCAAAGCCCGCCTCGGTCACCGCATAGTCGCCAAGCTTGAGCGCAAGGCGCGTCGCGGTCAGCGAGTTGCAGCCGTGGGCAATGTTGGCAAAGGGACCCCCGTGCACAAACGCGGGCGTGTGTTCCAGCGTCTGCACGAGATTCGGCTTGAGCGCGTCCTTGAGAAGCGCCGCCATCGCGCCCTCCGCCTTCAGGTCACCCGCCGTGACTGGTTTTTCATCATACGTATAGCCGACGATGATGCGACCAAGGCGCGCCTTGAGATCCGTGATATCCGAAGCAAGGCACAGCACCGCCATGACCTCGCTCGCAACCGTGATGTCGTAGCCATCCTCGCGCGGGGTGCCGTTGACCCGTCCGCCGAGTCCATCCACCACGAAGCGAAGCTGGCGGTCGTTCATGTCCACGCAGCGCTTCCAGGTGATTCTGCGCGGATCGATGCCCAGCGCGTTGCCCTGATAGATGTGGTTATCCAGCATCGCCGCGAGCAGGTTGTTCGCCGCGCCGATTGCGTGAAAATCTCCCGTAAAATGCAGGTTGATGTCCTCCATCGGCACAACCTGCGCGTGCCCGCCACCGGCCGCGCCGCCCTTCATGCCGAACACGGGGCCAAGCGACGGTTCCCGCAGGGCGACCACCGCACGTTTGCCGATCTTCCTCAGCCCATCCGCAAGGCCAACCGTCGTGGTCGTCTTGCCCTCGCCCGCCGGGGTTGGCGAGATCGCAGTCACAAGAATCAGCTTGCCGTCGGGTTTACCGTCGAGCTCTTTGAGCAGATTGTAGTCGATCTTTGCCTTGTTGCGGCCATATTGCTCCACAAACCGCTCGTCGATCTCCAGCGCGCGGGCAATCTCCAGAATCGGCAATGGTTGAGCGAACTGTGCAATTTCGATATCGGTCTGGTGGTTCATCCGTGTTCTCCTTGTATTCGGGCGTTTTGCCCGTACTGTTTTCACATTTAAACGATCCATCCGCCGCACAATCCGGCGGTTTTCGCTTGGTATCATTGTATTATTATTCACGCCCGCGCGTCAACGCTTTGTGGAGCGCGCCCGCATGACCACACGCATCAAATCAAAAGGGCGCATCCGCTCCGGACACGCCCTGTGTTTAGGATTCCATGGGGGATTCGCTTCTAAGGCGCGACAGCCGCACGATGAAATATGCCATCGTGCCAAAGAGAATCACGAGAAACGCCAGAATATACCACACCGGCAGGTTTAGGCTCAGCGACGAGATCACCGTCAGGCTGCCAAACATTGCCAGCGTAAACATCTTCACCACCGCGATCAGGTTCTTCAGCAGGCGATAGACCGCGGCGCGGTTTTCATCCGTGATGCGCACACCCGTGTTCCAAACCGACGGATATTGCTCGATCAGCGTAATCAACCCGAACATCAGCCAACTGATGATCGGCATCACGATCAGCTCGCTCTTGCTGCCCCAGCGGTTGACCTCGCCCGCCGCGTTATAGTGCGCGGGGATTTTCGCGGGGATTGTGTCCCAGGCGAGGATGAGATAAACCACCACGCCGACGAGGCAGAGGAGGCTCACAATTGTTTCGAGGATATCCAGCGCGTTACGCTCGATCTTGATGGGTTCTTCCATGAATTTCTCCTTGGGCGGGGAATCCTTCGCCCGCTGCGCACCATGCTAGCACGTTCGCGAGAAAAAAGAAAGATTTGCCGCAACAAAAAAGACACGCAAAATCGCGTGCCTTCGTCTGCATCAATACAGCGTTGCGGGATCATATTTCTCAAGCCAGAGAGACAGCAGAACCTCCAGATCGTCCATAAACTCCCGGTCGGTTTGGGTTGCCTTTTTTTCCATCTCCTCCAGCACCGCAAAAGAAAACGCGCCGCTGCCGAACTGGTTTGCGTCCTGCTGGAGCTTCGGGTGGAAGCAGCCGCCCGTGAGAACAGAGAATTCGTAGCGCTTGCGGATGCCGCCGATGTCGGCGCTCGCCAGCACGAGGGATTTCCCCGTTTGCGTGTTGGTCACGGCGTAGATGCCGCCAATCTGCGCGCGCTGCTTGTAGGCGGCGATGAGGTCTTTCTTATTCTGGGGTTTCATCTTTGATTTTGCTCCGTGTCCGGCGCGGGGATTTTTTCGCATTTGTGCGCGCCGACAAGGGTATTATACATCAGTGGTGGTGGCGGTGGGGTCTACGGTGCGTGGAGTGAGGGGACTTATAATCTTTATCTGTACTTCATGTTTGGTCATCGTTTTCTGATTCTTCGATTTCGCTTTCGTTGGGCACATCCTTAGAGACGCTTTCTGCTTTAGTAGATTCGTCTAATTGTTCTGACAAACTATCAGATTTATTATAAATGTCAGATGTTACTTGCGCGAAATATTTTAATGTTTTACTTAGTCCCGCGCACACTTCACTTACTTTGCTATCATAACCTTGCATAACTAGAGCAAGTCTTTGCATGCTTATATTTATTGACTTGTTAATCGGAACAGTCAACTCAGAAATCGTTCTTAAGGCATCCGCAAAGCCTCTGATGGCAGGGAAATCAAGTGCTATAAAGCTCTGGACTGAATCTGCTGCCTCATCATAATCAATCGGCTTAACTTCAACTTTCTCAATTGCAATATCGATTTGCTTGCAAAATTCATTAAGCAATAATTTGTCGTTACTATAATTTCTTAGTTCATACCTTTTATTATGAGCGATTTTATTCCGACTGGTTCTAATATCAGATAGTTTCCTTTCAAGGTCCGGCATAGATACGTCATTTGAGAAGTATCTTTCCCACAGAGACTTTGGCTTTGCTTGCGCAATAATCCCTTGAATTTCCGATATTGAGAGTTTTGATAAATTCTCTTCATTCAGTAGATTATCTACTATTTCTTCCGGTTCTACAATTCGAGTCTTATAAAATAAATAAGTCCCTAACATATAGAAATCCATTTCATATATAGCTTCTTTAGCGAGTTTTCGATAATCCGCACCCTTTAACCGTTCTTTTAGTTTTGCCTCCAAATCTGGCGTTAGTGTTTTCTGCGCCCAAAGTACCCCGAAGGATTTCGTAAGTAGTTTCAGTATCAAACATCTTAATTTTGTTTCAAAATCACAGAAGAACGGATATGCTTTTGTTGCATAGTACTTTGATCTTTCGTCTAAGATTGTGATTGTTAGAAACTTATCTGAGCCCGTATTCACTCCCTGTTGTAAAAGTGCATATGCTCTATCAAGCGATTTAGCACCCCTCATACCTTCTTGCTCTGATTCGAGAGTTAGATAGCACAAAGCACTTTCTATTCCGTTTGTACTTATTTCGTATTGGCTGATAATGTATGAAACTTTAATACTGCCATTATTCTCTGATTGAAACTCAAGATGCTTATCAGTTACGATTTCAAAACAAGATTTTAGCGAAGTGATTACCTTTTTCTTCAAATCTTCTTTTGTTAAGGACAAGCCAGTCTCATTATGAAGTAAGATTTCGATCTTCATATCTGCTGCACCTTCTTATTACCATTTTAATTGGTCTAAAATCTATTCTATCTGTTTCAAAAACAATTTTCAACAATAATAAGGTCAAATAAAGTCGTTAATCTCCTACTAAAACCAAGGCGCACCCTCTACCTCCCGACGCGCTTATTTCATCCACACCAATTATTACTTACTTTTCTCCCCCAAAAACCCCGCCAACCGCTCCATTGCCTCCACCGCCTCCGCCATATCCAGCCGCACCTGAAACTCATGCATCAGCGGGAATTTCGTCGTCGCTGGCAAAAAGCTCACAACCTCCACGCCCTGCCCCTCCAGCGCGGCAATCATCTCCTGCGCCTGCGAAAGGAACGAATCCTTGTCCCCGCAGTCGATGAACGTATCCGGATAATCCGGCGTGATCCACGCGACGGTATTCATACTCCTCGCCGCCTCGGTTCCCTCATAATGCTTCTCTCCCGTCATCATCCAAACGGAATCCGCAATCAGCGGGAAGCCCGTTGCGCGCAGGGTGTCGATGTTGTAATACCCGCAATGCAGAATTACGCCCTTGAGTTGATTTTTCGTGATCGCGGGTTCGCCGCCGATGCGCGCCTGAAACGCGGGATTGGTGTAGTATAACCCCATCTGTGAGCTCAGGTGCGCGCCCGCGCTATCCCCGCCGATGAAGATTTTTTGCGTGTCGATGCGGTAGTCCTCCGCGTGCGAAAGCAAAAAGTCAATCGCCTCGTTGACTTGCAACATCTGCGTGGGGTACCGCCCCTCGGGAGCGAGCTGGTAGTTCATGTTCGCAACCACATAGCCCTTGCTCGCCAGCGTCTGGCAATAGTATGCAAAATCCCGCTTGTCGTCGCCAACGTAATAACCCCCGTGCGCATAGACGATCAAAGGTTTGGGCGAATTTCCTTTTGCGGCATAGATGTCCAGAACGCCGTTGTCAAACGCGCTGTTGTAGGAGATATCCTCCGCAAGTGTATCGATGGACGAGAGCACCGCGTCATAGTCATTCGGCTTCACGCCCGCGTTGCCGGAGCAGATCAAACGGATCAGCCAGCACTGTAACACGGTCGTGTTCGCGGAAACAATCCACACAATCACAACGAGCACAATCAACACCAAGAGCACGATCATCCACCAACGCATACGTCGTTTCCTCATTCTTCTCTTCTGGTTCGGTTGCTCTCATTATACACGTTTTGCGGCAATCATAAATTCGATCCATCCAATTGCTCTTTTTCGCGCGGATTACGCTTTTTTCTTGCGCATATGCAACGCGCCGTCGTATAATACACACAAATTTCTGTATTTTTATTCTATTTTGCACAAAATCACATTGGGGGATTTCTTACACATGCTAGCAGATCAAGTACAGCACCTGATCGCCATCGTGGCGTATATGCTCGTGGTCATCGCCATCGGCGTGGTTTTCGCAAAGCGCGCCAACAAAGACACCGAGTCCTATTTTCTCGGCGGGCGCACGCTGGGCCCGTGGGTTTCCGCGTTCAGCGCGGAGGCTTCGGATATGTCCGGCTGGCTGCTGATGGGCCTGCCGGGGCTTGCGTACTGGAGCGGGCTTGCCAGCGCGGGCTGGACGGCGATCGGTCTTGCCATCGGCACCTATCTCAACTGGTTGATCGTGAGCAAGCGCTTGAGGCGCTACAGCGTCGCGGTGGACGCGATCACGATTCCGGATTTCTTCTCCCGCAGGTTTCACGAAAACAAGCGCGTGCTGATGACCATCGCATCTGTGATGATCATCGTGTTCTTCACACCCTATGCAGGCAGCTGCCTGATGGCCTGCGGCAAGCTCTTTAGCCAGCTCTTTGGCGCTTCCTATAACACGATGGTCATCGTCGCCGCGCTGTTTGTGCTGACGTATACGTTCCTCGGCGGGTTCCTTGCGGAGAGCACGTCGGACTTCATGCAGGCGGTTGTGATGATCCTCGCACTCGTGCTGGTCGTCGTCCTCGGCATCGGCGCGGCAGGCGGGCTTTCTACCGTAATCGAGAACGCGAAAGGCATCCCCGGGTTCCTGAGCCTTATCACCTCCGCAAACCCGACGGGCGAGGCGGCAAACGGCGCCGCGCTCTTCGGCGAGGCGAGTAAATACACAGGCTTTGCAATCGCCTCCGCGATGGCATGGGGCCTTGGCTACTTCGGCATGCCGCAGGTGCTGCTGCGCTTCATGGGCATCCGCTCCGAGCATGAGCTCAAGAGTTCCCGCCGGATTGCGACCGTTTGGGTGGTCATCTCGCTGGCGACAGCGGTTGCAATCGGCCTCATCGGGCGCGTGCTGTATTCGGATGCATACATGGTCTACGGCTCCGGCAACACGGAAAACATCTTCATCCTGATGAGCACAAAACTCCTGCCGCCGCTGCTGGCCGGCCTTGTCTGCGCGGGCATCCTCGCCGCGGCAATCAGTTCCTCGGATTCCTATCTGCTGATCTCCGCCTCCGCCGTCTCCAAGAATGTTTGGCAGGGACTGATCCGCAAGAACGCTTCCGAAAAAGAGACCATGTGGGTCTCCCGCATCGTGCTCGTGCTGATCACCGTGTTTGCCATCTTTGTGGCGACGGGTAAAAACCAGGTCATCTTCACCATTGTGGACTTCGCCTGGGCCGGCTTTGGCGCGACGTTTGGCCCGCTGATGCTCTTCTCGCTGTTCTGGAAGCGCACGACCTATGCGGGCGCCATCGCGGGCATGGTCGCCGGCGGCGGTATGGTGTTCATCTGGAACTTTTTTATCAGCAAGCTCGGCGGTATTTGGGGCATCTATGAACTGCTCCCCGCGTTCCTCTTCTCCTGCATCGTAATCATCGTGGTCTCGTTGCTCACGAAAAAGCCCAGCGAGGAGATTCAAAAAGAGTTTGACGCGGTCAGCAAAAAGGCCGCCTAAATCAAGAACCGTGTTTCTGCGCGCCGCCTTCCAGGGCGGCGCTGTTGCGTTGTTACGCGCGGTGCATCGATCGCAAAACCGCGAAAGAATTGCACTTCGCCGTCGAAAAGCGTATACTGTTGCTATTCTTGTTTGGAGAAAAAATGCATGCTCTACACGTTATTTCCGGTTTCTTACGATCTTTCCTGGGCGCTTGTCAGCGTCCTTATCGCGTTTGTGCTCACCTTTTTCGCGATCAAAATCGGCATCGCGCGCCTGCCCAAGGATCAGGGTAGAAAATACGCCGTCAACGGTGAAGTTGCCAAGGGTAAGCCGCGCGGAGCGGGGCTAATCTTCAGCGTTTGCTGTGTGTTGGTGTTCCTTGTGTTTGTTCCGTTCCGCTGGGAATATGTGATCTATTGCGCGCTGTTCCTTCTGGAGATGCTCTCCGGCTATCTGGACGATCGCAGTTCTGCTTCCTGGAGCGAACTGAAAAAAGGCCTGCTTGATCTCGCAATCTGCCTTGGCGCAGCCACGACCTATCTTGCGTTTAACGATTCGCACAATCTTGCGCTCTTTGGCTGGACGCTGGTGCTGCCCAAATGGGTGTTCCTGCTGGTCGCAACGTTTGTACTCTGGATCGCGATCAACTTCACCAACTGTACGGACGGAGTGGACGGTCTGCTTGGCAGCGTCTCTATCGTTTCTCTGGCAACGTTTGCCGCGGTATTCCTGCTGATGGGCAACTCCGGCGATCTTGCGCAGATGTGTTTCATCTTCATCGCGTCGCTGCTTGCATATCTTGCGTTCAATGCTTCGCCGAGTCAAATCATCATGGGCGACGCAGGTTCGCGCATGATCGGTATCTTCCTCGGCATCATGGCGCTGAAAACCTATAACATGCTGTATTTTATCCCCATCGTTCTGGTCATCATTCTCGATGGCGGAATCGGGCTGTTTAAGCTGCTGTTCATCCGCCTCACGAAGATCAAGGGCTTCCTCAAGTCCGTCCGCACCCCGTTGCACGACCACGCGCGTAAAAACATGGGTTGGTCGGATACACAGGTCGGCTACCGCTTCGCGATCATCCAGCTGCTTGCAAGCAGCCTCTGCGTTGCGGCGCTGCTGCTCCGGCGGTAACAGCAACTCTAGCGTCACACCTATGCCACTCGCTTGCGGGTGGCCTTTTTCTTGGCTCAACAACACCGCCCCGAGAGGCAACTTTGCCGGTTCGTCCGTTTCTTGCGTGCGCACCATCCCGTTTTATAAGTACTGCGGCTTACGATGGATCTTCTTTGATACAATTGCTTTGTTGCGTTTCTTTTTTTCGTGAAAAGGCGTATAATCATACAAAATATCTTTCAATGATGAATTGTTATGCTTCTTGGCGTAATACGGAAAGGATACCTCTCCCCATGCTTGGAACCATCGTCAATGCCGCAGCGATTCTCGTAGGCGGCGCACTTGGGTTGTTGCTCAAAAAAGGAATCCCGGAACGCGTTTCCGGCGGCATTATGCAAGGTCTCGGCCTTGTGGTGATCTACATCGGCGTCAGCGGCATGCTAAAAGGACAAAATGCATTGATTGCGACCATCTCAATTGTCATCGGCGGTGCCATCGGCATGATTCTCGACTTTGACGGCAGGTTTAACCGCTTTGTCGGCGGGCTGGAGCACAAACTTGCGTCCAAGACGGACAACGGCTCAAAGTTCAGTGAGGCATTTATCACCACAACGCTCTTATACTGTGTCGGTGCAATGGCGGTTGTGGGTTCGCTCAACAGCGGGCTTACCGGCAATCACGAAGTGCTCTTTACCAAGAGCATTCTGGACGGCGTGAGCGCGATCGTATTCGCGAGCACCCTCGGCGCGGGCGTACTGCTCTCCGCAATACCGCTGTTTCTCTATCAGGGCGCAATCACGGTATTGGCGCAGGTCCTTGCCCCCGTGCTCAGCGATGCCGCCGTTGCGGAGATGACCTGTGTGGGTTCGCTGCTGATTCTCGCCATCGGGCTGAATCTTCTGAAAGTCACGAAGATCAAGGTTCTGGATTTTATCCTTGCAATCTTTCTGCCGATCGGACTCGTGCTGTTCATGTAAGTTTTGGGGTCAGCCTCAACGCAGAAGGGATTCGGATGGAATATTGGGACTTATATGATGCGGAGCGTAATCCGCTCTTTCACACGCGTAAGCGCGGCAGGCCCTGTCAGCCGGGTGAATTTCACGTCGTCGTTTCGATCTGGACGGTTGATTCTCACGGGAACATTCTTTTAACCCTGCGTGATCCCGTCAAGGAAAGTTATCCCGATCATTGGGAGAACACCGGCGGCTCTGCGCAAACTGGGGAGACCAGCCTTCGTGCTGCCGTGCGGGAGCTGGTTGAAGAGACGGGCATTGTCGCGACCGAAGCGGAACTGCGCCTGATCGGCACCGAGCGCACAAAAGATTCGTTTGTCGATCACTACTTATTGCGGCGCGATGTTGCGCTCAACGAAATCCGCCTTCAAAAAGGCGAAACAGCAGACGCAAAATGGGTCACGCTATCGGAACTCGATGCGATGGTCGCCGATCTGACTCTCGCCAAGCCCATCGGAGAACAGTTTAACGGAATACGAGATAGATTCTTACTTTTCTTAAAAGAAAAGTAGTAAGAACAGAACCTCTCTTACTTTTCTTAAAAGAAAAGTAAGCAAAAGAACTTTCCCCAATACAAGACTGAATCTTCTCAGTAGAAAAGTTTGGAAAGTATATTTTAAGAGATGCTTCGGCATTTCTTTTTTTGTACGCAAAACGAGGCTCGCGAATGCGA
>DLGD01000038.1:82875-203386 GCA_002482505.1 Christensenella sp. UBA7703 | reverse complement strand
CTACTTTTTGTGGGAGCAGGTCATATACACCAACGCAGGTTCGCCGTCAATTCGGTTTTTTCTCTCAAGAACCGGTACTATTTGGCCTTTTGATTTAGCTTGACCTGCTCCCCGAAAAAGTAGTCCACTCAAAAAGAGAGAAAAATAGTAAAATGAAAAAAAGGAGTGGACGAAGGAATGAAGAAGAGTAATTACACAGAGGAGCAGATCGCGTTTGCGTTAAAGCAAGCCGAACTGGGCGCGCCGATATCGGAGGTATGCCGGAAGCTCGGGATATCAGAACAGACGTTTTACCGGTGGAAGAGCAAGTACGGCGGAATGCTGCCAAGCGACATGAAGAGGCTTCGGCAGCTGGAAGAAGAGAACGCAAAGCTGAAGAAACTGGTGGCTGATCTGAGTCTGGATAAGCTGATGCTGCAGGATGTACTGACAAAAAAATTTAAGGCCTGCCGAGAAGCGGCAAGCGGTGCGGTATCTGCAGGAACGCTTTCAAGCGAGCGAACGCAGAAGCTGTACGGTATTGCGGATCAACCGGGAATGGCATCGGAGGCAGCCAACCCGCGACGAGCAGGCCTTTTTACGAATGAGAATCAGGGAAATCGCCTCTGTGAGGAAGCGATATGGATACCGAAGGATCCATGTCTTGTTGCTGCGTGAAGGATGGAAAATCAACTATAAGCGGGTTTACAGGCTCTACAGGCAGGAAGGACTGAACCTGAGAAAGCCATCAAGCCGAAAGAAAATCAGCGTTTCAAGGGCTCCTGAGAAGGGGCTGGTGTCGGCAGTGAACGAATGTTGGTGTATGGACTTCGTATCGGATCAATTGTACAATGGGAAGCGATTCCGGACGCTGACGGTGCTGGACACGTTCAGCCGGGAAAGCTTAGCCATCTATGTGGACAAATCGATCAAGGGCGAACAGGTCTGCGAGGAACTGGAAAAAATCAAGGCAGCCCGCGGGCTGCCTCAACGGATCAAAGTCGATAACGGGCCTGAGTTCATCTCACGAGCGCTGGACGCTTGGGCGTACTTCAATAAGGTCACGCTCGATTATTCCCGACCCGGTACGCCGACAGACAACCCGCACATCGAATCCTTCAACGGCAGTTTCCGGGATGAATGCCTAAACATGAACTGGTTTATGTCTCTGGAGGATGCCAGAGACAAAATAGAGCATTGGCGAAGGGACTACAACGAGTTCCGTCCGCACAGTGCACTAACATACTTGACACCGGCTGAATTTGCCCAGAAATCGGGCTCTGAGGCCGTTTAAACATCGATTTTTTCTCATTCAAGCTGGACTACTCTTTGGGGGACACCTCAAAACATCGATTCTTTCTAATTCAAAGTGGACTACTCTTTGGGGGACACCTCAACCGTTCCATCTACTAACATTGCTTCTGAACTATAAAACGGGGGCAGATCAATTTAGGTTTTGAAACCCGGTTCACTCGTCACCAAAGCGTCTTTCATTCATGTAGCTCGAGACGATAATAGCCTTTTAAAAGCATCCGGACTATTTTTTTGTTTTGCGGTTGAATTTCTATCGCGAATCCCAGAACTCCCGATAAACTTACGATATAGAAGCACCAGTTCTGAGTAAAAAACGAAGACGCTGAGATGGATCGTTTAGACGTCTTCATCCGTTATTTGTTTTCGGATATTTTTCGTTTCGGGTCGATCTCCTCAAAAGCAGGTCAATTCCTCAATAGAATTCTCTTAAACCATTTCAATGGCTGGTAGAAAAACTTCAAAGTATGATACAGCATTTTATGTGTGCTGAGCTTTTTCTTAATTAGCTCTTTTGAGGATATCGAATCAATTAACCCTGTATTCATAGAGGCCCCAAAACATGCACTGTCATAGAATACAGGCTGCGTTGTCATCTCTGCGTAGGTTTTTGTTGTAATATTATACTTGTTCTCAAGTATGCATTTCGTGCTGAGATCGTTAAAAAGTGCATCCAGCATTTGAAGGCCAATGATCCTACCCGTGTTACCGAGATAGGATTTGTAGTACATGATCAAAGCTCTTTCACAACGTATTTCGTCGTGTGATTTGGCATTTTTATAAAGGAAGTCTTCGCGGAAGGCTTCATAAAACAACTCATCCGAGACACCGTCGTTAAATTTCATGAAAACCAAATATGCTTCTAGTAGGCCTCTGGTGGCGACATCTTTATTGTGCGCGCTAGCATTTGAACGTTCGTTCAGAAACCATCGATAGTTGACTAGTTTCTTTGTGATAACATAGATGTCATAGTTTTTAACGATTCGTATCCAAAGGTCATAATCTTGAATCTGTTTGTAAATATAATTATAAACGCCAACCTTCTCAATCGCTTCTCTGCGGATTAAAGCGGACGGATGACAGACCTTGCATCCGCAAAAAAAGAAAGTTCTAAGCCATTGAGCCTGGCTGCGATTATTTGAATTATAAACTTTATCGCGCTCTTCGCATAAGTATGACGGTACAGTATTCTCGGATTCGTCTATTACTCGGACCCAAGTGAAACATACGCCACACTTTGGATGTTTATCCATATATTCAACTTGAAGCGATAGTTTTTCCGGTTCCCAAAAGTCATCCGAATCAATTCTAGCAAAGTACTTACCTGTAGCATGCTCCAGAGCCGTGTTAAAGCCTGAACACATACCTTGGTTCTTTATAAGGAAGTGCGGCTTGATCCGAGGGTCCTTTTTGGCATATTGGGAAATAATGTCTCGTGAATTATCAGTGGAGCCATCATCAACAATCTCAGCTTCCCAATCCGTATATGTTTGCGCAATTAGGCTGCTTAATGTCTTGCCAATGTATGCTCCGCAATTGAAGTTAGATAGAATAATGCTTACTGTAGGACACTCTTTCATATACGCTATCCTTTCGAAAAGACTTAATGTCTCAATAAATTTCGAAATGAGTTTCTGAGTTTCACCATGCGATGATATTGTTTCGCGGTGAGTATTCTTTTTGCAAAGATTTTCAGTCGCACCCAACCTTTTGGAGCATCACGCAAATTCGTGTAGGGATTCGGTTCTTGATCCGTAGATTTTTGCTTCCCGTATAGACTACCAATTAAATAGAGCATGTTGTTTCGACCACAAATCCCGTTGTTCCAAGTGAATGCTTTGTGCAAGTCATAAAGCATATAGTAAAGATTTGTTGTTTCGAATTTTGCGAACATAGTGGAAAGAACCCAAGCACTATAATACCCTACTTCTTGCGCAGCAAAAGGGTAGAGTCTCTCAATCGCGTGAAGCATCGTTCCGTCAGTTTCACGTATTGGCTCTTCGGGAAAATCCGAATATTCATATTTCCGATCAAACAAAACTGTAAGTGCCTGTGGTCTAAACCAGAACATTGTTCCCAAAGGAGCTACAGGAGGTTTTGATTTTTCAATTTGAACATGTATGCCAAGCTCTTTTGCTAACAACACTGTGTTCTCATAGTTTTGGCCCCATTCATAGCCAACTGTATAGTAGTAATTGCTGTGATTTGGGGGTGGCGGTGCAAGAATGCCCAGTCTCGGGTTCTCCTGAAACGTGGAGATGATGTTCTTTACCAACTCTTTACTGCCCATATTATTTTCAAAGCATTTGTATTCAAAACTCTCACCAATAATATAGGGCTTGGTATGAACCCCTTTTTTATCGTGCATAAAGCAGACATACTCATACCCTGCCAGA
Organism: Christensenella sp. UBA7703; assembly: GCA_002482505.1. GTDB lineage: Bacteria > Bacillota > Clostridia > Christensenellales > CAG-138 > UBA7703. Next base: position 199,700 of record DLGD01000038.1, on the reverse strand, counting down.
TATGGAGCCAACCCGGTCAATAAAGCGGAAACATCTCTGCCGCGATTTGTAATTACTACTACTAGCAAGTTTCCGCAATTAACTCCGGCAAACGCACTTCTAATTTTCTCGGCTTTTTCGCTTGTATCAGTGCTGATATAAATATCGGTGTCAACAGGCATATTTTGAGCATAAACAAAACATTTGTCTATGCTTTGCTCATAGTAAATATGCATCGCGAGTGCTAATTTGGACTTACTAGGTTCTTTTTCAACAAAATGATCCGGTAGAATGTACTGGAGCTGCATTCTAAGCTTCAAATCCCACATGTTGGTTGTTCGAAGTAGATTTTCCCACAGCATGTCAACTTTGTAACTGGTTTCATTTCTTAGGTACTCATATAGATCATATGCCGGGTTTCCACAACACGACATAAAAAACTCTTCGTAATTATTATAGAACGTTTTCCTCTTGAAGATGGGACATCGTCTATTCTTGATCAACTCGTATGGAAACAGCATAAGAACATAGTCCCACTTATCCTTGAGATCATCTGCATCGATATAGTTGTCACAGATATATCCAAGTTGCTTAAAATCCTCTGTGAAAACTGCTTCATGCAAACATACGGACTCATCATAACTATGAATCATGGGCATATGTTCCCAGTAATTTCGAAAGTCGGCGCTGTACAGCATACAACCGCGGATTACCATAAAACTGGTTGAAATATGATCCGGAATATATTTATACTTACACATTTGATATGGATCATGAGGGGTACCATATCGCATGACAACACCCCAAAAATCTACGTCTCTTCTTGACATAACATCGAACATTTCGCTGAGCGGATATACAGGACCGAAATTGGTAAAATTCAACATAACGAGCTCGTCATACTCCGTGAGAGTATCCCAGCCGATATGCTCGATTCCTACTTTATAGGCCCAAACATCATAACCGGAATTCTCGCGTACGACGATTTCATCGGCTACAGTTTCGAATTTAGCGCGCCCTTCTTCTGTGATAAAGCCGTTTACAACAACATACAATTTTTGAATATTCTGTTTTAAGTCCGATAACAGATAAATATTGTACTCATCTACAATACCTTGAGCATCATAAAAGAAGTACAGTCCTATTCTTTTCGGGTTCTCCGACAACGTAGCCATCCTGCATGCTCCAATAATTCTTGTTTTATCGATGGTCTCTTTTGCTACACACTACGAAACTTTGTCATTCTGCAAAAATCAAAGAGTAGTGTACTTGCCTTCTCTACATTTCTCATTTGCGAGGATATCTTGAATTCGACTGGGATCTCCCCAAATGCCGGGACTATCATAGGCTCTATCGGGATAGGCTCCGTATTCTAGCTTGATTTCCAGTCCTAGCTCGCGAATGAATCGTTCGACCCGGCTCGCCAATGATTCTGGCTCTCCCGTGCAAACATTGATAATCCCACTCACTTGCGTTTGGGTACTTGCAATCGTGATTAGCCTAGCCAGATCCTCCAAATCAATGAAGTCGAATTTGTTTCTCCCAGTTGTAAATGGGAAAGTTGTTTTGCCTTCAGCAGCGGCATTGACGATCTTCGAAAAGATATTGCTTCCTCTTAAGTCTTTACTTACGATATAAAATGCTCTTAACCAATGAATCGGTATATTGAATTTTTCGGCTGTCAACATCAGGCTCTGCCGCATAGCGTTTTTCGAGATGCCATATTGAGTTTGCGGATTACAAGGCGTGTTTTCGTCTATAGCTCCTTCCCAATAGCCCACCTCATGCATAGTGCCCATGACAGAAACTGATTTCAGCCCGCCTTTTATCATGTTTTCCAGAAACTCAACGTGCTTTGATAAGTCTCTCATGTGAGCTTCAGAGTTGTGGACAAATCCATCTCGCCAAGCCATATGGATACAAATATCTGGAGAGCTAAGTTGTTGAAAAATATCGGGGTCTCCGGAAAAAATAGGGGTACTGTTTGGAATTGCTCTGTTATCGATATCACTTAAGTTAATATCAGAAGCGATTACTTCATGCCCTCTTTGAATTAACTCGCAAACAACGTATCGTCCAATATACCCGTTTGCTCCGGTGACTAAAACTTTACTCATAGTGTCTCCTAACTGCGATATTTAAGGGTATCATACGTTGTTGAACGATGGTACTATTTACTAACTCGGCTATGCTTCGTTACGGATAACCACACGAAAACGGTGCGACGTCTCAGGTATACTTTCCCATCTGCTTCAGAATATTGATTTTACGAGGAACTCCAAAGTATGATTCGCTGTTATAGCTGTTACAGCGGTTATCAGGTATGTGGAAAGTCATTCTCCAGCAATCTCAGCCAAAAATCGTTCCAGTGCATCTTCCCATGTTGGCAGCGGCTGAAATCCAGCGTTGATCAGATTTTCCTTGCTCAACCTAGAGTTGAACGGCCGTCGCGCGCGCGTCGGATACTGTTCGGTCGTTACGAAGTTCACGCGAGCGGATAGCCCCGCCTTCTGAAGTATCGTTTTTGCAAATTCTGCCCAACTGCAAAAGCCCTCGTTCGTGGCGTGATATACACCATATCGCTCCGAAAGAGCCATATCCACCAACAGACGGGCGAGATCGACGGTATAGGTTGGCGATCCAACTTGATCACAGACAACGTTCACTTCATCTTGCTCCATGCCCAAGCGAAGAATCGATTTTACGAAGTTTTTGCCGTTCTTCCCAAACGCCCAGGAGGTGCGCACGATAAAATAACGCTTGAGCAGCTGCCTAACGGCAAATTCGCCGGCCAGCTTCGTCTTGCCGTATGTATTCACTGGTGCAGTCTGCGCATCCGTTTCATACATGGTATCGCCCGTTCCGGGAAACACATAATCGGTGCTGATATAAACCATTTTTGCGTTGATTTTTTGACAAGCGTGCGCAATGTTTTCCGTTCCGGTCACGTTGATCAGCCGGCAAAGCTCCACGTCGTCTTCCGCCTTGTCTACGGCGGTGTAAGCCGCACAGTGAATCACGGCGTCCGGTTGATGCGCGGCGATGAATTGCTCCGTCGCGGCGGTTTGCGTAATGTCAAACTCTGCGATGTCTGCGGGTATTCCATCGATTCCGCGCGCGGCAAGATTCAACAGAATATCATGTCCCAGCTGGCCATATGCGCCAGTCACGAGTATTTTCAAAGGAGTTTTCCTCGCCTTCTTCTTGTGAAATTAACGATATTTATACATCCGATCATAATAAGCCCGATACGAGCCGTCCAAAACATTGCGCCACCAAACTGAATTGTTTAGATACCATTGTATAGTACCTTGTATGCCTGTGTCAAACATAGTTTGCGGTTTCCAACCAAGTTCTTGCTCGATTTTCGAAGCATCGATCGCATAACGCAGGTCGTGTCCCGGACGGTCGGTGACGTAACGAATCAGACTCTCCGGCTTGTTCAGCGCGCGGAGAATCGTCTTTACGACTTCTAGATTGGTGCGTTCGTTATGACCGCCAATGTTATACACCTCGCCAACGCGGCCGCCGCGGATGATCAGATCGATTGCGGAACAATGATCCTCTACATAGAGCCAGTCGCGCACATTTTCGCCCTTACCGTAGACCGGCAATTCTTTGTCCGCGAGAGCGTTAATGATCATGAGCGGAATCAGCTTTTCCGGAAAGTGATATGGCCCGTAGTTGTTGGAGCAGCGGGAGAGCGTCACCGGCAGTTTGAAGGTTCTAAAATAGGCCAACGTGAGCAGGTCGGCCGAAGCCTTGGAGGCCGAATACGGACTGCTGGTGTGCAGCGGAGTTTCTTCCGTGAAGAACAAGTCCGTGCGCTCAAGCGGCAGATCGCCATAGACTTCGTCCGTCGATACCTGATGAAAGCGGCCAATGCCGTATTTGCGGCAGGCGTCGAGCAGCACGCCCGTACCGGCGATGTTGGTCTGCAAGAACAGGCCGGGGTTTTCGATCGAGCGGTCAACGTGGCTCTCCGCGGCGAAATTTACAACCACGTCCGGCTTATCCTGTTCAAAGAGAGCGTAGACGGCGTCACGATCTGCAATATTGCCCTGCACAAAGGAGAACTTCGGATTCTTCAGCGCTTCCCTGAGGGTTTCCATGTTGCCGGCATAGGTGAGCGCATCCAGACAAACGATGCTGTCTTCCGGGTGGTGATCCAGTTCATAATGCACGAAATTTCCGCCGATGAACCCGGCGCCGCCGGTTACGAGTATCTTCATACAGTTCCTCCATAAACAAAGTTCGCGTCACTTTCTGCAAGCAGAGGGGCGTTTTGATCTTTGAGCGAGAGAATGGGGGAGGCAATTCCCCACGCGATGCCGATTGCAGGATCGTTCCACGCAATGCTGCGATCCGCCTCAGGCGAATAGTATTGATCCGCTTTATAAAGGATTTCCACGTCGTCTGTCAGCGTCAAAAAGCCGTGCGCAAACCCGCGCGGAATCAAGAGTTGCTGCTTGTTTTCCGCCGAGAGTTCGACCGTCGCCCATTTTCCGAAGTAGGGCGAGCCATGCCGGATATCGACTGCAACGTCCAATATCGCCCCGCGCGCGCAGCGCACGAGCTTCGCCTGCGCAAAAGGATTCTTCTGAAAGTGTAGGCCGCGCAGCGTTCCCTTTTGCGCCGAGAACGAGTGGTTATCCTGCAAAAAAGCGAAGGAGAGGCCGGCTTGCTCCATGTCGCGATTGCTCCAGCTCTCCATAAACCAACCCCGGTTGTCGCCAAAGACGCGCGGAACGAAAATTTTTACGTCCGGCAATTCCGTTTGAATGATTTCCAAAATGCTACACCGCCCTTAATACCGAATTTTATCTTCCGCGACGCGCGTTAAATGCGCCCCGTAAGCGGACTTTCCATATCTCTTTGCCGCATCCAGAAGCGCCTCGGTATCGATCCAGCCGTTTCGGTAGGCGATCTCTTCCGGCGCGGAAATCTTGATGCCTTGCCGCTTTTCGACCATACGAATGAAGTCCGCAGCCTCGAGCAGGGAGTCGACAGTGCCGGTATCCAGCCAGGCAAAGCCGCGACCGAGTATCTCGGCGTGCAGCAGTCCTTCCTGTAAGTAAATATCATTCAGCGCGGTGATTTCCAGCTCGCCGCGCGCCGAAGGCTTCACCTGTTTTGCCAGCTCAACTACGCGATTGTCATAGAAGTACAAGCCGGTGATGGCGTAGTTTGATTTGGGCTGCTTCGGCTTTTCTTCGACCGAGAGAACCTGCCCTTTTTCATTCATCTCCAGCACGCCAAAGCGCTCCGGATCATTCACATAATATCCGAAAATCGTCGCCAGCCCTTTTGCCGTGTTGTTGGTGGCCGAGCGCAGCAGCGTTTTAAATCCGTTGCCGTAGAACAGGTTGTCTCCAAGCACCATCGCGCAGCAGTCGCCCGCAATAAACTCTTCTCCCAGAATGAAGGCCTGCGCCAGACCGTCCGGCGAAGGTTGAACCTTGTAGGACAGATGCATGCCAAACTGGCTGCCATCGCCCAGCAAACGCTCAAAATTCGGCAGATCCGTCGGCGTTGAGATGATCAGCACGTCTTTGATGTCCGCCAACATCAGAGTCGATAAGGGATAAAAAATCATTGGCTTGTCATACACCGGCAAGAGCTGCTTGCTGGTGATCATAGTCAAAGGGTAAAGACGCGTCCCCGCACCGCCTGCAAGAATAATGCCTTTCATTGTAACACCTACTTTCTCGTAATGCTATTCTATAATACGTTTTTCCGTATCATTGCAATAAAGGACATAAAAAGTTTTTCTGGAAAATAAGTGGCAACAATTTCAAACAACGAAGTAAAAATGGAGTAAGATCGATATTTCCATATTACTTCTGCCCCGCCGTGGCGTTCCATATTGCTTCTTCTTGCTTCCAACCATTCAATGCCTCCTGCAATGGTTTCTCTGACGTTCGGAGAACACTGAAAGTGATCTTTTAACCAGCGCATACGACTCGAAAATTGTACTATGCGTATCTGAAGGTAGCTATTCTTGTCATATACCCCAGCCATCATTGACGTTTGATTTGAGCTGTGTATCCGATACATAACAAGATTTCTGGATAAGGAAATTAGTTTCCCTTGTTCTGCGCAAAACAGAGCGAGCCAATGGTCATGCACCATATACGGACAAAACGGTATAGCAGCTTTCGCTACATTTGTTTTAATTAACATAGTACAACCAGTAGCAAAATTGGAAAACAGCAGTCCCTGAGCAAGTCCTTCACCACTTTTGAAGATGTGGTGCCGACGAACCTTAGTGATACTATCGGCAACCCGTTTGCCATTTTCGTCTATGATGTGCATATCACTACATACTAGAAGCGCTTCGCTTTTAACGATGGCTTCATATAATACATCCAGCTTTTCGGGAAGCCAAATATCGTCTTGATCACAGTATGCAACATACTCACCTGCTGCTTCCTCAGTCAGTCTTTCGAAAGCGCCGTTGGAACCAAGGTTTTTTTCGTTGCGAGATATTGTAAATGGAAACGAGGTTATACATTCTTTAGCAAGCTGGATTATTGTTTTAAAAGACACCGTAGGAGAACAATCATCGCGAATGATAAGTTTTAAATTAGGATAAGTTTGCAAGTTCAGAGACTCCAGTTGCTCACGCAACCAGTCTAGGCGTGGCTCGTAAATCGCCATCAAAATGGAGATAAGAGGTTTATCTGTTTCCATACATTCACTTCTCCTCATTTCGATACTCTTTAAAAAATACGATCTCCAGCTAATAACGTATAACTAAGATTTCATGGAATGTTGTTTACTCAAATCATCCACATATCTCGTGATAGGTACCATCTGGATTCGATATCAACATCACTGGATCAATTGCATAACGCAAATTGTAACCCGCTCGATCCTGAATGAACACAAACTCTCCCGAGCCTAAAGTATCAACTGGTGTATAAACAATCCAAAGGGTTATGTGTTGGTTTTGTTTGCCTTTGGTTTAAGCCTCGCTATCGCTGCCGTTACGATTTTTATGTCTGTTGTGAAACAATGCTAGTCAGCACGTAACCAATTTCGTTTATTCTCTCATTCGTCGTATACAAGTAAAATTGCTCTTTAAGCGTGCTTGTAATCATTAGAGGGATAAGCTTATCCCTCTAATGATAGTTCCATAGTTGCTTGACTTCGGGAAATATTGTCGAAAAAAGGGATGTCTGATAATACGCCAAAACGAGCAGATCCGCTGCCGCATTTGATGTTGAGTAGAAATTGATGAATGTATAGGTGTTTCACTAATATAAAAACCAGCCTATCCAGCGGAGAAGCGTACTCCGTCGCTATAGATCGGAAGATATCTCTGTATTCTGTATACACCGCAGGCGTTAAGTAGAACCTGATGCCCATGATATCTAGCTACGAAAGACAGCCGAATTTCTATAGAACGATTCATATGAAACCCAACGGTTCTATACGCGTTCCACTACTGTCGGATATATCCGATCTTCTCATTCGCTATGTTGTACAACGCTTATTTGTCAACATTACGTATAATACATCATGGATAGTAAAAAGTCTACAACTAAGACATAATTTTTAGAGAATCTACATAAACCTACAAAGCACCTAAGAACGTAGATTCAAACCACGGTCAAGCACTAATTCCGGTTTGTAAAGATGCTATGCGGTTAACAAATGAAAGTATATCCCGAAGTTGCGAAAGACTTATGCTGTAGTTGCTGGAGCGTGTTGTAGACGATATCAGGCGTCGATTCGGGCATTACGCTATCTACCGCGCAGTTGTAGAGTTTGACCGACGCTCAAGCACTGGATTGTCAACAGAAAGTCGGACAGATTTTATAAGGTACGGGCTCTCTTAAACTGTGCAGGCGACAAGTACCCAAGTGTTACGTATAAACAGATATTGTTGAACCAAGTGATTTAGATTTGCGGATTCTGTTGTGGTTCGCCCCGCATTTTGGGGCGAACCTATTTATTCGGGTGTCAGTCGGTACGACAGGATATCGGATGGTTGCTCGTTACTGCTCTTTTAACACCAAACAGCGCATCTTTCCTTTGTGAGGTAGAATCTCTCCCTTTTCCGTCAGTGAATGGATATATCGATTAACAGAAGATGCCGACCGCAACCCAATCCCAGCTCCGATCTCTCGAAAGCTCGGATACAACTGATACTTCTTCCAATATTCGCGGATGAAGCTTAGCACTTCCCGCTCTTTTTGCGTGAGCACAGGACGTTCCACGCAGGATTCTTTTATCATTTCGACCATGCTCCTTTTCAGGATAATACTTTCCCAAACGTACGCAGCTCATCTGACTTATGGATCGGAATCGGAGAGTATGCCGGGTTCAACGAGATCAGGCTCGTGCCCTTCGATGAGGATTGCCATTGCTTAATGTACGCTTGACCGTTGAGAACGAAGATGCCAATCTCTCCATCCATCAGTGTTGGTTGTTGCTGAACCCAGACAACTTGTTGATCATGATAGGACGGTTCCATGCTATCGCCGGAGACCCGTACTCCGAAATTGGCGTTGATCGGGACTTCGGATCCGACCGATACCATCTCATATTCGCTACTATCAAGAAAGACGCCGGTACCGGCGGAGGCAGGCAGATCATACACTGGCATAGAACGCTGAACAAACGGAACAACGTTGGCTTGAACGCGAAATCTGCCGCTTGCGACAAGAATATCGGCGAACTCTTCAACTTTTGCTCGACCTTCGCGGTTCAATTCGAAGTCGCGCAGGGGAAGTCTGTACTCGCCAAAAACAGATAATACATCCCGCACCCGATAGACAGCGCATAGGCCGAGAAATTGAGTGGAGGAAGGTTGAGCCCGTTCTTGTTCCCAATGGCTGATCGCACGGTTCGTGACCGGAATGCCCATCTGCGTCAAAAGCTCGGCGACCTCCGCCTGAGATAATTGACAGCTTTTTCGTAGTGCGGCGAGGGGGCTTCCTAAGTGTTCATACATTTCATGCAGCACCTCCTTGTGTGTCGATTGTACTACGGGCGGATACCGAACGCAAGAAGAATATCTCAAATTAGTACAAATGTTCCGACTATACAATCTCAAAAACAAAGATTATACTAACGGTACCGAAGGGAGGAGAAACCGTTGGATAGATCGATCTTACATGTAGACATGAATGCCTGTTATGCCAGTATCGAGTGCCTGTATGACCCGTCGATAAGAGATAAACCCGTCGCCGTGGGCGGAGATGCGGAAGCGCGTCATGGCATCATATTAGCCAAGAACCAGATTGCGAAGAAGTATGGCGTGACCACCGGCGAAGCGTTGTGGCAGGCGAAACAGAAGTGCCCTCAGCTTGTGATTATCAAACCGCACTATGACCGCTATCTCCGATTCTCCGCCTTGGCGCGCCAGATTTATAACAGCTACACGGACCAGGTGGAGTCGTTCGGGCTCGACGAATGCTGGTTGGATGTTTCGGGCAGTGTACATCTATTTGGTGATTCCACAGTAATTGCCGAGGAGATCAGAGAGCGGGTGAAGCGTGAACTTGGCATCACCGTCTCGGTCGGCGTTTCCTACAACAAGGTGTTCGCAAAGCTCGGCTCCGACCTCAAGAAGCCGGACGCTGTCAGCGTTTTGACCCGTGACAACTACCGTGATAAAGTTTGGCCGCTACCGGCGTCCGATTTGTTGTATGTAGGCCGCGCGACAACGCGAAAACTCTATAACCACGGCATTGAAACCATCGGCCAGCTTGCGAATACAGACCCGGAGCTATTACAGGCATGGTTTGGCAAGGTGGGAATGATCCTCTACTGGTTTGCCAACGGCTTAGACAATTCGCCGGTCATGGCGGTTGGAGATGAGACGATCATTAAGTCGATCGGCAATAGCACCACCACCCCACGTGACCTGATGAATGAGCTCGACGCAAAGATCGTGTTTTACATGCTCGCGGAAAGCGTCGCGGAACGAATGCGCGATCATGGATTCTTAGCAAAGACCGTGCAGATCAGTGTGCGAGATAATGGGTTGTTTTGGTATCAGAAGCAAATGAAACTGGATGAACCGACATGCCTTGCAAGCGAATTATGTGATACCGCAATGGAACTGTTGCGCATGAGTTATCGCTGGCAGAATCCGCTGCGCAGTATTGGCATTCGCGGCTGTGATCTGATTCCGGCAACGACGCCCAAACAGCTGAAATTGTTTGAAGACGAGGCTGAGCGAGAGAAACTGGAGCAGCTAGAGCGAGCCGTGGACGACATTCGACGTCGATTCGGGCATTACGCCATCTACCGTGCCGTCGTGGAATTCGACCCGACGCTCAAACATATCAACCCCAAAGAGGATCATACGATCCATCCGATCGGCTACTTTAAAGCGATATGAGGACAAGGGTATGCAAGAAATCAAAAAAGAATATGTTTCCATCCTCGCTCAGATCCACCGAGATGGCATGATACAGCCACTCGGTATTCTGCTGGAGGACGGCCGCAAATTCGATATCGATGAAGTGAAAGACAAATGCAGAGCTGCCAGCTTGAAAGCGGGCGGCTGTGGGATCCGTTATACCATACGCATCGGTGCGCGGGATACCTACCTGTTTGACGAAGATGGTCGCTGGTTTGTTGAAATGAGGGCGGGTTAATCGGATGAGTGCTGCATGTACAAACAGAAACGAGGCAGTAGGAGGTGTTTCGTTCGCTGCCTGGATCCGCTCAAGGTTCTCGGACCAGCTGTATGCTGAGCTTGCGAGACGTGTTGCACTGCGAAACATAGAACTCAGCAGAGCCGTTCTGACGGAAGTGGTCGTAACCGATACGGAGAGGGATATCGTCTACGCGAACGTGTATTTCGATTGCACGATCAAAGAGTCGGGGTGCCAGAGTAAAAAACCATACGTCGTCGATTGCTATTTGGATATGCGGGATGGTTTTTCGCAGCTCAGAATTCGGTGCATTAGTCCGAATTGGCCAACCTACCAGACGGAGAAAGCCATACCGGATACACTAATCCCCGATCTGCCCAAAGCGCAGCTGGAAGCTACTGCAACAAAAATACTGAGAGAATTGTATCCCGCCGCACTCCGAAATGCGATCCCCATTCCGGCTTCGGCCATAGCACGCAAGCTGGGCCTTAGCGTGCAGTATGCTTGCATCGACACGGATGGAGAGGTGCTCGGGAAGATCTTTTTTGAAGACAGCACAACAGCCGTACAGGATGTGCCGGGCGGTATGAACCGCATCCTGAATGTTGCGCGTGGAACGATACTCGTCAACCACAGACCGGACGGCAGGTATGATCCCCGGGTATACAACAACACCATCGTACACGAATGCGTTCACTGGATGCTGCACCGGCAAGCATACCAGCTACAGAAGGCGAACGATCCACAATTGACATCGATCGCCTGCCGCAGATCATCCGCTCTGGGTAGAAGCCGTGAATGGACGCCCCAGGAGCGCATGGAATGGCAGGCCAACGCGCTTGCGCCGCGGATCCTCATGCCGGAGTGGTCGACACGTATGCTGACAGACCAATGGATCCGGCGTATGGAGAAGCTGGATCCGAAATACCGCATGGACCGCATCGTGGAAAAGCTCTCCTACCATTTTGAAGTATCCCGTTCACTGGCAAGAATCCGACTAATCGAGCTGGGTTATCCGGATGCAGAACTCGGATATACCGCTCCGACGCAATTTGAGATCAGCTACCCGGATGCGACGCAGGAATTCGCACAGAACTCCAAATTTCGGGATGCCTTGGCAACCGGCGCATATGCATATGTCGACCAACGCTTTTGCTTGCGCAAAAATCGGTACATCAGCCGGACGGAAGATGGCAACCTTCATCTGACCGCATACGCAACAGCGCACCCGGCGGAGTGTTGTATTGGGTTTGATGTGCAGAAAAGAGCGCGCTGGGCGATTGATGGCATGCTTCGCGACCGAGGCAAGTCTGTACAGTTTGCAGAAGCTGCATCTGAGGAACAGCGATTTACGAAGACCATGCAAGAGGTAAGCCGAGTCATGAAGAGTTTGCCGGTTACCTTTGGTCCTACGCTGGAAGCACATATGAAACGGAAAGGGGTGACCCAGGAACAGCTCGCAGAGAGTAGCCTACTGGCAACACGCACAATCCGTTCCTATCAGAGCACAGAAGCACCATCGATCGGATTGCCCAGAGTCGTTGCGCTTTGCATTGGATTGAAACTTCATCCGATTTTTTGCTTTGATTTGGTTCGAAAAGCCGGATACCACTTCAATCTGACTGAAGAACACGTCGCGTATCAGATGTTGCTGGGGTCCATGACCCATAGCCCAATCTATGAATGCAATGAATTTCTTCGTGCTGCAGGCATTCAACCGCTCGGCAAAGAGGAGTAAAAAGCAATAATGAAGTCAGAGGTGAGTGTTTTGATCTGGTGGACGCATAAAGTAATCAACCAAACTAGTGAATCAAAAGAAGCGCTGGAGGTTTTCTCCGGCGCTTCTTTGCATTTGCATATGAGGTTTAACGCGGCCGACCTGAAACGTTGACTGTTATGTTTCCGCGTGTGGCATGGGAGTAAGGGCATACGAAGTGTGCTTCCTGCGTGAGGCTGTCGGCCAGGGCAGCATCATCAGTGTCAATAATGGCGACAAGATCGACCTCCAGCTGGAAGCTACCAGCGTCGTTGCGACCAATGCCTACGGTGGCCTGCACATCTGGAGGCGGTAGTGTTAACTTATGCAAACGGATCACGTGCTGCAAGGCGCTGCCAAAGCAGGCAGCATAACCGGCGGCGAATAATTGCTCAGGGTTCACACCCTCTTTTTTGGTTGGCCCCAAATTGACGGGCCGAACTACATCAAAATCAATAGGACTCCCTTCGACTCGAACATGACCGTCACGACCGCTGGTCGAGTATGCTGTGGTTTTGTAATCGATAATCATATGGGACTCCTTTCTGTGCATAACTTGATTATACATGTGCATCGTAATAAATCAATCATGATATTGATGTATACAATCACCGTCGCCCCCAATCGCGGGGCTCTTTTTAATTTTGGGCATGAAGCAACCTACAACAGGCATTTTTATGCGTTTTATCTAAAAAAGCGGGTGATTTTCAAAAAAATATGAGCTAAAACCGGCAGCGCCGCTGCCGGTTCAAAAATCCAATAGTTATGCGGGTTTCTTACACTCTTACCCCGAAATGAGCTCAAAAATGGGCGTTTTTTGGCCAAAAAGCGGCAGCGCCGTTGCCGGGTCAAAAAAGCGCTTTTTTTGTATGCTCTGCCCGCGAGGTTGGCCGACAGGAAAGCCAAGCACAGCACCTTGAAAACTGAATAACGGCGCGTCAGTCAATACATGAAAGATACTCCCGTGCAGTCGAAGATAACGTCCCAGAGCACGGCCCGGCGGGAAGCGGGGAGGCGATGAACCTGTGGGTGAAAACGACCGACTGACGCGCTCACGACTCTTATTGAAGCGAAAGAATTTTGGAGAGGAATAGATGGAACAAAACATGGTAAAAAGGATGCCGGTTAAAGCGCATCCGTATGACCATCAGCAACGGGCATATGAATTTGCCTGTCGCCAGTTTGGCCTGACAGGGCGCAATCCGCCGCCAAGTCGCGGCGTGGCACTGCTCATGGAAATGGGAACCGGAAAAACACTGACAACCATTGCCGTCGCGGGGCGGCTGTTTCTGGATCAAAAGATTGAGAGGATGCTCATTGTAGCGCCGCTGTCGATCTTGGGTGTCTGGCAGGAGGAATTTCAGAAATTCGCGGACTATCCGTATTCGCTTGCTGTTCTTAATGGAACCGGATCGAGAAAATCCGAGAATCTTCGACAAATATCGACAAACGGATTGATAGTTGGAGTGATCAACTACGAATCGGCATGGCGGCTGGAAGACGAGCTCGCCGCGTGGAACGCAGACCTAATTGTGTGCGACGAAGGGCACAAGATCAAGACCCACAACATCGCGGCGAGTAAGTGCATGCACCGACTTGGCGCAAAGTCGCGATACCGTATGTTGCTAACAGGAACAATTATCACCAACAAGGCAATCGATATCTTCAGCCCGTACAAGTTCCTGAATCCGACGGTATTCGGTAACAGTTTCTATGCTTTCCGCAACCGCTATTTCGATATGACCGGATACGGACTGCACGTTCCGGTAATGAAAACGGGTATGGCGAAGGAACTCACGCGCCGCATCCACAGCATTGCGTTCCGAGCGACGAAAGCCGAGTGCCTGGACCTACCGGAAACGACGGAGATCGTACGCACCCTAGAACTGGAGTCGCAGGCGCAGGGCATGTACCGCGAGTTGGTACGCGACAGCTTTATCTCACTGAAAGATGGAGAGGTGAGTGCGGCGAACGTGCTGACCCGCCTGCTGCGACTTTCCCAACTGACCGGCGGATTCCTGTGTCAAGACGATTCCGACCGGCCCGTATCGGTGAGCGATGCCAAACTCAAGGCATTGTCGGACATCGTGGACAGCGCGGCAGAAGACGACAGGAAGCTCGTGATCATTGCTCGGTTTCTACCCGAGATCGATGCGATCCGGCGGATGCTGGAGAAAAAGAGAATCGGCTATTCTGCCATCTCCGGCGAGATCAGGGATCGGGACGAACAGGTACGCCGGTTTCAGACGGATCCCGACGTGACAGTATTCGTAGGTCAGATCGCAACGGCCGGATTGGGGATCACGCTCACAGCGGCAGACACCATGGTTTTTTACTCGCTGGATTACAGCATGTCCAACTTCGAGCAGGCGAAGGCGCGTATTCATCGCGTCGGCCAGCGGAATCCATGCACTTATCTCTATCTCGTCGCCGCGGGAACTGTGGACGAGAAAGTGCTCCAGGCACTACGAGACAAAGCCGATCTGGCAAGAATTCTGATCGATGAATACCGGGCGGGTAGAAACCCGTTCCAAACCGACTAAGAGGAGGAGAAAACAATGGCATCTGAAGAACTGTTCGCGCTAGCGGATCAGCTACGCGAACTCAAAGAAACCAAGAAATACGCAGAGCAGGAGCTCAAGGAGATCACCGAGGAGATCGACCGCGTGGATGCTGCGCTGGCTGAGCGAATGATCAGCACAGAAACGCAGAACTTCACTCGCAACGGTACGATGTTCTGCCTGACCAACACGACGCGCGCCTCGGCGGCAGCCGGGCGTAAGGATGAGCTGTTCGCGGCACTACGCGCAGCGGGATTTGGTGATCTGGTCTACGAGACAGTCAATGCTAACTCACTCTCGGCGTTTGTTAAAGAACAGACCACGGAGAACGAGGATGTTCTGCCGCAATGGCTCGATGGACTCGTGAACGTATTCGAAAAAACTACGGTCGGCGTACGAAAAGCCGGTCGATAAAAGAAAGGAAGAAAACAATATGACGCAGGAAACAGGAATCGCAACCACGCAGAACGCATTCTCGGAACTATCCAACTTCAACCTAAGCGAAGCGATGTCGCAGGAGCTTGAGGGACTGAGCCTCTCGTTTGAACGGATCAAGATTCCGTCGGCCGGCAGCACCGTCTTCGAGCTCCCCGGCGAGGAGGATGGTGAGCCGGAAACCGTGAAGGAGTTCACCGGCGTGATCCTCTATCATCATCCGCTGTTCGCGTATTACCGCGATAAATATGCCGGCGGGAATGAGCCGCCGGACTGCGGCAGCTTTGACGGTATCACCGGCGAAGGCGACCCCGGTGGCGTATGCTCGAAGTGCCGGTATAACCAGTTCGGCACCGGTGAAGGAGGCGGCAAGGCTTGCAAGAACCGTCGCCGCATCTATATCCTGCGCGAGGGTGAGGTGTTTCCGCTTTTGCTTTCGCTGCCAACCGGGTCGCTCAAGGAGTTCACGCGCTATATCCAGCGCCTGCTGAGCCACGGGAAAAAGTCGATCTCCGTTGTGACGCGCTTCTCGCTCAAGAAAACCGTGAACGCCGGCGGCATCGCCTACTCCCAGGCGCAGTTCAAGCATGACCGACCGCTCACGGAAGCAGAGCTCACGGCCGTTTCGCAGCTTGCAGAGCAGGTGAAGGAGTACGCCAAGCATACCGCGACATCTCCGGTCGATCTGGAGGAGTTCACCGATGTGCAGACGCCGTTTGATCCGGTGACGGGTGAGATCGTAGAACCATAACACGACGAACATTGATCGGGGAGCGGAGACGCTCCCCGATGATGATCAGAAAGGGTTTTTATATGAAACACATGCAAAGTATCGAGCGGATCCCGCTCAGTGAAATTTGTATCGAACCGTATCAGCGCGTGCTGAACAATGCGCGCGTCAAGCGTATCGCTGACAACTTCGACCCGGCGCGCGTCGGCGTACTACTGCTGTCTAAGCGCGGTCCGCACAGCTACGCGATTGTGGATGGGCAGCATAGGCTGTGTGCCATGCGTCAGATCGGCGTTCCGGATGCCGTGTGCATCGTGGTGGTCGGGTTGTCCTATGAGGAAGAAGCAAATTATTTCCGGATTCAGACACGTGACACCAATGCTCTCAGCGCTTATTCGCTCTATAAAGCTGGAGTACAGGCGAAGGACGAACATTTCCTGCGAATCGAGGCAATCCTCGTACAAAACGACTATGAGGTCGGGTTAAAAGCGGAGCCCATGGTTATCACCGCGGTGAACACGCTATCCCGGGTCATGACCGTACAGGGCGAAAACGCTCTGGATTTGGCACTGAAATGTATCCGTGCCGCCTGGCACGGGGATTCCACCGCGTTGCGCCGGGAGATGCTTGCAGGAATCTCCGAATTCTCCCGACGATATGAATCGAAGCTAACGCCGGACTTGTTCCGGCAGCGGCTCGGTGGGTTGATTCCGGCTGATTTGTTTTTTGAGTATCGTTCGAGGTGCGAAGGGCGTGTGAATGCACACAACGCATTTAAGCCGATTTACCTGCAGATCTTTTGCGGCATGTTGCGAGATTACTACAACAAGAGCCTCGGCAGCACGTCAAAACTACGGTTGGGTACGGAGGGCGAGCGGAATGGCAAGTGAAACGCGAGTAATTCCGATCGCATCAGTTCAGGTGTCGACGCGTATCCGCAAGGACCCGGGGGACCTGACCGAGCTGGCGGATGATCTCAGAAAGCATGGCTTGATCAACCCGATCACGGTCATGGACTGCCAGAACGGAACATACCAGTTGATTGCGGGCCTGCGTCGACTGGAAGCGGCGAAGCTCATCCAGATGTCAGAGCTCCGTGCAACGCTACTCTCGCCCATGCAGGCCGAAGAGTTGCTGGAGATCGAGATCGCGGAAAATGAACAGAGGCTCAACTTTACGACAGCTGAACGGCTCGAATATGCCGAAAAGATCAAGGCGATCGAGCAGGCGAAGGCCCGAGAACGCCAGTTAGCACCCCTTCGAAAAGGCAGTGAATCGGCCAATTCTCCCGTTGTGCGCATTTGCGCACAACGGGGAAACGGTAAGTCGCGTGAAGCAATTGCACAGAGAGTTGGTTTCACAAGTTCCAGGCAGATGGAGCGTGCAGGAATCGTCGCAGAAAAACTACCCGAGCTACTACCAAAGATTGATTCCGGCGAAATAACTATTTCTGGTGCGTATAAGACAGCATACAAAACGGATTCAAAAGCTAAGGATTTACAAACCGGATTTATTTCGGATACGCCGAAAGCATCGAACGACCAGGTCGCCCGCGCAGGTCTGATCCGGCTCATGAAGAATCCGCATTTTATCGAATTGCGGAAAGAGCTGGAAACCTTGCAATCGGAGGCAACTTCTGCAAAAACGAAGCTGAAGTGGGCTACAGAAGCATATGACAACAAGGTAAAGCATTTTGAAAACAACATCGACTTCCTGTCGCGTCGCGTCAGGGAGCTGGAACAAGAAAACGCCGAGCTTCGCGCCCGGCTGGGAATGGAGGCAAGGCATGAAAAACGAGTCGAATTCGGCAACCCCGACGGCATCATTCGGATTCCCGAGGATACTCTATCTTGATCGGGTCGAGCGGCCCATGGTGTTCATCTGCTCACCATATGCCGGCTGCATCAAAGGAAATGTCCAGAACGCGCGTCAGTATTCCCGATTTGCGTATCTCAGCGGATATATGCCGATCACACCGCACCTGATGTATCCGCTGTTTTTGAACGATAAACATGCGAACGAGCGCCTGGATGGCATGGACATGGGTCTTCGGCTCCTGGATCTTTGCGAAGAGCTCTGGGTGTTCGGAGACCGGTATAGCACCGGCATGCAGCGCGAAATTGCGCATGCCATATCGCGGTTCATGACAATCCGGTACTTTGACCGGGATTGCATAGAGGTTAAGCGGCGTGAGCAGTAGGATGCAGCAGCAATTTCGGTCGGAAGGGAGAGTTGCGTATGGCTGATTTTCAGAAAATCCGGCGGGAGATCCCAATTGAGGAAGTGGCGAGGTGGCTGGGGATTGAGGTGCTGCGCGGCAAAGCAAAGTGCCCGTTTCACGACGATCAGACACCTTCCATGTCATTCAAGGAGGGCAGGTTCAAATGTTTTGGCTGCGATGCATCCGGAGATGCGATCGACTTAGTGGCGCGGCTAAAAAACGTTAGTACGACGGAAGCGGCGCAGAAGATCACGGAAGTATTTCACATCCATAATTCTGCGCCTGTGCAAAAGAAGCCTGCGGCGATCAGTCATGAACCGATCTCAAGGTACATCGATCAATGTATCGAGGCGTTCGCCGTCGCACCGGCTGCACAGATGTATTTGCAGCATCGAGGATTCACCGGTGAGAGCATGCTCGTATTCCGGTTTGGATTTGATCCTAAGAAAAATGCGATCGTCATACCGTACGGCATGAAATCGGATTACTACACATCCCGAAGCATTGTGGACAAGCGGTTCTTCAAGCCACGCTCCGAGGACGCCGGGCCGGAGCCGCTGTTCTACGAAGAGTCGCTGGATCAGGATGCGCCGGTGTTCGTTGTCGAGAGCACATTTTGTGCACTGTCGATCATGCAGGAGGGGTGCTCCGCCGTTGCGACATGCGGCACGGGAATCAGAAAGCTGATCGACGCGCTTAAAGCGCGCGAGAATGTGCCGCCGGTGATCGTATGCATGGATCGGGACAACGCAGGCGATGAAGCTGCCGGCAAACTCTGCACACAGCTCCAAGCGCAAGGGTTGAAACATCTGCGCGCGACGACGCCGGAAGGGTATAAAGACCCTAATGAGCTGCTCATGGGCGATCCGTTGTTATTCCGGGACTGGGTGCGGGATTGCGTTACAAAGGCAGAAAAACTTCCGACTCTTACGCGGCGTAACGTGAGTCAGGACATTGCGGACACGGAAGCATTACGTGCGCTTCAGCCGGAATCCAATCCGCGCTATCTCAGCACAGATATCGGAAACAGCAGGCTCTATTCGGACTATTACAGCAGTGTCGTCCGATACGTACCGGAGCGAAAGCTCTGGTATATCTTCAGTGGAAAACGGTGGGAGCCGGATATCGGCGGGCTCAAGGCGATGGAGCTGTGCAAAAAACTAGCGAACGCGCTAATGGTATATGCATTCAACATCTCCGACGAGCAGCAGCGCAAAGATTATATCGATCGTTGTAAAAAATGGCAGGCGCGCAGGACACGGGAAACGATACTGAAAGATGCGCAGGGTGTGTATCCGATTCCGATGGATGCGTTCGATAGAGACCCGTTCCTGTTCAATTGCCAAAATGGGACGATTCACCTCAAAGACATGTCCTTCCAGCCCCATGCACCGGAGGATAAGATCACGAAAATCTCGGATGTCGTGTACGACCCAGATGCGCGCTGCGAGCGATTCGATCGGTTTATAGACGAGATTATGAGCGGAGACAAAGACAGGGCGCGGTTTTTACAGCGTTCGCTGGGATACGCGCTCAGCGGAGATACACGATTCGAGTGCCTCTTCATTCTGTACGGTGCAACGACCCGAAACGGAAAGGGCACGCTCATGGAGAGCGTCCTCAAAGTCATGGGCGAATATGGAAGTACAGTTCGCCCAGAAACGATCAGCATGAAACAGAATGCCAGCAGTCAGAATCCCACCGAGGATATCGCCCGGTTGGCGGGAATACGGTTTGCCAACATCTCGGAGCCGAGTAGAGGATTATTGCTCAATGCAGCGCAGGTGAAAAGTATGACGGGCAACGATACACTCAACGCGCGGTTTTTGCACGAGAACAGCTTCGATTTTCAGCCGCAGTTCAAAATCTACATGAATACGAATTATCTGCCGGTTATTACGGATATGACACTTTTTTCGAGTGGCAGAATCATGATCATACCCTTTGAGCGCCATTTCGAAGAAGATCAACAGGACAAGTCGCTGAAGAAGACGTTCGTTTCACAGAAGAATCAGAGCGCGATTCTGAACTGGCTGCTGGAAGGGTACAAGGAATTGCATCTGGAAGGACTGACTATGCCGGAATCGGTGCACTTCGCAACGGAAAGGTACCGGCATGAGAGCGATAAGGTCGGGTTGTTTATCGAGGATGAGATGGAACCCGTCTCGAATGCCGAGGAACGGACCTCCGCGGTATATGACCGTTATAAAAAATGGTGTGATGCTAACGGCTGCTTTGCGGAGAATACTCGTAATTTCAAGCAAATTCTGGCGATGTATGGGCGTGTTGAGCGAAAACGACCGTATGCCGGAGGCAGTGAAACAACGATGTTGATCGGGTTTAAGTTAAGGTTTGATACCGGTGGATTTACCGATTACAAAGGTAAAATACCGTTTGATTGAACCTCTGTCGCAGCTTGTCGCAGGAAAAACAGGTTATACGTAAAGAAAGCTCTTTTTATAGAGAATACCCAAAAAACCTGCGACAACCTGCGACAAGGGAAAAAAGCCGCATATTACCTACGTTTTTCAAAATTCAGCTCATATTTTAAATCTAGGAGAGTTTACAACATGTTGGAGAAAGACATCGTGGCCGCAATCATGCGGCTACTAAAGAGAATTCCGCGCTGCTTTGCCTGGAAAGAGCATGGCGGCATGTATGGGTCAGCGGGAATACCCGACGTGATCTGCTGCCTGGACGGCCGGTTCTTCGCCTTCGAGGTCAAGACGCCGGAAGGAAGGGTGACGAAGCTACAGAAACAGACGATCCACAGGATCAAGGTCGCCGGTGGCCACGCGTATGTGGTTCGGTCGGTAGAGGATGTCAAGGCTATCCTGTGGGCATATGCGGGAATAGAAGTTTAACAAGGAGGTTATTAACATGGATGCCAAGGAATATCTATCGCAGGCATATCGCATTGACCAGCGGATTAACAGTAAGCTGGAACAGGTGATGTCCCTGCGTGCCCTGCTGGGTAAAGCGACTGGTACGCTCTCCGGCGGGCCGAAAGCGGCGACGCCGAACCTACACTCCATGGAGGATACCATCTGTAAAATGGTCGACATGGAAAACGAAATCAACGACGATATCGATACGCTGGTCGATCTGAAAGCGGAGATCATGGCGTGCATCAAGCGAGTGGAGAACACAGAATATCAGACGCTGCTGGAGTTGCGGTATTTGTGCTTTAAACGCTGGGAGGATGTCGCTGCGGAACTGGGATACGATCTACGTTATGTGTACAAACTTCATGATCAGGCGCTGGAATCGTGTGCCTTTGAAATTGGACAGGAAAAGACATTGAAAGACACTCTGCCACCTGTGAGATAATACAATTGCAAAAGATGGATCAAGGACCTTCGCGAAACGCGAGGGTCCTTTTTCATGCCCTGGAGGAACAGGATGCCATACAAACCCAAGCGCCCGTGCTCCCATCCGGGGTGTGGCAAACTGACCGACGGTCGGTACTGTGACGAGCACAGGCAGATCGCCGAGCGTCAGTATAACCAGAACCTTCGCGACCCTGACACCAACAAACGATACGGTCGCGCGTGGAAGAAACTCCGCGCGCGATTTTTATTAAGACATCCTTTGTGTGAGCAGTGCCGGAGCGAAGGCAGACTCACTGCCGCCGAGGAAGTGCATCATCTTCTACCGCTGGCAAACGGTGGTACGAATGACGAAGACAACCTAGTTGCGTTATGTAAGAGCTGCCATTCGAAAATTACGATCGGCAGTACTAACTCGCGTCAGAATTCACACACGCAATGACCCGGTGGGGGTTATTTTACCTCTGTGACCTCTTCAACTGGACAACGCGGTCGGGTCGCGTACAAACTTTCGCGGAAGTTTTAGGGGGAATAGCCCCATAAGTTTTTAACAGGAGGAACGCGCATGGGCAGACGAGGGCCGTCACCCGGGCAGGGCGGCAGACCGCCGAAACCGCTGGCGGAAAAGGTGCTGGACGGTAATCCCGGCAAACGGAAGCTGACCGTCGTCGAATTTCCCGGTGCCAGTGAATTTCATGGTGTGAATATGCCGCCGCCACAGGAGATGCTCTCCGCGGTCCAAAAAGATGGCAAGCCGCTCATTGCGTCGGAGATTTACGAGCGGACATGGACCTGGTTGAACGAACGCGGTTGTGCGAGCATCGTCTCCCCGCAGGTACTGGAACGGTATGCCATGAGCGCAGCACGCTGGATCCAATGTGAGGCTGCGATCACGGAATACGGGTTCCTGGCTAAACATCCGACGACGGGTAACGCAATTCAGTCCCCATATGTAGCTATGAGCCAAAACTACATGGCGCAGACAAACCGGCTCTGGTACGAGATCTTCCAGATCGTCAAAGAAAACTGCGCTGCTGACTACACTGGGTCCAACCCGCAGGATGACGTTATGGAGCGTTTGTTGACAGCGCGCAGGGGGAAATGAGTATGGACGAAGTACAGGCATTTATCCAATCGCTTCGATACCATCGCTTGACGTGTCAGCAGCGAAAAACGCTGCGCGGGCAGGCGCTCGCGGGCAATCTACCGGCGGCACAGGCCGGATTACGAAAAATCGTGTCGAAAGGAATTATTCATGGTCATTCAAACGCTACCGGTCGGTAAGCTCATTCCGGCAGACTACAATCCGCGCAAAGACTTAAAGCCCGGAGACCCGGAATATGAAAAGCTGAAGCGTTCGCTCACGGAATTTGGATATGTGGAGCCGGTGATCTGGAACAAGACCACCGGGCATGTTGTAGGCGGACACCAGCGATTGAAGGTTCTGATCGATACCGGTGTGACCGAGGTCGAATGCGTCGTCGTGCAAATGAGCGAAGAAAAGGAAAAAGCGCTCAACGTTGCACTGAATAAAATCAGCGGCGAGTGGGACAAGGATAAACTCTCCCTGCTGATCGCCGACTTGCAGGGCGCGGATTTCGACGTATCGCTGACGGGTTTTGATGCACCGGAGATCGATGCGCTCTTTAAAGATGCGCAGCGCGACGGTGTTCACGACGATGATTTCGATGTAGATGCTGCACTGAAAGAACCGTCGATCACGAAATTGGGCGACCTTTGGCTGCTCGGTAAACACAGGCTCGTCTGTGGCGACAGCACCAAGCGGGATGTGTTCGACCTGCTCATGAATGGAGGCCAGGCAAACCTCGTGGTCACTGACCCACCGTACAACGTCAACTACGAAGGCAGCGCCGGCAAAATCAAAAATGACAATATGGCAGATGCTGCATTTTATGATTTCCTGCTGGCCTCGTTTCAGAACATGGAAGCGTGCATGGCCAGCGATTCGTCGATCTATATATTCCATGCGGACACGGAGGGGTTGAACTTCCGCAGAGCGTTTTCGGATGCCGGTTTCTATCTCTCGGGTGCCTGCATCTGGAAGAAGCAGACGTTAGTGCTTGGGCGAAGCCCGTACCAGTGGCGTCATGAGCCGGTCTTGTTCGGCTGGAAGAAAAAAGGAAAACACGAATGGTACGCCGATCGGAAGCAGACGACGATCTGGGAGTTCGATAAACCCAAGCAGAACGCCGACCATCCGACCATGAAGCCGGTGGAACTGCTGGCATATCCGATTCTGAATTCCAGCATGGCGAATTGCATCGTGCTCGATCCCTTCGGTGGTAGCGGTAGTACCCTGATCGCCTGCGAACAAACAGATCGGATCTGCCGGATGATCGAGCTGGATGAAAAGTACTGTGATGTGATCGTTCGAAGAACTGTCGAGCAGCTGAATGGTTCCGATGACGTGTTCCTGATTCGTAACGGCGAACGAATTCCTTTCAAAGAAATCGTCGAAAACACAGAAAAATAGCTTGATAAGTACATCTTTGAGAGGCATGTATGTACTACCAAATTCAAGGAGGTAGACATTATATGCAGATCAAGTACCACCTAGAAGGCAGCGAGCGCAAAGCGCTGTTGGCTGTCATGCGCGAAATCTTGCAGGATACTCCCAAGTACATGGGACCGCCGACGTTTTCTTTCGAGATAGGACCATACACCATCGACCGGCATGGGACATTAGATTGTCCAGATTACTTGGATTCCAAGCAGGTCGCCATGTTGATCTGCGAACTGGAGCGAGATGGGTTCATCGGCGAACGGATTTGCTGGCCGGCGAAGCCCATCGAGCGAAAAGCGGCGGAAATGCCTAAGCAAGAGATCGTGACACCTACACTTGACGGCCTTGATCGGCTTTCGGTCGAGATGCCTCGGGACGACATGACGCCCACCGCAATGGAAAACCTGCGGCGGCTGGTTGCGAGCAAGGCAACGTTACTGAAAAAGGCGCTCGGTACAGACAGCCTTCCGATGACAGAGCACTCCGACAGGATCGAGTTCGGATGGTTTCGGCTGACTGACGATCAGGCAGAGCTTGCTGCCTACTACCAACTGGTACAGGGTCTTTGCGAACTGGCTCGCACACAGAAGCGCGTCAGCGCGTCGGAACAGGAAGTCGAAAACGAGAAGTACGCCTTTCGCTGTTTTCTACTCCGGCTTGGATTCATTGGGCAAAACTACAAAGATTCACGCCGTGTGCTTCTGAAAAGGCTCACCGGCAACGCAGCGTTCCGCGATGCACGGGAAGCGGGTGATCAAGCATGAACGGAATTCATTCGGAGCTGCTGAAACAGCTCAAAGAATATTATAAGCCTGGTACAAAAGTGCGGTTGGTACACATGAACGACCCCTACACACAAATTCCAGTAGGCACCATCGGGGAAGTGCTTTATGTCGATTCACTTGGAACGATTCACACGGCTTGGAGCAACGGAAGCACTCTCGGCGTGGTTTTTGGTGAAGATGAATGCGTGAAGATCGAGGAGGGTGAATTTGAATAACCGACTTTTTGCAGCGTACGGCGCTGGTCTGAACCGCACCGAAATGGAGAAGCATTGCCCGACCGCAAAGCTGATGTGCTCCGCGGCGTTGAAGAATTACAGACTTTCTTTTCGCGGCAGCAAAGCCGGCGCATTGGCGACGATCGAAAAAGCGAAAGGCGGTAGCGTTCCCGCGCTGCTTTGGGAAATTTCACCGCAGGATGAATTAGCGCTTGATCGCTGGATCGGTGTGCCGGAGCTGTATCGGAAAACGGCGATCAAAGTGCGCCGCGACGGTACTCTGGTAGATGCACTGATCTACATCTTAATCAGTGGCAAACCACAGAACAAGCCGAGCGCTTTCTATTACAGCACGCTGTTAGAAGGGTACATAGCGGCGGGGTTTGATACGACGATTCTGAAAACGGCAGTACAGGAAGGCGATCCGAACGCATCGGGTGCATAAATCGCCGCAACGCCGCGTTGCGCAACGTCGCCGCCACTGAGCGGTTTATGGAGCAACTGGGGCGTTTGCCCCAACAGCGCACTATAACCAAACCAAATCGGACACGGAGGCTCACGCGGGCCTCCTTGTTTGCTTGGTGATGAGGGTCGCTACTTCTGCAGCATAACAAAAACGATACCAATTACTCCAATAACGAGCCCGATGATGAGCATGACCAAATCAGCCTTATTGCTGGTTCCGATTGTATTGACCTCGTCCGGCTTTTGCGGATTATACAGGATGGGTAGAATCTGACCGATGTGATATGTGTCCGAATGATAGGCTTTGGTGTACTTTCTCTCGTACGTTGTTCCATCGATAACATATGAGATTGTGGGAAGATATTCTCTTGTGAAGATGCCATTTCTTCGCCGGACAAGTTCCCTAATTTCAATCACATCAGCATTCGTTTCTGCGGTGCAATGTTTCGTTTTAACAGCGCGTCGGATCATGTTGATGGAAGTAACAAGCACAAATGCGAATGCAACGATCCATAGAACAATAGCGATGAACATACAAGACGCTCCTTTCAAAATCGGTTGAGTATCCTTTTCAGACAGTGAACCAAACGCAGAACACAATATCATTATATTCTTTCTCATGATTATCGCAATGTATCACGACGCTGCAATGTTGAGCGAAAAAATCCATGGAGGCGGTGATGTTACGAAAACTGAAGAAGTACACACCGACTCCGTTCAAAGCGAAGGATTCGGTTTACGACAAACAGGCAGCGGATCATGCTGTGGCATTTATCGAATGCCTTTCTCACACTAAGGGTACATGGGCGGGTAAGCCGTTTTTGTTGATCGACTGGCAGGAACAGATCATCCGCGATGTGTTTGGCACACTGAAGCCCAGCGGATACCGCCAGTTCAATACGGCGTATATCGAAATACCAAAGAAGAATGGAAAATCAGAGCTTGCTGCAGCGATCGCGCTGCTTTTAACCTGCGGCGACAACGAAGAGCGCGCCGAAGTGTATGGCTGCGCCGCTGACCGTCAGCAGGCGTCGATTGTGTTCGAGGTTGCAAAGGACATGGTCACCATGTGTCCGGCGCTGGCGAAGCGCGTGAAGATCCTAGCATCGCAGAAACGGATCGTGTACCTGCCGACCGGGAGTTACTATCAGGTGCTCAGCGCCGACGTCGCCAACAAGCACGGTTTCAACACACACGGCGTTATCTTTGATGAGTTGCACACGCAGCCGAACCGCCGCCTTTTTGACGTTATGACCAAGGGCAGCGGCGACGCACGCATGCAGCCGCTGTACTTCCTGATCACCACTGCGGGAGACAACACCAACTCCATCTGCTGGGAGGTGCATTCGAAAGCCAAAGACATTCTTGATGGCAGGAAGACAGACCCAACATTTTACCCGGTCATCTACGGAACCGAGGAGAACGATTCCTGGACGGATCCGAAGGTGTGGAAAAAAGCGAATCCGTCGCTCGGGATCACGGTAGGTATCGACAAGGTGAAAGCCGCGTGCGAAAGCGCGCAGCAGAATCCCGCCGAAGAGAACGCATTTCGCCAGCTTCGTTTAAACCAATGGGTCAAACAGGCAATTCGCTGGATGCCGATGGATATCTGGGATAGATGCGCGTTTCCGGTCGATCTGAAATCGCTCGAAGGGCGTGTTTGCTACGGCGGTCTTGACCTTTCGTCCAGCACGGACATTACAGCATTCGTGCTTGTTTTCCCGCCACTGGATGAAGATGACAAATACTTTATCCTTCCGTTCTTCTGGATCCCGGAAGATAACATCGCCCTACGCGTTCGGCGTGATCATGTGAACTATGACCTCTGGGAGAAACAAGGATTTTTACTGACGACCGAAGGAAACGTTGTGCATTATGGATTCATCGAGACATTCATCGAACAGCTCGGTAATGTGTACAACATCCGCGAGATCGCATTCGACCGTTGGGGTGCCGTGCAGATGGTACAGAATCTTGAGGGCATGGGATTCACGGTCGTACCATTTGGTCAGGGCTTTAAGGACATGTCCCCGCCGACGAAGGAGCTTATGAAGCTGACGCTGGAGCAGCGGATCGCGCACGGCGGTCAACCGGTACTGCGATGGATGATGGACAACATCTACATCCGCACGGATCCTGCCGGGAATATCAAGCCGGACAAAGAAAAAAGCACCGAAAAAATCGACGGTGCTGTTGCAACGATCATGGCGTTGGACCGGGCGTTGCGGAACGGTAGGGGAGAGAGCGTCAGCGTTTATGATGGCCGAGGATTGCTTGTGTTTTAGAAAAGGCACATCCGGTTAAGGATGTGCCTTTGAAATTACCTGTTGCTTCTGAAGCAATCGCTGCACTTGATCGGTCGGTCCGTACGCGGTTGGAACGGAACCTGACAGGGCCTTCCGCAATCCGAGCACACTGCATCGTACATCTGACGCTGCGAGTTGTCGCGGTATCCGCCATCGCGGGAACCGCCATTGTTTTTACGAGCAACACGGCAGGACTTGCAGCGCTGCGGTTCGTTCGTAAAACCTTTTTCGGCGAAAAACTCTTGCTCGTTGGCAGTAAAGGTGAATTCTTGTCCGCAATCTTTGCAGACGATGGTCTTGTCGCTGTACATCTAATACCTCAAATAAAATATTGTATGGTGCGAAAATACACCACACAAGTGCCACTGTACTGCTTTTTTTTGTGTATGTCAATCAAATGTTCCATGGAGGAAACGCATGAATCCACTTCGAGCAATTTTCCACTCCCGCGATAAACCGAAAGATTCCCTCAACGGCAGCCGCTACAGCTTCTTCTTCGGCGGTACATCGAGCGGGAAACCGGTGAACGAAACGACCGCCATGCAGATGACGGCGGTGTACTCTTGTGTGAGAATTCTGTCGGAGACCGTTGCCGGACTACCGCTGAATGTCTACAAATTTAACGACAGCGGCGGCAAAGAAAAGGCATTCAAGCACCCGCTCTACCGGCTGCTTCACGACGAACCGAACCCTGAGATGACTAGTTTCGCGTTTCGGGAGACGCTCATGAGCCACCTGCTCCTATGGGGTAACGCCTACGCGCAGATCATCCGAAACGCCAGAGGCGAAGTAGTCGCGCTTTACCCGCTCACGCCGAACAAAATGACAGTCGACCGTGATCAGAACGGCCGGCTTTTTTATTTGTATCAGCGCGGGTCGGAGGATCCGAGCACACTCGGGAAATCGTCACAGATAACGCTTACCCCCTCGGATGTTCTACACATTCCCGGACTTGGCTTCGACGGCCTAATTGGCTACAGCCCCATCGCTATGGCGAAGAACGCGATCGGATTAGCGATTGCGACTGAAGAATATGGCGCAAAGTTCTTCGCGAACGGCGCGGCTCCGTCTGGTGTACTGGAACACCCCGGCACTATCAAGGATCCGATTCGCGTCAAGGAAAGCTGGAATTCAGCATATCAGGGCAGCGCGAACGCGCACAAAATCGCGGTTCTCGAAGAGGGGATGAAGTATACGGCGATCGGCATCGCGCCCGAGCAAGCACAGTTTTTGGAGACACGCAAATTCCAGATCAACGAAATCGCTCGCATCTTTCGCGTGCCTCCGCATATGTTGGCGGACTTGGAGAAGTCGTCGTTTAGCAACATCGAGCAACAGTCGCTGGAGTTTGTGAAGTACACCCTCGATCCCTGGGTTGTGCGCTGGGAGCAAAGTATGTGCCGGGTACTATTCAGCGAGAGCGAAAAGCCGACGTACTTTATCAAGTTCAACGTTGATGGCCTTTTGCGCGGCGATTACGCCTCGCGCATGACCGGATACGCTACAGCTCGCCAAAACGGTTGGATGAGCGCTAACGATATCCGCGAACTTGAAAACCTCGATCGTATCGCGCCGGAGCTCGGTGGTGATTTGTATCTCATCAACGGAGCCATGACAAAGCTGGAGGACGCTGGGTTGTTCGGGGGAGCACAGCAGAAAAAGGAGGATTCTTCTTGAAACGACAATTTTGGAATTGGGTGCGCAATGAAGACGGCATCCGCACATTGACCATCGACGGCGTGATTGCCGAAGAGAGCTGGTTTGACGACGACGTCACGCCGAAACTGTTTCGGGAGCAGCTAAACGCCGCCACGGGCGACGTCGTGATTTGGGTCAATAGCCCAGGTGGCGATTGCGTCGCAGCAAGCCAGATCTACACCATGCTCATGGAGTACAAGGGTCGGGTTACCGTCAAGATCGACGGTATCGCGGCAAGCGCCGCGTCGGTGATCGCTATGGCCGGCACCGAAGTGCTCATGGCCCCGACCAGCTTACTCATGATCCATAACCCATTGACGGTAGCAATTGGCGATAGCGAAGAAATGCAAAAGGCGATCGCAATGCTGGATGAGGTGAAGGAAAGCATCATCAACGCATATGAGCTGAAAACGGGTATATCCCGCGCGAAGATTGCGCACCTCATGGATGCTGAGACGTGGATGAATGCGCAAAAGGCGATCGAGCTTGGGTTCGCTGATGGTATCCTGACACGCGACACGGGTGTGCCAGACGGTACCTCGATCAATGGCTACCAATTTAGCCGCCGCGCGGTGACAAACTCGCTCCTGAGCAAAATCCCGAAAACAGAACACAAGCACCCTTCCGAGCCGCTTTATCAGCGGCTCAGTCTTTTGAAGAAATAAAGGAGAGAAATATGAATCAGATTCAGGAACTCCGCGAAAAGCGCGCCAAAGCGTGGGATGCAGCCAAAGCATTTCTAGATACGAAGCGCGGTAACGATGGCCTTCTATCCGCTGAAGACGTGGCTACCTACGATAAGATGGAAGCTGATGTCGTGAACCTCGGCAAGGAAATCGATCGGCTTGAACGACAGGCGGCGTTGGATGCCGAGCTGAGCAAGCCCACCGCCGATCCTTTGACCAACAAGCCTGCCGGAAATGGCATGGATTCGAAGTCTGGCCGCGCTTCCGATGAATATCGGAAAGCGTTCTGGAACGTCATGCGCGCGAAGAATCCGCGCTATGATGTGGTCAATGCGCTTCAGATCGGTACAGACAGCGAAGGCGGATATCTTGCGCCGGACGAATTCGAGCGTACGTTGGTCGACGCACTCGAGGAAGAGAACATCTTCCGTACCCTCGCGCGAGTGATCCAGACGTCGAGCGGCGATCGCAAGATCCCTGTCGTCACGACACACGGATCCGCTTCCTGGCTGGACGAAGAAGAACTCGTTCCTGAAAGCGACGAGGCATTCGGTCAGACCTCGATCGGCGCGTTCAAGCTCGGTACGTTCATCAAGGTATCGGACGAGCTGCTCAACGACTCTGTTTTCGATCTGCAGAGCTATATCACGACAGAGTTCGCACGCCGGATCGGGCATAAGGAAGAGGAAGCCTTCTTCGTCGGAGATGCGGACGGGAAACCGACCGGCATTTTCCACGCGACCGGCGGCGCACAGGTGGGCGTCACCGCGGCTGCATCCGCGGCGATTACCGTCGATGAAGTGCTCGACCTGTTCTACAGCCTGAAATCGCCGTATCGGAAGAAGGCCGTTTTCGTCATGAACGACGCGACGGTGAAAGCGATTCGGAAACTCAAGGACGGTCAGGGCCAGTATCTCTGGCAGCCGGCGTTGACGGCCAATACACCCGATTCGATTCTGAATCGTCCGGTGCATACGTCTGCCTATGTTCCGACGATCGCGGCGGGCGCGAAGTCGGTCGCGTTCGGCGATTTCGGATACTACTGGATTGCTGACCGCCAGGGCCGTTCCTTCAAGCGCTTGAATGAGCTGTTTGCCACCACTGGCCAGATTGGCTTCATGGCGACGCAGCGCGTCGACGGCAAGCTCATCCTCCCCGAAGCGATCAAGGTTCTGCAGCAGAAAGCGTAACGGAGGGGGTTTATGGAAATCATTGAGACTCCGGCGGGGGACGAGACCCGCAACTGTAAAAACTACCTCACCGACGGTGGGGATCGGTTGGTGATTGGCGGTACTCTGGAGGTGCTGGATACCGCCACCGTCACCGGCTTGCAATCGGGATATGCAACTGAGCAAACCGCTGGCAGCGTGTATCAGGCGACGAATCAAGCGGAGAGCGCCGCAACGACAATCTCCGACCTCACGAGCGATTTCAACGCTTTGCTGCAAAAGCTCAAGGACGCTGGGATCATGATGGCAGACCAGCCGGGTTCGATGTGAGATGACGACGCTGCTAACTAAGGTCAAGGCGAACCTGATCCTGACGCACGACGCCGACGATGAACTCCTCCAGCGTCTGATCGACGCCGCCGTTGCATATGCGGAGAGCTACCAGCACATGACTGCCGGAACATACGAAGTGGCGGGTATGCCGCCAACGACCGAGACAGCGGTGATCATGCTGGCGTCCCATTTCTACGAAAGCCGGGATGGTAGTACAGGCGGATTCTTTGCGGATAATGTGCAGGCGGGGCAACAGGTGTGGAACACGGTGAACACCCTGCTTCGCCTTGACCGTGATTGGAAGGTGGGCTCATGAGCTTCGGCAGAACGAACACACCGATTTCGATCGTGCAGGAAGTAGTGACGAAGGACACGGAAGGGTTCGCAACGAAAACGGATAACATCCTCGTATCCATCCATGCTTACCAGGAAGGGCGGCACGGTTCTCAGAAATGGGTCAACCGTGCTGCCTTTTCAGAGGCGACGGATCTGTTCCGATTTCGCGTCATCCCAGGCCTGACCGTAACCACAGCGCACGTGATCCTTTGCGAGAATAATCGCTTTAAAATCACCTCCGTCGAGGATGTAAAGGGCAGAGGCATGTACATTGAGGTGCTGGCAAAGAAGGTGACGCCAGATGGCTAAGGTGAAGATCGAGATGCCTAGTGGCTTCATGGATCAGATCGCCGGTATGGGCAACGCGCTCGATGCGGCGATTCCCAAAGCGCTCGCGGCAGGCGGTAAGGTCGTCATGGAGAAGATGAAATCGAACTTGCAAGCGGCAATCGGGCGAGGCACGAAGTATAAATCACGCTCGACCGGCAAGCTTGCCGCGTCGCTTGGCGTATCTCCCGCGAAGCTGGATCGCGACGGAAATTTGGATGTGAAGGTCGGGTTTTCCGAGGGACGCGGTGATGTGAGCAACGCCATGCTCGCTAACGTCCTGGAATATGGCAAACACGGTCAGCCGCCGAAGCCGTTTCTGAAGCAGACCAAATCCTCGAGCCGGAAGCCGTGCATTGAGGAGATGCAGCGCGTTTTGAAAGAGGAGCTGAACCTGCCATGAGCATGCTGGAAGAATTGAATATTCTTGTTGTGAGCGCCGGACTTCCTGTGGAGACCGGCGTTTTCTCCGGTACCGCGCCGGACGAGTACGTTGTGATCACGCCGATCTCAGAGCATTTCGCGCTGTTCACCGATGATAAGCCGGGAATGAATATCGAGGAAGCGCGGCTGTCGCTCTTTTCGAAGGGCAACTATGGCGCAAAGAAGCGACTGCTCGTTCGACTGCTACCTTCGGCGGGTTTTCTAGTGTCGGAACGCAGATATATCGGACTGGAAGAGGACACGGGTTATCACCACTTTGCTATTGATGTGGCAAAGGAATATATGGAGGAAGATTAGATGGCAACCATCGGGTTGGATAAATTGTATTACGCGAAGATCACCGAAGGCGCGAACGGCGACGAGACATACGCCGCGCCCGCATCGCTTGCTAAGGCAATGTCCGCAGAATTGAAGATCGATATCAACGAAGCAACGCTTTTCGCTGACGATGGCGCTGCCGAGGTGGTCAAAGAGTTTAAGAGCGGTACGCTGACGCTGGGCATCGACAACATCGGCGCGGCGGTCGCGAGCGATCTCACCGGATCGCAGATCGACGATAACAACGTGCTAATTTCCCAGAGCGAGAACGGCGGACAGCCTGTCGCGATCGGATTCCGCGCGAAGAAGAGCAACGGCAAATATCGTTACTTCTGGCTATACCGCGTTGTGTTTGGTATTCCCGCGACGAACCTGCAGACGAAGGGCGACAACATCACGTTCTCGACCCCGTCGATCGAGGGAACGATCATTCGACGCAATAAGCTTGACGGACAGGGCAAGCATCCGTGGAAAGCGGAGGTCAACGAGGATGATACGAGCGTACCGGCCGCGACGATCTCGAGTTGGTACACGCAGGTTTACGAGCCGACATTTGCGGCGGAGGGTTAACAGATGGAAAATGACAGAGGCGCGATGATCCAGATCGGTAATCGGGAGTATGAAATGCTCCTGACCACCCGCGCGACCAAAGAGATCGCGAAGCGTTACGGCGGGCTAGAGCATCTTGGCGACAAGCTTATGAAAGCAGAGAACTTCGAGCTGGCGCTGGATGAGGTGGTGTGGCTGATCACGCTGCTCGCCAATCAGAGCACGCTCGTGCACAACCTTCTTGAGCCGGATAACAAGCGTGAGCTTTTAACCGAGGAAGCAGTCGAGCTGCTCACCACACCGCTGGATCTCTCCGGTTACAAGACTGCGATCATGGAAGCGATGGTCAAGGGAACCAAACGCTATGTCGAAAGCGAGGAGGAGCCCTCAAAAAACGCACAGGTCGGGCAAATGACGAAGAACTGTTTGCCCGACTGATTTTCTATGGGGTGACCCTGCTGGGACGGTCGGAGCGCGAGGTTTGGCTTATGCCGCTTGGTGCTCTGCTCGACCAGTGGGAGGTGTATAAGCAATTCCAAGGAATTGTCAAACCAGCCATGGAGTGCTATATTGATAACGTTATTCCGCAGGGAACATAAATTGTTTCAGGAGCATTCGTATGGTCTACACACCACTGACAAAGAGAGCAATTCTGTTTGCATTTGACGCGCATCGCGGACAGTATGATAAATCGGGGTTGCCGTATATCACCCATCCGTTACACGTTGCGGAATCCATGGAGTCTGAGGACGAATGTGTGGTCGCGCTGCTGCATGATGTTTTGGAAGATACGGATATTACGATAGAAGACCTGACCCGGATCGGTATATCGGATCGTCAGATTGCAGCACTGAAGCTGCTTTGCCATGATGATTCCGTTCCTTATTTGGAATACGTGCAAGCAATCCGCGTTGACCAAATCGCCAGAAAAGTGAAGCTCGCTGATTTGCATCACAATTCCGACCTGACTCGATTGAACGTGATTACGACACAGGATATCGAACGAGTCGAAAAGTACAAACAGGCGATTGAAATATTATTGAATCAGTAATTGCAATCGATTGATGTTATGCATCAAGAAACGACCTCCGGGTCGTTTTTTTGTGCCGATTCATATAGGAGGTGGCCCTTTGCCAAGCGATTTTGGGCTCAAAATAGGGATTGAGGGCGAACAAACCTTCAAAAAAGCGCTCTCAGAGATCAACCAGTCGTTTAAGGTTCTCGGGAGCGAGATGATCCTCGTCACCTCACAGTTTGACAAACAGGACAAATCCGTTGGTGCTTTAACTGCCCGGAACCAAGTCCTGCGAAAAGAGATCGATGCTCAAAAAGATAAGGTCGAAACCCTCGAAGCCGCGTTGCAGAACGCGGCTTCTTCTTTTGGGGAGAACGATAAGCGCACTCAATCTTGGCAGGTGCAGCTCAACAATGCCAAAGCTGCCCTCAACGGGATGGAACGCGAGCTTGGCGCGAACGAAACCGCGCTGGAAAGCACGGCAAGCGGACTGGACTCCGCTGGCAAGCAGGCTGACGAGTTCGGTGATGAAATCAAGCAGTCCGCCGATCAGGCGGATGAAGCGGGCGGGCGCTTTGACAAGCTCGGCTCGGTCGTGAAGGGCATCGGCGTCGCGCTCGGTGCGGCCATGGCGGCGATTGGTACCTCTGCGGTGGCTGCAGGTAAAGCGCTTGTCGACATGACGGTCAACACCGCGGCATATGCGGATGAGATGCTGACGCAGAGTTCCATCACAGGCATGAGCGTGGAGCGGTTGCAGGCGTATTCTTACGCGGCTGATCTCGTGGATGTTTCGCTTGAGACCATGACTGGCTCCATGGCAAAGAACGTGAAATCCATGTCCAACGCTGCTGGCGGCAGCGAGCAGTTTGTCAAAGCATACGACCGCCTCGGCGTATCGGTGACAAACGCGGACGGATCTCTGCGCGACAGCGAAGACGTCTATTGGGACGCCATTGACGCGCTCAGGCAGGTTTCGAACGAAACGGAGCGCGACGCGCTGGCGATGCAGCTGTTCGGCAAGAGCGCGCAGGATCTGAATCCTCTGATCGCACAGGGCAGTGAAGGCATC
Organism: Christensenella sp. UBA7703; assembly: GCA_002482505.1. Lineage (GTDB taxonomy): Bacteria > Bacillota > Clostridia > Christensenellales > CAG-138 > UBA7703. The sequence goes on along the minus strand of DLGD01000038.1, from coordinate 163,831 downwards.
GCGGCGCTGACCGATGAAGCCAAGCGCATGGGCGCGGTTCTGAGCGAGGACTCGATCGCAAAATTCGGCGCGTTCGATGATTCCGTACAGCGCCTAAAACAAGGCTCGGAGGCGGCTCAGCGGGTCATGGGCACGGTACTGCTCCCGCAATTGCAGTCGCTCGCCGACGACGGCGTATCCCTTCTCGGTGACTTCACTTCGGGTCTTGTTGAGGCGGGCGACGATTTTAACAAGATCACCGTCGTGCTCGGCGAAACGGTTGGCGGGATCGCGAACATGATACTCGGCAGTCTGCCGCAGTTCGTGCAGGTGGGAATGAGCATCGTGAGCGCGATCGGTGGCGCACTTGCGGCGAATCTACCGACGCTGATCTCCGCCGCATCCGGCATCGTCATAACGCTGCTACAGGGTGTGATCACGGCACTTCCGCAATTCACGGACGGCGCGGTGCAGTTGATCACGACGCTCGCGCAGGGGATCGTCGACATGCTGCCAGCGTTGGTGGAGGCGGCGATTCAAATGATTGCGTCGATCGTACAGGGCATTGGCGAGGCGCTTCCGACGTTGATTCCCGCGATCATCGAGGCGGTGCTGCTGATCTGCGAAACCTTGTTCGACAACATGGACAAGATACTAGATGCGGCGTTTTCGATCGTGAAGGGTTTGGCGGAGGGCATTATTCGCGCGCTGCCGAAGCTGATCGAAGCGCTACCGAAACTCATCACAGGGATCATCAACTTCTTCATGCAGAACCTTCCCATGCTCGTGACCATGGGCATCGAGTTCACGGTTCAACTCGCGATTGGCCTGATCAAAGCGCTCCCGCAATTGATTGCCGCTCTGCCGCAGATCGTCTCCGCAATTCTGAATGGATTCGGATCGTCAGTATCCTCGGTGGTGGAGATCGGCAAGAACATCGTCAACGGACTGTGGGAAGGAATCAAGAGCATGGCCTCTTGGCTCGCAAGCAAGGTGCGTGATTTCTTCTCCAACATCGTGAAAAGCGCGAAGAAAGCGCTCGGCATTGCATCACCATCTAAAGTGTTCGCCGGAATCGGCGTAAACATGGGCGAGGGCGTCGGTGTTGGTTTCACGGACGCCATGGAGGATGTGAACAAGCTGATTCAGAGCGCGATTCCGACCAGCGTGGACGTAGGCGCAATCGACGTACTGACAAGCCTACCGAACAGCATCGGCATCGGCGGCACGAGCGATCTGCTATCACAGAAATTGGACGTCCTGATCGGTGAAGTGCGGCGGTATCTGCCGCAGCTTGCCGGGATGCAGCTGGTCGCAGACACCGGGGCAACGATCGGGTGGCTTGCGCCGGCTATGGACGACGCGCTGGGTGCAATTCGCAGGCGAAAGGAGCGGTTGACGTGAGCGATATCCGATTCGGGACAAAATGGGCGCATGCGGACTATGGTCTGATCGTCGCGCCCTACGCCATCCCTATGCCGGAGCCGCAGATGAACTTTGTGGAAATCCCCGGGCGAGATGGCGCGCTCGATCTTACGGAGGCGTTTGGTACGGTGCGTTACGCCGATCGGATCATTCCGCTGATGCTCTATGCGCGCGCGCCGTTTGACACGCTGATCTCCGCGTTTGCGTCGGATGTGCACGGGCGGCGCATGAACATGATCTTCGACCGTGATCCGACCTTCTATTACGACGCGCGGATGACCATTGAGGACGTGGAACGGCACTGGGGATATTGCGAGCTGTCGCTTGAGTGCCGTGTGAAGCCGTATAAACTGGAACACTTTGAGACTGCGATTACGGTGCTTCCAACGGGCAACGCTACGGTGGCGCTGACGAATTCGCGAATGCCGGTTGTGCCGACGATCACAACCTCTGCCGAGATGACGCTGACGTTTACGATTAGCGAGAAGGATTATACTGTCAACCTTTCAGCGGGCACACACGTGATTCCGTCACTGGTGCTCATGGATGGAGATACGGGTATTGACATAGCGGGTACAGGTTCGATCACGTTCACCTACCGGAAAGGAGCGCTCTGATGTACCGCATACTCTGCGACTCGTATGTGCTCTACGATCCGCGTTTGCCGGATTTGTTCGTGATCGAGCCAGAATTGACACAAAAGAAGAACGAGCCGGGTGAGCTGTCTTTTACGATTCCGAAGGAACACCCGAACTACGGCGTACTGGAAAAGCTGAAAAGCAGGATAAAAATCTATCGCGACGATACTCTGATCTGGCTCGGTCGCGCGATTGAGGACGACCGCGATTTATATGAAAACCGGAAGGTGGTCGCGGAGGGCGCGTTATCGTTCCTCCTAGATAGCGTTCTGCGCCCATTCACCTTTGATGGAACGGCAACAGAGCTGTTTGCGTGGATTCTAGCCGCGCATAACGCGCGGGTGAACGAAAACCAGAGACTGACGCTCGGGAACTGCGATATATCCGGGTCGGTCGGTGTAACGACAAAGGACTATCTTTCGTCTTGGCAAGCTTTGAAGACCTGCCTCATCGATTCTTTCGGCGGGTACCTGATCGTCCGATACGACGAGAACGAGAATCCGATTCTCGATTATCTCTCGGATGTACCGGATACGGCGACGCAGCGGATCGAGTTCGGTGAGAACCTGATCGATCTGGCACTGAGCAGGAACGCGTCCGAAACCTATACCGCCTGCATTCCGCTCGGCGCGGCGCTTCGGGATATTGACCCGGAATCGGAAAGTGACGCGCGGCTCACGATCGCGAACGTGAACGATGGGCAAGATTTCCTGATCGATTCGGCGCTTGCGGCAGATTACGGAGTTATCTTTGCTCCATCCAGCTTGACCACGTGGGATGAAATCACCGACGCGAACGTCCTTGTTAACCGAGGCCGCGATTGGTTAAGCGGCACCGGTGCGCGGTTCAAACATACGATCAAGCTCTCAGCGGTCGACCTGCACAACGCGGACGCAAACGTCGAGTCGTTTAGCTTCCTCGATAATGTGGTCGTCTCCTGCGGCACGCTCTGCCCGGAAGAAACGTATGTGCTGTCTGAGTTGACGATTCCGCTAAATAACCCTGCGAGCACCGGTATCGTACTCGGCGATTCTCGTCCATCCTTGATCGGCGAAGAGATCCGGCAGAACACTTCGGTGAAAAACCGTGTCGCTTCGATCGAAGCGGATTATACCACGCATGGTGAAATCAAAGAGATCGTGCAGGAGCAGATGACCCAGAACACATCGATCCTGCAATCGGCGCAGCAGATTATCATGACCGCATTGGAAGACTATGTTCGAACGCAGGACTTCGTTGCGTTACAAAATATGATACAAACCTCATTCTCAATTATGGCGGGGACGATCGAGGCGAACTTCACAGAGACGGCAAGCCGAATTTCGACCCTGAACGGCGAAACCTCGCAGCAGTTCGAGTCAGTGCGCAGCTTCATTCGGCTGATTTCCTCCGGCATTGTGATCGGAAAGAGCACGTCGGCGATCAAGCTCAAGCTGGAAAACGATGTGCTGTATTTCTTCTCCGGCAGCGAGGACAGCGTGACCACGGACAGCGCGATCGCCTACTTCTCTTCCGGCAAGCTGTATGTCAACGATGTGCAGGTGCTTTCGTCGCTGCGGATAGGCGGATATGCCTGGGTGCCCGAGAGTGGCAATCTAAACTTCAAGAAGATCGCGGGGTGAGGAAATGGCAAATTGGCCGTATGAATCGATTCATGACGGATACACGATTGTCAACGGTTCACTATCCGGAACCGCGGCGAGCAAGGTTTCATGCTGGCTGGAATACAAAATCGTTTCGCAGTCGGTCGCAAACAACACGTCCACCATCCGATTCTATGTGTTTCTGGCGACCTCAGGGAACACCTCGCAGTTTGATGTCTATTGCAATAACATCGATTCGAATTCACGCGGAGCAATGAGCGTATCGGTCGATGGAAGCTCCGTGTACAACCGTATCGGGAGAGGCTTCGCAATCTCGCGGATTCCGTACCGTGACGAGTATATCACGCAGTATCAGGAACCGTATGATACGGCGATGGGTTACCAGTACCTCATGATCCTAACCGACAATGCGAGCACAGAGAGCGAAGCATATGGCGAATACACCGTCAGCCACAACTCGGACGGAACAAAGCAGATCACACTGGGGTTTACAGCAAATTGCACCTATTCGGCTTCGATCGGATCGGCAAACGGAAGCGTCGTCCTATCTCTGCCGGCGATCCCTCGGATTACGACGCCCACCGTCTCCGCTGTCACGCTTGGTAGCGCGGCGACGATCACGCTCACGCCCGCGTCGAGCGCGTTTTTACATACCCTTCGGGCGAAGTTTGGCTCGCGCGCGGAGACGACGATCGCATCGCAAACCGCTGCAATAAGCATTTCTTGGACACCTTCACTGGACGAATCCAACGCTGCGCCGAATGCGACGAGTGTCGCGGGAACGCTGTATTGCGATACCTATTCCGGCGGGGTTCTTCTCGGCACAACACAGGTCAGCATTAACGCAGCGATTCCCGCTTCCGTCGCGCCAACGGGATCGATCTGGTTCTCCGAGGCGGAGGAAGAATTGGCGACGCAATTCGGTTGCCTTGTTCAGCGAAAAAGCAAATTAAGTGTCAGTATTTCTGCTTCGAGTGTTTACGGTTCGTCGATTTCATCGATCTCGACCACAGTCAACGGGGCGACGTATTCGGGCAACTCCTTCGCGACAAATGAGTTGACTACAGTAGGCACGAACACGATACGCACGACGATCACGGACAGTCGAGGCCGGACCACTGTGCTGACTGGAACGTTTGAGGTTGTGGCATATGATTCGCCCTCCGTCCAGTCAGTTTCGGTTTTTCGATGCGATGCAGCAGGGAATGCAAGTAACGCGGGAACATATGCCATGGTGGCGGTAACCGGCGCGATATCCTCTGTGAATAACAAGAACACCCGCGTACTCAAGATTGGGTATAAGCGCAAGAGCGAGGCATATTACACGGATACGACGTTCACGCTTTCTGCGTATGTGGTCAACGGCAATTATCGCATCGGCGGAAGCCTATCGAACCAGTACACCTATGATATCCAAGTGACGCTCGGCGATTATTTCGGCGAAGCGTATGGTTACACCGACCTGAGCACGGCGGAAGTCATTCTATCCGTGCGCAGCACCGGCATGGGGCTCGCGGTTGGCAAGGTCGCCGAAGAGGACAGCTTCGATGTTGGCTGGCCGGCGCGATTCCGAGAGAATGTGCAGTTTGATGATGCGGTAACGTTTTCAAGCGTTCTGTGGTTGGCAAACCTGATCTTCCCGGTGGGAAGCATTCGCATGACGGTTTCCCCCGCGGATGAAAGCGCGTTCCTTGGGGGCACATGGGTGCGTTGGGGAACGGGTAGAGTGCCGGTGGGCGTGAATACTTCCGATACGAACTTCAACACTGTGGAGAAAACAGGTGGTGCGAACACGCATACGCTGGCGACAGCGGAATTGCCGTCACATAATCACTCGTTCAGCGGCTCCGTGACGGTGAACGCAAATGGTGCACATACCCATCAGGCATCGGCGGGTTCGTATAAGGTTGGAAGCGGATCGGCTTCTACGTACTATTATATGACCAACGGCGGCAGCACAAGCGGCCAGACAACGGGTTCCGGCGGATCGCATGACCATACAGGTTCCGTGTCCGGTTCGGTTGGCAGCAACGGTAGCGGCGCGGCGCACAACAACCTGCAGCCCTATATCACCTGCTACTTCTGGAAGAGGACAGCATAAAGCCCGGCAGTTAGCCGGGCTTTATGGATGAATGCGTATTACATGAATCCGAGTTTTTTTGCCTGTTCTAGATACTTGGGAAGGTCTTCGAGTGAAATTGCGACATCGTGTTTTTTTGCAAACGTAAGGAATTCCATCATGGATACCTTGCCATCCGCGACGATAGCAGCTACTTCGGCTTGCAGGGCTTTGTCGGTTTCATACTGCTTAACCAATTGCTCGACAGTTGCCATTTTTTTCACCTCCATAATCGATAAATTCAGTATATCAGGTTTTCTGCGTTCTGGACGGAAAAACTAAAAAAGAGTGTCCGTGAAATAAGTCTAAAGAAATTGAAATTGATAGGGTGCCCCTCTCGGAGCACCCGTCATTTTGCATGACACGTTACCAGAATGACGGGAGAGGAAATCATTCGTGCCATGCAATTCTTTATTTCAAGAGTAACAGAGATTTGTGACCTATTCAGTAACTATTACTTCATGTTATGAAAGAATTCTGCAAGAAAAGGAGGGGACTTATGACATTTACACGGAATTTAAGAAAAGGTACTTCCGGTGAGGACGTGCTTTTTTGTAAGCAGAAGCTCTTAGAGCTTGGGTTCTACGGTGATCATATTACGACGGTGTCGAGGAAGACATTCGGCGCGGACACTTTGGAAGCCGTGAAGCGGTTTCAGGCCCAAGCTGCGCTGACTGTCGATGGAGTGATTGGGAAAGAGACGTGGGCGGCTCTGATTGACGGCACGATTACGGAGACGGAGCCGATCACGAAACCGGCTGTAGCAGATAAGGCGAAAGCGATCTGTGCGCTGGCGCTAACACGTATCGGCGACCTTTACGTATGGGGTGCATCCGCTTTAACCGATCTTTCTGACGCCAAGATCAAGGTAATGGACGACGAATTCGCGCGCGCGATCACGTTCCGCGATAGCCAATACAAAGCGGGATTTGCTGATCTCATGGGACATGACTGCTCTGGCTTTCTTTCCTGGCTCATGCGTGAGACTGGCTTTTGGGACGATCGAAAGAACTGCGATGGGCTTTGGGCGCTGTGCGACGTGGTTGCGCGCAATGAGCTAATCGCTGGTGATTTCCTGTTCCGAAACAGCACTACGAATATCAACGATGAAACGCATGTGGGGCTTTATCTAGGCCGCGGCATGGTCATCCACGCGAAAGGGCGTGACGTAGGTGTCGTTGTGGAGGGAATCAATCAAGGCGGAAGCGGGTATTGGCATAAGTGCGGCCGCTGCAAGCTTCTATATAAATAAAACGGAGAGGAACGGATATGGAATACATCGGTGAGATCATATCGGGCGTGTTCGCGCTGCTAGTCGTATGGCTGCAAGTGCGTATGACGCGCGACCGAAAACAAACAGAAAAGCGAGCCGCAATTCGCGCAAAAGAATCAAAGCTCGCCATGAAGATGCAGGATGCGAGTCTGTCGCTTTCGCTTGCGACCTGTATTGCCGTAGAGCGCGGCGAAACGAATGGCGAAATGAAGACCGCGCGCGACAAAGCGAAAACCGCGCAAGAAGAATATGAAGATTTTGTCCACGAGCTTGCTTCGGAGCAGGCTACATCTATATAAAAGAAGGAGAAACAAACAATGAAAAAGAAACTGATTCTCGTACTGGTCGCTTTCCTAATGCTCGCGATACCCGCCGCCGCGCTGGCGGATACCGGTGGGAGCGTAGACGCTACCGTAGCTAACATCCTGATCGAGAACGCCGTGAACATCGCCGCGGCGTTTTTTATTGCACTGATCGGCGTGTTTGGTGCATGGCTGACCGCGAAGCTTGGCAAGGCAACGCAACTGGACACCGTGAACCATGCGCAGCAGGAGCTGATTAAACTGGCGCAGATCACGGTCGGCGAACTGAAGCAGACTGTCGTGGATGGCATGAAGGCCGCGAGCAAGGACGGTAAACTGACTACGGATGAGATCGCAAAGCTTGGACAACTGCTCTACGAGAAGACCACTGCGAAGCTCTCCGCTTCGGCGATGGATGTGCTGACCGCAGCGCAAGTCGATATCTCTGCGTTGATCACGGGTACTGCGGAACAACTAATCGGCAAAATGAAGGAGGACTAGTCCATGGAGGAACATGGAGCGGTTCTCCGTTTGCCGCGTATGAGAACGCTAACGGAAGCGTATGCCTGCATTAAGGAAGCGGATCCAGAAACCGCATTTACCGCCAACTATGTGCGCTGCCTGATTGTTTCGGGCGCAGTACCGCGCATGAAGTGCGGCAAGAAATATCTGGTCGATGTTGATTTACTCATTGAGCACCTGAGAAAAGTTGCTCAGGGCAACGCCTGATATTTCTTCGTAAACATCAAAAATAAGACTTGATAGTCGGTTCGACCTGAGCGAATATACAGACTACGAAACGAAGGGAGGATGCAAAATGGCAACCATACTGGAACGAAACGGTGGCTACATGATCATGGTCAGCGAGGGGTACGGCCTTGATGGACGGCAAAAGCGCAAAACCATGACATGGAGACCCGATCCCGGCATGACCAAGCGGCAGATTAAGGAAGCGCTGAACACACAAGCGGTGCTGTTCGAACGCAGGGTGCGCACGGGTCAGGTGCTGGATGGGCATGTGACGTTTGCAGAATTCGTCGAGCGTTGGAAACGCGATTACGCTGAGCCGAATCTTGCGCCCAAGACGCTCGTTCGATATGAGGAACTGCTCAGACGCATCCTCCCGGCGATCGGGTATATCCGGCTGGACAAGCTGCAACCACATCATCTGATGGCGTTCTACGCTAGTCTACAGAATACGAAAAATCAAAGCGGGGTGTCGTTTAAGGCGACGCCCCGCTTGCTTTCTATGTTTCAAAAATCCGGCATGACACGCCAGACATTGGCAGATGAAGCGGAGTGCCATGTGAATACGATGTACCGCCTGATTCGAGGGCAGGGAGTGGACGTTCGTATTGCGCAGGCTGCCTGCGATATTCTTGGCGTTTCCTTCGAGGAAGGCATTGAATCGACAAAGCCGGTGCACCAGCTGGCGGGAAAGACGATCAACCACCATCACCGGCTGATCTCGTCGATCCTGAACCAAGCGGTATTCTGGCAGGTCATTCCGGATAATCCTACGCGACGTGTGAAACCACCGAAGTTCGAGCGCAAGGAAGCCAAGTATCTTGATGAAGAGCAGACGGCGACGCTTCTTCGCCTGCTCGATAACGAACCATACCAGAACCAGGTGATGATTCGGTTCTTTTTACTCAGTGGCGTACGGCGCGGTGAACTTTGCGGCCTCGAATGGAAGGATATCGACTTCAAAAGCAATATGATCTCGGTTTGCCGGACATCGCAATACCTGCCAGAGAAGGGTGTCTTTACAAAAGGTACCAAGACGGATTCCTCGGTTCGCTCGATCAAACTGCCGGAGCAGGCGTTTGAACTTTTAAAGGAGCATCGCAAATGGCAACGCAAGAAACGCATTGCGATGGGTGATCGCTGGGTTGACAGTGACCGGATTTTTGCGCAGGACGACGGTACACCGGTCCACCCGGACAGCATAACGGGTTGGTTCCACGATTTCATTTCGCGCACCGATCTGCCGCAGATTTCGATTCATTCTTTGCGGCACACGAATATTACGTTGCTCCTCGCGGCGGGGATTCCGTTGAAAACGGTGAGCTATAGGGCGGGGCATGCACAAACTTCGACAACAGCGAACATCTACTCGCATGCGATCAGGACGGCGGATGAGAAGGCGGCGGAGGTGTTGGAGAATATCGTCAAACAAAGCGAATACACTCGTTGACTTCCTTAACCTTAGAATCTAGAATTATATTATGTGAATCCCACATAACCAGAATATTCGTAAAAACTTGTGCAAAGAAGTACGAGAAGAATCAAATTGTGTCGGCAGTTGACACGGGAGTCCAGATATAAGTCGTAGTGTTTTCGCTTGCGAGGCTCTTCTTGGAAAATATGGAGGGTTAACATGATGGACAAGTTAGTCAAAAGCGAAGTATACCGGTTCCTTTTTGAAAACAGCAATGATGCTCTTTTGTTAACCAACCCGGATGGACATGTATACCGCGCGAATCCGGCTGCGTGCGAAATGTTTCAACGATCGGAAGAAGAGATATGCACTTTGGGACGATCCGGTTTGGTTGATTTGTCAGATCCCAGATTGGCACCTGCGCTAGAGGAGCGTGCAACGAAAGGCAGAGTTCGGGTAGAACTGAATTTCATCAGGAAAGATAGCAGCGTTTTTCCAACGGAATGTGCCTCCGCTATCTTCCAAGATGAGATCGGAGATATTTGGACCGTAATTATTCTTCGTGATATGACATCAATCAAAGCTGCCGAGGATGCTTCCCGCAGAGCACAGGAAGAATCGAACTATTTTGCAATGTATGACTACCTGACGGGAACACTGAATCGCCGCGCCTTTATGAGCAAACTTCATGAAGAGCTATCTCGTTCCAGACGTGAAGCCGATCCTTTCAGCATTTTATTGTTAGACATCGACCATTTTAAAAGGATCAACGACACTATGAGCCATGCTTGCGGTGACGAAGTATTAAAAACTGTGGCATCGCTGCTAGGTGAAAAACTAAGACCATACGACACTTTGGGAAGATATGGCGGAGATGAATTTATCATTCTGTTGCCCAAGACAACGAAGCAGATAGCGCAGGAAATCGGAGAACGTCTTCGGTTTCATATTGTTAGCAGCCGAATGAAGTGCGATCATATCCCGATTTCGGTATCGATCAGCGTTGGATTGGCTTGCTGCGATAATGCTCCCGATGAAGAAGTCGATGCGCTGATCAAGCGAGCGGATAAGAATCTCTATTTAGCGAAACAAAAGCGCAACACAGTTTTTGGGCTGTGATTTCATTGATTGTAAGGAATAATACGAAAATAAAAAACAATAATAAAGGGGAGTAAGAGCAATGGTTGAAGAGGCGTTCCAGCTATCAAGAGGCGATGAGAAAGCAATCGAACGAGTGGTTCAAGATGAAAACATACATTACCTGCACATGGTGTTCCGACAGAACGAAGGACTTCCGGAGCACTATTCCAATTCAAATGTATATATGACTATCCTCCGGGGACAACTATCAATTCAACTCAACGATCAGGATGTTCACATGTACGGCGCCGGGAGTCTCCTCAAAATTCCGTATCAGACGAAAATGAATGTGAAAAATCTGCACACAGATACTTTAGAACTGATCATCGTGAAAGCACCCGCCCCAAAGAACTAAGGATGTCGGATGATATCATTAAAATTAAATTGGAGGTAACGGTATGGGCAAAGCGACTCAAGATCTCCGGAATGAGCATGACGCAATTCTATTTGTTCTGCAAATTCTTGACAAAATGATGCAATCGAAAGAACAAAGCAAAGAAACCATGCTTCAATATTATGGAGAGTTCGTTTACTTTCTCCAAATTTTCGCGGATAAATGTCATCATGGGAAAGAGGAACTCTATCTGTTTCAAGAAATGGTTCGACAGGGTATCGCGAACGAAGGAGGTCCTATTGGCGTTATGCTGGAAGAACATGTGCGCGGCAGGGGATATATTGCGCACATGAGCCATGCTCTTGAAGGAAACGATTTGATAGCGTTCCATGATGCTGCGGTGAAATATCGGGACCTATTACGTCAACATATCGATAAAGAAAACAGCATTCTTTTCCGCATGGCTGATCAAATCATTAAAGAAAAGGATCAGGATGCTCTTTTTGAGCAATTTGAGCATCACGAAGAATCCGTGATCGGGCACGGTGTCCATGAGAAACTGCACTCCATGATTGATGTTTGGGCGGAAGCATTCGGCGTCGAATAAATTGAAGGGAAATAAAAAATGAGAAAATTAGTGAAGAACAACGTGTATTGGGTAGGTGTTGTAGATTGGGAACTTCAGAAATTCCATGGCGACGAGTATTCAACACATCATGGATCGACCTATAATTCTTACTTGATTCAGGAAGAGAAAACTGTTCTAATCGACACTGTTTGGATGCCATTTGCCGAAGAGTTTGTTGGAAACCTTGCAAGAGAAATCGATCTGGATCAAATTGATATTATCATTGCGAATCATGGTGAAGTTGACCATAGCGGAGCGCTACCCGCGCTCATGAAACGCATTCCAAATACGCCAATTTATTGTACGGCAAACGCTGTAAAGTCGCTGAAAGGGCAGTACCATCAAGACTGGGATTTTCATGTTGTTAAGACAGGAGATGCCATCGATATCGGAAATGGGAAGCAGCTCATATTTGTCGAAATGCCGATGCTGCATTGGCCGGATAGCATGGCGACCTATTTAACCATGGATAGTATCCTGTTTAGCAACGATGCTTTCGGACAGCATTTGGCTACGGATAAGCCGTTTAATGATCAAGTCGATCAATGCATTCTACTCAGTGAGTCGATCAAATATTATGCGAATATTTTAACGCCGTTTAGCGCTATCTTGAGGAAGAAACTAGGCGAAGTGCTCGCTTTGAATCTGCCGATCGACATGATTGCGACAAGCCATGGCGTAATTTGGAGAGAAAATCCAACGCAAATTGTCGAAAAATACGCACTGTGGGCAAATGATTATCAAGAGAATCAGATCACAATCCTATATGACACCATGTGGAATGGGACAAAAGCCCTGGCGGAAGCGATAGCCGAAGGGATTTCGATGGAAGATTCTGATGTGATAGTGAAAGTCCACAATATTGCGAAAAGCGATGAAAACGACTTGATTACGGAGGTTTTCAGATCCAAGACGGTATTAATCGGATCGCCCACCGTGTCAAATAGCATTCTGCACTCAGTGGCAGGTTTCCTGCATCTAGTTAAAGAGTTGAAATTCAAAGGCAAGAAAGCAGCCGCGTTTGGCTGTTATGGCTGGAGTGGCGAGTCTGTTAAGACACTGAACGATATGTTGGTATCTGCTGGTTTCGAAGTTCTAAATGACGGTTTTAGAGTCCAGTGGAATGCGGATACCAATTCAAGAGCTGAGGCAGTTACATTTGGCAGAGCGATAGCAAAAAGGTAACATAAGAGATTAAGCAGCTCTATCCGCTAGGGTAGAGCTGCTTGTTTGACCAGACTAGACAATACAAGGCACAATAACTTACTAAACACGTCTCTTCGGGTCTTGACCGCTTTTCTCCCAAAATGGAATCAAAAGATTCGCTTTCTTCATCTTTCTTAATGTACGAAAGAACGTACATGGCAGTTTATGATGAAAAGCAGAGCACAGTAGACAGCTTCACAATTTCGAGAAGCGGGCATGCCACAGTATAAATACTTAAATGCCGTCTTTTCCATTATTGAGCGCGCGATAAAAGGAATAATATAAGAGCGCAATTCATTTTCTATAGCGAATGGCATGCGTTGGACAAACTTGTTGACAGTTCGTGCATTGATGACATAGCGCAGTAGTTATAAACGCTTTTTTATCCTCATGATTCACGATGATCGCGCTAGAGGGGCATATTTTTTCGCATTTTTTGCATCCAATACAAGCATCTCTGTCTACTTTCTCGGATATCTTGGCGAATCGGCCAAATATCTTCTGCATCGCACCAAATGGACAGATAAGGTCATGGAACACTTCTGGCTTATATCTCAGAGTAACAAGAACGGATACGACCACCCAGAAAGGAAGGACCGGCAAGTCGCGATGCAAGACTTTCTTTGATACCATCATAACAACAATACTGACACCGAGTGAGATCCACGTAAAGTATCCATTTTTCAGCCACTTAGGCGCGTTCGCGGTTTGAAATTTTAGTTTTTTTGATAGCCACTCCACAGGTATCATCACAGTATTCATTGGGCAAGCATATCCACAATAAACTCTGCCGAAAATGAGTGCGGCAATCAGGCTAACCCCAAATAGAATCAACCATATGACAACCTTTCCGTTTGCCAGAAGGAACAGGAACAAAACAAGAAATAGAACTCTTACACTTGTAATTAAATATTTCATGATAGCAAAACCTCCTATTGATCTCATTTCATTATAGAGATAGAATGAGAAATATAGTGTTACTAATGTAACACTATTGGAGGTTGCTATGAAAAACATTCTAGATCTATTAAAGCAGATTGATCTTGTAAAATCCTTCGACGCGAATCAACTCGAGTCATTATTGCAGGCAAAGGGCAACAAAGTGAATTCGTACGAAAGAAATAACATCGTCCACTTTGTGGGTGATATTTGCGAGAATCTTGAAATTATCCTCTCAGGAGAAGTGGCGGTCGAGCGCATAGATGAGTCTGGTAAACTCATGACAATTGCGGAATTCTTTGATGGCGATATTCTTGGTGGCAATTTGTTATTCTCAAAAAATCCATGCTATCCAATGACTGTAACCGCAAAGAAACCAACAATCATACTCGAGATAAGCAAGAGACAGCTATTTTATCTATTTGCTAGTAGCCTCGATTTTTTGAAAAGTTATCTTGCGTATATATCGGATCATTCGGTTATTCTTGGGGATAGAATCAAGCACTATGTGAACCGAACAATACGTGAATGTATCATTAGTTACCTGGATTATGAAAGCAAGAAGCAGGAATCGAGTACGATAAAATTAACAATATCGAAAAAAGCACTGGCGGAGAGAATTGGAGTGCAAAGAACTTCTCTCTCCAGAGAATTAGCGAAAATGAGAAATGAAGGATTAATAGAATTCGATAAGAACAACAGAAAGCTTGTGTCGCTATTATATCACTAATTAATCAAAACGTCGGAACCATTGATAATCTCAAGCAATCCTCATCCATCTAACATCCAGACAAACAACAAATAAACATCAGATAGTAGGTTTTAAGCTATTTCTGTGCACGATAACGATTCTCAAGATACGCAAAAACCGCCCGAATTGGGCGGTTCTTATTTGGTTGCGGGGGATGGACTTGAACCAACGACCTCCGGGTTATGAGCCCGACGAGCTACCAACTGCTCTACCCCGCGATATTCGTCTTTCGACGTGCAAAAAGTAATATACCACATACGTGGTGCTAAGTCAAGCCCGAAACGGAATTTATAGCAAAAAGAGCTTGAAGGTTCGTCAGGTGTGGTGGATTCGCCCGCCCGCGTGTTTTTTCTCTAAACACGTTTTGCGATTTAAGTGTTGCGAAAACACGCACCGTCTGCAATAATATAAGAAGCATTTCTCTGTATTCCGGCGCGCGGGGCTTACTCCACTTCTTATTCACCGCGACGCTAAATAAAAGGAGGGATACCCATCCGCATGGCTTGCGGTGCAGCAGTGTGGAGACCTGCTGTAATGCGACCGTCCATTTTTTTCGGATGGTTGCGAGTCGGGCGATGAGCGAATGCTGCGCCTGATGAAGCCGAAACACTATGGCAAACGTTACACTCAAGAACATCAAGAAGGTCTACGACAAAAACGTGGTCGCGGTTCAGGAATTTTCTCTTGAAATCGCGGACAAAGAGTTTATCGTACTTGTCGGCCCCTCGGGCTGCGGCAAGTCGACAACTCTGCGCATGATCGCCGGTCTGGAAGAGATCACCGAGGGTGAACTCTACATCGGCGACCGACTCGTCAACGATGTTGCACCGAAAGACCGCGACATTGCGATGGTCTTCCAGAACTACGCGCTCTATCCGCACATGACCGTGTATGAAAACATGGCATTCGGCCTCAAGCTGCGCAAGGTTCCCAAGGCGGAGATCGACGAGAAGGTGAAGGAAGCGGCGGAGATCCTCGGCATCACCGAGTATCTGCAAAGAAAGCCCAAGGCGCTCTCCGGCGGTCAGCGCCAGCGTGTCGCCATCGGCCGCGCAATTGTTCGCCATCCGCAGGTCTTCCTCATGGACGAGCCGCTGAGCAACCTCGACGCAAAGCTGCGCAATCAGATGCGTGCTGAGCTGATCAAGCTGCGCCAGAACGTCAACACCACGTTTGTGTATGTTACCCATGACCAGACCGAGGCCATGACGCTGGGCGATCGTATCGTCATCATGAAAGACGGTTATATCCAGCAGATCGGTACTCCGCAGCAGGTGTTCAACCATCCGGCGAACCTGTTTGTTGCGGGATTCATTGGTTCCCCGCAGATGAACTTCTTCGATGCAGAACTCTCCATCGAGAGCGGCAGATACGTCGTGCGCATGGAAGGCGCGATCATCGACATGCCGGAAGAGATGCAGAAGACGCTCAAAGCGAAGAACGAGCAAGCCAAGAAGATCATCCTCGGCATCCGCCCCGAGCATATCGTGCTCACGGGAGCGAACCACAAGGGTGCAGTTTCCGCGAAGGTGGACGTATCCGAAATGATGGGCAGCGAGCTGTTTGTCCACGTAACCGCAGTTGGCAAGGATTGCGTACTGCGTATTGCTACCATTGATCTGCCCCAGGAAAACCGCCTCGGCTTCAAGTTCGGCGATCAGCTGTATTTCACATTCGACGGCGCGCTCGCGCACCTGTTCGATCCGGAAACCAGCCAGAACCTACTCTAATCCAAATTATGAGTCCAAGCGCTCCCGTTTCAAGCGGGAGCGTTTTTTTGCGCAAAAACACTGCATTGGTTTGTGAACTGGTTTGTGGTATGATGCGAATCAGAATGACTAAAAGTTTTTTAGAAAAGTGTTTTTAAGGGAAGATTTTTCAGCCCTGCTGTGTCTTATAGGCAGAACCTTGATGTGAAGGAGGGCAAATGGAAAAACGACAACAGCGCGATCAAACGCCGGATATTCGCACGGCGGAAGGTTTTGGCGCAGCGGTCAAGCAGATCGAGCGGCTATTGTTTGCCGCGAGCTATTCCGTTTTGGGCAATCGCGATGCATGTGCGGACGCGGTACAAAACGCGCTCATGAAAGCCTGGGAAAACCGGAGCAACCTAAGAGATAGCGCACGGTTTAAGAGCTGGATGGTACAAATTGTCCAGAACGAGAGTAAGAATTTCCTCCGCAGAAAACCCAATCTTCCGCTGGATGAGAGCATTCCAGGCAAAGAAACAAACCAGGATCGTTTTGATGTGAAACGGGCACTTGCCAAACTGCCGGAGTCTGCGCGTCTCATCGTGATGCTCTATTATTTTGAGCGGTATTCGGTGAAAGACATCTGCGCGATCTTGCGTCTGCCGGAGGGCACAGTGCATTCGCGCCTTGCCCGCGCACGTGAACAACTCAGAAAGGAGCTGCCGGATTATGCAAACAAGCGATAGAACGTTGGATCAATTTCTCTATCACAACCGAATCTCTCCGCCGCCGGAGTTCTCGGCACGAGTCGATCAGGTTTGCTGGCGGTTACAGCAGCGGGAAGCGAGAACAGGCATCGCGCCGCGCAACCGAAAACGGCAACAAAAATTGAAGGCGCGTACCGCCCGCGCGCTTGTGATTGTAGCGAGTGTGCTGTTTGTTGCTGCGCTTTCTGTGGTGGCGATTCCTTCGGCAAGAGCAGCGGTGGGTGAATGGATCAGCGGTTTCTTTCGTGTTGGCGACTATCTTGGACAATCGGGCGCAAACCGCGGCGGCGAAACAACGCTGGATTCCATCATCACGAAGATTGAAGAAGACGGCAGAAAGATCGTAATAACAGATATCAACACGACGGATGAAGCCAAACGTATGGCGGAGAACTTCGGGATTCGTCTGGATGAGATCGTCTATACGGGAAGCACTGTTTATATCACTGGTTGGTTCACGGGTACATCCGGGAAGTTTCTGCTTGATGAACGAACCGGCGGCGACACAGTACACGAAGATAGCGAGTATACCATGGGCGTTGTGAATCTCACGTTTTCGGATGGAACTGTATACAATGGAGTTGTCAGTGCCTACTTTGATGAAGAAATGGAGCAGATCAGCAGCGAATGTCCGCTGGAATCAGAGTCGGTTTACGATGAAGAAGGGAGACTGCTCACAACGAATGCCGCCGCTGACTCGCTTTGGTATGAATGGCTGAAAACGCATGAGGTGCGATTTGTGATGGAGGCAACTTTGGATGTCGTTGGTTCTGCTGGGCAACCCCTCTCGGGTCAACCGACTGCTTCATTGACCTTGCGGGAGTATTATCATGACGCAACAACAAACGATCCTGTCACGCTCTTTCAAGCGGATTTAGGAACGGTGACGATTGATGCGGAGGCATACAAAAATGTCACAACGGAGCAGTCGGGCGGGCAGTCCGTTTCACTTACCGGCACGCACCGCATGTATCTAACAGAAATGGAAAGCCAGAAGACGGGGGATTTTGTGCACTCGTCTGTGGTAGACTTGGATATGACCGATGTGATCATTCGCGTGGACTCGGTGAAGTTCACGCCGACGGGGATGGAAGTTACGCTGCAAATGGATTTGCCGGAGCGTTGGTCACGAGCGGAGCGAATCGCGGCGATTCAGGGCGGAGAAAGCGGCGGGCTTGCGTTTGCAATCTTGATCGACGGGCAAGAGATTCAGCACGCTTTTCTATCGATTTCGAGCAAAGGAAATGCGGAAACGGAGAATAAGGATGATCCGTTCTTGACATCAAAAATCGTTTTTTCGAATTCGACGCTTTCCCGGAGCCAGTGGGACGCGGTAAAGTCCATTTCCTTTGTACCGTACACAGGGTGGCCGACGGAGCTCATCCTCGAAGACCTGAGAAACAATCGACAGGAAATCAGCCGGATAAAACTGGAGCCGGGGGTCGTCGTGACGGAACAAATAGACGTGACGGGAACCAAGCGTGTAGACTGGATAGTCGATCGAATGGACGATTATTCGCTCACGATTCAGCTGGATGATTATCGTTGAAACACTTCTTTGGCGAGAAGTGGATGTATCGCGATGATCCTTCGCTTTTTGCGCACCGTTTTTTTGAGCTTTTTTTACGCGAAAAATCACAATCGACTGTGGCTGGGGCATCTATTCAAGAGCGTTATCCTTTGCTAGAATAATGAATAAGTGAACCGCTGTGCCACAGCGCGTTCCGGAAAGGGAGACGATAACCATGCAGATTGACGCAAGAGGCAAGGCTTGCCCGATGCCTGTGATATTGGCAAAAAAGGAGATCGACGGTGGTTGTCAGGATTTGACCGTTTTGGTCGATAACAAAACCGCTGTGGAAAACCTCACGCGGCTTGGCAACTCCGCGGGGATGACGGTTGCAACGGGCGAAACCGTGGACGGACCGTTTGTACGGTTGACGGGTGCGGGCAAGGTTGTTGAAACCCCTATGGTCGCATGCCCGACGACGGGAAACGGATACGCCGTATTCATCGGCAAGGACGTTGTCGGCGCCGGGGATCGCGAACTGGGCTATAACCTCATGAAGATGGCGCTCTATACCCTCGCGCAGGGTGACAGCGTGCCCGCGCATGTTCTCTTTATGAACGACGGCGTGAAGCTGCCGGCAGGCGAAGAGCAGCAGGTGATCGACAGCCTGATGACGTTGACCGAGAAAGGCGCGATCGTCCTGGTCTGCGGCACGTGCCTGAACTACTACGGCATTGCTGACCGGCTCAAGGTCGGTACCGTGAGCAATATGTATGATATTCTGGGCGCGATGCAGCGCGCAGATAAGGTGATCACACTCTGATATGGAAAGCTACTGGCTTTTTGCGTTTGATTCTCCGCATGCGGCAATCGCCGCGCAGCGGCTGCTCTCCGGCTGCGGCGCGGTGGTGATGCCGACGCTGAGGAGCATTACCGCCAGCTGCGGCATGTCCCTGCGCCTGCGGGACGAAAGGATCGATGAGGCGAAGGCGCTCCTTCGCACGTCGACGATCGACCCCGCGCTCTACCGGCTCTATCGCGTGGAGCAGGAGGGGAAAGAGACAAAGTGTACACAGAACATATTCTAGAATCACGATTTTAACCCTGTGAATGTAGGGTTCAGCCCATCGACAAAGTCCTTTGGACGCTGCCGATGGGTTTTACTTTGGGTTAAAATGACGCAAATCGCGCCATTTTTTCACAAATTCGGCGAATGAATCGCCAAATTTGAAGTAACATGGGGGATTTTCGAAATCCCCCAAACCCCCAGATGGGTTTGTTGATGCTCTGAACCCTGTGAATGCAGGGTTTTCTCTTTTTGGCACCCACTTTTTCAATACCGTAGTTACCTACAAGAAAAGCAGTAAATATTTTTGAGAGATACCTTGACAGGCGAGGTATGTAGCGTTAAGATATACCTGCAAACGGAAAGGAGGTGCGCCATGTCCGTTGCATCGGAACTCATCCGTGGGAATACGGAAACGATCATCCTGGCGCAGTTGATGAAAGGCGATGGCTATGGTTACATGGTCAACAAAGCGATTTTAAACCTGACGGGGGGAAGGTTTGAGCTAAAGGAGGCAACGCTGTATACAGCGTTCCGGCGGCTCGAGGACGCGGGCTGCATCGTCTCGTACTGGGGGGACGAGACGACAGGCGCGCGGCGCAGATACTACTCCATCACCGATCTGGGAAAAGAATCGTATCGGCTGCGGAAAAAGGAATGGGAGACTGCGGAAGCAGTGATTGACAAGCTATTGGCAGTAGGAGAAGAAGGGGTATCCAAATGAACGAGAAATTAAGACGCTATATCGACGACCTTTTTGCAAACGCGCCCTCTACGGTTCGCGCGGTTGAACTCAAAGAGGAATTGTTCCAGAACCTGACCGATAAGTACAACGATCTCATCGCGGAAGGAAAGAGCGAAGAGGCCGCCTACAACATCGCAATTGCAAGCATTGGAGACGTGGATAGCCTCATCTCCGGACTCAGCGGCACAAAAAGCGCCGAGGGCATGGCGAGCAAGAAGCGTTCCGCGATTATTACAGCAATCGCAATTGCGCTCTATATCCTCTGCCCGGTGCCGGTTATCTGGCTGCAGCACGAAGGCGGCGTTGTCCTGCTCTTCATCTTTGTTGCGGTTGCAACCGCACTGCTGATCTACAACGGCGTTACCCGTGAGCGTTATGTGAAAGCGGATGACACCATGGTAGAAGAGTTTAGGGAATGGAAACAAAACGGCAAGCAGAAAAACAAGGCCGTGGACGCCATCGTCGGCTCTTTCTGGCTCATCGCAGTGTGTGTCTACATCGTCGTGAGTTTCATGACCGGAGCTTGGCACATCACATGGATCATCTTCCTGATTGCGGCGGCGGTTTCGTCCATGATCAGAGGATTGTTCATGCTCAAACAATAATATGGCAAGAGCACGGCCTGAGAGACGCCATGACTTTGGGGATCGATCGGCAAAGTGCTTCTGCTCAACCAATAATGGGGGATAAAAAAATGAGAACAGCAGGTATTATTCGAATCATTGTCGGCCTCGTGATCGCGGTGTTGCTCACCGCCATCCTGGTCGTACTCTTAACCGGCAACAACCTCTTTGCCCGCGTCGGATTGGACAACGGCTGGGTTGATCGGGTCTTCGACCGAACGACCTATTACTCCGGCGGTGTCAACGCGGACTCCGGCGAAACGATCGTTTCGGATGAAGCGCGCGTTACTGCAAACAACATCAAGAAGATCAAGATTGACTGGGTGGCAGGCAACGTGAATCTGCGCGTTGGCAGCGGGGACGAGATCGTGTTTTCCGAAACATCCTATCGCACCCTGACGGATCAGCAGAAGATGCGCTATACGGTCTCCGACAGCGGGGTGCTGCAGATCAACTTCTGCGATAACCTCGACAACATCTTCAATTGGTTCAATGTGGACGCAAACATGCCCGCAAAAAACCTGACCATGGAAGTGCCCGCTTCGCTCATCGGCCAACTGGCGGATGTTGAGGTGGACAGCGTCTCCGCAAACATCGACCTCTCTGGCGTGTATGGCGTAAAGACGGAGCTTTCGAGTGTTTCCGGCGAAATCCGCTGCACGGATGTCTCTACCGACGAGTTAGATCTTTCCACAACAAGCGGCACGATTGTCTGCGAAAACTGTGTGGCGGGATTGCTCGATATCGAAAACGTCTCCGGCAGTATCCGCGTAGAGGGTGAATATGCCCGCATCGACGCAGAGACCGTTTCCGGCAGCATCGCCCTTTCGCTGGCAACCGTGCCGGACAAGATCGACGTGGACGGCGTGAGCGGAAGCATCACCGTTTCTCTGCCGGAAACCGCGAACTTTACTGCGAAACTCGATACGGTCAGCGGCTCTTTGAGCTGCGCGTTCCCGGGCACGCTCGGCAGCGACATGGTCGTTGTGGGCGATGGCAAAGCGAGCTTCCGCTTCAACACGGTCAGCGGCAGCCTGAACATCGAAAAAAACTAACTGAGAAAAAATCAAACGTTTGCGCGCCGGTGGGAGACTGCCGGCGCAGTTTTTTTGTGAGGATGTGATTGCATCAGCCGGAATAAAAGAAACAAGCAGTACAATCGGGCGATTTTGCGTTTACCGCGCATAGGGCTGCATGATATAATCATCGCGAGAAAAAAAGACGCCATCGTTGGGCGAAAAACGGCTGAACAAGCCGCAGGAGGTATTGGAATATGCTCCCGATCAGTAAAAAACTGTCCAGCGGCGAACTGGATCACACGCTGGCCTATCTGTATGGCGACGCGCTGGACACGCAAAAGCAAAAGTATCTCGCGCTTGCGGATGCGTTTGAGGGCGCATTTGGCGAGAGCGACGATGCGGCGCTCTTTTCCGCACCGGGGCGCAGCGAGATCGGCGGCAATCACACGGATCACCAGCTTGGACGTGTGCTCGCGGCGACGGTGACGCTGGACACCCGCGCGGTGGTTGCGCCGAGGAACGACAGCATCGTGCGGATTCATTCGCAGGGATATACGCCTCTTTGCGTCTCTCTGGACCAGCTTGCGCCGGACGCCGCGGAAGAAAACGCGAGCGAAGCGCTGGTGCGCGGCATTGCGGAGCGATTCACACAGACCGGACGCAAGGTTGGCGGATTTGACGCGGTGACCGCTTCCGATGTACCCAAGGGTTCCGGACTTTCTTCCAGCGCAGCGTTTAGTATTCTTGTGAGTACAATCTTTTCCGAACTCTACAACGAAGGCGAGATTTCTCCCGTTGAACAGGCGCTTGCCAGCAAATATGCGGAGAACAAACACTTCGGAAAACCCAGCGGGCTGATGGATCAGCTCGCGTGCGCGGTCGGCGGTTTTGTGGCAATCGATTTCGAGCAACCGGAGGAACCGAAGATCGAAAAGATCGACTGCGACCTCTCTAAGCTTGGCTATGCGATCTGTATTGTCAACTGCGGCGGCAACCACGCGGATCTGACGCACGAATACGCGGCGGTGACGAAGGAGATGGGCGACGTTGCCCGCTTTTTCGGCAAAACCGTGTTGCGCGAGGTGGATGAGGCGGTGTTTTACGCCTCGCTGGGTCAGCTCAGAAAGGGCGTTTCCGATCGGGCGCTGTTGCGCGCCATGCACTTCTTTGGCGACAACGCGCGCGTGCCCAAACAAGCGGAAGCGCTTAAGATGCACGACATCGAAACCTTCCGCCGGCTGATGAACGAGAGCGGACACTCCAGCTTTACGCTTTTGCAAAACGTTTGCCCGACGGATGCATCCGAGCGCGGTCTTGCGCTTGCGCTTGCGCTTTCGGAGCGGATGCTCACGGGAAAAGGCGCCTGGCGCGTACACGGCGGCGGTTTTGCGGGCACGATTCTCGCGCTGGTGCCGCTGGGCGACATGGCGGACTATCAGACACAGATGGAGAAAGTCTTTGGGTCGGGCTGTTGCTATCGCTTTGCCGTGCGTCCCGTCGGCGGAGTCAAAATCGGATAATTGAGAAAATAAATAAACGCCACTTTCGAATCGGGTTTCGAGAGTGGCGTTTTGTTTTTTTAGCTGAATTGGTTAAAGCCGAAAGATCGCGATGCCGATGAACAGGAGTACGGAGACGATTGTTTGCAGCGAGAGGCACATGGAGACATCCGCTCGCTCCTGCTCGTTCGTGGTATACATGGTTAGAATAAACGGTGCTGGCGTGAGGAAGATGATGATGATTGCCCAGCGCATCGGGTCGGACAAGGGGAAAAACAGCCCGATGAAAAACAGCGCCACCACGCAGAGCACACCGCAGACCAGCGTACGCATCAAAACTGAAATTGCCGCCGTTCCGATGTTGTTTTTCGAGAACTCAATACCGTAGCCTACGACGATGAAGATCACGCAGGACAGCGGGGAAGCGATGAAATTGCAGACAGTGGTGATGAGGCTTGTGACGCCGGAAGGCTCCAGCGCGCGGGAAACGCCGAGTATTGCAAGGACCGCACCCGCGAGCATGGCCCAGGGCACGGGGTTTGGCAGGAGTGACTTGACAGATTCTTTAAACGAATGCCCCGTTCTGGCGTTGAGCGCCGTGACAAAACCGGAGAAGACGAAGAGCACCTGGCCAAAGTCCATCAGCGCCATATAGCGGAGGTTTTCCGTGCCGTACAGCAGCGCAAAGAGCGCGTAGCCGAGCATGCCGACCTCCCAACCCGAGGTCATGAATTTCAGCATCGGGCTGCGCTTTTCCAGCGGTTTTCCGATCAGGAAACCAAGCCCCAACCCGATGAAACCGAGCGTGAACATCGTCGCCGCAAAGAGCAGGATGCTCACAGAATATTCCGCCGTAAAAAACAGCCCGAAGAGCATCGCAGGCAGCGCAAACTTCATGACGAACGTCTTCATGCCTTCGATGGCTTCCGGCGTCAGGATTGCGCGCCTTCTTGCGAAGAACCCGATGCCGAGCGAGAGAATGAGCGGGAGCACGATTTTCAGGATTGAAACGATGTTTTGCATGATGCTTCTCCTTGGGGATGGTTACAAGTGGGCAAGCCAACGCCCGCTATCGGGCGGGCGTTCGGTCAAAAGAGCTGCTGATTCGAAAAAAACGTTATTCAGCGGCGATTTTCGCAAGGCGGGATATATGTTCCGGCGTGGTGCCGCAGCAGCCGCCAAGCGCCCAAACGCCGCCTTGTGCGAGTTTCTGCATCTCGAGCGCAAAAGCATCCGCGTCGACCAGATAGACCGTCTGCCCGTCGCGATATTCCGGCAAACCTGCGTTTGGCTGCATGACGAGCGGCTTTGTGGCGCAGGCGGTGAAGCGCGGCAGAAGCGCTGTGAGTTGCTCCGGCCCGACGCCGCAGTTGCAGCCGAGTGCATCCACGCCGGCTTCTTCCAGCGCGGCAACGACGGTCTCAATCGGTTCACCCGTCATGAGCCTGCCTGCCGGGCTATAGGTCAGCGTGCAGAGCACGGGAAGGCCAGCGCCGTATGCTTTTGCGGCTTTGACGCAGACAAGCGCCTCGTCCAGTGCGCTCATGGTTTCAATCAGGATACAGTCCGCGCCCGCGGCAACGCCCGCTTCGATCTCCTCGCGGAAATACTCCGCCGCTTCCTCTTCCGTAAGGTCGCCCAGGGGCTCTAAAAACTCGCCCAGCGGGCCTACGTCGAGCGCACAATAGGCTGCCTTGCCGGAGGCTGCAATCGCCTCCTTCGCGAGGCGGACGCCTGCTGCGGCAAGCTCGGCGGGCTTGTAAGCGCCTCGCTTTTGCCTTGGCTTGGTACTGCCAAAGGTGTTGGAGGTGATCACGTTTGCGCCCGCGGCAAGATAGGCCTCGTGTACCGTGCGCACCGCATCTGGATTGGTGATGTTCCAAGCATCCGGCGAAGCGCCCGCGGGAAGACCCGCGCCTTGCAGCATGGTGCCCATGCCGCCGTCGATTACGATGTGTTTTTGAAAGAAAGCGTCTGAAAACTGCATGGTTGAATACTCCTTGTTTGGTCGATTCTATCACGATTTTGTCCGCGCGCGCAACGCAAAAGGACATTTCGCGGGCAGAAAAAAGCGGCGGGAGTGTTTCTTCCCCGCCGCAAGCGCGCGCATAGCGCACAATCAAAACGTAGTATTGACGATTTTCGGCGGGCCTTCCAGCAACTCCGGATTGGTCAGATACTGTTTAAAGCGGCGGAATACGGCGGCAAAATAACTGCCGGAGCAGATTCGCTCGTCCATGACGACGCCCATCGGAAGAGAGCGTTCAAAGACGATCTCCTCGCCTTTGCGCACGGGTACTTCGCGCATGTTGCCAAGCGTGATGAGGATGCTCGTCGTGCCGAATTCGTACACGTGATGGTAGATGTGATTGGTGCGGATGCTGGCAAGATTGCTGATGGTCAGGCTTGTGTGAAACGGGCTCGCCTGAATCAGGCTCTTGGGCAAAAGGCCATAGCGATCCAGCACTTTAAATAAACCGACGCCAAAGTTGACCAGACCGGGAATTTTCAGCAGCGTGCGTACGATTCCGTCGGTCGCGTTTGTGTCGCCTTCTCCGCGGTTTTCGTTGATGTAGCGGTCCATGGTCTCGTGGACTTTGAAGATGTCGTCCTCCATGTTGAAATACATCTTGCTCATGGTGCCGTCCAGATCGCCGGGTTTTAACACGACCATCGCGATGGAAAATTCGTTTCGCTGGTAGATCCGTTTGTTGGCGATGAAGCGATTCAGCAGCGGATATTCCGCCGCGGTGCGGACATAGGCCGCAAGGACGAGGCCAAGATGCGAAAACCGGTAGCCCTGCTTGCGCTTTTCGTTGAGATACGCCTGCATGGGGCTGATCGGAACATCGACCTCAATCATGTTCATCGCGTCATAGCGGTATTTTAGAATATACGGCATGACCGTATAGATTGGATTTGCGTCTGTTACGCGCTTGCCGTCTTTCCGCATGTCAGTACCTGCCTGTCTGTTCCAACTTTATCAACAAGAATACCATAACTGTCGGGGAAACCGCAAGCATAAGCAGCTTTGATTGAAATTTGCGTTGGATGGAGTCATAGTGTTAACCCATGCATCATATACCACAATCACATAAGCAAGAGAGTGTAGCTCAATCGTGAACTA
The DNA here is from genome assembly GCA_002482505.1 of Christensenella sp. UBA7703. GTDB lineage: Bacteria > Bacillota > Clostridia > Christensenellales > CAG-138 > UBA7703. The sequence goes on along the minus strand of DLGD01000038.1, from coordinate 137,285 downwards.
TGGGCGAATTTTCACGCGGAGTGGGATCAACCGATCAGAGAGTGTGATATACTATTTTGGAAGAAACGGAGGGATATACACATGAAGAAACACATCAAAGCGATTGTGACTGCCATGCTCATTTTAGCGCTGAGCCTCAGCCTGATTGGCTGCGCGGGCACGCCCCTGCCGGAAGGATTTGACGCGGACGAAGTCGGCAGCGCAGCGGAAGAAATCGTTGGCCTTGCAACCGCGGGAGATTTTGACTCCATCATTGGTTCGCTGCGCGAAGACCTCAAGAGCAGCATCACCGTCGACCAGCTCAAGGAAGGCTGGGCGCCTGCCTATGAAAAAGCCGGAGCATTTGAAAAGATCACCAAGACCTCGCTTTCCGGCACCAAAGATCAGACGACCGGCGAAGAATACGCCGTGGCGCAGGTTCTGGTCAAGTGCGCGAACGCAAGCCTCGTCTACACGCTTTCGTTCGACAAGGACATGGCACTCGTCGGGCTTTACCTGAAATAAGCGCGTGTCCGCGCAGGCACAAGAGGCGCTGGAACGATATTTTTCGCAAAACGCGCTGTTGCTTTGCAACCGGAGCGACGAGTTGCCGTATCTGGAATTGGCCGGCGGCGACTGGAACGCGATCGTATCGCTTCTGGAACGCGGAGACGTGTTCTATAGCCGGTTGTTCAAAAATCGGGTGACCTATCTTTCACCCGAACTCTATTTTGCGCTCAAACCGTACCGCCGCAGGCTGGAGCGGTTGGATGCAAACAGCTTGCGACTGCTTGATTTTTTGCAGGCGGCGGGCGAGGCAAGCGCAGAGCAGATGCAACAGCATTACCTGCTTGAGAAGAAAGCACAGACCGAGGCGCTCAACCGCCTGGTTTGTGAGCTGTTTGTGACCGTGATCCGCCGGGATGTGACGCGTAACGAAACCTGGTGTACCTTCACTTATGGGCCAGCCGAGCGCTGGGAAACGAAACAACCGCGAGAAAAACACACACCAAACGTTGGCGAGGCAGAGCAGATTCTGCTTCGCCAACTTTCGCAAAAACAGGTTCAATCACTGCTCAAATAAGCAAATCACGCAAAGATTTTAAACGAACAAAACGATAAGTTGTCTTCCTGACAATAAACACATAAGGAGATCAATTGAACATGCTCACGCAGGAGACCATCGACGCCTACTGTACGCTGCTGCACCGGGAGCTGATTCCGGCGACAGGATGCACGGAACCCATCGCGATTGCGTATGCTGCCGCACTCTTACGAAGAACGCTTGGTGTGCTGCCGGAACGGATGCAGGTTTGCGTCAGCGGGAACATACTAAAGAACGCAAAGAGCGTCGTCGTTCCCGGTACGGGCGGCAGAAAGGGAATCGCCGCCGCGGCAGCCGCAGGCGCGGTTGCGGGGGACAGCGAGAAACTGCTTGAGGTGATTGATGGCATCACGGAGGATCAGCGTGGGGAGATCGACGCCTATTTGCAGACCGCGAAGATCGGTGTTTCCTGCGTGGAAGACGGGCTGACGCTGGATATTCGCATCACAGGCTGGAACGCAGAAGAGTCTGCGTTTGTCCGCATCGCGGGCGCGCATACAAACGTTGTGAAAATCGAGCGCAACGGAAAGACGCTGCTCGATCGTCCCGCTGTTTCGGCGGGACACGAGGGAGAAGCGTCCGGCGCGCTCAACACGGCGGACATCGTCGCCTTTGCGGACACGGTGGATCTCGACCTTGTGCGCGTGCCGCTGTTGCGACAACTCAGGCTGAATCTTGCGATTGCGGAATACGGCATGAATCAGGGTTGCGGCGCGAACATCGGGCGCGTGCTGCTCTGTGAAGGAAACGCGGACATTGTCGCCCGCGCGCGCGCCTATGCCGCCGCCGGGTCGGATGCGCGGATGAGCGGGGCAGAACTGCCCGTGGTCATCGTCTCCGGCTCGGGCAATCAGGGCATCACGGCGAGCGTACCCGTCGCCATCTGGGCGCAGGAGCGGGGCTTTTCCGAAGAGGCGCTGCTTCGCGCGCTGATCGTCTCCGATCTGGTGACGATTCATCAAAAGACGGGTATCGGCAGGCTCTCCGCATTCTGCGGAGCGGTCTGCGCGGGCTGCGGCGCGGGCGCGGGCATTGCGTATCTGGAAGGGTTTGGCTACGATGGCGTGGCGCACGCGGTGGTCAACGCGCTTGCCATCATCAGCGGAATGGTCTGCGACGGCGCGAAAGCGAGCTGCGCGGCAAAGATTGCCGTTGCGGTGGACGCGGGCATTCTTGGCTACCGCATGTATACGCAAAAGCAGGAGTTTGTCAGCGGAGACGGCATCGTTGTCAAAGGCGTGGATAACACGATTCGCAATATCGGCCGCCTCGCAAAGGACGGCATGCGTGAAACGGAAACCGAGATTCTTTCGATGATGCTGGAGACGGAGACGCGGTAAACAAAGATCAATCAAAAAGCCCGTCGGCATACAAATCCGACGGGCAAGGGAGCAAACGCTCCTTTTTTTGTGTGGTTATTTCACCGTAACGAGTTCATATTGTCTGGTACCGATGCCAAGCGCTTCCGCGTGTTGGAGGGTGAGAATCCAGTCCGTCTCCGGAGCGGAATCCTTGAAGTGGTCATGTTGACTCTTGCATTTCTCCAGATTGTCGCTGAGTTGGCTGCCGTGCATGACGGGCATGCGGTTGCAGGCATCCGCGCAGGCCTGATCGAGCGCGACGGGGTCGAAGGAGGCAAACATACCGACATCAGGGATGATCGGAACGTCGTTTTCTCCGTGACAGTCGCAGTTTGGCGAAACCTGGGTTACGATGCTAATATGGAAGTTTGGTCTATTTTGCAGCACGGCGAGGGAGTATTCAGCAATCTTCTCGCAGAGGGCGAGCAGGCTGCTTCCGCCGTTGTTTTCGATTGCATCAAAGTTGCATGCACCGATGCAGCGCCCGCAACCCACGCAGAGATCATGGTCGATGCAGGCAATCTTCTGATCATCATAACTGATCGCGCCGTGTGCGCACTGCTTGATGCACTGGCGGCAGGCTTTGCACATGTCCCTGTCGACCGTAGGCTTGCCGTCGCAATGCTGCTCCATCTTGCCCGCGCGAGAGCCGCTGCCCATGCCGATGTTCTTCAGCGCGCCGCCAAAGCCGGTTGCCTCATGCCCTTTGAAGTGGTTGAGCGAAACGAAGATGTCCGCATCCATAATCGCCTGGCCGATCTTTGCTTCCTTGACGTGCTTCGTGCCCGTGAGGGGAACCAGTTTCTCGTCCAATCCCTTGAGACCATCCGCAATGATGATCTGGCAACCGGTCGAGGCGACGGAGAACCCGTTTTCCGCTGCGGCATCGAGGTGTTCCAGAGCGTTTTTCCGCCTGCCGGCATAGAGCGTGTTGCAGTCGGTCAAGAACGGCTTGCCACCCTTGGCGCGGATGACGTCCACAACCGCGCGCGCAAAATTCGGGCGTAGAAACGAGAGGTTGCCCGGTTCGCCAAAGTGGATTTTAATGGCGACGAAACGATCCTTAAAATCGATGCTTTCGATGCCTGCTTTTTTGATGAGGCGCTGGAGTTTCACCGTCAACGGGCTATCGAAGGTTGTCCTTAAATCGGTGAAATATACTTTGGAAGGTTGCATGGATCTGGAATCTCCTTGCTCTTAGAATTTCTTGTGAGAATAATGGAATCATAGCACAATTGCTTTGGTGCTCTTAGAATTTCTTGTGAGAACAATTGAATCATTGCACAATTGTTCCGGCGTTCCTAGAGTTTTCTTTATGAGAACAATTGAATCATAGCACAACTGTTTCGCTAGAACAACCCGTTCGGGGGTTGCGTTTTTGCTCACAAAACGGTATCATGTCTCGTTGAATAGTTTGATTGGATCGCGTAGGACAGAGTGATGATAAGAGTGCCAGATCAAACAGAAACGGTGTAAAAAAAGAGCCATGTCACACAGCGAACACAAAGGGCACGGGATTGGTGCCGCAATGTTGCTTTCCGCATCCCTCATCTGGGGTGTTGCTTTTGTTGCGCAGAGCGCGGGCATGTCATTTGTCGGCCCCTATACGTTCACGGCGGTGCGCAGCGCGCTTGCCGCAATCGGCCTGGGTATCTTGGTTTTGATCCTCGACCGCACAAACATGAAATCCAAGAATACCGATAAGAAAGTGCTCTGGCGTGCGGGCATTATCCTTGGCATCGTGATGACCATTGCAAGCAATCTCCAGCAGATCGGGCTTGTGACCACCTCCGCCGGAAAAGCGGGGTTCATTACATCGCTTTATATCGTGCTGGTGCCGGTATTCGGCCTTTTCATCAAGAGGCGTCCGCATCCGATGCTTTGGATCAGCGTTCTTGTCGCGCTTGTCGGGCTCTATTTCCTCTCGATTCGCGGGGACTTCACGATGAGCCGGGGAGACCTGTTTGTGCTTGCTTCTGCGGTTGCGTTTACGTTTCAGATCTTGCTGGTCGATCACTATTCGCCAAAGGTTGATATCATTCGCCTGAACTTGATCCAGTTCAGCGTGATGGCGATCCTTTCATCCGTGCCAATGATGCTTTTTGAGCAGCCGAAGATCGGTGCGATTTCGGACGCCTGGCTGACGATTGTCTACGCGGGCTTGTTCTCCGGCTGCGGCGCGTATACGCTGCAAATGCTTGGACAGCGGCGTGTGGAGCCGACGACGGCCTCGCTGCTGCTCAGCCCGGAAAACGTATTTGCGGCGCTCGCAGGCTGGGCGATTTTAGGGCAGAACCTCACCGCGCGGGAAATGCTGGGTTGCGCGCTCGTGTTTGTTGCAATCATCTCCTCGCAGTTACCCTGGCGAAAGTGGCTGGGTAAGCGTGCGGTTGCGCCGGAGGCGCTGCCTGTGGAAGCGCCGCAGACGGGTGCTTAAGTAAACATATTTCGATATACAATGAAAGCAAGGTTGAAGCGCCTTGCTTTTTTTGTTGATTCTTGTATCACGAAGGATTTATCATCTTGTTTTTTTTTATTGTTTTTCGTATCATAATACTATGCAAAACAAACAGGATCATTTTGAGAATCAGTCAAGCGAAACGAAACCGGAAGAGGCGCTCGTCGTCGTTTCGGTTGGGAACCATACGCGCCTGGGGGATGTGCTGGAATATGCCGTCTCCGGTTTGGCGTTTGAGACCGTTGAAACGGATGATTTTTTGTGTGGGAACTGGCAGAACCGCCGGATACTCTTTGCGATCAGCGCGGATGCAACCGGCGAAAATGCGCGGTTACGGGCACTTGCCGCAGGATTGTGTTCGGGCGCAACGCTGCTTGATGGGTGCGTTTGCGCTGCGCTGGCGGACGGTGCATCGGGCGGAGAAGCGCGCCTGGACACGATCCGCCTGCTGCTTGCCGCAAACTATGCCGGTGCGAGCGTGATTGCGCAGCCTTTACTCGAGGGGGGACGGGAACTCAAGCCGTTTTCCGGCGGGAAGGAAACGCCGTTTGAGCGGTATCGCATGCGCGCGCGGACGTTGGTTGTCCGTCTTAGCACAGACGCGCCGAAGGTATCCGCGCGAGCGCGTGTGCGCTTTCTGACCACGCTGGAAGGCGGCGCCGCGTTCGACTGGCGCGGGTTTCTCGCGCGTTTGGTTGCGCAAGCAGGCGGGGAGATGGAGGATATTGGCACGCCGGACGAGACCATCCTGCTTTGCGAAAACAGCGCTGGCCTGCCGGATGAAAAAACGCTCTCGCTGCTTTCCGGCTCGGGGCTGCTGCGGCTGTTGATCGCTTCGCCCGCCACGGGCAGTGCACTCTTTGCCGCGTGCCTTCTTGAGCGCGCGTGTCTCCGCGGAAACCATGTGCTGCCGCCGCGTGCCGTGCTCGTTTTTGAAGGGATGAGCGCGGTGGAGGCGATGGCAAGCAAAACGGAGATGGAACGGGTTAAGAGCACTCTTTTAAATGAGTGATTGACTTTTATGTCGAAAAAGCGCAGATATGCAAACATGCGCCTGCCGGGCAAGACAAGCGCATGCGTTTCCTTCTTAAAAAATTGGATTAGCCCTTCTTGCGTTTGCGAAGAATAAAAAAGAACGCCACGCCAAGTACAACAATCCCCAACACGCCAACCCAAATCCAGTCGACGGAGGACGCAAGAAAGATCGCGGTCGGCCCGTCCGCACCGCCGATGACACCTACACTCATGTTCAAACCTCCTCTACGATTCGTCAAACGCTATTCTAGCACACTCAATGGAGTGAATGCCAATCCGCACGCTCAATTGAGGTTCGCCAAAATCTCCCGATACCGCTTTGTCGCCAGCTCGCTGATTTCACCTTTTTTGCAGAAGTCGAGCTTCGCGAGCTTTACGTGCGGGCGCTCGACAACGATTTGCCCGTCTATCATCTTGCCTTGCAGGACACGAAGCGCATCCAAAAACCGCGGATCATGCTTCGCCGCGTTGTAAAACGAGAGCACATAGACGTAATAAAATAGGTTATAGTTCAAAAATGGGAACGATACCTGATGAAACAGCGTGCCGATGCCATAATGACAGGGGCCAAGCGGCGCGCGCGTGACCCAATGCGAGAGTAAAAATTCTACCGCACAATCCAGCCGTTCGTCAATAGTTCCATACGGTGTTTGGCGGAACACATCCAGCGCGGAGAGCGTCGGCCCGGGGTTGGAGGCCTCCGTCTCCGGCCCGTGCCCGAAGAAAAACTTTTTGCAGCGCCACCCGCCATCCGCGTACTGCGTTTCCAGAAGATGTGAAATCGTTGCTTGCAGGCGGTTGTCCTCGGCAAAACCGAGCGCGCAGAGCGTCCTTGCCGCGTGGATCGTCTGGCAGGGGTAAATACCGCTTTTGGGTATGATGGCAAAGCGCCCGTCCTTACGTTGCGCTTGCCATATAAGCGAGATTGCCCCGGCAAGCGCGGGATGCGTAGCGGGGAGCCCAAGCTCGGTTAAATTGTAGGCGGCCTCCAGCGTGGAGAAAGGTCCGCCTTTGATGAGGCTACCTTCCGGTGTTGCCCAGAAGTCCGCACCGTTATCATGCATTTTTGATAGAAAGTAACCGATATCTTCGGAATAGTCCATCGTTTACATCCCTCCTGTCGGAAGAAGCGCAATTGGATCGCTCACCTTCCAAACAAACGTTCTTTTTTCTTATTATAACCCATTTTCATATAATGGAAATGCGCAGAGTGAAAACACACAATACAGAGGATTGCTTTCCGTGTGTAAATGGGAGACAAGAGCGCCATTAGGCTATCCGGAACCGCGTTACAGTTTTTTTTCGTATAGATAGAACAATCCTTTGCGGTAGGTAACCTCGCCCGCCTTTTCGTAACCGCGCGATTCATAGAGCTGGATCGCCACGGGGTTTTGCGGGAACGCGTCCAGACGGATGGCGTGGATTCCGCGATTGCGTACTTTTTGCTCCAGATAGTCCATCGCCAGTTTTGCAATGCCCTGCCCTTGAAAGGCGGGATGAACGCAAAGCCGATGCAACACCACAAACTCCGTAACCGGATATCGCCAGTTTGCGTTCTCGTAATCGTGTTCCTGGCAGGGTTCCAACACAAAAGCCACCGCAATTTTGCCGTTGGCCAGCCCGACCTGCATCTGCGCGCGGTCAATATCCTCCTGCACAATCTCAGCGCAAGGGTAGGCTTCGTCCCACTGAAACACCTGCCGTGCGTCCATTGCCAGCGTTGCCGCGTGAAAGAGCGCCATCACTTCCGCTAGATCGCTCGAATGGGCATCCCGAAACTCCATGATAGCCTCCCGTTGTTTGGATACAGCATTATACCGCGATATATGCGTAATAAACAGCAAACATCCAGTGAATTTCACGCATAGAAAACACATATCATGCATGAATATACAAGTCGATCTTGCGAAAACGATCGTTTTGCGCTTTGCGCACAGTAATGGTAAAAACACAGAAAAACCGCGTAAAATAAGGATTTTTATAACGGAATTTTACAGGGATGTGAATTTTTTGTTGACTTAGAGCGTGCATATATGTTTATATATAATATAATCGCTAGGTCGTAAGATCAAGTTACTATATACGTTGAAATCGGGCGTATTCAAGTACGCCCGAAATGATTGTACAAGGTGTGGCTTCTGATCAAACGGAGTTCTGGCGTGGCAGCAAAACAAGGCATCATTGGAGCAAGCACATGTTTTGTTGCATAGATAACGTTTCAATAAGGACGGATTCTTGCGTGGATTCGGCAAGGATTCGATCAACAAACATTCTGGGGGTGCTTTTAATGAAAAAGCAACACGGCGGTAACGACAAATGCTGAAATATGGAATCAAGCGAATATTCTCCGCAATTCTAGCCGTTATCATACTGATTACCGCTACTTTCTTTCTGATGCATATGGTTCCCGGCAGCCCGTTTCTGTCTGAGCGTATGACGGACAAGGTCAAGGCGAACCTCGAAAAGAAGTATGGACTCGACAAGCCGCTTGGCACGCAGTATCTGATCTATGTTGACAACCTATTGCAGGGGGACATGGGTACGTCCCTGCAAAAAAAAGGACGCACGGTTACCGGAATTATCGAAGAGAAATTCCCCTACTCCGCAAAGCTTGGGTTGTTTGCAATCGCGCTTGCGATTGTCGTCGGCATACCATTGGGTGCGCTTGCCGCCATCAAGCATGAAAAATTGATCGATCGATTGGTGATGCTATTCACCACGATCTTTATCTCTGTGCCGGGGTTTGTATTCGGTACGTTGCTATTGGTGCTATTCTGTGCAGTCTGGAAGATAGCACCGGCAACGTGGACAGACTCTCCGGCGAACTATATCCTGCCCGTGATCTCGCTTTCGTTCTACCCGATTTGCTATATCACGAAGCTGACGCGTTCCTCCATGCTCGAAACGCTTGGGCAGGATTACATCAAGACTGCGCATGCAAAGGGACTTTCCGCCTTTGTCGTTCACTTCAAGCATGCCCTGAAGAACTCCGCCATTCCGGTCATCTCCTACGTCGGGCCGCTGACCGCGTTTCTGATCACGGGAACGTTCGCTGTGGAAAAGCTCTTCAGCGTACCCGGACTCGGACGGTTTTTCGTGGACAGTGTGTCCAACCGTGATTACCCGGTCATTATGGGGACAACGATCTTTCTTGGATGCATCATGGTTCTGATGAATCTCATTGTGGATTTCGTCTATGGCTTGGTCGACCCCAGAATCAAGTTGCGATAAGAGAGGCGACCATGAATAAGACAGAAGTAAAGCAAAATAAAGTCAGCCTGCGGCTCAACCCGCTGAGCATGCACGTCAACCCGGATCTTTTTGTTCCGGCCTCCGATGAAGAGAAGCAGGAGCTGGTCGTCCTCCGCGAGGGTACCTCCCTCTGGAAAGATGCGATGCGCCGCTTCCGCAAAAACAAATTCGCGATGGTCGCGCTTGCGCTGATCATCATCCTCTTCCTGTTTGCGTTTGTGGGGCCGATGCTCTCGCAATACAACTACGACCAATTCAACCCCGGTCAGGAAGACCAGGCGCCGAGCTGGCAGCATCCCTTTGGCACAGACCGATTCGGGCGAGACTTGCTGGTGCGCAACATGTATGGCGCGCGCATCTCGCTTTCCATCGGTATTATTGCCGCGGCGCTGACGCTGGTGATCGGCTCTCTATATGGCTCCATCAGTGGTTTTGCCGGCGGAAAAGTCGACAATATCATGATGCGCGTCATCGACATCATCTACTCCTTGCCAGATTTGCTGGTGGTTATCCTGCTCTCGGCGACACTCAAGGGCCCGCTGGAGAAAATGCTACAATCCAGCATGGCGTTCTCCGCCATCAGCGAGCTCGGGCCAGCGTTCTTCTCGATGCTGATCGTGTTTGCACTCATGTACTGGGGCACGATGGCGCGTATTGTGCGCGGTGAAGTGCTGCGAATCAAGGAGCAGGAGTATGTTCTGGCCGCCCGTGCGCTCGGCGCAAGCAGCGGCAGAATCATCCGCCGCCATGTGCTGCCGAACTGCATTGGGCCCATCATCGTGACCACCACGTTGCAGATTCCTTCCGCAATCTTCACCGAGTCATTCCTGAGCTTTATCGGCCTCGGTATCTCCGCGCCGCTTGCCTCGCTTGGCTCGATGGTGACGGATGCGTTGCAGGGCGTGTATTCCTTCCCGACACGCGTGGTATTTCCTTCTGTGATCATCGCCTTGATTATCCTCGCGTTTAACACGGTTGGCGATGCACTTCGGGACGTGCTGGATCCCAGAATGAAGAAGTAGAGGTGCGGCTTTGGAAAACAATCATTTGATCGATATACAAGATTTGCGGGTCTCGTTCTTCACCCCCGGTGGAGAAGTGCAGGCAGTCCGCGGCGTATCTTGGTTTTTAAACGAAGGCGAAGCGCTCGGCATCGTCGGCGAGTCCGGCAGCGGTAAGTCAGTCTCTGTCTATGCCATCATGCGCCTGTTGCAACATCCCGGCCGTGTGACGGGCGGCAGCATCCGCTTCAACGGGACGGATATCCTCAGCCTGTCGGAAGACGACATGCGAAAGATTCGCGGTAATGATATCGCGATGATCTTTCAGGACCCAATGACATCGCTCAACCCGGTGTATACGGTTGGCAACCAGATTTGCGAGCCGCTGAAACTGCACCGCAATATGAAGGGCAAGAGCGCCCGCGAACGCGCGATTGAGTTGCTGGGCATGGTGGGAATTCCGAACCCTGCGCGCAGGCTCAAGCAATATCCGTTTGAATTCTCCGGCGGTATGCGGCAGCGCGCGATGATCTCCATGGCGCTCGCCTGCGAACCCAAACTTTTGATTGCAGACGAACCGACCACCGCGCTGGACGTGACGATTCAGGCGCAGATTCTCGAGATCATGAAAGACCTCAAGAACCGCCGGAACATGAGCATTGTGCTCATTACGCATGACCTCGGCATCGTTTCGGATATCTGCGATAAGATCATCATCATGTATGGCGGCGAAATCATGGAATACGGGCCGATTGAAGCGCTCTATTCGAGCCCGAGTCATCCGTATACCAATGGGCTGATCAACTCTCTGCCGAAGATCGACGAAGAGGTTGGCACACAGCTTACCCCGATTGAAGGATCGCCTGTCGATTTGATGCATCCGCCGGCCGGTTGCCCGTTTGCGCCGCGCTGCGAACAGTGCATGAAGGTCTGCCTGACGGAGAAGCCGCCGTATTTTGAGATGGAGCCGGATCATTATTCCGCTTGCTGGCTCCATTACAACCGGAAGGGAAATTGACCCATGGAAAAGCTGCTCGAGATCAAACATCTCAAGAAACACTTTATCATCAAAGGCGAAAAGGCCGGACAAAACAGGCTGCGCGCGGTTGAGGATGTTTCGTTTGACATCTTCAAAGGAGAGACGCTTGGACTGGTTGGCGAGTCCGGCAGCGGCAAGACAACGGCGGGGCGCACGCTTCTTCGTCTGTATGAGCCGACGGATGGCTCGATTATTTACGCTGGCAAAGACATCACAAAGGTGCCGATTCAGCCGTATCGCCGCAAGATGCAGTATATCTTCCAAGACCCGTATGCCTCGCTCAACCCGCGCATGACGGTTGGTGATATCGTCGGCGAGCCGATCGATATCCACAAGCTGGCAAACAGCAAGGGCGAGCGCAGAGAACGCATCAACTCGCTTCTGGAGCAGGTTGGCCTCAACAGCGAACAGGCGACGCGCTATCCGCACGAGTTTTCCGGCGGCCAGCGTCAGCGCATCGGCATCGCCCGCGCGCTTGCGGTGGAACCGGAGTTTATCGTTTGCGACGAGCCGGTCTCCGCGCTGGACGTATCCATCCAGGCGCAGATCATCAATATGCTGGAGAAGCTGCAGCAGGATATGGGGTTGACCTATCTCTTCATTGCGCACGATCTGGCGGTTGTGAAGCATATTTCACAGCGCATCGGGGTTATGTACCTCGGCAAAATCGTTGAACTCGCGGAGACAAAAGAGCTACATGCGCGCCCGCTGCATCCCTATACGCGCGCGTTGCTTTCCGCAATCCCCGCATTTGACCCGCAGGTGAACCGCGCGAGAAAGCGCATCATTCTGGAGGGCGAAATCCCCAACCCGCTGACGCCTCCCAAAGGCTGTGTCTTTTCGACCCGCTGCCCGTATGCAAAAGAAATTTGCCATGAGCAGACCCCGGTTTTGAGAGAACTCAGCGGTGGGCATCAGGTCGCCTGCCATTTTGCAGGTGAGTTCTAAACACGTTCCCCAACAGGCGCGTGCCTGTATAAAATAAGGAGGATGATGGAATGAAAAAGACACTTACCCTCGTACTCACGCTGGTCATGATCATGTCCCTGGCGTTTGGCATGTTCGCATGCACGCCGGCGACACCGGCAGCACCGGCAAGCACCGAGGAAGCAGCGCCCGCAGCCGCAACCGAAGCACCGGTTGCAGCAGAACCCACCAGCGCGACCGTTTGCGTTGGCTCCGAACCTGCCACGCTCGACCCGAACATGAACGAGGCGGTCGACGGCATGATCTACATCACGCATCTGTATGAAGGCCTCTATCGCCCGAACACCGACGGTTCGTTCTCGCTCGGTCAGGCGAAAGACGTTACGATTACGGATAACGCGGATGGCACCGCGCACGTGGTTGCCACCCTGCGTGACGACATCTTCTGGAGCGACGGCGTCCCCGTCACCGCCAAAGATTTCGTGTACTCCTGGGTTCGCCTTTGCGATCCGGCCACCGGCTCTTCCTACGGCTACATCGGCCAGGACTTCTTTGCCAATGGCCATCAGGTTGCGGACGGCACCATCACGCCGGATCAGCTCAGCGTCAAAGCTGTGGATGATAAGACGCTGGAGTTCGACATTGCAGCAAACGTTCCCTACACCAAGGACCTTCTGGCGTTCCCGAGCCTGATGCCGCTGCGTCAGGATATCGTGGAAGCGAATCCCGAAGGCTGGTCCGTTGAGCCGGAATCTCAGGTCTCCAACGGCCGTTACGTGCTCTCTTCCTTCGCGCATGAGAGCCTCATCACGTTCACGAAGAGCGAAACCTACTGGGATACAGCTTCCACGAAGCTCGACACCCTCAATTGCATGCTCTCCGATGATGACAACGCCATTCTGGCCGCGTTCAAAGCCGGAGAACTCCAGCTGGCCGACTCCTTCCCGTCCGATGAGCTTGCCGCTCTGCGTCAGACTCCGGAATACACCCAGTTCGGTCAGATCGGTCTGTATTACCTCGAAGTTCAGCAGATCGACGGCGGTCTTGAAGTTCTGAAAGACGTCAACGTCCGCAAGGCCCTCTCGCTGGCGATCGACCGTGCGTTTGTCAACCAGACTGTCTGGGCTGACTCCCGCATTCCCGCCTACTCGCTCGTACCGTACGGCGTGCCGGATGCCACCGCTGGCTCCGACTTCCGTAAGACCGCTGGCGAAGTCGTCGGTGGTGATATCACGACCGATTACGCTGCAAACGTTGCAAAAGCGAAGGAACTCCTCGCCGCAGCCGGCTTCCCGGATGGCAAGGGCTTCCCGAAACTTGAGTTCAGCGTGAACGAGAACACCGGCCACCAGGCGGTTGCCGAAGCGATCATGCAGATGTGGAAAGAAAACCTCGGCATCGACGTGGAAATCGCGACGATGGACTGGGCGACCTTCCAGCAGTACCGCAAGACCTCTGATTGCCAGATTGCACGTCAGGGCTGGGTTGGCGACTACACCGATCCCGCGACGTTCTTTGATCTCTTTGTGAGCACCGCAGGCACGAACGACGGGCACTACAACAACCCCGAGTACGATGCACTGGTCATCGGCGCGCGCACGGAGCAGGATCCCGTCAAGCGTATGGAAATGTACCACCAGGCGGAAGCAATCATCATGAACGACATGCCGATCATCCCGATCGTGTTCTATGCTGACGACGTTCTGTCGCAGACGAACTTCACGGGCTTTGGCGTGACGGGCACGGGCAACAAGATGTTCTGGGATGCAACCGTTGCCAAATAAGAACCCAATTCGTTAACACACGCGACAACCCCGCAGATTCTTCTGCGGGGTTGTCTTTTTGCTTACGGGTTCTGGTAAACCGGCAACCCGTGTGATATGATACCGCTAAAATCATCCAACCTACAAAGGAGACAGGTCGTATGAAATATTCCGGCACGCTGCTCGCGGTGCGTGATATCAGCCGCGCAAGAAAGCTTTATGAGGGGCTGCTGGGGTGCGTAGTCTCTATGGATTTGGGTGTATATATCGCCTATACAAACGGAATCTCCCTCCAGCAAGAGGAGACGTGGCTTTCGTTTATTAACAGGGATGCCGACGAGATTACATATGGCGCAAATGATGCAGAGCTTTTCTTTGAGGAACACGAGATCGAGTCGTTCTTTGTGCGTATGCGCGTGTTCGACGTTGAGCTCATTCACGGTTTGATCGAACATAACTGGGGTCAGCGCGCGGTTCGTTTTTACGACATAGACGGGCATATCATCGAGGTTGGCGAGCATATGGGGGACGTTGCGCGACGCTTTCTTTCTGCGGGCATGACGCGGGAGCAGGCGGCTCAGCGCATGGAAGTACCTGTTGAAATGATAGACGGGTTTTTGAAGGACGAATAATCATAATCATAGCAGCTAGAGCAAACGAAAAGGGCGCCTGTTGGCGCCCTTTGTGCTACTTATGACTTACGGGTTTGCGGAAGGTGAGGTGGACGTGCCCGGATTCGGCGTTGTCGTTGTCGTTCCGGTTCCCGGGGAAACGCTCGCGCCGGGCGCAGGCGTCATCTTGGTCTTGTTGTTGACCTTGCCAACGGCGGCTGTCATCGCGTCTGTGCTATTAATCAGCTTCAACGTCTCCTGACCTGCTTTTCCGTCCATCGGCAGCCCGTGATATTCCTGGAAAGTTTGCACGGCCTGCACCGTGGTGTTGCCATAAAGCCCTGTTGCGGAGCCTGTCAGGTAACCGAGTTCAATCAGCCGCTTTTGCAGATTGGTTACATCCTGAACCAGCTTGGTGAGTTCCTTTGTACGGTCATCACCATCGCCGCGTGCGAGATAATAGGCTTTGGCTTGATCGCTCATCAGCAGGGTGTATGTCCCGTTTCCGATGATGCCGTCCCAGTACTTGGAATCTTCATAATTCTTTACCTGGAACAGACGGATGGCGGTCTTGGTCGTGGGTCCAAACTTCGTGGTGTAACCGCCCTCAGGTTCACTCATATAGCCAAGCTCGACAAGCCGCTTCTGAATATCCGGAATCAGATCGCTCACCGTGCCGGCCTTTGAGATATTCTCGGTCAGCGTTGGCAGAGCAGGCGTCGGGGTGATTTCTTCGGTCGGTGCCGGTGTATTCGTTGGCGCGAGGGAAGGGGTCGGCGTGTTGTCCATGATGGAGAGCTGCCCGTCGTCCGGCACCTCGGTGCGTCCGCTCTTGGGTACCAGAATTGCAATCAGGATGACTGTTACAAGGGCTACCGCGAAAACTCCGCCAAAGATGATCAACGTTTTCGAGGGTAACTGCGCAAGATATAAGCCGAGCGCATGCATGAACTTGCCAAACTTTGTGCGCTTTTTCTTGGTACGCGGGCGCTCATAGGCGTCGTCATCGTCCATGTCTCGCGAATAGCGATCCTCACCCTGCGGATAGCGCGCACGGGATGCGCCGGAGCGCGGCGCGTATTCGTCATCGCTTTCGGGCATGCGTGTGCGAGAGGTGCTGCCGCGTGGGGTGAACTCTTCCACATCCTCCGGCATGCGCGTGCGGGAGGTTGTGCTGCGGGGTGAATAGCCGTAGTCATCCGTCTCGCGGGGAATATTCGTGCGCCCCGTTGCGCCGCGCTGCGAATAGCCGTAGCCCTCATCGTCCGCGGGCATCTGCGTGCGTCCGGTATTGCCGTGCTGGGAATAGTCGGTCATCTGAAGCCTTGTTGCATATGCGCTGTCCGGGTTATCCTGATAGCGTCCTGCGTTCTGGCGCGGGGCGTAGGGATCGACGGACGGCTGTTGCCCGTAAGGAGCGCTCGGCTGCGCATAGGAACCCGTATGAGGCTGCTGCGCATAGTACTCCTGCTGGGCGTCGTAAGCGTTACCTTGTTGCCCCTGATAGCTATAGTTGGGATCGATTGGGCGCGGGGCATACGGGTTATCCGAATTCGGATAGCCCTGCTGCGTATAATTCTGCTGTGCGTAACCCTGCTCGTCATATCCGCTCTGCGCGCCGTATGCGGGGTCAAAGGGCGCATTGGGATCGTACTGCTGCGCAGGTGTGCCAGAATAGGCTGCCGGGTCGTCGCGATATCCGCGCGCTGATCCAGAACCATTCCCGGTCG
Source organism: Christensenella sp. UBA7703 (assembly GCA_002482505.1). GTDB lineage: Bacteria > Bacillota > Clostridia > Christensenellales > CAG-138 > UBA7703. The sequence goes on along the minus strand of DLGD01000038.1, from coordinate 121,024 downwards.
CGCGGGGGTCCTCGTCATAGGGCGGATAACCGTAACCGCCGTCATGTTGATCCATATGATTCACGCTCCTCGTTTGAGAGTCGGCTCTGTGTATGCACTGAAGATAGCATAGGACGTGCAGGCTGAATCGATCGAGGCCCGGCGACTGGAAATCCAGTGATGGACAGTGGGTAAAAATCGATCCGTTTGCCGCTTGACGATACACGAAAAAATCGCCATTCCAATGCAACTATAGTTTACCATAGGATGTGGGGGTGAATGATCGTGATTATTGTGAAGAATCTATGGATAAATTGTTAATCCTTTCACAGTCAAAACGCTATAAGTGGGGGATTCCATACAAAAAAAGAGCCAAAATGCCGTTTTCAGGCATTCGGCTCCCACTTTTTACACTTGAATAAACTGTAAACTGTGAACGGGAAGGAGCATTATCCCATGATTGTTTTGGTGGAACTGCAACCGATTCGGGTGGCACCGGCTTCGATCATTGCAAGCGCTTGTTCGCGTGTGCGTACACCGCCGCTTGCTTTCACACCCATCTTGGGGCCGACGGTCTTTCGCATGAGCGCGATGTCCGCCGCAGTGGCTCCGCCGGTCGAAAAACCGGTCGAGGTCTTCACAAACGCAGCACCGGCGGCCTTTGCGGCAAGGCACGCATTTATCTTCTGCTCATCTAGGAGCAGGCAGGTTTCGATGATGACCTTGACGATGGCAGGCTTTGCTGCGTTGACCACAGCCGCGATATCTGCCTGAACCGCCGCCCAGTCGCCCGCTTTTGCCGCGCCGATGTTCATGACCATGTCGACTTCTTCCGCGCCTTCGCGCACGGCGAGGGCGGCCTCAACCGCTTTTGCGCCGGACGACATTGCGCCCAGCGGGAAACCGACGACGACGCAGGTTTTGACCCCGCTGCCCTTGAGCTCCTGCGCAACCAGGGAGGTATAGCAGGTGTTCACGCAGACGCTTGCGGTATGATATTCCTTTGCTTCTGCGGTGACGGCGAGGATATCCGCGCGCGTTGCATCCGCTTTGAGCAGCGTGTGATCCAGATACGTATTCAGCGGATTCATGCGAAATACCTCTTGAGCAGGCCTTCAAAGCCTTTGCCGTGGCGCGCTTCGTCTCGTGCCATCTCGTGCACGGTGTCGTGGATTGCGTCGAGGTTGAGTTCCTTGGCGCGCTTGGCGAGCTGTGTTTTCCCGTCGCATGCGCCGAACTCGGCGGCCGCGCGCAACTCAAGGTTTTTCTTGGTGGAGGTGGTGATGACTTCGCCCAGCAGCTCTGCAAAACGGGAGGCATGATCCGCCTCTTCAAAGGCATAGCGCTTGAATGCTTCTGCCACTTCCGGATAGCCCTCACGCTCCGCTACGCGCGCCATGGCGAGATACATGCCAACCTCGGTGCATTCACCGGAGAAGTTCATGCGAAGACCTTCCAGCACCTCTGCGTCTACGCCGGCCGCGATGCCGACCACATGCTCTGCGGCATACTGTTTCGCTTCCTGCGTAACTTCGATAAACGAATCCCCCGGTGCTTTGCAAACCGGGCAGAAATCCGGCGCGGAATCACCGGTGTGTACATACCCGCAGACGGGGCAGCGGAATTGTTTTGTCATCATACTATCGCTCCTTTCGGGGATTGAACCCCGCTCAATGTTTTAAGATGCCGTGGCGCACATACGCCCACGGCGACAACTTCAGTATAGCCGCGGGAATGTAAACAATCAATCACAAAAGCAAAAAACCTCTACCAATATAGGGGCTGTTTTGCTATACTGCAAGACGATGAACACGATAAATTGGGAGACTGGAATGAAACGATTTCTCAGCATTTTGCTGGTTTTGACAATTCTTACCATCCCCGCGGTAGCGCATGCGGACTATGACTACAACTCGATTCCAACGCCGAACATGATTGTTGTGGATGGTGACGACCCGAGTGTGGTGTTTTTTGAGCGCAATGCGGATCAAAAAGTGTTTCCCGCGAGCACGACCAAGATTATGACTACGCTGGTGACCCTCGAAAACGGCAACCTAGACGATTCTTTTACCGTCGGGGAGGAAGTGCTCGGCACCACGACCAAGTTTTCCAAGTATTCTTCTTTGATGGGCATTCAGCCAGGCGAAACGCTGACGCTGCGGGATTTGGTCTACGGGCTCATGCTCGTCTCCGGCAACGACGCAGGCGAGGCGATCGCCAAGCACGTTTCAGGTTCGGTCGATGCATTTGTTGCGCTGATGAATCAAAAAGCGCAGGAGATCGGCATGACGAGCACGCACTACAGCAATCCCCACGGCGTACAGAACGACGACCATTATACCACCGCGCGGGACATGGCGAAGCTCATGGCCTACGCACTGAAAAACAAAGAATTTGTCGAGATTGCCGGAACGAAGACCTATACCGTGCCCGCAAACAGCGTCCGCCCGACGGATCTGGTGCTCGTGAATACGGACCGTCTGCTCAACGCGGTTGCGGGTGATCCGGTGCAGACCGTATACCCCTATGCCATCGGCGGAAAGACGGGGGATACGGACAGCGCGGGCAAATGCCTTGTCGCCGCTGCGGAAAAGGACGGCGCACGCGTCATCATCACCATGTTTGGCGACAAAGCGGATCTTTACGGCGGGGACACGGTGATGACCAATCTCGCGCGGTTTGTCAACGCCGCCGGGATCTTTGAATACGTCTTTGCAAACGGTTATCAAACCGTGACAGCAGCGGAACTCGGGCTACAAAAGACCTTCACGACAGGCGTTGTCAACGCAAATGCGGACGACCTGCAAAACGGGCAACTGACCATGAGTGCCCAGATCGATAGCTTGACAATCCGCGCAACCAGCGCAAAAATCAACGATATCAAGGCAAACACGGGGGCAATCACCACAAACGTGGTGCTAACCACGGATGCACAGGCGCCGATTTCTGCCGGCCAGAGCATGGGCACGGTAGACTACATGCTCGGCGAGAGCAAGATTGCTTCGGCAAACCTGATTGCGGACTTTGCCGTTGGGCTTGGCTCCGGCGAATCCGCCGCACAGCCGGAGGAAACGGCGGTTGTCACCGCGCAGCCGGACGGTACCCCGCTGATCGACAAAGGCCGCAAGGACTGGGGTGCTTCCGATACGCTGACGTTGACCTTCGTTCTCCTTGCGGTGCTGTTGGTGGCTCTGATCGTAATTTTCATCCTCTCGGAGCAGAAGCGCCGCTATGAGCGAAAGCGCCGCGCGCGTGCCAAGCAGCGCCGGCAGCAATACTACGAATAAGAAAACTTGAGCATCAAAAAATGCCGTTGCAATTCAAGCAACGGCATTTTTGTTTTTGGTTTTTTAATTCAACTAGATGCCAAGAGTCTGTCTGAGAAACGCTGCTACACAGCTTTGATTGTTGCTGGTATCCAACACGACGTTCGCCACGGCTTTCACTTCATCAATCGCGTTGGCAGGCGCGCCGCCAATATCGGCAAGGGAAACCATCTCCAGATCGTTGTTATAATCCCCGATGGCCAGAATCGTTTGACAATCGAGGCAACGTGTGCGGACGTTCTCCAGCGCGGTGCCTTTGTTGACCCCCGCTGCTACAAACTCCAGATACCAGTCTGCCGTGCGAAACACGGAGAATCGATCGATCCCAGCTTCCTGCAGAATCTCCGTCTGAATCACATCAAGGTTTTCCGACGTATGCGCAATCAGCAGCTTCAGCGCGGACTCGCGAATATCTGCCATTTCGATTTTTGTCACAGGCAACCCCTCGGAGATTGTATGTGGGTCGTCCCGCTGATTCGGATTTGTCTCAAAGATGGAGCAGTCGGAAAACACCTGAACACAAGCGTTGTTGCGCACCTCGACCACACGGCGTGCAAAGTGTTCCATCAGCGCCCGATCGACCGGATGCATCGCTAAAAATTCCTTCTTCGATAGATCGTAAAGGCCCGCACCGTTGAGCAGGATGCAAGGCGCGTTGACCGGAAGGTCGCGTTCGATTGTGCCAATGATAGAAGGGGCGCGTCCGGTTGCAACACCAAAGCGCCCGCCTTCGCGTACAAAAGTTTCGATTGCCGCGCGGTTCTCCGGCGAGACGCGTTTTTCGTCGTCGAAAAGCGTTCCGTCGAGATCGCAATAGAGATAATAGCCACTAAAGGCGCCCATGTAGCCTCCCAAATGAATCCTTGCCGCGTATCGTATTTTGCGGCACAATTGGATCTATTCTAAACGAGCACGGCAAAAAACGCAACCGCTTCGCATGCGCGGGGGAGGATACTGCACATATTCGGCGGAATCCTGATGTTGAGACGGGAAGTTCGAAAGTCCTGTGCGCTTGAAAAAAAGCAAGCAGGCGAGTATACTGATGAACGTGATAAGAAGCATAGATCGTGGTTGCCTGCGCCGGAAACATGCAGGTATCGCCACAAAACAGACGCGGGGGATTTGCGCATGAGCGAGCAGAAAAGGCCCAGAGTCATCGGTGTTGGCGCGGCCAACGTGGATGTCCACGGTCAGAGCAGAAAAGCCATTGTGATGCGCGACAGCAATCCCAGCTATATGGCTTCTTCTGTCGGTGGGGTCACGCGCAACATTCTCGAAAATCTCGCCCGTCAGGGGGTGCCCGTAGCGCTCTTGTCTGCCGTTGGGGATGATCTTTACGGCGAAAAGATCGTGCGCGACAGCACAGCCGCCGGAATCGACATGTCGCACCTGCGCGTGAAGCACGGCGCGGTGTCCTCTACGTATATCGCGATTCTCGACGAACGCGGGGATATGCTGCTTGGTATGTCGGATATGCGCATTATCGAAGATTTGCCCAATGCGTATCTGGACGACAACGTGTGGCTCCTGCGTGAGGCGGAGGCAATCGTCTGCGACGCGTGCCTGCCGCTGCCGCTGCTTGACCATCTGGTGTCCGAGGCGGCGGGGGACACGCCTGTTCTGATCGATCCCGTTTCAACCGCTTATGCGCGGCAGATGGAGCCGATTGCGGGAAAGTTTGCCGCAATCAAGCCAAACGTGATGGAACTGAGCATCCTCTCCGGCTTGCCAACTGGAACAGAGGCGGAGATTGAGCGCGCCTGCGAGGCGCTGCTCAAACGCGGCACAAAGCGCATCGCCGTCAGTCGCGGAGACAAGGGCTGTTATTACGCGGATGCAGAGGGAAACCGGGTTTTTCGCGCGCTGAGGCCGGTTTCACAGATGGTGAACGCGACCGGCGCAGGAGACGCGTTTATGGCGGGCTTGACCCATGCGTTGGTGGATAGGCTGTCCGTGGAGGAGATGCTGGATTATGCGCTGGCTTCCGGCATCACCGCGATTCAAAGTATGACGACGATCAACCCGGATATGAGCGACGCGCTCGTTCGGGAAAACCGGAATCGGTATCGACTGTAAGGGCAAAAGTGCCCGAAAGGAGCGAATTTTATGCAGATGAAAGATTATTTGGATGTTTTGCCGGAGATTCAGGAGGCGCTGGATCACAATAAACCTGTGGTCGCGCTGGAGAGCACGATTTTGAGCCATGGCATGCCGTTCCCCGAGAACGTCGGCTTCGCGGCGGAGGTGGAAAAGGTTGTGCGAGCGGAAGGCGCAATTCCCGCGACGACGGCGCTGATCAACGGGCGAATCAAGGTCGGCCTGAGCCCCGCGGAACTCGAGACCATGTGCCGTGCGGAAAACGTCGGTAAGGTCAGCCGCAGGGACATGGCGACGTATCTCGCGATGAAGAAAAACGGTGCCACCACCGTTGCAACCACGATGATTTGCGCCGCGATGGCGGGGGTGAAGGTGTTTGCAACCGGCGGAATCGGCGGCGTGCACCGCGGAGGCGAGGTGACGATGGACGTCTCCGCCGATCTGCAGGAGCTCAAGCAGACCCCTGTTGCGGTGGTCTGTGCGGGAGCCAAGCAAATTCTCGACATCGGGCGTACGCTCGAATACCTCGAGACCATGGGTGTGCCGGTGCTTGGCAACAAAACGGCCGATTTCCCCGCGTTCTACTGCCGCAAGAGCGGCTACGGCGTGGACTATGCCGCAAAAGATGAGGCGGAAATCGCAGCGATCATCAAGACCAAATGGGACCTCAAGCTGGAAGGCGGCGTGCTGATCGGCAACCCGATTCCGGAAGAATATGCACTGGACTTTGACGAGATGGAGCAGGTGATCAACAAAGCGCTTGCCGAAGCAGACGAAAAAGGCGTGCGCGGCAAAGAGATTACGCCGTTCCTGCTTGCGAAGATTAAGGAGATTACCAAAGGCGTTTCCTTTGCTTCCAATGTGCAGCTCGCCTATAACAATGCTCGTGTTGCGGCAAAGATTTCGAAGGAACTTTGCAAGCTCTCGTAACAAATCAACCGATCGATCAATCAAAAAAGAGGTTCCGGCAACGGAACCTCTTTGTGTTTGCGAAGAATTATTTGCGTAGTGTGTTGCGATTTTTTAGCCCAACGCGACGTCAAGAATCATCATAACCAGAAACCCGCCCATTACACCGAGCGTGCCGATGTTGCTGTGCTCGCCCAAGTGCGCCTCCGGGATGAGTTCCTCCACGACCACATACATCATAGCGCCCGCCGCAAACGAAAGCATCCAGGGCATGAATGGCGCAATCAGAGCGGAGACAAGCACGGTGAGGATGCCGAAAATCGGCTCCACGATGCCGCTGAGCATGCCGCTGACAAAGGACTTGTTTACGCTCATGCCTTCCTGCCGCAGCGGAAGCGAGATCGCCGCGCCTTCGGGGAAGTTTTGAATGCCGATGCCAAGCGCGAGCGCGATTGCCGAGGCAAACGCCACGGGGGAGCTTGCGCCGTGTTGCGCCGCGAGGGCGAACGCGAGGCCGACCGCCATACCTTCCGGGATGTTATGCAGCGTGACCGCCATCACGAGCAGCGACGTGCGCTTCATCTTGGTGGTTGGCCCCTCTGCGTCCTTCGAACCGATGTGAAGATGGGGGATTAGATAATCCAGCAACATGAGAAAACCGATGCCGATCAGAAACCCGCCTGCCGCCGGAATCCAACCGATCTGACCCGCCGCCTGTGCCTCGTCAATCGCGGGGATTAGAAGACTCCAAACGGAGGCCGCAATCATGACCCCGGCTGCAAAGCCAAGAAAAATCTTCTGAATTTTTCCGCTCATCTGCTTGCGGAAGAAGAAAACCATCGCGGCGCCCAGCGTCGTCATCAAAAACGTAAAGCCGGTGCCGGCGGATGCATAAAGAAGCGCCTGTCCCATATGATCATGCCTTTCTTGCGGATTCATTTCGAAACAGTACAGAGAAAAACACATCTGTCCTGTTGACAAAATCGTAGCGGCTTTTTGCCTGTACGTCAAGCCCTCTGTCAAGCAAACTGCCTGAATTGTGAATTCAGGATTTTAATCAAAAATGGAATTGTCCCCGCGTGTCGTTTGCCTTTTACCGAGTCATCGTTCGGAAAAAGCGCACCAAACCGTCGGGGACAACTCGAGGAGAGAGGAAAAGAAGAAATACGATTGCGCCTGCCTCGCTGCATGCCCGCACTGCCCAAATACGGGTTCCGCCGCGCGGCCTGCCGTTCCCCCGCTTGCGCGCGCGTAATTTCCAGAACAACGGAAGGAACCAGACAGGAGCAATCAGGAATACTGCGCCCGGTTCCCCCGCACGCACACTTCCCGGCAGAATCGCCCCAGTTCGCAAATTGCGTCAGGCAGGCGAGCCGCGAAGTGCGCTGTTTGTTGCGCGCTTGCGAAGAGGACAAAAAACACTCGGCGCAGCCGGGTTTCGCCAGCTGCACCGATGACACGAAGGTTCAGCCTTCCAGAATATATTGATTCAGCACGGTTTCCAGATACTCCTGACGTCCGGAGGTGTTTGGCGTGACCCCGTGGATGAGGGCATATGCCTCCAATTCGGAGAAGCCTACGCGTCCGCCGACGATGTCTTTGCCGATGCCCTCGGTATAGCTTTCATAGCGTTTTGCGATAAACTGTTCAAATACGCCGTCGTCCACGAGCTTGCTGGCGACGCGGAGCCCTTTTGCATACGTGTCCATACCCGCAATGTAGGAGAGGAAGAGGTCGTCCTCCTGGAAGGAACCGCGTCGCACCTTTGCGTCGAAGTTCAACCCGCCAGTTGTGAAGCCACCCGCTTGAAGCACCTCATACATCGCAAGCGTCGTGTCGTAGACGCTGGTCGGGAATTGATCCGTATCCCAGCCGAGCATCGGATCGCCCGTGTTTGCGTCCACACTGCCGAACACGCCATTGATGCGCGCCATGTTCAGCTCGTGCTGGAAGGTATGGGCGGCGAGGGTTGCGTGGTTTGCCTCGATGTTCATCTTGAAGTATGATTCCAGATTATATTTGCGCAGGAACGAAAGAACCGTCTGCGTATCAAAGTCGTATTGATGCTTGGTTGGCTCTTTCGGCTTGGGCTCGATGAGGAACTGACCCGTAAAGCCGATCTTCTTTGCGTAATCGACCGCCATCTGAAGAAGCCTTGCGAAGTTGTCCAGTTCCAGCGATGTGTCGGTATTCAGGAGGGTTTCATATCCCTCGCGTCCGCCCCAGAAGACGTAGTTTTCGCCGCCAAGGATCTGGGTGATTTCAATTGCCTTTTTGATCTGCGCGGCAGCATAGGCAAACACGCTGGCGTTGGGCGAGGTGGAGGCGCCGTGGACAAATTTATCGTCGCCAAAGCAATTGGAAGTACCCCAGAGGCACTTGATGCCCGTACGCGCCATCTCCTGCAGAATCACCGCGACGACTTCATCCAGCACACGGTTGGTTTCAAGAAGGTTTCCCCTGCGCGGTGCGATGTCTGCATCATGGAAACAGAAATACTCGATCTGTGCTTTTTCCATGAACTCAAACGCCGCGTGAACGCGCGCCTTGGCTCGGAGAATGTCATCCGCCGTTTCGTCCCACGGGCGATAGATGGTGGGGCCACCGAATGGATCGTTGCCGCGATAGGTAAACGTATGCCACCAACTCATCGCAAAGCGCAGATGATGCTTCATCGGCTTGCCGGCGATGATCTCATTCGGATTATAATACTTAAACGAAAAAGGGTTCTTGCTCTTCGGACCTTCGTATGCGATGGTGCCGATTTGATCAAAATATGCCATAGTGCGTTACTCCTTTGGTAGATAGCCTGTGAGGGATTGAGATTCTATGGATCGTGAAACGATTATGCGAGGGACTTGACCGCGCGGCGCTTGCTGACCACGTCGAAGATAACGGCTGCCAGAAGCACGAGGCCCTTGACAACTTTCTGGAAGTTGGAGTCCACGCCGATGATGTTCATGCCAAGGTTGAGAACGCCCATGAGCACCGCGCCGACGACAACGCCGCTGACCTTGCCGATGCCGCCATATGCGGATGCACCGCCGATGAAGCAGGAACCGATGGCGTCCAGCTCATAGTTGGTGCCGGCCGCCGGGTTTGCGGAAGTGAAACGTGCCGCAACGACGAGGGCTGCCAGCGCGCTGAGGAAAGAGACATTGACATAGGCCGAGAAGTAGATGCGGTTTGTGTTGATGCCGGAAAGCTTGGTCGCTTTTTCGTTTCCGCCGAGCGCATAAAAGTGACGGCCAAACGTGGTTTTTGCCGTGATGTAGGTGTAGATCGCGACGATGCCGATGAGCCAGAGCAGGATGTACGGGATGCCCTTATAGAGCGAAAGCTTGTACATCAGCAGCATCACGATGCCGCAAAGAAGCACGATTTTGCTATAAAGCGAAGCGGGTTTCTCCGCCGCGTAACCTTTGCGTTTTTTGCTGAGATTGCCCCAAATGGTTGCGGCAATGTAGACTGCGCAGCAGATCATACCGAAGATGATGCAGGAGTACTTGACCACCCCGCTGTCAAGCGCGGGGATATTCACATAGTTATTGAAGATAGCGAGGTAGTTTTCCGAGAAGCCGGAGATCGTGAGCCCACCGAGGATTGCCTGCGCAAGTCCGCGAAAGAGCAACATGCCCGCCAGGGTAACGATGAACGGAGGAATTCGCACATACGCAATCCAGAACCCTTGCCACGCACCGATTGCTACGCCGCACAACAGGCAGATGATCATGACGAGATAGATATTCCAGCCGAGGTTGACCATCAATACACCCGCAATTGCGCCGACGAGGCAGACCGTTGCACCGACCGAAAGGTCGATGTTGCCGCCGGTAAGGATGCAAAGCAGCATACCAACAGCGAGGATGACCACGTAGGAGTTCTGCATGATCAGGTTATTGATGTTCTGCGGGAGGAACATGCGTCCTTCCGAGCGGATGACGAAAAACAGATAGACCAGCACGAGGGCGATGACCATCGTGTTTTTCAGAAGAAATACTTTTGTTTTTTCCCAGAGGGCTGCGTTCTTGCTGCTCATGACTTATGCTCCTTTGTTTACGCTGAGTATGCTGGACATGATGCGCTCTTGCGTTGCGCTCTTTGCGTCCATTTCACCGACGATTCTGCCTTGGCTCATCACGTAGATGCGGTCGCACATGCCTAGCACTTCCGGCATCTCGGACGAAATCATGACAACGGACTTTCCCGCCGCGACAAGGTCGTTGATGATGCAATAGATTTCATATTTTGCGCCGACATCGATGCCGCGCGTTGGCTCGTCAAGAATCATGATGTCCGGCTCTGCAAACATCCACTTTGCGAGCAAAACCTTCTGTTGGTTTCCGCCGGAGAGGTTGCCGACCGTTTGCTCGACCGAAGTACTCTTGACACCGAGCTTTTCTTTCATGGTGCCCGCAACTTTATACTCGAGATCCAGGTCGAGCACATGATGATGGCTGACCTTATCGAGTCTTGCCAGCGTGGTGTTGACGCGGATGGGGTTGGAGAGGATCAAGCCGTTGCCCTTGCGGTCTTCTGTGACATAGGCAAGTCCGTGTTTGATGGCATCCCGTTCGCTAGCCAACACGACTTCTTTACCGTGGATCTTGAGCGTGCCGCGGATGTTGTTGCCATAACTTTTGCCGAAGATACTCATGGCAAACTCGGTTCTGCCCGCGCCCATGAGGCCCGCGATGCCCACGACTTCGCCTTTCTTGAGCTTGAAGGAGACATCGTCCACCACCGTACGGTCGGAATACAACGCGTGCTGTACCGACCAATGATCCACTTCGAGCACGACTTCATCCTGCACATGTGGTTCACGCTTGGGGAAGCGGTTGGTGAGCTCGCGCCCGACCATACCGCGGATGATGCGTGCCTCGTCGACCACTTGCTCGGCCATGTCGAGGGTTTCGATGACCGCGCCGTCGCGAATGATCGTAATCTGATCGGCCACATAAGCGATCTCGTTGAGCTTGTGGGAGATGATGATCGAGGTCACGCCGTTTTTCTTGAACTCTTTGAGCAGGTTTAGTAGCTTCATCGAATCGCTTTCGTTGAGCGAGGCGGTCGGTTCGTCCAGAATCAGAAGCTTCACGTTTTTGGAGAGTGCCTTTGCAATCTCCACCAGCTGCTGCTTGCCGATGCCGATGTCCTTGATCAGCGTATGGGACGATTCCTGCAAGCCGACGATTGCGAGTAGCTCATCCGCTTTTGCATAGGTTTCGTTCCAGTCAATGTTCATCGCGTTTCCGCGTTCGTTGCCGAGGAACATATTCTCCGCAATGGAAAGATACGGCACCAGCGCCAGCTCCTGATGGATGATGCCGATGCCGCAGTTTTCGCTGTCGCGAATCTTCTGAAAATGGCAAATAGTGCCATCATAGACGATCTCGCCACTGTAGCTGCCGAAGGGATAAATGCCGGAAAGCACGTTCATCAACGTGGATTTTCCTGCGCCGTTTTCGCCGACCAGTGCGTGGATTTCACCGCGGCGCACCTCCAGGCTGACATCGTCCAGCGCCTTGACACCGGGGAATTCTTTTGTAATATGTCTCATTTCGAGAATGTGATCCGACATGGTGTTCCTCCAAGATCTCGTGTTTCGGTTCTGCAATCGAATTATCTGTTTAAAAAAGATGGCATGGATGATAAACGAATGAATCGGGATGTTTCGTAACGATTTCGCTGCGCCGTTCCTACCCTTTGGATTTGGCGTACTGAAATCGCGGCGAGCCGGATAAAAAGCGGGGGAGCAATTTCGAAGGGCGGGCGGGTGACCGCCCGCCCTTCGACCGGTTGGAACCGGAATGTTGGTTGAACTTATTTGAGTTGATCCGCGGTGTAGTAACCGGAATCGATCAGCAGCGCTTTGTAGTTGTTGATGTCCGCGAACACCGGTGCGCAGAGGAAGGTCGGGATGATGCCCGTGCCATTATCATAGCTCTTGGTGTCGTTGACTTCCGGCGTCTTGCCTGCGAGCAGGTCGCTGACCATGGTCACGGTCTGTGCGGCGAGCGTGCGGGTGTCTTTGAAGATGGACATGGCCTGTTTGCCGGCGATGATGTCCTTGGTGTTGACGATGTCGCAGTCCTGACCGGTGACGATCGGGTACTTGCCGGTGTAAGAGCTGGCCAGAGCATTCGTCACGCCCTTGGCGGTGGAATCGTTGGAGCAGAGGCAGGCATCCAGCTGGGTGCCGTCAGCATAGAAGGACGCGAGGATCGCTTCCATACGGGCCTGAGAGGTTTCGGTGCTCCACGCGGGGGTTGCGACTTCTTCGAACTTGACCTGCTTGGAGACAACGGTCAGAACGCCGCTGTCGATGTAGGGCTGGAGAACGTCGATCGCGCCCTGATAGAAATAGAGAGCGTTGTTGTCCGCCGGGTCGCCCGCGGTGATTTCGATGTTGTACTTGCCGCCGTCGTCCAGCTTGAGCTGGTCTTTGATGTACTGGCCCTGGATGGTGCCGACCATGTAGTTGTCAAACGTGCAATAGTAGCTCACAGCGTCGGTGTCCATGATCAGGCGGTCATACGCGATGACGTAAATGCCAGCGGTTTTGGCCGATGCGAGAACGGAGGTCAGTGTCTTGCCGTCGATGGCGGCGATGACGAGAACCTTCACGCCCGCGGAGATCATGTTTTCAATCTGGCTGACCTGGGTTGCCACTTCGTTGTTGGCATATTGCAGATCGACTTTGAAACCGGCCGCTTCGAACTTTTCTTTCATGTTCGCGCCGTCCTGGTTCCAACGCTGCAGATCCTGGGTGGGCATCGAGATACCGACGAACTTGTCGTTCTTGGCGCCCGTGCCTGCGCAAGCTGCCATTGAGAACAGCAGTGCCACGACTAGGAGTACGGTGATGATCTTCTTCATGTGTAGAATTCTCCTCCTTAAGATGTGATGTGTTTGATGTGCCTCTTGGCTGTATCTACAAGCTATCACATCGATTTGCAATCTAAAACAGGACATATCCGATAAATCCTGCTCAAAATTGGCTTATTTTTTACATGATTGTTTAGCAATAGTAAAATATTGCAAGAGCGTGCAAATAGCACACCAAGAATGTCCTGTGCAGCAAAAATATGCTATCTATTTACAAAAAGCACAAAAAGAAAGCGGCTTTCAGTGAAAACGCATACGCTTACCGGAGAAGGATTCGGATGACTTGCTGCTGACTTGTTCCAACGTAAACAAAAAAAACGCCCGAACGAAGTGTTCAGGCGCAAGCAGATATAAATTTTAGTTGCGACAATTAATCCAAATTTAAATAAACCTGTTCTTTTCGGTGAAATCCGCCGTCGATGATCACCTCGTCGATATTATCCCGTGTGACCATGATGGGCGTGAGTTTCTTATAGGGGACATCATACACGCCGTCGAAGATTGTATCCGTGGTTTGCGGTTTTTCTCCGCGCGCAATTCGAACTACGATCTCCGCCGCTTCTTTTGCGAGCTTCTCAACCGGCTTATAGACCGTCATGAGCTGCGTGCCTTCTACGATTCGCTGGCAGGCGGCAAGGTCCGCGTCCTGCCCCACGAGCCGAACCGTGCTGGCGAGGCGGTGTTCCGAGAGGGCGAGGAAGGCTTGGCTTGCAAGGTCGTCGTTGCCGCAGCGCACGCCGTCGAAGACAACGCCGTCTGCAATTGCCTTGTTGACCACGTTGTAGGCGGTCTCCGCGAGCCAGTTTGACGCATATTCTTCCGCAACGACGGTCAGATCGCTCTTGGCGATCACCGCATCAAAGCCACGGTTTGCCTGCGAGACGTTTTGATCCGTCGGTGAACCGCAAATGCTCAAAATCTTCCCGCCGTGCGGCAGGCTATCCACGAGCGCCTGAGCCATCATGGTGCCGACCATCTCGTTGTCAAAGGAGATATAAAGGTCGCTGTTTGCATTCATGATCAGCCGGTCGTAGGAGATCACAGGGATTCCCGCTTCCCGCGCTTTTTGCACGGTGTCGGAGAGCCCGTAGCAATCCACGGCGATGACGACGATGGCGTCCACGCCTTTCTTGATGAAGTATTCGATTTGGGAAACCTGCTCGTTTGCGTCTCCGTTGGCGATTTGAACGTTAACCTCCGCGCCGAGTTCACTTGCGGTGGAGACAAACACGTCCCGGTCCCGCTGCCAGCGTTCGATCAGGAACGAGTCGAAGGACATGCCGATGAGCGGCTTGTCTTCGCTGCTTGGCTCCTTTTTCGCTTCCGCGTTTCCTCCGCCGCAGCCGGTAAACGGCAGCGATAACAACAGCGCAAGCACGAGCGTGAGCGTTCTTTGATAGACGCGGGTTCGTTTCATGGGTGCTCCTTCGTTCCGGCTGGTGCCGGTGTGGCTTGTGCGTTAATTGTTGGAAATCTTGAGCACCTGTTCGCGGTACTCTGTCGGCGTGACTCCCTCAAAACGTTTGAAGAGGCGAGAGAAGTAATTCGGGTCGTTATAACCGATCTCATTGCAGATGGCTTTGATGTTCAGCTTGCCGTCCGCAAGGAGAAGCTTTGCCGTCTCAATCCGCCGCTGCGTGAGATAGTTGATATAGTTATCGCCTGTCTGTTCCTTGAAGAGCTTGCTGAAGTAATAGGGGCTGACGTGTACCTCGCGTGAAACTTCCTCCAGCGTGAGGTCGCGGCTGAAATTCCGGTCGATGAACGCGCGGGCTTTGACGATGACACGGTTTGCTTTCTCATCCGCCTTGGTGGAGGCATTTCGCGCGCTTTCTGCAATCTTTCGCAAAAACCAACCCTTGAGTTCTTCAAAGGTTTCGGTGGCAAGCACGGTTTGCAAATAGTCGTCGCGATCCAGAAAGTGATACTTAATGCCGCCGCCTTCGTGAAACACGGAATATTCCGCGCGCATCACGAACTCCAGTACCTTGAGTCGAATCGCCATGTCGTGCTCGGGATAGCGCTCCACCATCCACTGGAAAAACGCCTCCGCGTCCGCGGAAGCCGCCTGCGCGTCGCCGCGGAGGATCATCTCTTCAAGGTGTTTCTCCCGTTCGGCGGGATATCCCGTCTCATAATCGGAAACGATTGGCAGGTCGTTGAAATGCGAGACAATGCCCTTGCAGTGCTTGAGTGCCTTGACCGCCTGGGCATAGCTTTCGCAAAGGTTACCGAGCGAGACGGTAGAGCCGATGCCGAGTTTGCACTCCACGCCGCTCTTATCCTCCACGCGGTGCGCCAGCGCACGCCCTTGTTCGATGAGCAGCAGGCGCTCATAATATTCGTTCTCCGGCTCGTCCGCCGGGCGGACGATGATGATACGGTTCGCCATCGCAGGGCCGACGACGCAGGGGAACGATTCCTTGATGAGCCCGCGAATGACGGCATAACCCTCGCTCGCTTTGATGTCGAGATCCAGCATGTCCCCGCCGGGCGAACGGATCAACTCCAGCACCATGACGGTTGCAAACCGGGAATCGATGCCGAGGATATCAAACAGGCGCGCATAGGCGGCAGCGTCATCGTTTTGCATCAGCAGCAGATATGCAAAGCTGTTTTCCAGCACGGGCAACATTTTTTCCATGCGCTCGCGTGTTTTCAGCGCGGTGTTGCGCGCCTTTCGCTCAAAGTCTATCTTGCCCATCGCGCGGCGCAGAACATCCGCAAACACCAGGCGGTTGACGGGCTTTGTCAAAAACTCAAACACCGAGAGGCGGATCGCCTCCTTGGCGTACTCAAATTTATCATACGCGGTCAGCACGATAAACAGGATGCCGGGAGAGGTTGCCTGAATCGCCTGAATCGCCTCCATGCCATTGATGCCCGGCATGCGGATATCCATCACCGCAATGTCCGGACGGAAGCGTTCGGCAAGCTCCACCGCATCGCAGCCGGTCTTTACCGTCTCGATGATGCATTGCCTGGGGAAGTTTTTTTCGAGGATGAAAGCGAGTGCGTCGAGCTCGATGCCCTCGTCATCCGCCAAGAGAATTTTATACATGATCCGTTCTCCGAGGTTTGAAGGTTCGTTGAACTCTATAGTTCGTGTGTCCCGCCCTTGGGGAGTATGATTGTGACCGAGGTTCCGCGC
Organism: Christensenella sp. UBA7703; assembly: GCA_002482505.1. Lineage (GTDB taxonomy): Bacteria > Bacillota > Clostridia > Christensenellales > CAG-138 > UBA7703. Next base: position 104,674 of record DLGD01000038.1, on the reverse strand, counting down.
CCGCGCCCGCCGCTTTGGATTTCAAACACGTCGTGAATTCCATAGTAGATGCGCAGGCGTTCGATGACGTTTTTCAGCCCCGTGCCTCTGTGTTGCTGGCCGTCCATCTCGCTGACAACCGGCTGGCCAACAAGCACGGCTTCGATCTCGTCGTTTGTCATACCCTTTCCGTTGTCGGTGACGGTGACGCGGGTGCGCTCGTCTTCTTCGCAGACGGTGAGGGTGATCCGCTTCTCCCACTTCACATCCCTTAGCCCGTGGTTAATCGCGTTTTCCACGATGGGCTGGAGGATGACGCCCGGCATCATCACGCGTTCAATTTGCCCTTCCACACGCTTGAGATACTGGATTTCGTTGGAAAAGCGGACGTTGATGATGTGCAGATAGGTCTCCACCTGGCTGATCTCTTCCGCGAGGCTGCTTGTTTGTCCGGTGTGCTTGACGCTATAGCGGAAGAAGTCTGCAAGGTTCTCAACAAAGAGCGTGGTCTTCTCCGCGCCTTCCATCATCGCAAGCTGCGCGCCCGCGTTGAGCGTATTATAGAGAAAATGCGGGTTGATCTGGCTCTGCAGGAAGATCAACTGGCTTTCTTTGAGGCTGTTTTCCATTCGAAGCTGGGCTTCTTTGAGGCGGCTTTCCTCCGCCATGCGGGTTTTGATCTGGTCGACGTGCTCCTGTAGGCTGTCGGTCATCTGGTTAAACGCGTCCGCCAGAACGCCGATTTCGTCCCGCGATTCAACAGAGATGAAGTCGATGTCAAAATCGCCTCTGCCAACCTGCTCCACCTGCCGGGAAAGCTTTGTCAGCGGTTTTGTAATCGTGCTTGAGAGCAGCATTAGGACAAACATATTGCCCGTGATGGCGACAAGCAGAATCACCGTACTGAAGGTTTGCATATACCCGAGCGAGGCGCGGAGGGTGTTGTAACTCTCCGCGTTCGTCTTGAAGCGCGCGTTGTTGAGCTCGTTGATATAGGTATCCAGATAGCTGTATAGCTTGCTCGCGTCGGAATAGATGGAGCGGTATTGCTCCACATCCCGCCCTCGCTTTGCCGCAACAGCGGAGGCGGCAAGCTTGAGGTATTCTCCGGAGATGCTACGGATGTTTTTTTCCGTGAGCTTCAGGTCGTTGTCGGTCGGCCTGTCGTTGAGGCTGTCGATTTGTTCGCTGTAGGACTGTTCGCTCATATAATAATCATTCAGCGCGGCGGTACTCTTTGTGTTCAGGTAGCGAAACATGTTTTCCTGCACATCGTCAAGCGTACCCATAAGCTGGTTGAGGCTGACATTGCTGGCGTAGACCTTATCGATTGTGCCGACAAAATTATTGATGCTCAGGTGCATATAAATATTGACGAACGCGACCATGAACATTGTAAACGCGAACACGAGCACCAGTTTGGTGCGCAGCGGCAGATCGATAAACTTCCTGTGCACGCGGGAGAGCAGCTTCATTCCGCATCCTCCGTTTCCGCGTGCGCCGCCCGATAGTCTTTTAAGTTTGCGGCGGTGACGAGTTGCAGGCTCACGGGCGTGAAGTCGCTCGTGCGACCGAGGTTGAGATATTCCATCAGCGTGGTCACGCAGGAGGCGCCGACGCGGTTTGCGTCCACGGCGACGGTCGCCTGAATCACGCGCTTCTCAATCGCGGTCAAGATTTCGTCCGAATCATAATAGCCGAGGATTTGAATCTGCCCGACCTTGTTGTGGTCGACAACGGCCTGATAGGCGCAGATGGTGTTGGTTGCGTTTAAGCAGATGAGCATATCGGGGCCATATGTTTTGCCGAGTTGCGGCGGCGTGCCTGCGCTGGGCGGGGTGGAGGGAGAGGCAACAACCAGATCGCGGATGGCCTCTTCCGCCGAAAAGACGTTGTTGTTGTCGATGTTGACCACGTCCAGCGTGACGTTTTTGCCTTCCAGATTCTCTTTGATGCTGGAATACACAATGTTTTGTGCGTTTTCGGAAACGTTGTTGCCAAAGAGGACCACCGCGTGGTATTCATTCGGCGTTTGCGCCATGGCGGCGCGCACCTGGGCGCCATAGAGTTGACCCAGCTCATAGCTGTTGTAACCCACGAACCCCTGCCGACCGGTGCCGGTTGCGTCCGACATGACCGTGATCACGGGGATTCCTTTTCCAATAGCGCGGCCGATGAGCTGCTTGATCTCATCCGAACCGTCAGGCTGGAGGATGATACCGTCCACCTTGGCGGCAATCGCCATCTCCATCAATTCCGTGAGGGTATATTGCTCCGTCAGCGAGTTGCCAACCCATTCGACCACCGCGTCCGATTTTTCACCCTCAACCTTTGCCGCGAGCCAAACGCTCTTCCAAAACGGATCCGTATGAGATTCCGTGACCATCGCGATGTGGTGTGTATAATACTGCGTGCCGCCGGTATCCAGATTAAACGTGCGTGCAATCAGCGCGCGGTAGACAAACACACTCGCGAGGGTGACGACGGACATCACGATGACGGCGAGGATGGAGAGGTTTGCCTTGGTTACGTTGGAGCGTTTACGCGGCGACATAGTTCCAATTTCCCTGCTTTATATGCGATCAATATCGCTGTTGCTTTTCTTTGGTGTGTCGGATGAGTCGATTTACGGAACAATGGATTTTGTTGACTAGAAAACAGATAAAAAGATAGATTGCAACGAAGTTAGCAAAATAATAGCATAATCCCATCAGGAATTCTACAAACCCGCGATATTAAGGCGATCTTAAGCAAGTCCGGTTCTTTGTATGCACGATTTTCTACTGTTCTCAGCGGAAGATTTGTGTTATCCTCAGTAAAACAAGCAAGGTCTCACGCAACGTCGTTGTGATTGGAACAATACAAAGCATAAAACAATGATCTGATTCTGGAGAAATAAACATGAGAAAAGCAGGCCGTGAAATCAAAGACTTTGACGAAATCGTAGATGTAATCTCCCGCTGTGATACCATTTGCCTGGGAATCAACGACGCTGGCGTACCCTATATCGTGCCGGTTTCGTTCGGATACGAGGTGCTTTCCGGCAAGCTCGCCGTCTATTTTCACGGCGCGAAGGCAGGAAGAAAAGCGGAACTGCTCAAGTCTTCTCCGCGCGTCTGCGTGGAGGCGGATCTTTGCCACGGTTTCCCCGCAAACGGACGCGGCGGATACACCTGCGATTATGAGAGCGTGATCGGCTACGGCACGGCTGAAGAGTTGCAAGGTGAGGAAGCGGAAAAAGGGATTCGCCTGCTGCTAGAGCACTGCGGGATTCAGGCGGAAGCGTGCCCGGCGGAGGCGATGGCGGTTACCGCCGTACATCGCGTCGTGCTGGATGAGATTGCGGGCAAGCGCAGAAACCTCGGCGACCCGAACGCATAAACGACTAACTCACATACTTATATAGGAAAGGCGGAACGATTCGTGCTGATCCAGCTTCCCAGTTTTGCAGTTGTGATTGTTTACCTGCTCGCGGCGCTGCTGCCCGCGCTGTTTTTAATGCGCTATATCTATCGCAAGGACACGATTGAGAAGGAACCCAAGGGTATGCTCGTCGGCCTCGTGTTCCTCGGCGTTGCTGCGGCGGTGGTCGCAATCATTTTTGAATCGCTTGGCACAAACCTGCTTTCGCGTTATTTGGAGGAGGATGATCCGGCGTACACGATCGTGATGGCGTTCCTCATTGTCGCCGTGGTGGAGGAAGGCGCAAAATATCTCTTCCTGCTCTGGCGCACATGGCGCGACCCGAACTTTAATTTCCGTTTTGACGGAATCGTCTACGCGGTGTTTGTCTCACTCGGCTTTGCGGCGTTTGAAAACATCAGTTATGTGATGGGGTATGGTCTCACGACAGCCGTTGCGCGCGCACTGCTCGCAATCCCCGCGCACATGGGCTTTGCGGTATTCATGGGGTACTTTTATGCGCGGGCGAAACGTTGTCACGACGAAGGAAATGTCCGCGGCAGGCGGCTCAACCTCTGGGCTTCGTTCCTCGTTGCGGTGTTCCTGCACGGGTTTTACGATGCCTGCGCGCTTCTCGGCACGCTGCTCTCTACGCTCCTGTTCGTCGCGTTCGTCATTGCGATGTACATCATCGTCATTCGCATGGTGAAGAAGGAATCCCGAAGCGACCAGCCGGTCTAACGAATTTTGTCTGCGATAGCCGCCGTTTAACACGGCGGTTTTTGTTTTTGAGGATGCTGCCATGACCCAAAAACAAGATTGCACGCGACGAAATTAGCACTCTGAATATTAGAGTGCTAAATTTCACAATTCCATTACAAGCTGTCTGTTTTTTTGTAAAAATTGTTTTGTATGATACAGGTGTTCCGATAAGGAAACAATATAAAAACACACCAAACCCCTGCGCCGGGGATGAGGCGCGACCACACACTTTACATTTTTCCAAAGGAGGAAGATGGATATGTTCGAACTAGTACCGTACAGCAGAAAGCGCAACCTGACGTTTTACAACCCTTTTGAAGAGCTTGAAGACATGCAGCGCCGCTTCTTTGGAGAGAATGCGATTCGCGACTTCAAGACCGACATCCGCGACAATGGCGAGAGCTATTTGCTCGAAGCCGAGCTGCCCGGATTTAAGAAAGAGGACATCGCCGTCAATCTTGAGGGCGACACGCTGACCATCCGCGCAGAGCACAGCGACAGCACCGAGGAGAAGGACAGCAAAGGGAACTATATCAAGCGCGAGCGCTGCTATGGCAGCTTCTCCCGCAGCTTTGATATGACCGGCATCCGCACCGAGGACATCGCCGCTGCATATGAGGACGGCATCCTTAAACTCACGCTTCCCAAGAAGCAGGAAACCCTGCCTACCTCGCGTAAGCTGGAGATCGCATAAGAACAGCACAAAAGAGGGAATACCTCCGAAAAACGAACGAGCCGCCAGAAATGGCGGCTCATAGTCCGTCAAAAAACGAGTTTTTTGACGGGATCATCGCTCTTTGCCTGCTGTCCTTAGGGCATCGGACGGCAAAGAGCGCAGAGAATTCGCCCCTGCGGGGCGATCCGTTGCGCCGGCACAGCCGGCACATACGGATTTTTATGGGTTAAGGGTTACGACCCTTAACAATCCCAGAGCTTTTTTGACACATTGCGAGCCGCCAGAAATGGCGGCTCAGTTTGCATTTGCAGAAATAAAGCGAATGTGATATTGGATGATGAAGCCGTGATTCTCAGGAAATAAGGACGAAAATAATATATTTGAGAATTATTATTGACAAAACTATATAAATTGAATAAAATAAAATTGTAATAAACGAAAGGAGATTTTGGACAATGTCATTCTATGATTACACCGTAAAAGGCAGAGCGGGCGAAGATGTTTCGCTCTCGGATTATAAAGGGAAAGTGCTTCTCGTCGTCAACACCGCAACGGGCTGCGGCTTCACACCACAGTATGAGGGGCTGCAAAAGCTCTATGACACTTACAAGGATAAAGGGTTTGAGGTTCTGGATTTTCCCTGCAACCAGTTTGCAAACCAGGCACCGGGCACCAATGAAGAGATTCAGAGTTTCTGCACGCTGAACTATGGGACAACGTTTTCGCGTTTTGCCAAGATCGACGTCAACGGCAAAAACGCCAGCGACCTCTATAAGTTCCTTAAGAAGCAGAAAGGCAGCGTACTTGGCTCTTCAATCAAATGGAATTTCACGAAGTTTTTGATCGACCGTGAAGGCAATGTGGTCAAGCGCTTCGCGCCTGCTGACACGCCGGAGAGCATCGAGAGCGATATCGCCGCCCTCCTATAACAGCAAAATACGACCATTACGAAAGGAAGCGAGTGACATGAGCGAACAAGCAATCGGCAACACCACGCTTTGCGGCGAACCAAACGGCAAATATGACGCGTTGCTGCTGCAAAACCAGCTTTGTTTTCCGCTCTACGCGGTGTCCAAAGAAGTCGTCCGCCTGTATAAGCCGTTTCTGGACGAAATCGGGCTGACCTATACGCAGTACATCGCTATGATGGTGCTATGGGAGAAGCGCTCATTGACGGTCAAAGAACTCGGCGAGTACCTTTATCTCGACAGCGGAACGCTTACACCGCTTCTGAAAAAGATGGAAGCGCAGGGGCTGGTTTCCCGCCAGCGTAACGCCGCGGATGAGCGGAGCGTGATCGTCTCCGTCACCGCCGAAGGAGAAGCCCTTCGTGCCCGCGCGGCGACGATTCCGGAGCGCATCGGCGCATGCCTGCCTCTGTCAAAAGACGAGGCGGAGACGTTGTATCAACTCCTGTATAAAGTTTTGCACGCGATTTAAACACAAACGTTTCGTATCAAGTAAAAAACAGCCGTCCGTTTAATCGGGTGGCTGTTGTACTCTTATGCGCCTTGCGGCTAAATGATGACGTCGAGTGTATATTTCCCGCCATGGTAGAGCGTATCCGCCATCGCAAACGGGCGGTGCGCCTTGTCGTAGTCCACATTGCGGATGCGAAGCGCAACACCACGCTTTGCCTGGAAGAGCGCTTCAGCGTCTTCTCCACTGATTGAGACAGCATTCACACGCTGCCGGGAATAGCCGTTGCTCAGATCCAGCCCGAATTCCTGATGCAACACTTCGTAAAGCGAACGTAGCGAGAAGTCAAACTCCGTCAAACGCGGGAAGCGCTTGAGCGAAATCCATACGCGCTCAATCGCGATTGGGGAATCGTCCGCAAAGCGAAGCCGCTTGAGGCAAAAGATCGGTTCATCCGCGCTCATTTCGAGACTTTCGCGCACTTCATCACCCGCGTCGCATTCACCCGCCGTGATGACCGAACTGGAAGGATGCACGCCCAAAGAGAGCATGTTGCTGGTGAAACCCTGCTTTTGATAGGTCTTGTCGAGTTCAAATTGGGAGACAAATGTCCCCTTACCCTGCACACGGAAGAGCTTCCCTTCGCTGACCAACGCATCGATCGCGCGGCGGACGGTCATGCGCGTGGTGGAAAACTGCCGGCAGAGTTCGGGTTCGGAGGGGATAGCGTCGCCGCGCGCAAACTCGCCGCCGTCGATGCCGGCGTTGATGCGCTCGATGATCTGCCGAAAGATCGGCTGTTCGTTGGATTTCAATTCGCTCAACTCCCTTGGCCGGATTTCCTGTCTATACAAGATAATTACATTATATAACTGTTTCTGAAAAATGCAAGCGTCACGTTTTTCCTTGTTCTGGCGAGAGAATCATGGTTTTATCGTCGCAATGTTCGTTCACAATTAATCAGTAATGGCAGTGCGAATACTGCTTGCTTACTCAATGATACGTACTGTAGAAGCAGCGAAGCGCCGGAGTAATCCGGCGCTTGTTGCATACGAAGGGGGTTAGTCTAAAATGGTGCCGTCGGTGGCGATGGTAACCACCTGCCAAGGGATCATCTTGCCGCTGTTGAGCAAAGCGCTCTTCACCGCGTGCTCGATTCCGCCGCAGCAGGGAACCTCCATCCGTACGACCGTAACACTCTGGATGTCGTTATAGCGCAAAATCTCGGTCAGTTTCTCTGCATAGTCCGCCATGTCCAGTTTCGGGCAGCCGATGAGCGTAATGTGGTTTTTCATAAAGCGCTCGTGGAAGTCCGCGCGGGAATACGCGGTGCAATCTGCGGCGATAAGCAGCTTTGCGTGGTTAAAGTACGGCGCGTTGACCGGAACAAGCTTGATCTGCACCGGCCATTGGTTCAGGCGCGAGGCGCTTGCCGCGTCCTGCGTGCCGCCGGAGCAGGCGCAGGGTTCCTCCGCGCGTTCCTGCCGATCGATGGCGCGGCTGCGGGTACCGGGGCAGCCAAAGTGCGGCATTGCGGGGGTTGCAGTTTTCTCTTTCTCCTGCTTTGCTTTCACCGCTGCCTCATCATAGGCTGCGGCTTCGCGCTCCACAAACGTGATTGCGCCTGTCGGGCAAACGGGCAGGCAGTTGCCGAGTCCATCGCAATAGTCGTCCCGCATGAGCTTGGCTTTGCTGTTGACGATGGCGAGCGCGCCCTCATGGCAAGCGTTGGCGCAGGCGCCGCAACCGTTGCAGAGTTCTTCGTCGATCTGGATCATCTGGCGAATCATATTTTAAAATTCCTTTCCCAATTGGTGTCTTGGTTTCACTCTCATCAAATCTTCGCAAGCTGGCGATTGAATGGTACGCCCCTCTTGACGTTATAGACGCAGTATACTATGATAAAGCAAACAAGTATGTTGGAAATACAACGTTTATTCTATGGAATCGGCGCTAGAATAACATTGTAAACAAAAATCAGAACGTTAGTGCCCAAACCGAGTCCAAAGGAGGAGAGACCGATGAGCGCACAAGGAAACCCGCAGGTATCCTACGCTTTTTTAAAAAAGACATCGCTGTTTCGCGGAACGACGGAGGCGGAGCTTCCGACGCTGGTCGGTTGCATCGCGCCGAGCTATCGCGATTTTGCGAAAAACGAAATCATCCTGCACCAGGGGGAGGACATCACATCGGTCGGCATGGTTCTTTCCGGTCGGGTGCAGATCATTGAGGAAGATTTCTGGGGAAATCGGAATATCATCGCGGACATCTGGCCGGGTGAAATCTTCGGCGAATCGTATGCGTTTCTGCCGGGCGAGCTGCTCCGTGTGAGCGCGGTTGCGGCCGAGGCGAGCGCGGTGATGATGATCGACGCGCGCCACATGCTGGAGATTTGCTCCAGCGCGTGCCGCTTCCACACGCGGCTGGTACAAAACGTGCTGGCGGAGTCCGCAAAGAAGAATCTCGCGCTGACGCGAAAGCTTTCGCACATGAGCAAGCGCAGCACGCGCGAGAAGCTATTGAGCTATCTTTCCGGGCAATCCCTCGTGGCGGGGAGCGATCAGTTTGAGATTCCCTTCAACCGCCAGCAACTCGCGGATTATCTGTGTGTAGATCGCAGCGCGATGAGCAACGAGCTGTGCAAGATGCGGGATGAAGGCATGCTCTCGTTTGACAAGAGCAGTTTTCACCTCAAAAGCGAAATCCAGATATAAGCGATGCTGGAAAAAAAGTCTCCCGATTTTTTTCGGGAGGCTTTGTTGGTTTTGGCGTTCTTATAGTACGAAAAGAAAAATCGATAAAAATTGCAGCACACTGCCTGCGAGCACAAACACATGAAACATTGCGTGGAAATAGCGCCGCTTAGAGCCGATGCCGTAGAGAATCGCGCCGATGGTGTAGGAAAGTCCGCCCGCCAGCAGCAGCCAGAATCCTCCGGGAGAGAGCACGAAGACCGCCTGGTTGACGAAGAACATGACCGCCCAACCCATGAAAATATAGCAAAACATCGAAAATGCGCGATATTGCTTGAGGTCGATGGCGGTGAGCGTGACGGCGAGCGCGGTCAGCGCCCATTCCGCGCCGAACACAACCCACGCGAGCACCGGAAAGGCCGGACGGAGCGCCACGAGCAAAATGGGCGTATAGGTTCCCGCAATCATGAAATAGATCGAGCAATGATCCAGCACCTGCAGCACCTTTTTACCCAGCGAGGGCCTTAACCCGTGGTAGATACTCGAAAGGCAATAGAGTACGATCATAGTCACGCCGTAGACCACGCAGGAGGCAATCGCCCAACCGTTTCCGCCCAGTGCGGACTTGATGACACACAGCAGCAGCGCGACGAACGCAAACACGCCGCCCGCGATGTGCGAGACCATGTGGAATATCTCTTCACCTTTCGTATAGTTAGGCAGGTTGCGCTCGATCAAAGGAATTCGCATGCAGTCTCCGTTCTATTTCATCCGATCGGTCTACTTGCAAAAACAACAGGGCGACGGATATCAAAGTCAATCCCCGCACATGGCGGCAAGCTCTTCGTCCTTGCCAAAGAGCGCGCAGGCGCCGCTATGATGCCCGCGTAGCAGTTCGCTGGCGCGAAGGCGCGTAAACAGCGGGGATTCCAGCGCGGATAGCAGCGATGTGTGCTTGAGGTTGGTATCCGAAACCGGAGAAAACGGGCAAGGCTCCGCGCCGCCGGTGGGGTTGATGTGGAAAAATCCGCGCCCGGCTGCGAGGCAACCATCCGAAAACTGCTCGTCTCCGGGGAACGAGACATAGATCATACCGTCCTGCACCGCGCGGAGTTCGTCCAGCCTGCGGGCGAGATACTCCCGCTCCGCGTCGCCGGGGGCGAGGGCTTCCGTGCCTGCGTCCGCCGGAACATAGTCCACGAAGAACGCAACCTTTGCGCCAAGCGCGCGGAGCTGCGAAAGGAACGCGTCTCCCGTTACGGTTGTAATATTCTCGGTGGTCAGCGTGACGGAAGCGCCAAAGAGAATGCCTTTTTCACGCATGCGGTCCATGTTTGCGGTGAGCTTACCATAGGTGCCCGCGCCGCGCCGCGCGTCGGTCTGCCGCTCGTCGCCTTCTATGCTCACGATGGGCACGAGGTTGCGGTTTTGGTCGATGAGTTCGAGCATGTTCTCGCTCAATAGCGTGCCGTTGGTGAAGACGGGGAATAGAATCTCCCGTCGTTTGGCCGCGCACTCCAGCACGCCGCGCCGCATCATCGGTTCGCCGCCCGCCAGCAGGCAAAATGAAACGCCGATGTCGGATGCTTCCGCGAAGATGCGCCCCCAGTCTTCGTCCGTGAGAAGTGCGGTTGTTTCCGCGTCGTCACAGATGCTGTTTGCGCGCGCATAGCAACCCGCGCAGTGAAGATTGCAGCGGTTGGTGATACTTGCAATCAGAAACGACGGAATGTGGTTCCCCGCCTCAGCATGGCGCGTTCTGGCGGCTGCCGCACGTTTGCCAGCGAGGGCAAAGGAAAGCAGAAAAGCGGTTTCCTTCGGGTTTTTCAGGCTGGCTGCAAGCGCATCTTTGACGATGCTCTCCACGTTTTGTGTCAGATATTGATCCAGATCAAATCCGGGGGTCATGATTCATTTCCTCGTTTCTCGTCTGTCGATAGACGACAGATTGTCTGTGGGAACCCTTCTCTCGTGTATGAAGCGAATCACACACGAGGTATCCTATCAGATTGCCGTTCAATATTCAATCAACTATTTGGTGAAACAACCGGAAAAGCAACCAGAATGGTTCCGATGAAAACAACCATTTGGAGAGATTCGAATCATCTTGCAATGATTCTGAGAAACCGGACAACCGTTGGGCGAGTTTTATATCATGGAAGCCAAAGCGAAACAAAGACTCAACCAACGGTTCATTTTTCAAATTTTTCCCCGAAAAACGCGATTTTTGAACAACGCGTCTATTGACGGACATGGCAAATCGTGATAATTTGAAATTGTACTCAAATCCATATTACAATCCACATTGATCCACACAATTCAAGTGACAGGAGCAAACCGCAAATGCAACACGAGAAAAAAGAAGAGATTGTGCGCGTCGTTAAATATGTGCTGTTTTCCATATCGGCGGGAGTGATTCAGTCGCTGGCGTTTACGCTGCTGCATGAAATTCTCAACTGGCCGTATTGGCCGTGTTACCTGAGCGCGCTGGTGCTCAGCGTGCTCTGGAACTTCACGCTCAACCGCAAGTTTACCTTCCAGAGCGCGGGAAATATCCCGCGTGCGATGCTGCTGGTTGCCGGATACTATTGCGTGTTTACCCCACTCTCCACGCTCTGGGGTAACGCGCTGACCAATGCGGGCTGGAACGATTATATCGTGCTCTTTGGCACGATGCTGATCAACCTGACCACTGAGTTCCTCTTCTGGAGGCTTGTGGTTTACCGTGGCAGTATCAACACCAATGAGCGTGCCAAGAAAAAACAGGCGGAGGCCGAGGCGCAGGCGCAGGCAACCACCCTGACCAAGGAGGAAAATGAATGAGCGAACGGAAACGGACAAAGACACAGCGGGCGATTTTGCACGCGGCAAAGGTTCTCTATGAAAAACAGGGCGTGGGTAACGTGCCCTTTGATGATATCGCGGAGACGGCAGGGGTTTGCCGTACCACGGTGTTCAACCACTTTGCAGACGCGGCGGAACTCCAGCAGGCGCTTGCGGTTGCGGAGATCGGGGAACTGATCGAATTCGGCGAGGAATCCTCGCTCAAGGGAATTGCGCTCATCTACGCGCTGTTGGACAAGCTCATCGACGACACGGCAAACTATCCGCGCGTGATGGCACGGCTTGCCAACGCCACAATCCTCGGCGGCGAGGGCGGCAGGGTCAGCGAGATTGAGCGATTGATTGCGCGGCAATATGAGCAGGAGTTTGGCGCAGGGCTGGCGAAGGCGCGGGTATCCGCGAGTATGCTCGCGCAGATGACGCTTGGCTTTTACTACGGACAGGTCAACCATCAGCTTGCGTTCGGGCTGCCGTTTGAATCGGAACCGATGCGCAAGGAGATGCGCGTAATGATGCAGCTCCTGCTGCGCGGCTTGCGCGCGGATATCTAAAACGTGAGACAAGACGAGCGATTGCTTGCCGATTAATATTGTCAAACAAAGAACATTACGGCAAATCATTTGCCATGATAGGAGAAGATAACGATATGTCAAACTGTGGAATTAGCCGTTGGGACGATCCCAACACGATCAATGATCAGCTCAAGAAACTCACCGATGCCCCGATTTACGAGGTTTCGCAAGAATATTATCAAGGCGAAGTGATGCGCTATTTTGACGAGAAGTGCACGCGCTCCTGTGCGGTCTATGAAGAAGCCAAGGAATATATCCCCGGCGGCGTGCAGCACAACCTCGCGTTCAACAAACCGTTTCCAATCTGTATCACCCGTGCGGATGGCGCCTATATGACCGACGCGGACGGCAACCGCTACATCGACTTTTTGCAGGCGGGCGGGCCTACCATCCTCGGCAGCAACAACGAAGCCGTGCGCAAAGCTGCGATGGGGCTCATCGAAGAATGCGGCCCGGTCACGGGGCTCTTGCATGAAGCAGAGCTTTTGATTGCCAAAGAGATTCACCGCCACATGTCGGCGGTCGAGATGTTCCGCATGCTGGGCAGCGGTACAGAGGCGGTGATGGCTTCGCTGCGCATCGCGCGCATTGCGACGAATCACAAGCGCATCATCAAGATCGGCGGGGCATATCACGGCTGGTCGGATCAGATGGTATACGGGCTCAAGATTCCCGGCAGCCGCGCGCTGCTGGAATCCCACGGAATTCCGAAAACCTGCTATTCGCTGACGGACGAAGTGCGCCCGAACGACCTCGGTATGCTGGAATCCATGCTGCGGCTCAACCGCGTCAAGGGTGGCACGGCGGCGGTCATCGTGGAACCCGTCGGACCCGAGAGCGGCACGCGCCCGGTTGCGCAGGCATATAACGCGGGCGTTCGCGCGCTTTGCGATAAATACGGCGCGCTGTTGATCTTCGATGAAGTGGTGACCGGTTTCCGCGTTGGCCTCGGCGGTGCGCAGGGATATTTCAACATCGTGCCGGATCTCACCATCTTTGGCAAGATCGTCGCGGGCGGTTATCCTGCGGCGGGCGGCGTCGGCGGCAAGAAGGAATATGCTTCCCTCATGGCGGCGGGTGTTGCAACGGGCAAACACCGCGCCTATGTCGGCGGAACGCTGGCGGCAAACCCGCTCTCCTCGCTGGCCGGCTATACGGCGATCCGCGAGATCGAGCGCACAAACGCTTGCGAAGTTGCGGGCAAGCAGGGCGATAAACTCACCGACGGGCTCAAAAGCCTGATCGCAAAATATGATCTGCCGTTTGTGGCATACAATCAGGGGTCGATCGTGCACCTGGAGTGCACAGGAGCTATGAGCTATGACTATTCCAGCATGAGTTTTGTGAAGTCCGCGCTGGGCTTGCTCAAAAACAAGGCGATGATGACGCGCCGCAAGGACGCGATGGAACGCATGGGCGCTGCCTACATGGCAAACGGCATCGTGACCCTCGCGGGAAGCCGCCTGTATACGTCGCTTGCGGACACCGACGACGTGATTGCCGATGCACTCTCGCGGTTTGAAACGGTGTTCTCGCACGTGGTCAACACGGGCGCGCGCTAAAAAAAGAAGCACACTACGCGTAATCTCGCGCGATTGTGCGCAAGGAAACGCGTGAAAGAACGCTTGACGAAACGCAGACGGGGGAATCCAGATGGAACGCTATATCCTTGCCCACGACATCGGTACCAGTTCCGATAAAGCGGTTTTGGTACGCTTCGATGGAACAATCCGCGCAACGGCGAGCGAGCCGTATCCTACCCATTATCCCAACCCTGCATGGGTCGAACAGGACCCGGCAGATTATTGGAAAGCCGTCTGTGAAACGAGCAGGCGTGTCCTTAAGGACAACGACATTTCGCCCGAGAACGTAGCCGCTGTGGTGTTTTCCACACAGGCACAGGGGGTCATCCCCGTTTCCGAGGACGGAACGGTGCTCTACCCGAACATCACCTGGGTGGACGGGCGCGCGGAAAAGCAAGCGCAGAGCATCATGAAAAAAATCGGCGGCAAGCGACTCTTTACGCTGCTTGCGGGCACGCCGATCATGGGCAAGGACTGCATCGCGAAGATCATCTGGCTCAAAGAGGAGCGTCCGCAAGTCTATCAAAACGCGTATCGCATCCTCGATGTGAATGGCTATCTCAAATATCGCTGTACGGGAAAGATGGTCACGGAGCTTTCCGGTGCGTCCGGCTACGGGTTTGACCTCAAGAAAAAGTCCTGGTTGTCTGTGTTGCCGCTTGCGGGAATCGATATGAAGAAACTTCCGCCGCTGGTCAAAAGCACGGATATGGTCGGCGGGCTGACCGTACAGGCGGCAGCGGAAACAGGCTTGCTGGAAGGCATGCCTGTATTCGGCGGCTGTGACGATGTGCAGTCCGCGGCGGTCGGATCGGGGCAATCCGAGGATGGGGATGTGCATGTCTATCTCGGCACCTCCGCATGGGTCGCAGCGGCGACGAAGAACGGGGATAGTTTCCGCCATGGCGCGGCGGCGATTCAGAGTGCGGACCCGGCGATGAACCTCATCGCGGGCATCACGGAGAGCGCGGGCGCGAATATCGAGTGGATTCGGGATCAGTTTTTCCGCCACGAGAAGGAAAAGTACGGCGCGGGAGTGTTCAACTTTATGGACGAGGTGATTGCCACCGTACCGCCGGGCAGCGACGGGCTGATTTGCACACCGTGGATGCTCGGCGAGCGTTGCCCGGTTTCGAGCACGACCACGCGCGCCACGCTGTTTAACATCAGCATGGTGCATACACGGGAGCATCTCATGCGCGCGGTCTATGAAGGCATCGCCTACAACATCCGCTGGATCTTGCAGAATTTCTGCAAAGATTACGCAATCGCGTGCGACGATATCCGCATCATCGGCGGCGGCGCGCTGGACAAAGGCTGGATGCAGATTCTCTCCGACGTGACGGGCAGAAACATCAGCGTCGTGGAAAACCCGCGCAACGCCGGTGCGGTGGGTGCAGCTGTCGTCGCGCTCATCGGCCTCGGCGAGCTGCCGGACTTCGCGTCCGCGAAGAAGTTTGTCCGCGTAAGCGCGGTGTTTTCGCCGAATCCGGCGAACAAGGCGATCTACGACGCGCTCTTTTCACAGTATCAGCAGCTTTACCATTCGCTCTCGGGTGTGTATGCCGCGGCAAACGGAAGACGCTTTACTGAAGAATAAGCGTAACCAAATCCAAACAAGAGGAATAGAATCATATGACAAAATCGCAGGCCGCAAAGGCTTTTCTGGAGCTCACGGCGCAACTCAAGCACGAAGGGCTGCTCAGCGAAACAAATCCGGTACGCGCAGCCCTGCGCGGAGACGATGGAGAGATTTTTTTCGCCGAACTCTCCGGCGCGGACATGACCATGCAAGAGATCGTGACAGGCGAGCAGCAGGAACCGTTCTTTTATGCGTTTACCATCAAGCCGGAAGCAAAGGCGTTGCTGCTGATCTCCGGCACCTATGCGCCGGAGATCGGGAAAAAGATGCGTGCGCTGACGGCGGAACTGGACGATATGGCGCAGATTGTCGGGCTTACCGCGCGGGTGGCGAGCGCGCTCACTCCGGAGGAGATTGCGCGCTGTCTGCGTGGACGTAACAGCTGCTTTGTCAAGGATGAAGGCATGCTGATTACCGGGCGCGCGGTGAGCGAGGCGGTGACCGGCGCGATCCTGCTGGAAAAAGCAGCGATGACGCACATCCTCGCAAAAAAGATCGGCGGGGCGAAGCGTGTGCCGCTGTTTTCCGCCGCGCTGATGCACTTTATCTATCAGAAAAAATATTCCAAAATCAACCTCGGTGCTGAGGAGCAAAAGACGCAGGAGCGGCAGCCAGCCACGACTGATTTACCCGCGCAGACCGAGCGGGAGCGCGAGATTCGTGCCGAGATTGTCGCTTACGGCAGGCGCTTGCAGGAGGAAGGTCTGCTGCAGGGTACCTGGGGCAACCTCGCCGTGCGGCTGGACGAAACCCACATGCTCTGCACGCCGAGCGGGCTGGACTATCGTATCCTCACGCCGGAGGACATCGTCAAGGTGGAGCTCTCCACGCTCGACTACGGCACGCAGCGCAAGCCTACGAGCGAAAAACGCTTGCATCGGGACATCTTCGCGTGCCGCGCGGATGTCGGCGCGGTGATCCACACGCACGCGAAACTCTGCGGGGCGTTTGCGGCGGCGAGAAAGAGCATCTGCTGTATCGAAGGCGAAATGAAAAGCCGCATTGGAGACGAGATGCGCTGCGCGGGGCACGCGCTGCCTTCTACAAAGAAACTTTCTAAGGTCGCGATCGGTGCGCTCGGTGAGCGCAACGGCTGCCTGCTCATGAACCACGGGGTCATCTGCTGCGGCAAAGACCTAGAGGGCGCATACCTCGCCTGCAAGGCAGCGGAGACTGCGGCGGGGCAACAGCTCGGATTATAAGCCAAACAGCAAGTAAAAAGACGGCGGAGCATCAAGCTTCGCCGTTTCAGAGTGTCAACAAACCCATTAGGGGGGTGGGGGATTTCGAAAAACCCCCATGTTCCTTCAAATTTGGCGATTCATTCGCCGAATTTGTAAAAAAATGGCGCGATTCGCGTCATTTTAACCCAAAGTAAAACCCATCGGCAGAGTCCGAAGGACTTTGTCGATGGCTGAACGGCGGAGCATCAAGCTTCGCCGTTTTTGTGTTACGCAGGTCGATTGTTGTTATGCGTCAAGCTTGCTCATGCGCGCAAGAACGTGGAGCAAGACGCTGTTCCAGTAAATCGCGGTCTCGTTGGTCGAATAGCTCTCTACGGAGTCGATATAGCGCTCTGCCGCGGGTTTGCCGGAGAGCAGTGTCTTTGCCGCGAGGTCGTGGAGACCTTCGTCAGGTCCGCCAACGAGCATGCCGGGCATCGCGCGCCCGGCCGCGGCGGAGGGGCGATGATGCGGCTGCTTGGGTGAGGAATCGCCTGCGCCGGTGATGAAATTGACCCCGAGCGGGTTGTTGCCGAGAATATAGTCGAGGTGTGAACGCGCGGCGGCGAGATACCGTTCGCTTGCCTGCACGTCGTTTGCCATCAGGAGCGTCATCGTGTGGTTGAGCAGATACATATTGCTGCCCCAAAGGAACTCCGTAATCGAGATGCCGAGGGTGCTTTTCTCCGTGCGCTCGCAGATGCGTTCCGCGGTTGCGAGGAGGTCTGCGCGGACGCGTCCGGCGAGGAAATCGTCCTCACAGATTCTCGGGCCAGAGTAGAGCACAGCGTTGCCGTAACCGCCCATGTCCGCCCAGCCGAAATCGGCAGAGCGTCCGCCCTGATAGAGCGCGGTTGCGTCAGACAGATAATATGCTTGCCCCGTTGCCTGATACAGCGCGCAGGCGGCAAAATAGCGCTCGTCCGCGTCTGTCTCGTCTCCGTATTCTCCCGTAATCACACCGGATGGGTTGTGGAAAGACAACGGTTTGCTGTGCTTCAAAAACTCGTATGCATTGACTGAAGCACGCAGGCACTTTTTGGAAAATGTGCGGTCGATGGATTCATAGAGCGGTGCCGCCATCGCCATCACTGCCGAAAAATCGCCTGTGGCGGCGGTAGAGACGGGGAAGACAAAGAGGTCTGCCGTTTCGTCCTGCGGGTTTGCGGCGATATCGGGGAAATAGGCGCAGGTTACCTTGTGGTAAACGCCGCCGTCGTCGCGCTGCATTTTGAACAGCCATTCGAGTTCAAAGCGGACTTCGTCCAGCACATCCGCAACGCCGTTGCCGCTTTCCGGAATGCCCCAGTCATCGCCGAACGCTTCCGGCGCTGCCCGAAACGCCAGAAGCAGATCGGCGACGGCTTTACAAGCGGGCACCACATACCGTCCGTAATCGCCGGCGTCGTGCCAGCCGCCGGATACATGGAGGAATGTATCCGTACCGAAAACACGAGCAGGCGCGGTATGACATGCCGGATGAGAAAACACACCCGCGTATGCGGCGTCGAGCGCGACACCGCAGCGCTGCAGATAAAACATGCGTCCAACTGGTTTGATGAGCGATTGCGTCATGAGTCCCCTCTGTATGCCGCCGTGCGCTTGGTTTTTGCCAAGATGCATGCCGTAAAAGGCCGGCGTAATGTCCTGATTGGTGATGCTTTCCATGAGCTGCGCCTCCAAATGCGGTGTTTGTTCTTTTGCCGGAGCGTAGGTGTTTGAAACGTTGCAACAACTCAATCGTTGATGTTTTTAATCGTGTCGCCTTTGAGCAGTTGCCCGGAGACCATGATCTGCTGCGGAAGCGCGGTCTTGGGCTGCTCAATGAGCTCGACCAGCTTTGCCGCGGCTTCGCGGCCCATCGTCTCCGCATCCTGCCGGTAGGTGGTCAGACGGGGGCGGAGCACCTGCGAGAGCAGGATTCCATCGTATCCGGCAACGCTCATATCGTCCGGTATGGAAACGCCCTGCCGTTCCAGCTCGTTCATGCCACCGATGAAGGAGAAATCGTCAGGATAGAGAATGCAGGTTGGGCGACCGCTCAGCGAAAGCAGTTCCCGCGTGGCAAGCCCGCTGAGTTTGGGATCATGGTAAAGCGCGGGTTTGATGTATTCTTCCGGCACGCGGATGCCGAGGCTTGCGCAGGTCTTGTGGAAACTGATCAGTCGTTTTTGCGTGACGGACGTGTCTTCACCGTGGATAAAGGCAATTCTCCGATGGCCCATCTCGTAACAATAGTGAACCAGAGCGGAGATACCGCCGATGTTGTCCGAAAGCACGGAGGTGCGGTTGTCGTAGACAAAATCCAGAGAAACCGTCGGGATCTCGCTAGCGATCAGCTTGAGCACAGCAGGATCGGAAAAATCGACCGAGGCGATGACCACACCGTCGCAATTGCGATACTTTGCGTGTTCATAATAGTCCATCGAAAACTCGCCGATGTCTTTGCTGATGAACGTGATGTCATATCCGCGCCGCTCCGCTTCCACCTTCAAGCTGTCGAGAATCGACGAAAAGTACTCGTGTCGAAGGCCGCATGCGGTTTTATCGACAAACAGAACACCGATGTTGTGCGAACGGCCGAGTTTCAGCGTACGTGCGGTCGCGTTCGGTAAATAGCCCATCTCTTTTGCCACACGGCGAATCTGGGCGATGGTATCCGCGCCGATATCCGTGTGTCCGTTGAGCGCCTTGCTCACCGTTGCGCGCGAAACGCCGCAGCGCTCGGAAATATCCTTGATCGTTACCATGATGATGCACACCGCCTGTCGCACATTAATATTGGGTGAAATCTGTGAGAGAACGACGCAGACGCGTTCGCCAAAACGCAAAAGAAATGGGCTGAAAAAGAATAAGTAAAATTCAAATCAGCTTAAACGATTTCGTGATTTGATTATATCGGGGCTTTTCCTGCTTGTCAATATGGGAAAATGAGAAAACAGACACGAAAAATTGTAAAATATTGCAGGATGCAGATCACATACGGCAGGATTTTTTCTTGAGAAACGAAAATATCGACTCAGAGCATCCTATAACGGGCCGTCTTGTTAAAAGCGAACTAAATCGATTAAGTTAAGATTCAGCTATCCCGATTCGCGCGTGCATACCGCAAAAAATCGCGTAAAAAGGGCATTGGACATGCGCAGCACGTTCAAAATGAATCAGGACAAAAGCACAAAAACGCGGCTAAGATTAGAGCAATGCGATTTGTCGTTGCAGGAGCATACAATTCGTGTATAATGTAGGAATTAAGTCGATTCGTTTTTACACTTCTGGCAGAATCAATTATCCTGCTTGGCGTTTTTTTCAATGACATAAGAAAATAACCGGAACCGATTTTATCCTTCGGAGGAATCACACCATGGACTGGAAAAACTTGAAGATCTTCTGGACGGACGATGCGCCTGTCTATTTGCAACTCTCCAATTATTTCTCCGCGCGCATCTCCTCCGGCGAACTGAAAGAGGGGGACGCGCTGCCGACCGAGACCGCACTGTGCAAAATACTCGGCATCAGCCGTTCCACCGTGCGTCAGGCGTTTCAGGTGCTGGAGGATGAAGGCGTTATCGTACGCAAAAAGCGCGTCGGTACGCGCGTTTGCAAACCGAAGCTAAAGCGCAGCATCAACAATCTCTATAATTTTACGACGGAGATGATCGCACTCGGGCTTGCACCGAGTTCCAAGGTGCTCTCGTTTTCGACGGTGCATCCGCCTGTTAAGATTGCGGAGACGCTGCATCTCTCTGCTGGGGAATCTACATTTCGCATTGAGCGGCTGCGCATGGCGGATGGCGAACCGCTCCTGATGGAGACCGCGTATATTCCCACACGCATCTGTCCGCAGTTGAGCCGTGAGCAACTCAACGACTCGCTCTACGCTACGATCCGGGAATGCTCCGGCTCGTCTGCGCTGGAAGCGGTGGAGATCTATGAGGCGGTGACGCTCAATAAACGCGACGCGGAGCTTTTGCACATGCGCGCGGGCGAGGCGGCGTTTCGCATTCAGCGTATCTCCAAAAACACCGCGGGTGAGATTTTTGAATACTGCGTGGAACTTGCGCGCGGGGACAGCAACAAGTTTCAGATTGTGCTCAAGAACTCCGGCGTGCAGTATTCCCGCGTTTTGTAAGGCGGGGAATGATTCAAAACCTGCGAAATCAACGAAAAAAACAGCGAGATAAATAATACTGGCATTTTTTGAAAGTTGGTATTATAATCATAGTAGCTGAATCCTTTCAGCTTCGAAATCCGGTGATTTGCCGATCAAAACCACAAATCACCTCCCAAATCAGGCGGCCGCGCTTGATGAAAAACAACGCTAAACCGAACTAAATATGTTAAATACGCCGTGGAACAGTGTTCAACGGCTGTTGGTGTTTTTGGAAGGCGCAAATATCAGATAAAAAACAGTCTTTATGTATGCAGAATAGACATACATAATGAGAAATTGCACGTGAAAAGGCCGAAATTCACGCGAAATTCACACTGCGTTTACTAATCATTGATGTTGTGGAAGAATAGTCACAAATAATAGCGGAATAGTAGTTGATTTATTTGCAAATAGAAAGTATAATGACAACGAAGTAAAAGAAAGGGGAACCAGTAACATGATGAAAATCAACGTATCGAATCTTGGACGCTTTTTCGAAATCGTCAACAGAAGCGAAGGCTCGGTCAAACTGATCGTCGCCGAACGCGAGCCGGAAGAACTCAAAGGTAATTCCTTTGTACAGAACCTGCTGCTTGACACCCAGAATGGCATCACCAAGCTCTCCGTTGAAACCGAACTCGAGCAGGATACCATCCGCCTGATCCGGTTTATGATGGAAGACGGCAGAAGCCTCAACGAGACCACGGGCTCTTCGCGCATCTACGCGGCGTAACCAAACACTCCAGAAAGTGCGGTTCGTTCCAGAGGCGGAGGAAGCATCCACCAATGGACGAATCCCGGGCCGGGGCTAACAAAACCGAATAGAGACGACGAAGAGGCTTACAAAGGCGTAA
>DLGD01000038.1:0-82858 GCA_002482505.1 Christensenella sp. UBA7703 | reverse complement strand
TTTGTACTCTTTCTGGTGAAAGAATATGGGTGCACTAAGAGGCTTACAAAGGCGTAAGCTTTTTTTTTGCACTCTTTTCTGGGAAAGAGTGCAGGTGTGCGAAGAGGCTTACAAAGGCGTAAGCTTTTTTTTCTACTCTTTTTTATAGATGATTTAGAACAGAGAAAGAGCTTTCATAGAAAAATGCGCCGGTTCTCGACGCATAAATGAAGAATCATCCCCCGATCTGCACTTGAATCCCCGCGTGTTCCAGAGCATCCGCAAACGCGGAGACATCGCCGTCCTGCATTTGCTTTTGCCCGTCATAGGCGTATTGAAGCTGCAAGCGCTTGTATTTGCTCTCGCCCAGCTGATGAAACGGCAATAGCTGCACTTCTTTTGCGCCAAGCTCCTTTAAAACGTTCACAAATCCTAAAAAATCAACCTCGCTGTCGTTGAACCCGGGAATCACAGGAATCCGAAGGACGACAGGCGTTTTACTCTCGAGCGCATACGCAATATTGCGTAAAATCAGCGCGTTGCCAACGCCGGTTCCCGCGCGGTGCTTTGCATCATCATAGTGCTTGAGGTCGATATACGCAAAATCGACAGCCGCAAGCACGCGGGCAAACACATCCTCGTTGACGCAAGCTGCTGTTTCAATCGCAACAGGAATTCCCTCATGATGCAGCGCCTCGCAAAGCGCCAACACAAAATCGGGATGCAGCAACGCTTCGCCTCCTGTGAGGGTTACCCCGCCGCCGCTCTCGTCATAAAACGGCTTGTCCTTGACCAACTCCGCTACCAGCGCCGGCACGGTATAGGCAGTTGCCTTCTCGCCGGGCAAAGGCTCCATCGGCTGACTTTCGGGGTTGCTGCACCAGCCGCAGCGCAGATTGCATCCTTGAAAAAACACGTCCGTGCGGATACCTGCGCCGTCGTGAATGGAAAATTTCTGCAGATTGAATACCAAAGCTTGCTCCATGATTAACCCCTCGATTCCATTTGATTTTACACGAAAACGCGAAAAAAGTAAACGCAATACTTACGAAAGAAAGTGAATATACTTCCGAAGCTAATAATTGATTGACTTTGCAGACAGCGCCTCTTACAATAATGAAGAAGAAATTGGAAGAAGAGGCGGAACACACGATATGGCGAACCCCTTGCGCATCGGAATCATCGGAACGAGTTTTGTGAGCGATTGGATCTGCGAAGCCGCGCAGATGAGCGAGCGTTGTGAAATCTCCGCGGTATATTCGCGAGATTTTTCGCGTGGCACGGCATATGCGCAAAAACAGTGCATCGGCGGCTGCTTTGACGATGAGGCGGCGTTTTTTTCCTCCGATCAAATCGACGCGGTCTATGTTGCAAGCCCGAATGTTGCGCACTATCGTCAGACGCTGGATGCGTTATCGTGCGGCAAGCATGTTCTTTGCGAAAAGCCGCTTGCGCTCAACGCCGCGCAGGCGGGGCGTATGATTGCGTATGCCCATGAGAAAGGGCTGATCCTGCTGGAGGCGATTCGTCCGGTGCACGATCCGTTTCTAACCGCTTTACGCGAAAACCTGCACAAAGTCGGGCGCATCCGCCGCGCGACGTTTGAGTTTTGCCAGTATTCCTCGCGCTATGACCGTTTCCTTGCGGGCGAACGGCCGAATGTGTTTGAATCTTCGCTCGGCAACGCTTCGCTGATGGACCTTGCGGTCTATTGCCTGCATACGTGCGTGGCATTGTTTGGCGTACCGAAAAAGCTCACCGCCGGCGCAAGCTTCCTGCCCAACGGGACGGAAGCTGCGGGCACGATGTTGCTCGACTATGGCGAACAGCAAACGACGATTTCGTATTCGAAAGTGACGAGTTCGGTTCACCCAAGCATCGTGCAGGGAGAACTTGGCACATTGGTGTTTGATACGCTGAATCAGCCGAGCTATCTAAGGATGCTGTATCGCGACGGACGGACGGAGGAGCTCTTTACCCCTGTGAAGAACAACATGGTGCATGAGCTGAACACGTTTGCCCGGATAATTGCAAACGCTGAAAGCACGGCGGAATATGACGAGCAGAGCCTGTGTGTCTTGCGGCTCCTGGACGAGGCGCGCCGCCAGATCGGCATCGACTTTGGCGCAGGAGAGGCGCTTTAATTGAGCTATGAGCGAATGCAAAACGGAGCCAGTGCGGCTCCGTTTCAGCCCATCGACAAAGTCCTGCGGACTCTGCCGATGGGTTTTGCTTTGAGTTAAAATGACGCAAATTGCGCCATTTTTTCACAAATTCGGCGAATGAATCGCCAAATTTGAAGAAACTTGGGGGATTCTCGAAATCCCCTCTGATGGGTTTGTTGATCATCATGAACCGAAATACACTTTTTCAATCAGTTCGTCGCGTTGCGTTTGCTCATTGAAACGATAGAGGAACAGCCAATCGCCGGCGGTGTCAACCTTATTTGCGCGGTCTACGATATTGTGGGATACCTTGATTGTGCGCAGCAGCTCTGCCTTGTCGTTGCTGGTGTCGTAGATCGAGATTGTTTTGCCGCCTCCGGTGACGGCGGTATCCGCGTCCGCATAGAGGAAGGCGTGGTTGTGTCCAACGAAGAGCAAGCGCGAAACATCGCCTGTCTCCGGGTCGAAGCGGAAGAGCGTTTCCTGCAAGGCGCGGTTTTGGCGGAGCACATGGTCGGCAAAATCGTCCAGAAACTTGGAACCGCGAAATCTTTGAGAGAAAATGAGTATATCATCGCCTAAATCAATCGTTTGGAAAATGGAATTGGGTACGCTAAAAGTTGCGATCTCGGTCAGTTCTTTGGTTGCCAAGTTATATGATTCCAGCCCTTTGTTCGATGAAAAAATGATATGACCCGCTTCAATTCTACAGAAATCGCGAGGGAATATGTCGCCGTAAGAACCGGAGTTTGAATCCAAACGATCGATTGACGGGATGATTTGACCTTCCAAATCATCATAGTATGCAAAATGGTAGACAATGCTTTGCTCTTGACCTTGATCGCGCAGCGTATCGATAAAAGCTGGCGAAAGAAAATATAGCCCGTCATATGAACTCAGAGATGCGTGGTTCTGATTCTTGAAAGCCGGTGGGACTTCGAGAGGATTAAACAAAACAGTATGTTCTGAAAAGGGAACGGCCGCCCCTTGACTAAAGCATGTGAAAGGATAGTGCGGAACAGGCGGATAGCCGGTAACATTTACAAACCAAATGGCAAAGATCCCGGTTTTCGTCAGATAAAAATCCCATACATTCTCATCTCCCAAGTTATCCGTGTAGGAGAATGTCTTCAAGAGATCGACGGGTGTTGTGCTTCCAGTCTCCAGCTGAAACAATCGAAACCGACGATATGGACCGTTATCGTTTTTCTCGATAGAATCAAACCCTGCGTAGTATAGCCCACCGGGAGTGATACTGATAGCACGGATGTCTTCGACGGGGATTTCCAGACGGATATCTTCACCCGCGGCATTCATGCTATAGATGCCCTGCTGACCAAGTTCGGATGAGAGATAGTAGATGCGCCCATCGTAATAAGCGGCCTTTTTGCCATAGCTGGATTTCGCATCTTCCTTCAGGTTCGCGTAGAATGTGCGACCGTCGAGTTTGTTCATGCTCGGCAAGCGCAGGGTACAGCCGGTAAGGAAGAGCAAGGTTAGTAAAACCGCGATACACTTTGCGAGTAAAAAGGGTTTGCGATGAAACATGTTTCTGGTGAACTGCATATGTGCTCCTTGCGTATTTTACTTGAGAATACAGCTCGACTGTTTGAAAATGATCGAAAATACAAGAAACCGCAATACATAAAATGAACTGATGATATTATACCGAACAAACGTTTTAATTGCACGCAAAAATGTATAGAAAAACGGAGCGATGTGGCTCCGTTTGTTGATCATCATGAACCGATATACACTTTTTCGATCAGTTCGTCGCGTTGCGTTTGCTCATTGAAACGGTAGAGGAACAGCCAATCGCCGGCGGTGTCAACCTTGTTAGCGCGGTCTACGATGTTGTGGGATACCTTGATTGTGCGCAGCAGTTCTGCCTTGTCGTTGCTGGTGCCGTAGATCGAGATTTCCTTGCCCGATGCGGCGACGACGGTGTTATCATCGATAAACAAAAACGCCTCGCCATCACCCAATTTTAGTATCGCGGGACAGCCGCCGGTTAAAGGGTCAAAGCGGTATAAGTTTTCGCCTTTCTGCGTGGGGATCTGGAAGAGTTTTCGAAACTTATTTCGAATCCAACCGTCCTTTCGAAATGTTTTCGTCATCAGGAAAATATCGGAGCCGGTATCGTAGGTAGAATAGATGCTTTCCGTTTTTGGAAATGAGCAGAGCGTTTTGCTTATACCGGCATACTCGTATAGTCCCGCTTCATAGGCCAGAAGTATTCCTTTATCCGTGTAACGCAGGAGCCAGTGATCGGAATATGGCCCATTGCCTCGCTCGTAGCTGCTCAGGAAAAGTGCGTCGATGGGCAATATCGTCCTCTGTTTTGCCAAATCAAACAAAGAGACATTATCGTCATAGATCGTTGCCCAGTCAGCCTCCGCGGTAGTATACGTCGAAACAGGAAACATTTGATTCTTGCGCTGATAGATCACAAGCCCGCCATCCAGTTGCGGATCATCGATGGCTGATAAGTTGTCGAGTGGAATCGTATAGTCCGGCATCGTGAGAATTCGTCCCTGATAGATGGCTGATGCAGAAAGATTCATTGAACCGAGATAAAAGTCCATCTGCGCTGTTCTGAAATACAGACATCCATCTTCCGCCAAATAGAAATCCCAGATATTTTCAAGATCCGATTGAACTGTATTTTCGGCTTGATCGATCAGATCGATCGGGGCGCTGGTAGCGGAATCCCGATGAAGCAGTTGAAAGCATCGATACTCACCGTTAAAATTCATTCCAACATGTGAAAAACAGGAGTAATAAAACCCGCTTGCATCCACAGTTAATGAGCGAATATCCGCTGCTTCGAACTCCCACCGCACGTCCGTACCATCCAAGAACATACTATAGATCCCCTGCGTGCCATGTTCCGCAGATAAATAGTAGATGCGATTGTTATATACGGCTGTTTTCTTCCCGTAATTCGCGAGAGAGGGTTTCATGTTTGCGTAAAACGAATACGTGTCTAGATTGTTGAATTCCGGAGAACGAGGAAAGCAGCCAGTGCACGCAAACAATAAGGCGAGTACGATAACGAACAGCAGCTTGCGGATTTTTTTCATAGGATACCTCACAAAATCATTCTCTTTCATTCAAAAGCGGATCAATATCTTTCATTCCGTTCATTCGGTGTGGAATCGGTATTTTGCGATTGATCGATATGACTGATTCCCCAAATACAGTATCCTCGGTGGTCATCTGGAAGAAACTTGTTAAAAGCGTCCTTTTCTTGCAGATTTGAATTATCATTATTGTATGCAGAAAATTTGTCTGCTCTTGGATCATAATCAACGGCAATGTAATGAGCCCCCAACTTATCTCCATTGTTTACATTTTTGTAGAAATATAACATGATATACGCATCATATGTTTTTGGTATATCACTTGTATTTAGGTAGAGGTCTACATGACAACCAGCGGAACGATAGAGACCGCCGATTATAAGCGGATTCATACCGAGTTGTCCGTCCAAAAGCGTGGTGATGTTTCTGGCTTTATTCAGATAGTAACTTGTATCACTATATGCGGTGTTATACCCAAGAAGTTGATTCGTGTTGTTGATTGCCATATATCCACACGCATTATCCCTCATATTACCTTTCTTGCCGAAAGAACCTGGAATACCAGAATAATCTCTTTGATTATTGATAAGCTCATTTCCCCATGTTGCAGTTGCGCTACTTTCAGCTTTTACCTTGTTTGTCCACTCCTGCTTCTCAACCTTATTGCGGATTGATATAAGGTCTTGATAAAACTGCTTTAATTGGTTTGGTGTGACCACTCCGCGTTGCACTTGCCGCTTGATAAATTCAATTTGCTTCCGATCTGTCACTGACATAAGGCTCTTGTCCAAATCGAGTATGCTTAGTAGCATTTGCTTATCCCGGCTTGTTAATTCCATGGGGGTGGTTCCGCTATAAGGGCTTGGTTCACTAAGCAAGTTAGGAGTGGTCATTGGCGAAGGTCCCGGTGTTGGCAAAGGCGTGCTCGCAGGGTTAGGCGTAGCTGGAGATGCCGCTTTATCTTTCAATTTTCCAATGAGATCGATATTGTGTAAAGGGGCTGAATTTGGCGAATTGCTAGGATATAATAAGCCGTTTTCTGCATTGCCGGCTGCAAATCTGTCCCTAGGCGCATTCGCATTCGGGTTGACTATTCGAGCGATTGATCCGGATGAAGCGCTGGAAGACGAACGAAGCTCTACCAAAGGAATGTTTGTATTCAGCAGAACCCACTGTTCCTGCGGGGTTAGTCCGCTGTACTTCATAGCGTTCAGCTGCTGCTTTGTGTTCAACTGCTCCCATTGATCAATGGGGAAATCGTCTGGCAACAGGCCAGCGAGATAAGCTGGGTTACTTAGACCGATCCCCAAACCAGCCCCGGCATTCGCGTGTGCACCTGCATCTGGCGCTGCTTTGGCTGGAATGACCGCGCCAACGCCTGCGCCTGCGTTTCCGCTAAGGACAGGTTTTACCGAGGGCGAACCCGCCTGTTTGTCTGCGCGTTCCTGTAGAGTCAAGACTTTCCTGTTTTGCGGCTTGATGAAATCCGAGTATCGCATGCAATATCCTCCTAGGTGTTTTCTTTGAGAATAAAGCATGTTCTTCGCGAAAAATTATAATAAATCGTCAAAGGCAAAATTATAATAATCTATAACTGATATTATATCGAACAAACGTTTCGATTGCACGCAAAATGTAAAAAAAACGGAGCATTTGCTCCGTTTGTTTCTCAGCCGCGATTTCACCGTGATTCGTTTTTTACCACACACCGTAAGTTGCGTATACTCTGATGGTTTTACTCGGTATTATCATGTTCCAGAATAGAACAACAGATAGGTATCCAACAGCGTTGGATCAAGGCTGTGCCCCCCGCCGTGCGGGTGAAACTGACTCACAATCCCGCGCGCAGTCAGCGCCTCCTGTAACGAAGCCGCGCCAGCAGAGAACGGATCATTCTCGTCTCCGCAGTCAAGGTAGATCGAGAGCCCGTCTAAGCCGTGCGCCTTGGCATAGCCGTCCAGATTGGTTGCGTCGTCGGGATCGGTCGAAAGCCAGCGTTCGAAGTGATCGCCGGAGAAGTCACTGTAGGTCAGCGCAGGACTGTATGCGCCGATTTTGCTGAAGAGTTGCGGCTGATGGAGGCCGATTTGCAACGCAAACAGTCCGCCCATCGAAAAGCCGCCGATGGATCGGCCTTCGGCAGAGGAGATCGTGCTGTAGTGCCCGTCAATATAGGGAATCAACTCCTCGCAAAGGAAGCGTTCCATCCTGCTCGGCCCGCGGATGCCGTCCGCCATGTCCGCCTCGATGGTTTTTGCATCGTCATATCGCGCCATGGGAAACACCATGATCATAGGCGCGAGTTCGCCGCCTGCCGCCAGCGCGTCGGCATGGTCGCCAACACATGCATCGTCCAGCCACCACTTCTCCGTAGAGCTATAGCCATGCATCGCATACCACACGGGGTATTTTTCCGTTGATGTGTAGCCAGCGGGCAGATAGACCATGAACGGAACAGTTGCGTCCATTGCGTTGCTCTCCAGGGTGAGGCGGGTAGTTTGGGAGGCAGACAGTGGGGTAGAAGAGATGGTTGGCGCCTGCGTGGGCATATGCGTGGCACAACCAGCAAAAGCGAGCAGGCAAAGCACAAGCATCATTGCAAGACAAACCGACCGGTGCACATTGCGCAGGCTACTGGTCTTCACGAATGATCTGTAAGTTGCTTTTGATTTTCCGTTTTTCGTCATACATTTTTGCATCAGCCTGATGCAGCACGGTATCGAGCACTTGATCTAAATCGCAGCTCAGCATTTCGATTCCATGGCTGACACTGATTTTATACTTCCTGTGTTCTGCTTGATTGATTTTTTCAAATTCGACAACAATTCGGCTCCAAACTTCTTCCGCCTGCGCCGCATCGATGTTTTGAAATACGATTAAAAACTCGTCTCCTCCGAGACGAATCAAAAAATCGTTGCTGCGAATCACCGCACGGATGGTTTTTGCAACGGTGATGATCAACTCGTCGCCCGACTCGTGGCCGAGCGTATCGTTGATTTGCTTGAGGCCGTTGATGTCGATGAAGCACACGCTCATACTGCATCCGCTCTTGGAAAGCGAGCGATAAAGGTCGGATAACTTGCTGATTCCCGCGTGCCGATTATAGGCGCTTGTCATCACATCATATTCAGAGAAAAACTTTACTTCCTTGCTTCTGGTCCGGCTGCTGGTGATAAACCCTGCAAGAACAATAGAAAAGAAGAATAGGATGGCATATAGCAGCGCATATTGGCGGATCGACGCGTGCGCAAGGTCAAACAGATTGCTCGAAGGATATGAGCCGGGTTGTGTACTGACGGGGATGTGGCTCACGATATACCAATTTTCGATCTTGCTGTTTACTTGAAACGAAGATTTGTTGGTGCGGTAAATCGAATCGAGCGGAATCGTCGTGTACCGAAAATAGCCGTTCTCCGTGGTCATGGTTCCATTGCCGCCGGCGGAGATCAATTTCCATTCCTTTGCGTAATAGTTTGGGAATTTTACGGTAGAGTCGGGGTTATATGAAAATGCCCATTCGGTTGAGGCATCCTTTGAGTTCATGAGCCAGTAGCCGTCTTTGTTAAGGAAAAAGACTTCGCCATAGGTGCCAGCAGCGATAGAAGAAATCTGCGTCAATATATCCTTGGCGGCATAATTCAAAACAACGATGCCCTTCTTGATCCCATTCTGGTCGAAAACAGGGCGTGCAAGGCGGATTACCGGGTTGATCGGCAGCTCAATCGCGCCGTTATCAACGTTTAGATCCAGAGCAGAGATATAGATCTGGTTGGCATCCAAAACGATTGTTTGCTGAAAATAGTATCGATCTTTTTTGTTCTGGAGTTGCTCCTGCGGCACAATGAATGCGCCATCGGGTGAATAGTCGATACGCACAACTTCGTTTCCCTGCGTATCGATATAGCGAATCTGATCAAAGACCTGCCTGCTGTTGGAATAGGAGAGCCAAATATCTGCAATCGGTTTTAAATCTTTTGCCGTGGCAAACTGCTTTTCAAGCGTCTCATAGATAAACTGTAGATCCGATGTTAACCGGTTGATTTTGTAAGTGATGAAATACTGTTCGGCATCGATGAGGCTTTGCTCGGAGATGTCGATTTTGATACGCGCGTTATGATTTGCATCGGTTTGAATCAGCATCGTGGCTGCAAGGAGAATCAAGGACATGGCAAGGAAAACACTGATGAATGATAAGAAGAACATCTTCTTGTCACCTTTAATCATCCGTTTGAACATCGGGAACCTCCAAAGATTGATTGAGAGCGTGTGGGATAGATGGAAAACATAGCACAGCTTCTATGTGGAATTTTCGAAAAACAACAAGATTGGAAGAGATCCTTGCATAAAGGATAGTATCAGTTGCACGCAATGTCAAATACTCTTTGGACGTTGCGATGCATTACGTAAGAGAAATGTGACAGACAATCAAACCCCCATCTTTATTGCTGTGGTGCAATTAGTACGGGGAAATGGTGACTGGATTTTCCGCTGGGCTTCGGCTTGCTTGCGCTTTGCGCGGCGCAAGCTCTCGCTTGCGCTACCCGGCCTCGGAAAAACAGTTCTCAGGACTGTTTTTCTTCGCGGCTTCAAATCCAGTTGACTAGAAAGCATAAAAAAGACCACCCAAGTTGGATGGTCTTTTTTATGGTCGGGGTGACTGGATTTGAACCAGCGACCTTTTGGTCCCGAACCAAACGCGCTACCAAACTGCGCTACACCCCGAGAAGTATGGAGCCAATGTGGGGATTCGGACCCCAGACCTGCTGATTACGAATCAGCTGCTCTACCGACTGAGCTACATTGGCAACTCATGCTTTTCAATTATAGGCAAACGTGCCTATAGTGTCAAGTCATTTTGATGGAAAAAAGGCAAGGTTTTTTACCATAAGATTCCGGGCAAAGCAGCAGCACAAATTCGTGAAATAATCCACACAGGGGCGAAAGAGAGGCGGCGGATGCTTGGTTTCTCCGCCGCCGATGGTTCTTGCCGCTTCCTATCGGAAGAGATGTTTTTCCGGCTCAGAGCGCCGTTTACGCGGTGATTGCCTGTTTTTCCAGTTCTTCTTTCTCCAAAATAGTGTACGCAACCTTGCCGACGAGGGTCTTTGGCAGCTCGCTGCGGAATTCGATGTCATATGGCATGGCATATTTCGCGACAAGCTTGCTGCAATGGGAAAGGATTTCCTCCTTGAGCGTCGGCGTCGGCAGAATATTCGGGCGCAGCACGACAAATGCCTTGATCTTCTGCATCCGGTAGGAATCCGGTACGCCGATGACGCAGCTCATGAGCACCTTGTCATGCGCGTCAATCGCGTTTTCCACCTGAGAAGGATAGACGTTATATCCGCTTGTGATGATCAGCCGCTTAATGCGCTGCTTAAAGAAGAGGAAGCCGTCTGCGTCCATATTCCCAAGATCGCCCGTGTGCAGCCAGACGTGCCCGTCTGCATGCTTTCTGAGCACGTTTGCGGTCTCTTCCGGCTGGTTGACGTATTCCATCATCACGGAAGGCCCACAAAGGCAGATTTCACCGTCTTCGCCATAGGGAACGGTTTCCGTCGTGCCGGGTTTGACGATTTTATAATACGTGTCCGGGAACGGAAGCCCGATGCTGCCCTCGCGATACATGTCATACGGGGTCAGGCAGCTTGCGGTGACGCACTCGGTGGTGCCATAACCTTCGCGCACCTGAACGGTTGCGCCATGCTCCGCGAGGAAGGAGTCAAACTTCTTTTTCAGCTCAATGGAGAGCGTATCGCCGCCGGAGAACACGCCGAGCAACTGACTCATGTCCACGCCATCCATATACGGGTTGCGGGTGATGCCTTCATACAGCGTCGGCACACCGGCGATGTAGTGCGGCTTCTCTTTCTTGAGCAGTTTTGCATAGCTCTCGACCGAGACGCGCGGCACAAGAATCGCCGTCACGCCGGCAACGAGCATTGTATGGATGCAAACGCCGAGGCCAAAGCCATGGAACATCGGCATCGCGGCAAGCATGCGCGAGCCGGGGATGACGCAGTTGCCCATGGCGCAGGTTTGCAGCGCGAGCGCGTTGAAGTTGAGGTTGCTCAGCAGGATGCCCTTCGTGGTGCCCGTCGTACCGCCGGAGAACAGGATGACGGCGGGGTCGCCGCCGCGGCTTTCCACAAAGCAGGACTCATCCTGCTTTTTTGCTTGGGCGAGGAACGCGTTCCAATAGAGCACGTCCGCATCCTTCGGGATCTTCGGCACTTTCCGCCCTTCCGTGAGGGAGAAGCCAAGCTTCATCACGGGGGAGAGCGCGTCCTTCACGCTTGTGAGCACAAGTGTCTCAAAGGAGACCTGCTTGCGCACCTCTTCAAACTTGCCATAAAAAGCATCCAGCGAGACCACGGCTCTGGAGCCGGAATCCTTGATGTAAAAAGCGATTTCGCCGACGCTGGAGAGTGGGTGAATCATCGAGGCAATCGCACCGATGCGGTTGAGCGCATAGAAGCAGACCACAATCTGCGGGCAGTTTGGCATACAGAGCGTAACCTTGTCGCCCTTGCGAATGCCAAGTGCGGCGAAGGCGCGCGCGGCTTCGCGAATCTCACGCACCAAGTCGCGAAACTTAGTCGCTTTGCCCATGAAGGTGACGGCAGTGTAGTTCGGGTAGAGGTTTGCCGCGCGTTCTACCATATCAAACATCGACGCATCGGGGTAGGTAAGCTTTTGATCGACTTCACCGTAAAACGCGAACCACGGGGCGGCAACATTGGACATATCTTCACAAAAGGGAAAGCTCTTCACATCAGTACTCAATGGTTAGTTCCTCCTTGGACGGAATGTCGAGCAGTTCCGGCTCGGCAAAAAATTTCTTAAGCAGACGAACGGTCTTGGAATAGTAATACCCGTCCGCAATGCGCTCATCGAGCGTGAGGCCCAGATTCAGCGCGGGTTTGACCGTAACCGTGCCGTCTGCGTCATAAAACGGTTGCATGTGTTTTTCACCGACGACGACGAAGACGGAGTTCGTACTCCAGTTGGATAGATGATGATACCCCGCGTTGAGTTTGATGGAGCCGAGGTTGCTGATAAAGACTGTGCTGTTGTACGGGTCCTCGTTCGCGAGGTCTTTCGGCATGTTTCCGCGCTCATCGAGTGAACGGAGGAGTGCGACGATGATCTTGCGCATCCACATGGGGGCTTTCGCAAGCGTGTCGAGAATATCCGTCGTGCCGTCTTTTTTGTTGCTTTTGCGCACGGAATAGACAAAGTCGCAAATCTTGTCGTGGATCATATCGATTGCGGCTTTCTCACTCGTCGGGTCATATTTCAGGATCATGACGGATTCATCCGCGTGATCGGAAAACGCTTTCTTGACGATGAAGGAAAAGGTGATGTGGTTGCGGTCATAGTAGCGGTTGCCGATGATGAAGCGATTCATGCGCGGGCGCATCTCGATGGTGCGCGCAAGCGCTGCCAGGATCACGTGGAAGAAAGTGTATTTGTATTCCGGATTCTGTGCGTTCTTTTTCTCGAGATAGGCTTCTACCGCGCTCATGTCTACGAGCTCCTGAATGAAGGCTTCGTTGTCTGCGCGGTTTGGCATCATGATCGGCATAAAGACGTGCATCGAGTCGAGATCGCGAACCAATGTCGCGTCCCGGCGGTCGCCGCGGCGGCGTTTTGGGCTTATTTCCATGTTCAATTCCATTCCAATCTTGAAGTATGAGTGCAAATAATGTCTAAAATATAAACGTTTCTCAACAAATTGTCAACGAACTGTCACAATTGAGGAACCACAGATGCGGAAAGCAGGAGAAGACGTGGGAATGACAGCGCACAAATCACCTGACTGCGCGCGCAGAATTCCCCCGAAACATTGACAATTTCTGCATGTGTCGGTATACTCAATCTATATATGACCACGAGAGGAAAGCTATGAGCGACGAAGAGAGCGACAGTACCGGCGACCACAACCCTAACCGCATGACCGGATATTTTTTGAAGCACATAATCTGTCTCTGTTGAGAAAATGAGCACAGGTTATGTTTTTTCTATTTCTTGGCAGAGAAACCATGGAACAGAAAAAATGCTTCTTTCTTTTTATAATTGCGTCGCGATAACCCGGGGCGCAAGATACAGTTTTCGACAAGATCAATACGGAGTATAAAAATGGGTAACGATCCCTTATTCTGGCAAATTATTCTACAGTTAGTCCTAATTTCGCTCAATGCAGTCTTCGCTTGTGCGGAGATTGCCGTCATTACGATGAACGATGCGAAGCTCGCGAAGCTCGCCTCCGAAGGAGACAAGCGCGCGATCAAGCTTGCGCGCCTTACGAGTCAACCTGCGCGGTTTCTCGCGACGATTCAGGTTGCAATCACGCTATCCGGCTTCTTGGGCAGCGCGTTTGCTGCGGATAACTTCGCAAAACGCATCACGACCGCGCTCACCGCGGGCGGCACCGAGATTCCTGCCGCGACGATCAATACCATCTCGGTGCTGCTCATCACGCTGATTCTAACGTTTTTTACGCTCGTCTTTGGCGAACTTGTGCCAAAGCGCGTCGCGATGAAGAACGCGGAGAAGCTGGCGCTCGGCATGGCAGGAATGATCAACGGCGTGGCAAAAGCTTTTGCGCCGCTTGTTTGGTTACTTACCGTGTCGACAAACGGCATCCTGCGCTTACTCGGCGTTGATCCCAACGCGGAGGACGAGGAAGTCACCGAGGAAGAAATTCGCATGATGGTGGACGTTGGCTCCGAGAAAGGAACCATCGAAGCCACCGAAAAAGAAATGATCCATAATGTGTTTGAGTTTGACAATGTTTCGGCGGAGGATATTCTCACGCACCGCACGCAGGTGGATATTCTCTGGTTGGATGAGAGCGACGAGGACTGGGCGGAGACAATCCACAGCACGCGACATTCGTTTTATCCGATCTGCAAGGACAGCTCGGATGACGTGGTCGGGATTCTCGACGCGAAGACGTATTTTCGCTTGAACGACCACACGCGGGAGAGCGTCCTGCAAGAGGCGGTACAGCCGCCGCGCTTTGTGCCGGAGTCGATCAAGGCGGACGATTTATTCCTCGATATGAAGCGCAGCCGCAATCACTTCTCGGTGGTGATGGACGAATATGGCGGTATGTGCGGCATCGTGACCATGAATGACCTCATTGAGGTGATCGTGGGCGACATCGACGAGGAAGAGGACGGCGAGGAGCAAATCATCACGACCGTTGCGGATGGCGTTTGGCGTACGCACGGGTCGGTCCCGCTGGAGGATATCTCTGAGGCGATTGGCTACCCGTTGCCGGTAGATGAGTTTGATACGCTCAATGGGCTGGTGTTTAGCGTGCTCAATGAGATTCCGGAGGATGGCACCGAGTTTTCGGTGGATGCCGCTTGCCTGCATATCGAGGTGCAGGAGATGAAGAACCACGGGATTGAGCGCGCGGAGATTTCCCTGCTGCAGCAAGAATCCGCCAACAGCGAAACGACAAAATAAACGATACGGTTCTACAAAGAACAAATCAAACATAAGCCCGGTTTCAGCGAAGGAAATCGGGCTTTGTGTTGTATGAGAATTGACCTGTTGCAGGAAAAAATATGGATTACAATTGCAATAAAGATGATAGTTTAGTGCGTTTGTTCAACAACTATGTGCATCTGCCCCCAGCTTTTTTCCATCTCTTCCACAAGCCGAAACTGGGTACGCGCACGGTCGAGATTCTGCCCTTCGCGCGAAACGTGAAAATAGACATCCCCTGCGAGATGATCCGCAAGAAAGCGCATGCCACACTCTAGCGTCATCATCTTCGCCCCGGTGGGCAGCATAGCTTTTTCCATTTTTGTCAGGCTCTGACCGCAGGTGGAAAGATAGCCTTTCACATATGTCTTATATAATTCAAGATCAAAATGTACGTTTGATAAATCCCGCTCGTCCTCGGTAGCGGTAGATGCGCCAAAACGAATCGCGTCCCCAAAATCGTTGACGGAAAGCCCGGGCATGACAGTGTCAAGATCGATCACACACAGCGCTTTGTTGGTCTTCTCATCGAAGAGCACATTATTGATCTTTGTGTCGTTGTGCGTGACCCGAAGCGGAAGTTCCCCCGCCGCTTGCAGGTCCATCAGCGTATGCGAAAAACTCTCCCGCTCCAGAACAAAATCGATCTCGCGTGAGACCTGCCCTTTGCGTTTTGCGACGTTTTGCGAAACCGAGCGGTGAAAGGTGAGATATCGCGCGGGGGTATCGTGAAACTGCAAAATGGTCTCCACAAGGGCATCCGCAGGGAAGTCTGAAAGTTGGTTTTGAAAGCGGCCAAACGCCACCGCGCTCTCATAAAAAAGCGCTGCATCCGCGCTCTGATAACAAACGCTGCCTTCCACAAGCTCGTATATGCGCCAGTATTCGCCGTTCTCCACCGCGAAGCTCTTTCCGTCGAATGCAGGCACGAGACAAAGAACCCCGCGCGGGTCTGTAACCTTTGTGCGCAGGTGCGCCGTAACCAGCTCGATATTGCGCATCAGCTTCTCCGGCTCGCGAAATACGTTTGTGTTGATCTGCTGGAGAATATAGCGCCGCCCGCTATCACAGACAACAAGCTGTGTGCCGTTGATGTGCCCGCTGCCATAGGGTTCGCTGGAGACGGGCGCGCCGGAAAGCGCGAAACGAGAAAGCACGGGATGCATGCCGAATGATTCCTCCGATAATTTGTTTGATGAAAACGGGAATTCTTCGCGCGCACAAAAGTGTTTGCAAAATGGGAAAGCTATATTACCGACCCTTACTCAAAAGTGCTTTGAGCCCTTTGATTGGTTCATGGTTGAGCAGGTGCACAATCCCCTCGATCTGTTGGGGAGAGATATCGGATTCCGAGCTCATTAAGCGCAACGGGGTCGTATACAGAATGTGGTCGATTATGCTCAGGTCGACCTCATTGGTCGCCATGGCGGACATGGCAACCTTGCGCCCGATAAACGCGAGCAACCCGCCAAGC
Organism: Christensenella sp. UBA7703; assembly: GCA_002482505.1. Taxonomy (GTDB): domain Bacteria; phylum Bacillota; class Clostridia; order Christensenellales; family CAG-138; genus UBA7703. The sequence continues at coordinate 66,656 of DLGD01000038.1, read as the reverse complement.
AGCGTGTGCTTCACTTCACTGAGGGTGACGTTCAGCGTGTGCTTTTCGCCCTTTTGCCGCTCACGCGCCGGAATTGCATGACCAAGAACGGCGGCAAATGCACTGTCCGGCACGCGGATTCCGTTGGAAAGGTCATAATAGCACGGGGCTGTTTCGCGAAGATCCGGCACATGTGCGTCCGCATCCGGCGTGGCTTCGATCAGCGTGCGGAGGCGGATATCCCGGCTGGAGGCGGCTAGGCGAATTTCATAAGTGCCGCCTTCGACGCGCCAATCCTGAGCAACCACATCATAATAGCACAAATCTCGCCGCGTGAGTGAAAACGAGACGGATTTTGTTTCACCCGGCTGCAAAGAAACCTTCTCGAACCCTTTGAGTTCCTGCTCGGCCGTCGCCATCACATCCGATCGATGGGACACATACAGCTGCACGACTTCCGCGCCGGGGACGCTGCCCGTGTTGGCCACGTCGAGGGTGATTTCCAGCGTTTCACCCGCGTTCAGGTGCGGCGCGTTCATACGAAGATTGGAATAGGAAAAAGAAGCATACGAAAGCCCATGCCCGAAGGGATAACGGACAGGCATCTTTGCTGTGTCATAATAGCGATAGCCGACGAAGATACTCTCACGGTACTCCACCGTGCGCGTGTAACCGGGGAAATAGGCATGGCTCGGTACGTCGCAAAGCTGCATCGGCCAGCTTTCGGTGAGCTTGCCGGACGGGTTCACGGCGCCCGACACCAGATCGGCAATTGCGCCTCCGACCGCCTCGCCGCCGAGGTGCAGGAGCAGGATTGACGCGACGGAATCCGCCCAGCTCAAATCGACCACCGAACCGCAGGCGAGCATAACCGCAACATGCGGGTTCACGGCGGCAACGCGCAGAATCAGAGCCGTCTGATTTTTCGGCATGGCGAGGGATTCGCGATCAAAGCCTTCCGATTCGTAGCGATCCGGCAACCCAGCGAAGATCAGCACCGTGTCTTTTTCGCGGGCAAGATCACAAGCTTGAGCCATCAGAGCCTCGTCCGGCGTATCGCTTTCCTCGCGATAGCCCTTTGCATAACTTACGTCAAAACCGCGTTTTTCCAGCTCTTCCAGCGGGGAGTCGATGATAAGCGGCTGAACTTTGCTGCTGCCCGCCCCCTGATAGCGCGGGGCGTTTGCAAACGCCCCGAGGACAGCAACGCGTGTATCAATGGAAAGTGGAAGAAGCGCATTTTCGTTCTTCAACAGAACCGCGGACTGTGCGGCCGCCTCGCGCGCAAGCGCATGGTGCGCTTGTGCGTCAAACGGCGTATGCACGCGCGATTTTGCGCGTTCAGCCAGCGCGAGAACGCGGGAAACACAGCGGTCTACCTCGGCTTCCGTAAGCTTGCCGGAAGCGACTGCCTGTTCAATCTGCTTATCATGGTATGGGCCGACGAACGGCATCTCCAGATCAAGACCTGCCGAAACACCCGAAACGCGATCATGAACGGCTCCCCAGTCGGACACCACCAGCCCGCTGAAACCAAATTTCGTGCGCAAAACATCGCTTAAGAGCCACTTGTTGTCGCTGGCGTTGATGCCCCTCACACGATTGTAAGAACACATCACCGTCCAGGGTTGCACCTTCTTCAGCACACGCTCAAAGGAGGAAAGGTACAGTTCAAACATCGCCCGTTCATCTACTACCGCGTCGATGGTCAGCCTGCGGTATTCCTGATTGTTGAGCGCGAAATGCTTCATCGATGTGCCAACGCCGAGGCTTTGCACGCCTTCGATGTAGGCCGCGGCCAGTTCACCGGAGACCACGGGGTCTTCGCTGAAATATTCAAAATTACGGCCGCAAAGCGGGCTGCGTTTGCAGTTGAGCCCCGGGCCGAGCAGAACATCTACATCCTCCGCGCGGCACTCTTCGGCAAGCGCGATGCCGACGCGCCGCAAAAGCGTGCGGTCAAACGAACAAGCGGTGGCGCAAGCCGCCGGAAAGCAGGTAGAGCGGACTGTATACAGCCCTTTCTCCGGGTCGACGACCTCTTTTCTCAGGCCATGCGGCCCATCGGATACCGTTACGGCGGGAAGGCCCAGGCGTGGGATTGCTTTTGTGCGCCATTTGTCCGCGCCGGAGAGCAGGCTTGCCTTCTCGGAAAGCGTCATTTGAGAGACGAGCTGTTTGACCGAATCGTGTTGTTCCATACCGCACCTCCTGATTTCTGATGACAGTATACCACGCGCACATGTTTCACGAAAAGAACTTATGGTTCAGTTTTGACTGCCGTTGTCATACGATGTAACAGATTAGCGGCGCGCGTTTTGACAAGCGTGTAACAAAAACCGCACAAGAATGCTGAAAAGTGACGAAATACAGCAGCATTTTTCACATGCGGCAAAAATAAATTACAAATAGTACACATAATGACTATTGACATTGTAATAAATATGTGATAATTTGGTTGCAGGTTTAGGAGCCACTCCCACGAAAAAGGCAAAACCCGTGAAAGCGGGCGACGCAAAGCTAAAGGGCCTAATGGCGAGAGAGATCGAGCCGATGGTAGCCAGTTGCCGAATTGAGTATCCTACCGCATTTTTTCATACGGGCGGGGAAGACGATTTTTGGCAGCTTGGCAATGAATAGGCAGGCTGTCTTTTTATTGCTTCGTCGCTGGGAACTCCAAATCGAAACAAAAAAATCGTTTCGGAGGGGAAATTGTATGAAAAAAAGATGGATGGCACTCCTGATTTGCGTTCTGCTGCTCGTCATGATGGTTCCGGGTATTGCAAATGCGCAGGGCAACGACGCTTCTCCTGTCAGCGCGGTTTCAATTCGGTACGCGCGCTACACCGCGGCACAATTCAACCTGCTTGAGCGCATGGTTGATGCGGCAAACCGTCAGATCGAGATCGCGGTCAAGTTTGCGCAGCTGACACCCTGGAACGACGTGCAATGGCTTCTCAAAACCGTTGACACAATCGTAGCCCCGGTCTTTTCCTACGCAAATTCTATTGGCGCGGTTGTTGTTTGCGAGTATACTACCTATTATATTGACGGGCAGTATGTGCTGGTCGACCCGCTTCGCGTCATCCCGCTATAACGCTTGCGGAAACGCGCGGCGAAACAGGGAGCGGAAATGATCGAGCAGAGCCATGACTTCGAACGGATATTTGGTGTACATGCCGCGCAGATGCGTGAAATCTGCCGTGCAATCATCTCCCTTTCGGGCGTGGACAAAATCGTGTTATTCGGCTCCTATGCAAAGGGCTGTGCGGAATGCGACAGCGATGTCGATCTAGCTGTGTTTTTTACAAGTCAGGATGCGCGCTTGCTGCGGCAATACCGTCAGCTTGCGCGCATTTGCGTGAATTCGAGTATCGATATTCAAGTTCAGCCGTTTCACACCTATGAATTAGCTACGCCATGTGGTATTATAGAAGAAATTGAGGCGTACGGAGTGGAGCTTTGCCCCTGTTAAGGACTGCCGTCAAGCGGCTGGAAGCTGCCGGTGTTGGAATGGAAGGAATACAGTTTAACCGAAGAGCCGCCGCGGAAGAATCTGCCGCGGGAAATGAGCCAAGTACCCAGCTGTTAACCAAGCAGGGGGATTTGGAAGTGATCTTGCATCGCATCAACGGTGAGTCTGTTGTCTGGCTGTTTCCGGCAAGTGACCCGAACGCAAGTGAGTATTTCTTTATCCATGCCGGAGGAGTCGATCTGGCGATGGACGACGGGCTTGTTTCCCTCGGCGCGGGAGATTCGTTTATCGTCTCCGGCCTGAAACGGGATGTCCCCGTGAAGATGCACGGCGATGCGGAAATTCTCTATGTGACCAACTGCCCGGCATTTGAGGCAGTGACCCATGTAAACGACAGCTTGCAAGAGCTGCTGACGCGCATCAACGAAAAAGACCATTACACATCCCGTCATAGCAAAGCCGTTTTGCAATATTCTCTCGCACTCTATGATGCAATGCAGGATCGCGGACCGGATATCCCGCGGGACGATCTTGCGTTTGCCGCGCTGTTTCACGACGTTGGCAAATGCTTTGTTCCCACGGAGATTTTGCAAAAGCCGGACAAACTGGAGCAGGCGGAAATGCGCTATATCCTCCGCCACCCAATCGACAGCGGGCGGATGCTTTTGCCAAACTTCGGCGAGCAGATCGCGGAGATTGCGCGAAACCATCATGAGCGGCTCGATGGCAGCGGATATCCGCGCGGACTTCGATCGGAGGACATCAGCCTCTCCTCACAGATCGTCGCCGTGGCGGATGTATTCGATGCGATGACAAGCGACCGCGGCTATAATGTGGTCAAAACCTATACGCAGGCAGCGGAGGAACTCGCCTCCCTCTCGCATCAGTTTGACAGCAGGATTACAAGCGTGCTGATGCATTTGGTCAGCAGCGGCGCACTGGAAGAAGGAGTTGGAAGCGGCGCATGAATAAACAGGAAAAATGCGGATATTGGCTGATGTTATCGGACTATGACCTCGGCACAATCGAAACGCTGATCAAAGGCGAACGCTGGGTGTACGTCGCCTATCTTTGCCAGCAGGCAGTGGAACGGCAACTCAAGGGGATGTATGTCTATTTTATGGAGACCGAGCCGCCCAAGACGCACAATGTCAATTTCCTGTTCTCAAAGATTACAAGCGGTGCCGCGTTTCGCACGGAGGCGGACAATGCCCGTTTTGACGAGAGAAAGAACGACTGCGAAGATTATCTGATGGACGTGATGTTCTACTATATGTCCGACTATCCGTTTTCGTATAAGAACATCGCGACACGCTTCGTCGACCAGGCGCTTGCCAACGAGCTGTATCAAAAGACGCTGCTTTATGTCGCATGGCTTCGCTCGTTCTTGCCGCAGATCGATATTCCGAATATTCCCTCCTGAGTTCTGTTTCTTCTGGTAAACCGATTGCCGGAATGGAGAAACAGCAAAAAACAACAATCGATAACATAAAGGCCACCCATTGGGTGGCCTTGCTGTATACGCTTGAGAAAATTGGTTAGCCTGCCGGAGTTGCTTCGGGAATCGGTGTAAAGAACGCCTCCGACCCGGGCTTGCTGGTTTCGTGCGGTTCGACGGTATCTCGCAGGTAATTCGCTCCTTGATCGAGCAAACCCGCCGCGTCTTCCGCGATGCCGGAATCCTGCATGAACAGGAGCACTTCCTGCCAGGCTTGCTTGCCCAGCACGCGCAGGTTGCCGATCAATCGTTCCAGCTTGCCGCTGAGCAGGTCTTTGCTGTCGAGATAGGTCAGCACCGCCATCAAGAGAATCAGCAGCACGACCAAAATGCCAATCAGGCGAAAAATAAACTTCATGAACTTGGTTCCTCCTTGATACAAACGGCAAGCAGGGCATCGCTTACCATATACAGTATACTACGATACCGATACTCGCGTTGTGAATGTTGTGTAAAATCGAATGTTCAAGCAACCCGATGTCAGTGTTACGACGATAGGGAAATTGATCGTTTATTCAACGACCACAAGCTCCGTGTTCGCAATCGCGGTTTCGATCATCTGCGTAAAATCGACTCTGGCTTCACTCTTGCGAATTTCCTCCAGCTTCGGTCTTGTGACGGGGTGCTGCGGGACAAACACCGTGCAGCAGTCTTCAAAGGGGAGGATGGAGGTTTCATAGGAACCCATCGCCTTGGCTCTTGTCACGATCTCCTCTTTGTCAAAACCGATCAGCGGGCGGAAGACGGGCAGCGTCACCGCGTCGTTGGTCGCGGTCAGGCTCTCGATGGTCTGGCTTGCCACCTGTCCGATGGATTCGCCCGTGACGAGCGCCTGCGCGCCGCAGGAGAGCGCAATTTTCTCGGAAATCTGCATCATCAGCCGACGCATGAGGATGGTGGTTTCGCTCTTGGGGCATTTTTCGTAGATCGTAAGCTGAATGTCGGTGAACGGAACGAGATAGAGCTTCACCTCGCCCGCGTAGCTGGCGAGAATGCGCGTAAGCTCAACAACCTTTTCGCGCGCGCGTTCGCTGGTGTAAGGATAGCTGTAGAAATGCACGGCGGAAATCTGCACGCCGCGCTTGGCGATCATGTGCCCCGCAACCGGGCTGTCGATTCCGCCGGAGATGAGCAGCATTGCGTGGCCGTTTGTGCCGACGGGCATGCCGCCCGCGCCGAGTTTCTCCTCGGCAAAGACGAACGCCTGCTCCTGACGCACTTCGACACCAACATAGAAATCCGGCTGGTGCACGTCCACACGCAGAACGGGGAAGGCTTCCAGAAGAAGACCGCCCATCATGCGGCAGATATCCTGCGAGCGCATGGCAAAGCGTTTGTCCGCCCGGCGCGCGATCACCTTAAAGCTTGCCTGCGAAAGGCCATCGATTCGGCGGGCGACGAGGGCTTTTGCCGCCTCGACCATGGGTTCCCACTCTTTTTCCACCGCCAACGCGGGGCTGACGGAATGAATGCCAAACACGCGCGTGAGTTTATCCGCGGCGGCATCCATCTCTTCCTGTGGAATGCCGAAGACGAACACGCGACCCTGTTCGCGCACAACCTTGACGCGAAGCGGGCGCAAGGCAAGTGAGATGCGCTTCATGAGGCTGCGCTCAAAATACGGGCGGTTCAGCCCCTTGAGGTGGATTTCCGCATAGCGGACGAGCATGACTGCTTCCATTTGATTCTCCGTTTGATTCGTTGATTTTTGAAGTTAGGCGACCCGATTTCAGAAATCGGCGATTGTTTTGATGTGTTACACTTCGTTATCTGCGCTGAAAGCGCCGCAAAAAAGAGACTTGTTCTAAGAGCACGGCGGCCGCCTCATCCATCTCCTCGACGGTGTTAAACGGGCAGAGGCTAAGGCGCAGCGCACCCTCTGCGCGGGCACTCGAAATACCCATTGCTGCGTGAATTCTGTTTTGTCCCTTTTTGTGCGTGGAGCAGGCGCTGCCGGTGGAGACATAGATCGCGCGTTCCGAGAGCGCGTTGACCAGCACCTCGCCGCGTACGCCGGGGAAGGATACATTGAGAATATGCGGGGCGCCCGCTTCCGGCGCGGGACCTACGAGAAATACATCCGGCAAGCGGCTCAAGTTCTCCCAAAGGCGGAGCTTGCAGGCGCGCATATTCGCAATCCACTGCGCCTGATTGGCGCGATACTGCGAGAGTGCCGTGTCCAGCGCGAGAATGCCGGGCACATTTGTTGTACCCGAGCGCAGGTTTCGCTCCTGTCCGCCGCCGATCTGCCCGCCGGAGAATTTGGTGCCATTCTTTACAAACAGTGCGCCGACGCCCTTTGGTGCATGGAACTTGTGTGCGCTGATGCTGTAGAGGTCTGCCGCGTTCTTTCCAAACGGGAGCTTGCAAAACGCCTGCACGCCGTCGGAATGCAGCAGGGCACCGGGCGCGCGCTGCTTGATGAGCGAAGAGATCGCGTCCAGATCGTTGATTGCGCCGACTTCGTTGTTGACATGCATCACGGAAACCAGAACCGTGTCTTCGGACAACGCTTCTTCGAGTTTGCCGAGGTTCACCGTCCCATCTGCGTTGAGACCGACGAACGCAACCTCCGTTTCCGATGCGCCTTCCAGTGAGCGAAACACCTCATAGACCGAAGGATGCTCACCCGCCGTGGTGACGATGCGCTTCTTCCCGCGGATGGGCTTGAGCACACCAGTAATCGCCATGTTGTTGGACTCTGTTCCGCCGGATGTAAAGAGCAGCTCGCCTGGAGAACAGCCGAGTGCCGCGGCAAGATTTGCGCGCGCCAACTCAACCGCTTTTTCGGCGGCTACGGCCGGCCTGTACGCGCTGGCGGGATTATAAAATTGCTCGGTCATGGCGCGGTAAGCCGCGTCCGCCGCCTCCGGCAGAACGCGCGTGGTCGCGCTGTTGTCGAGATAGATCATCTGCATACTCCGAAAAAGACTCTGTTTGCACGCAAAAAGCGCGCATTGGCAGTATAGCACATTCTTGCGCGCTTTGCTCACTTTTTCGGCGGGTTTTGGCTTTGCGGTCAGTCAAACTTCTCTCTCAGGTACCCATAGCCCTGCGTTTCCAGTTCCTCCAGCGGAATAAACCGCAGGGATGCACCGTTGATGCAATAGCGAATACCGTTGGGAGATTCGGGATCGCCTTCAAACACGTGACCCAGGTGCGAGTTGCCCGCGCGGGAGCGCACTTCGGTCCGGTGCATGCAGTGGCTGCTGTCCGTTCGCTCCACCACAACGGCAGGCTCGACAGGCTTGGTGAACGAAGGCCAGCCGCAGGAAGAGTGATACATGTCGTCCGAAGTGAACAGCGGTTCGCCGGTCACGATGTCCACATATAACCCGCGCTGCTTGCTGCCGTAAAACTCGCTCGTAAACGGGCGCTCCGTCGCGCTTTCCTGCGTGACGGCGAACTGCTCAGGCGTGAGCCTTTCACGAATTTGCGTTTCATCCGGCTTGCGATAACGCCCTGCGTCGATGGTTTCCTTGGAGAGGCGCGCAATCTGGGCAAAGGGAATGTGGCAATAGCCGTTTGGGTTCTTGTCCAGATAGTCCTGGTGGTATTCCTCGGCGGGAAAATAGTTGGTGAGCGGCTTGATCTCAACCGAGAAACGCGGCGTGCGCGCGCGTTCAATCGCGGCAATGCGCTCGACGGTCGCTTGCGATTCGGCATCCGCATAATAGATGCCCGCCTGATACTGCGTCCCGATGTCGTGCCCCTGGCGGTTGACCGCCGTTGCGTCCACCACCTCAAAATAGGCGAACAGGAGCTGATCGAGACTCACGCGTGCGGAGTCATAGGTGACCTTCACCGTCTCGCGAAAGCCCGTTTTTCCGGCGCAGACGGTCTTATAGTCCGCGGCCTGCTCCCCTGTGCCGTTGGCATATCCGCTCTGGGCGTCGAGCACGCCGGGGATAGACTGCATCAGCTTCTCCATGCCCCAGAAACACCCGCCCGCGAGATAAATGATGCTTATTTTCTGTTGTTCCATTGTAAAAACTCCTTTTTGCGCAATCCCTGCGAGATGAGCTTATCGTAGCATCCATTCCCTAGCATGTCGAGAGACGAGGTCACAAACCGAGATGAAAAAAGCCCGCATTGAGCGGGCAAAATGGATTGTTTACGCGGGCAGCTCTTGCTTTTTCTTTCGAAACACCCGCATGAGCATCAGTACCGCAAACACGCACAGAGCGATCATGCACAAGAGCGACGCGACGATTGAGACCGTGTTTGCAATTTGCATCCCGTTTGTAGCAAGTGCCGCGGCATCGGGGTTGCTAGCGGATTGGAATGCTAAGATGAAAAACGGGACGGTCACAAGAAGATTGGCAAGCGCAATCCAACCGACGGTTCTGCGAAGGAAATTCGCTTTGCGTGCAGCCAGGTATAAAACCAGACCACCGACAAATGAATAGGTGCGAAATCCGAGCGCCAAAATCGGCAACATCAGCGCTGGCAGCGCGTATCCCTGTGCCCCGCTAAGGATCATCCACACGGTTGCAATGAGAAACGGCGCAAACAGCAGCGCGGCGGCGATGATGGCATAGATTTTACCCCAAGGTGACGGTTTACCCGTTGCGGTGGAGGAGAGCGGCATAATCGGCTGCTCCTGCTGGCTGGAAAATGCGGTTACGATTTCGTCCGCAACACTGTTTTGCTCGGACAGATTTGGGCGTTTTCCGGTGATTCGTTTTGGGTCGGCATTGATCGTGTATCGCATGTATGCTTCTCCGTCTATCGTTTTTTCTGTGCTGTGGCCTACTCTGCGGCGGCTTCCTGCGGCTGTTTTTGGAACAGGCGGCGCAGCAGGAGCATGGCGAGAATCGCCAGCGCGCCGACGATTACATTGTAGATCACAATTGCCGCAATCACGGTCGCAAACACACCGCCGCTTTCCGCCAGCGCACCGGAGGCGAGACCGGAAGCGGTCGCGAGAATCTGCGCACCGGTCAGCGCAAGGAGCGCTGCAACGCTGCCCCAACCGAACCATTTGCGAAACGTGCGCGAAAGAAGGCTCGCAAGGACTAGCAAGATCAGACCCAGCGCCACGATCGGGAACAACTCCGCGAGCATGAGATAGTCAAACAGCAATGCTTTGCCGGCGATGCTGCCGACAATCGCGGTGACAAACAGAAACAGGATTGGCGCCCAGAGCACGACCGTGCCGGAGACGGCGAATACTTTTGTAAGCGCGGTTTTTTGTTTGGGGTTCATCAGTACACCTCCGAAGAATGGCTTCTTAGGATGAAAGCGCGTGAAAACGTATTTTGCATATACAGTATATCGGAAAACGGACCGCATGAACAGAGCGAAACACAGGCGGCGCGCAAATCGCCTCAAGCGTCCGCTTTTGCTTGTCTATCGGGATAAATTGTGTATACTTTGAAGCAGGAGAAGGGAGGGCAATCATGATGCATTCCGAAGATTTTTCTGCGGCGTGGGACGCGCGGGATCAACTGCTCAACCGGCTTCGGCGGGACGAATGCCTGCCAAAGAGAATGTTGTATCTGCGCACAAATGACGGCGGCGCGCTTTGCGCCGGGCTTTTGCCCGGGCATGGCGGGCTGATGCTGATCGACTGGCGCGGGAGTGAGTTTCTTTTGCGGTGGCTTGGGGAACCGGAACTGACCGCGGAACCCGCCACGCAACGGGCGGATGGATTTGGCGGTATGTTCGGTCTTGGCGAAAAGGGCGCAAACGGCTGGCAACTCCGTTTCTTTGACCGAGGGGAGCTGGTTGCGGAAGCGCCGCTGTATCCTACCATCACCGCGTTCGCGGATTTACTCGCCGCGGATGACCGCTTTCTCTACGACAAACGAAAACCGCGGCAAATTCCGCTCTGGCAGCTCAAGCCGGAGAGCAGGGAATATTGTGAAGCGGTGGTATCGCTTTGGGTGCGGCTGGTGCGCGAAGGGCTATAAACGCAATCCAATTCATCATTTGTAACACATGTAAAGGACACAGACCATGCAACTTGTTTATCAAACTCCATCGGCAGCGGACTATATTGATCTTCGGCTGCGTGCCGGCATGGGGCAAAAGAACCTGGAACGAAGCAAAATCGCGCTGGCAAACTCGCTGTTTACCGTATCGATTTATGAAGACGAAAAGCTGATCGGCTTTGGCAGAGTGGTTGGCGACGGCGGGATCACGTTTGTCGTGAGTGACATCATGGTGGATCGGGACTATCAGCGACGAGGCTATGCCGAGCAGATCATGCAGACGATCGACCGTTTTTTTGATCAAAACGCGCATGAAGACAGCTATATCTGCCTGATTGCCAATCACCCGGCGGACTTGCTGTATCGCAAGCATCGCTTTGAATACTTGCCCGAGGACAAATGCGGGATGCTGCGGAATCAAAGGGAAGAAGACGGCGAATAATTGTTTACCTGAGAGTGCATCGCGAGCGCGAGAATAGCGATAGGACAGGATAATGTAATGCTCTTTAGGATGCTGTCGATCAGCGGGTAGTAGGGTTGCGTAATATTTCCGATCAGTATTGCAATTAGTACGAGGAACGATGTTGCATGTATGAGAACGATGGCCAGATGAGTGCGTTGCTTATTATATAGAACAAACGCGATAACGAGCAATATCGATGATAAAAGCAATACAAGGACACCCGCTATGTACGGAGAAAAGACGAAAGGGGCGCTGTTCGAAACAGACCATAAAAATGAGGCAAGTGGCGTGGAAACGGCGGAGACAATGCAACACGTGAGCGCCAACGGTAGAAGAATCCGCTTGTCTGGACGCAAGCAGGCAACCCCCGTAAGCATGAGCGCAACAGATGCAATCCAATACCGGAAGTCATATAGGACTAAATAATTCTCTCCGTAAATGATGGTTGTGCCGAGCATTCGTTCAAGTATGCCACCATAATAAAAGTTGAGGATCACACCGATTCCAATGATGCAGAGAAACAGCCGAGATCGTCGCGTGATGCGTACGGTCTTGTTTTTTTGTTCCGAATTAACCAAGATTGGCGGGATTGTTTTGTCAGAGAGCGTTTCAATTTCTAGTGGTTCTGACAGATGCTTTGCGTTTAGCAACTCCGAAAGACTAACATCAAGAACGTCTGAAAGTGGTTGGAGCGTTCGGATGTCAGGAAAGCCCAATCCGCATTCCCAGCGCGAGATTGTCTTATCGGATACAAACAATACCTCGGCAAGCTGCTTCTGGGTCAAGCCTTTCTTCTTGCGCATTTGGGAGAGGAATGATCCAAACTCTGTTTGCTCCATGTGTTTACACCACCTTATGTGGTTAGTATAGTCGTTTCGAAAGGTAAAGTGTATCTATGAATCCGAGAATTACGGCTCTGAACCCCAAAACCAACAAGGCAGACGCAATTCTGCATCTACCGCATCTGCTATCCCCGAAACGCGATGGCATCAACCTGAAAGTGAATCCCTTCTCGAACAAACTTGGTCTCAAATGCCTTTCTTGAAGGATAAGTTCCGCCGAATCTTTGCTTGATGATCTCGCCCAAATATGATAAACCTGCAATATCTTTGAATAAGCAATCCATCTTTACAACGGAGGCTAACGTTAATCCAACAGTCTCGAGCCGCTCGCTCAAAACATCAAAAGCGCCGTGAATTTGGTTTTCGATGGGCTGCCCTTCATTTCCTATGCAATAACTGATAAATATATAATCACCAGCTTCAACAATTCCGGAGTGCGCCCATTCGTCACTGATTTCTGTTCTTCTGATTTCCCTCACCGTGCCATCCTCCTTGTGATATTGATAAAAGACCAAAGAGGTAGACACAATTCTGCATCTACCTCTTTGGTGCCGGTGGTCGGACTCGAACCGACACGGTATCGCTACCAACGGATTTTGAGTCCGTCACGTCTGCCAATTCCATCACACCGGCTCAGAAAGTTATTTTAGCATACGCAGTTTCCCTTTGCAAGCACAGGACTTCGGTTTTTTACGCGGGGGTGCTTCCCCTGCCTGCGCGCGGCCGCCGCGCGAAACAAACAGGGCTTCTTCTGCCCGCGTGGCGATTGAATCCTACCCGAGAAGATGATATACTCAACGGGAATCACACGAGATTTTCTTTCTATATTATTAAAAAACGAATCAGGAACAAAGGAGAAATCGGCATGAAAAAGCTGTTTTCGGAATTTAAGGCGTTTATCGCAAAAGGTAGCGTGATCGACCTCGCCGTCGGCGTGATCATCGGCGCTGCGTTCAAGGGCATTGTCGATTCGCTGGTCAGCGACATTATCTCTCCGCTGATCGGTTTGATCGCTAACACCAATTTCACCGATCTCGTCTGGCAAATCGGTGGGGTTTCAATCAAATACGGCTCGTTCATTACGGCAATCATCAACTTCCTGCTGATGGCAATCGTGCTCTTCCTCATCGTAAAGGTAATCAGCGCCACGCGTGAGATCGGCGGCAAGCTCAAGAAGAACGGGACCCCTGTGCCAGTCGAACCAACGGAAAAAACCTGCCCATATTGCAAGAGCAAAATTGCGATTGACGCAACCCGCTGCCCGCATTGCACATCGGAGGTAAAATAACATTGGAACACAAAGACACGACGGAGCTGGAACCGAAGAACCCCGCCCAGGAAACACCGACGGTGACGCCGCCGCAGGAGGAACTCGACGAACTGCAAACCAAGGTTCGCAACCTGCCGGAAGCGAAGTGGAACCTCTATCAGCGCATCGGCGGAGCGATTCTCGGCCTTTTGTGCGGATTCTTGCTGACCTACTTTGGCTCCTATGAATCAGTCGGCATGTTCGGCACTATTGCGGCGGTGGTGATTGCGCTGTTTGCGCCAAACCTGATCGAAAAGCGGCTCAAGCGTTCGCTGCAAAAGGGGCGTGTTGCGCTGATGATCGGCCTTGCCGCGTGGATGCTTGCTTACCTGCTCATCATGCTGCTTAGCGGCACGCCGATGCTCGTAAACCCCGCTTAACCTCACGGAGGAACACATGAACGATCAACCGCTGGTTACCAAAGTCAACGCCGCACTGCTCGAAATACTCCGCTCGAAACCGCTGGTCTCTATCGTTTGCCCGTGTTACAACGAGGAGACGGTGCTTCCGCTCTATTATGAGGCGATGCAGAAGGCCGTCTTCTCGCAATTAGCTGACTATGATTTCGAGCTGATCTTGATCAATGACGGCTCCAAGGACAAGACGCTTTCGATCCTACGGGAACTCGCAAAGGCGGATGAACGCGTAAGATATATCTCCTTCTCGCGCAACTTCGGCAAAGAAGCCGCCATGTATGCGGGGCTGAAGCACGCGATGGGTGATTTTATCTGTGTGATGGATGTCGATCTGCAGGACCCGCCGGAGATGATTGTCCAGATGCTGGAGCGGCTTAAGAGCGAGGAGTGCGACTGTGTCGCCACCCGCAGAGTCACACGAAAAGGCGAGCCGAAGATCCGAAGCGCCTTTGCACGCGCGTTTTACCGAATCATCAATAAGATCTCGGACACGGAGTTTGTAGATGGCGCGCGGGATTTTCGCATGATGCGCCGCTGCGTGGTGGATGCCGTGTTGGAGCTTGGCGAATACCATCGTTTCTCCAAGGGCATCTTCATGTGGGTCGGGTTTGACACGGTCTGGCTGGAATATGAAAACATCGAGCGCGCGGCGGGCGAAACCAAGTGGTCGTTCTGGAAACTGGTGCGATATGCCATCGAAGGCATCGTTTCGTTCTCCATTGCGCCGCTTCAGATTGCGACCGCGATCGGCAGCGTCGTCTCCGCGCTGGCGCTGATCTACATGGTCATCCGCGTCGTGATCGCGCTGATCTGGGGCAATCCCGTCGCGGGGTATCCTTCGCTGCTGGCGATCATGCTTACGCTTGGCGGGTTTGTGCTGCTCGCGCTCGGCATCATCGGCGAATATGTCGCGCGAACCTATATGCAGGTCAAGCAGCGCCCGATCTATATTCAAAAAGAGAGCAATATCAAGAAATAAGCAAAGCTGAATAGCACCAAAAAAGACGGAGCGCGAAACTCCGTCTTTTGGTTTGCTTTGTCTTATTTCATGCGGTCTCGCGCCAGCCAGTGGATGATTTGATCGGACAGCACCAACCCAAGTTTCTCCTGTAGGCGAATCGAGGCTTCATTATAGACCGCGACCTGGCAAAACGGCACGCGCCCAAGCGAGAGCAGGTGGTTGATCAGGTGCGCTTCCAGCACATAGGCGAGTCCAAGCCTGCGATACTCCGGCAGAATTTCAAGCAATCCCATCGGGCGTTCCTCGTGCGTGCCAATAAAACCCGCAATCGCGCCATGTACGAACACGCCGAACATTCCTTCTTCCAAACGCTCGCGGATGTAGGCGGAATCGTCTACCATGTGGTAGTGTGCATGGACAAAATCGGCGTAGCTGCAATCCAGCAGGCGGATTTCTGTGCCTTTCGGCAGGGTATAGGGAACCGGCTCTGTGCGGAAATAGACCGCATGGCGGCATTCCATTACGGTTTGAAAACCGAAATCATGCTCCAGCGTATCGCGCAGTTCATCACTGTGCAAAACGACCAATTGCCCGGGGTTTTGGGTGAGGTTTTGCTGCATTTGCGGCAGAAATTCCGCTGCGTGATCGGGTTCGGACGCGAGCAGGTACAGGTCGCCATGTTGAACAAGCACGCCCGACTCGTTCGCCGCAATAACTGCTGCTTTCGGGAGAGCCAGCACTTCCAGCATGTCGATATTCCTTAGAACATCCCGCCTCAAATAATCAATCGCTTGTTGTTTCATGAGCAGGAGTGTAGCACAGAAAACTGCTTTTTTCAATGTCAAAACGCCGGATGAAACGCCCCGGCAAACCCCGGCAATGGGATACTTCTTGCGCGCAGGCAAGCGTTTCGCGCGTTTGACAGACCCCCTGCCAAATGGTAAACTACGATGGTATCATAGAGTGGAGTAATCGGGAAAGTATACCCTATTGCGCGCGCTTAAAACCTGCGCGCTGGCGGCAAGAGGCGTACGACCTGAAAAAGCTTGATTCTCTTTTGAGCGAAAGGATACCGCACGCGATGGCGGATGTAACGGCGATTGTACTGACCCTCAACGAAGAAAAGAATATCGGAGAGTGCCTCAAATCCGTCGCGGGGTTTTGCAGCCGCGTGGTCGTGATCGACAGTGGAAGCACCGACCGCACCCTTGAGATTGCGCGAAGCTATGGCGCGGATGTGCTGGAACACCCGTTTACCTATTATGCCGCACAATACAACTGGGGCGTGGACAATGCGAACATCACCACCGCCTGGACGCTCCGGCTGGATGCGGACGAGCGCTTTACCCCCGCGGTCTGCGCGCATAGCGAAGCGCTCATGCAGGAGCACGCGAACGACGATGTCAACGGCATCGTGATGGAGAGCGACTTTTTCTTTCTTGGGCGGCAGATGAAGCACGGCGGGAGCAAGAAGCGAAAAATCATGCTCTTTAAAACCGGCAAAGGCAGAATTGAAGACCGGAAGCGCGACGCGCATACGATCCTGTACGAAGGGCGCACAGTCGCGATCTCCGAGCGGTATCTGCACTATGACTTTAAGGATTTGACAAGCTATATCGCGCGCTACAATTGGTATGCCATCCGCGAACTTTCGGACTATATCGCCTTTGAAGAGGGCGCGAGTTTTGACGCAAACACCGATCCCATGCTCATGCAGCATCGCAAAAAAAAGTTTACGGTCTATTATCGCGCGCCGATGTTTTTCCGCGCGTGGCTTTGGTTTGTCTATAACTACATTTTCCGGCTGGGTTTTCTGGACGGAAAAGAGGGCTATCTCTACCATTATTTTGAGAGCTACTGGTATCGTTTTTTGGTGGATGCAAAGATTTACGAATACCGCAAGACCGGTAAGGCGGAGAGCGATCTCCGCGCACTGGGAAAGTGAGTGACCGCGTGGCAAATCCTGTTCGTGTGCTCATGGTGCTGACCGTGCGATACGGCAAAAACGGCATCGCAAACTGCGTGATGAACTATCTTTCGCGCATGGATCCCGTGCGGGTGCGCTGCGACCTTGTCTGCCTCAACGAGCCGGACGAAAAGGCACACGCGCTGGTGAAACAGACGGGCGGAAGCGTGTTTGTTCTTCCGGGGCGGAATCGCCATCCGTTGCGCTATATCCAGCAGTTGGCGCATATTGTGCGCGAGCGGGAAATCGAGATCGTTCATGCGCACGGCAACAGCGCAACGCTGGCGGCGGAGCTACTCGCGGCAAAACGCGGCGGGGCGCGGGTGCGCATGCCGCACTCTCACAATACCACGTGCAATATGAAAGTCATCGACAAACTCCTGCGCGGCGTCTTTTACCGAACCAGCACGCAAAACATTGCCTGTTCGACTGCCGCCGGAGAGTGGCTTTTTCCAAACCGTCCGTATACGGTGCTCAACAACGCAATCGACACACCACATTTTCGTTTTTCGGCGGCGATGCGGGAAGAGATGCGTGAACAGCTTGGGTTGTCGCAAGGCGGATTCGTCTATTTGCACATTGGTGCATTCAACGAGCAAAAAAATCAGGCATTCTTGCTGGAAGCATTTGAGCAGTTGCTTGTGCAAAAGCCGGACGCACGCCTGCTGCTCGTTGGCGATGGTGCGCGCAGATTATCCTGCGAGGCGCGTGCGGAAGCGCGCGGCATCCGCAAACAGGTTGCGTTTTTAGGCCTTCGGGAGGAGATTCCCGCGCTGCTTTCCGCGGCGGATGTGTTTGTATTGCCTTCGCTGCACGAGGGGCTGCCGCTGACTCTTGTTGAGGCACAGTGCGCGGGGCTGCCGTGCGTTGTTTCGGAAAAAGTGACGCGTGAAGCCGCGCTGAGTGATATGGTTTCGTTTGCGCCGATCGAACACGCACAAGCATTTGCAGACGCGATGGCAGCGGCCGGGCGGACTCAGCGCGAGGCGGCATCCGCTGCCGCGATTACACGCGCGGTGGAGGCAGGATATGACGTTTCACAAAACGCGGAGACACTGATGTGTATCTATGAGTCCGCAGCGCGGGCAGGCGGCTGAAACGCGAACGCAGCAACAAAACAAACGCAATTACTTTTTCGGAAAGGGACTGGTACGATGAAGAAACTCATGATCGTAACGCACAAGATGAGCGGCGGAGGTTGCGAGCGCGTGATTGCGCAGCTACTGGCCTGCTTTGCGCGGGACGGCATCGAGTGCAAGCTCGTGACCGAGTGCGGTGTGCCGTCGTTTTACGACCTGCCGGAGTCGGTGGAACAGATATATCTGACCTTTGACCAAACCCTGCCTGGGCGGAAGATTCCCAAAGCGTATCGAAAGTTAAGAAAGCTCGTCAAGCAGGAACAGCCGGATGTCGTACTGGCCCTGCCGGAAAAGGTGAATGTCTGGACGGTGTTGTATCTTCTCGGCACCGGCGTTCCCGTCGTCGTCAGCGAGCGGAACGACCCGCACCGCCACCCAGAGAGCAGAATCAAGCGCATATTGCGTTGCCTTGTCTACCCGTTCGCCAAGGGATTCATCTTCCAGACGAAGGATGCGTCGCGGTATTTTTCCCAAGCGATTCAAAAACGCGGTATCGTTCTTGACAATCCTCTCGACACCGCGCGCATTCCCGCGCGCTTTGAGGGCGAACGCAAGCGTACTGTGGTCGCGGCAGGACGGTTGCACGAGCAAAAGAATTTTGACTTATTGATTCGCGCATTTGCGCGCTTTTATAAGACGCACCATGCCTATTCTCTGGTCATCTATGGGGAAGGGCCGGAGAAAGAGCATCTGCAAAAGACGGCAAGCAGCCTCGGTATCGCGGGCGCAGTCGAACTTGCGGGGCAGAGCAAGACATTGCTGGACGACATCAACGACAGCGGCATGTTTGTGCTGAGTTCCGATTATGAGGGGATGCCGAATGTGCTCATCGAGGCGATGGCGTGCGGGCTGCCCTGCATCGCGACGGATTGCCCCATCGGTGGCGTTCGCTCCCTGCTTACCAGCGGCGAAAACGGGCTGTTGATTCCCGTTGGAGACGAAGACGCGCTGTTTGAAGCGATGTGTAAACTTGCGGATGATGAATCGTATGCCGCGTGGCTCGGCCAGCGTGCCGCAGGGATCCGCAACAGGCTGGACGAAACGATTGTTGCAGCAAAATGGAGGGAATACCTTGAGGATGTTTCGAAGAAGTAGAGGTATTCTTGCCATATCACGCATGGAATGCCGCCTGCCTTGAAGTGGTGACTTCCAACGACCAAACGCACAGATCGGCGAAAGGATAACAATGCATGCCAAATGACACGGACGCGGGGAAGATATCCGCAATCGGCGCGTTGATTCGGAGACTCGGCGCGTTTTTGCAAAACCCGTGTAAGATATTTGTCGCGCTGACGCACCGCGGTTGGTTTGAACGGATGGATGATGAGCTGTATTTGCGTTTGCTCTATCGTGGCGTGATGGGCAGAAAACTGCATCTCAACCCGCCAAAGACCTATAATGAAAAGGTGCAGTGGCTCAAGCTGCACGATAAAAATCCGATCTATCCAAAGATTTGCGATAAGATCGCCGTGCGGGAGATCGTGCGCGAGCGAATCGGGGATTCCTATTTTACACCGATTCTCGGCGTTTGGGACGACCCGGATGAGATCGATTTTGCCGCCCTGCCGGAACAGTTTGTACTCAAATGCACGCACGATTCCGGCGGGGTTATCCTCTGCCCAAACAAGGCGGAGCTCGACGAACAAGCCGCGCGTGAGAGCCTGAAAACCTGGCTTAAGCGGGATTATTCCATCGCCGGGCGCGAGTGGCCCTATCGCTTTGTGCCGCGCCGCGTACTCGCGGAGGCGTTTTTGCCCGGAACAAACGGAGCAAGGCCGGACGATTACAAGTTTTATTGCTTTGACGGTGTGGTGCGGGTTATCCTTCTTTGCACCAACCGCCGTAAGGCACACGCGGACTATCTGCTGTTTGATATGGACCTTAACCCATACCGCATCAACGATATCACAATCGCGTTGCAGGAGGGATTCGTGATGCCGCGTCCGCCGCACCTGGACGAGATGATTGAGATTGCGCGGCGGCTCGGTGCGGGATTTCGCCATGTGCGTGTGGATTTATTTGACACGCCGGAGGGGGTTCGCTTCGGCGAGATCACGCTCTATGACCAGAGCGGACTAAACGACGACTTTTCTTATGAAGGCGATCTGGACATGGGCAAGATGATCGACCTTGGATTTTGATTTTTTGAGCCGGATTCGGATCAAATACGGGAGGAGCATGCATGAGCCTGGAGATCATCATTGGCGCGGATGTCGTGCCGACCGCATCGAACCTGCAAGCGTTTCAAACAAGCGCGCCGAAGCTGCTGTTTGACGGATTGGAGGAGATCTGGCTTGCGGCGGACGCGCGGATTATCAATCTGGAAACACCGTTGTCGGATCAGGATTCCGCGGCTCAAAAATGCGGTCCTGCGTTTCGCGTGCCGACCGCCTGCGCAAACGGGATTGCCGCTCTGCAACCGACGGGGGTTTGTCTCTGCAACAATCATAGTATGGATCAGGGGGCGGAGGGGTTATCCTCCACGCGTGTGGCGCTGAAGGCGCGGCATGTCGCCTCCTTTGGCGCGGGAGAAGACCTTGACGAGGCGGATCAACCATTTTTCTTCGTCAAGCATGGCGTTCGCGTAGGTGTATATGCGGTTTGCGAACATGAGTTTTCGTTTGCAACCGAGCGCAAAGCAGGCGCAAACCCGATCGATCTGATCAACTTCAGCGACCGCATCCGCGAGATTAAGTCCAGCTGCGACCGGCTCATCGTGCTCTATCATGGCGGGCGGGAAGGCTATGCCTATCCTTCGCCGGATGTACAGCGCATCTGCCGCAAGGCTGCCGAATGCGGCGCTTCGCTCGTCGTCTGCCAACACAGCCACTGTATCGGCAGCAGCGAACGCTGGAACAATGCGACCATCGTCTACGGGCAGGGCAACTTTATCTTTGACATGGACGACACCATAGAAGGCTTTGACTCTGGTATGCTGATTCGCTATACCATTGGCGATTTCGGCATGGAAAAAGTGGAGTATGTACCAATTGTGCGCGCCGCGGGCGGCACGGCTCTGGCGAATGAGGCGAAAGCCGCGGAGCTGCTGGATGGGTTTAACCGCCGCTCCAGGCGCATCCGCATGGAGGGTTTTGTGCCCGCGCGTTACGAAACCTATGCCGAGGCGCAAAAAGAGAAGCTTTTTCACGTGTTTCTCAGCGGAAACCCGCTGCTAAAGACACTCAACGTGCTCGCAGGCCGCAGGCCGCTCAGGATGTATCATCAGCAATCCAAGACAAACATCCTCAACACATTGCGCTGTGAATCGATTCGTGAACTGATGATTCGCGGGCTGGTGCGCGAGGTCTTCCCGCAGGAGCGCGGATAAAGCTTTGATTGCTGTTGGGATAAGCCGTTTTGTGTTGGCTCAACAACTTCACTTTTACACTCTATTCTGTAAGGATATGGTATCAAATGCTGTTTAGTGTGCTGATTCCCGTCTATAATATCTCGCGTTATCTGCCGGAATGTGTGAAGTCCGCTCTTTCTCAGAGTGAGCAGGACTTTGAGCTCGTGCTGGTGGACGATGGCTCGACGGATGGCAGCGGACAGCTTTGCGACCAGTATCAGGTGCAGCATCCGGATCGCGTTCGCGTGATCCACCAACCAAACAGCGGCTTGATTCTCGCCAGAAGAGCCGGAATTGCGGCGGCAAAGGGCGACTACTGCATCTTCCTCGACGGGGACGACGCGCTGGAGCCGGACTGCCTCGCCACCGTGCGCGAAACAATTGCGCGATATCACGCGGACATTGTCATCTACAACAACGTTAGCTTCTTTGAGGATGACCGGACGCGGGAGCCGAACGCACCCGTCTTTGCGGACGGCACCGTGTTTTGCGGAGATGACAAGAGACGCATCTATCGCGAACTCATCGCCTCCTGGCGGCTCAACAATATCTGGACAAAAGCGATCAAAACGGAGCTTTTGCGCGCGGACGACACGCCTTATGAACGCTTTGCCACGAACCCGCACACGGAGGACCTGCTGCAAACGCTCTATCCCGTGACGCACGCAAATTGCATCGTATATTGTACCAAGGAGCTCTATCTCTACCGGCGGCACAGCAGAAGTATGACACAAAAGTTGGAGTTGTCGCAGATTACGCGGCTGTATAACGCGGCGGTGCAGCAGCAACTGCGGGCATATATGACCCAATGGGGCATGGATTCGCAGGAGGAGCTGGATCTGTTCAACGCAAGGAAGGTCAACGCGCTGCTGACGCTGTTCTGGCAGTATTATCGCGGCACAAAGGGCGCGAAGCAAAAGCAGATCGCACTAAATTACAACTGGGGTGCGCTGCTGGATGAGGAAAGCAGGGATTTTTCGAAAAACGCCAAGCTTTCCCGCGTTCGCCGGATGCAGATGCATGCGGTACTGACAAAACAAAGAGTATTGCTGGATTGCTTCGCGTGGTTCGGGGGCATCCGGATGAGGGCAAAACATGGAGCATAATCAACCGCTGGTTTCAATCGTTTGCGATACCTATAATCACGCGCCGTATATTCGGCACACGCTGGATAGTTTTTTGAGCCAGCAGACGGACTTTCCGTTTGAGATCATCATTCATGACGACGCCTCGACTGACGGCACGGCGGATATCGTCCGCGCGTACGAGGCGGAACACCCGGATCTGTTCCGGTGTGTGTACCGCACAGAGAATATGTATCGCCAGGATCCCAAGATATTAGAACACTACGTCTTTCCGCTGGCGCGGGGCAAATACATTGCCATCTGCGAAGGGGACGACTACTGGACAAGCCCGCTTAAACTGCAAAAGCAGATTTCCTATATGGAAGCGCATTCGGAGTGCACGCTCTGCGTCAGCGCGGCAGATTTGGTCGACCCGGAGGAAAACCGGGTTGGCGCACTGGCACCGTATGCGGAGGATCGGGACATCTCCACGGAGGATATGATTCGCGGCGGTGGCGGGTTTGTGGCGACGGCCTCCATCGTTGCGCCGACGCATCTTGCAAAGAACCGCGCGGCGTTTTGCGACATGACGGATGTGGACGACGCGGTGCTGCAGATTTGGTTTGCGTCTCAGGGGACGACGCATTATTTTGCGGAGCCGCTGTGCGCCTATCGCGTGGCGGTGCCCGGCTCCTGGACGTTGACCTACAACGCGGCAGGGCGTGAGGCGCAGGTGGAACACCACAGAGGCCTTGCGCGCGCGCTGCGTGCCTTTGACGAATCGTCCGGCTATCGCTGGCATGAAGCGGTCGATTTCAACGCGACCTATCAGGAATATGAAGTCCTGCGCATGACAAACGACCTGCCCGCGCTGAAGAAGCCGCCGTATCGCGCGCGGTATTTGGAGTTGCCGCTCAAGCGGCGCATCCGCATGCATCTGGTGCGGCTTGGCATCCTGAAGCATTGAGCAGATGAAGGAGGAAACAATGCAACAAACGACAGAAGCACTCGTAACGGTCATTTTACCGACGCACAACCACGCGCCGTTTATCGCGCAGGCCATCGAGAGCGTGCTGATGCAAAAGACGGAGTACCCGTTTGACATTTTGCTGCATGACGACGCTTCCACAGACGGAACAGCGGACATCTGCCGTGAATATGCCGCGAAATATCCCGAAAAAATCACCCTGATCGCGCAGAGCGTCAACCAATATACCATCGACCGGCGCATTCAGTCGCATATCCTCATCCCGAAAGTCAAGGCGAAATATACCGCGATTCTCGACGGGGACGATTACTGGGTGGACCCGGACAAGCTGCAAAAGCAGCTATCCTATCTGGAAGCGCACCCGGATTGCACGCTCTGCATCGGCGGGGCAAACCTTGTCGACGTGAATAACCGTGTGATCGGCCGCGTAGCGCCCTATGAGGTTGACCGCGTGGTCGATCCTGCGGATATGATTCGCGGCGGCGGTGGATTCAACGCGACGAACACGATTGTGATGCCGACGCAGCTGCTCAAAGACTTGCCGAAGTTTGCGGACTATGTGGAGGCGGAGGATATTCCGTTTCAGCTGCTTGGCGCGCTGAGTGGATACGCCTGGTATATTGCGGACACGTTGATGGCATATCGCATCGCGGTGCCCGGCTCCTGGTCCACGCGGCAGTATGCCTCGGCCATGGAGACCCGCATCAAGACCAGCCGCGACCTGATCGCACTCAACGAAGGGTATGATGCGTTTTCAAACGGAAAATATCACGAGGCGTTCGAGGATGCGATTCACTATCAGGAGTTTCTGATTTTGACCTATCAGCACAAGCTGCGGGAGGCGAAGCGCCCGCCGTATCGTGTGTTTTATAACCAGCTCTCATGGAAGAGAAAGCTTCGCCTCTTTGGCGAAAAATATTGTAACGGTCTCACCATGCGCATCCTCGCGTGGCAGAGAAACCGCGGAAAGTAACAGGGAACATGGACCAAACATTTCGGAATAAAACCATCTCCGGCGTGATCTGGAAGGCGATGGAAAGCGGCGGCAACCAGATTGTAAAGCTGGTTGTTACCGTCGTTCTTGCGCGCTTACTTGACCCGCAGAATTATGCGACTCTTGCCGCAATGACGATTTTTATCGATCTTGCGGATACGATCATGAAACGCGGGTTCGTCACCTCCTTGATCCAGCGCAAGGATGCGGACAATACCGATTTTTCCAGCGTACTCTGGATCATGCTTTCGCTTGCCGGAATCTTCTATGTTGCCTTATATTTTCTTGCGCCGTCGCTTGCGAAAGTCTATCAGGACCCGCTGTTCGTGCCCGCGTTGCGTGTGATGGCGATCTCGTTGTTCTTCGGTGCGTTCAACTCGGTTCAGGGCGCAATCGTTCAGCGCAAGCTGGAGTTTCGTTTGTTCTGCATCGCGGCTCTGTTTTCCACGCTCATCTCCGGCGCAATTGGTATCTACATGGCATATGCGGGCTACGGCCTCTGGGCGCTGGTGGCGCAGCAGATCATCGGGTCGCTTAGCAACGTTGTCATTCTCTGGCTGCTGGATCGCTGGAAGCCTGCGCTGGTCTTCTCGCTGGCCAAGGCCAAGTCGCACTTTGGGTTTGGGTGGAAGTTGCTGCTCTCCAGCTTGCTGGATAAAGGGTATAGCAGCATCAACGGTCTGATCCTCGGCGCACGCTATGTTGGCGATTCTCTCGCGTTCTATAGCCGCGGCAAGCAACTCCCCGGCATGGTCTCCGAAAATCTCAACAGCGTTGCGCTCTCCGTCCTATTTCCGGCCTATGCGCTGCAACAGGACGACAAAGAGCGCGTGCGCGAGATGGTGCGAAAGACAAACCGCTCGACCGCGCTGATGGTTGTCCCCATGATGGCGGGGCTTGCCGCGGTTGCAACGCCGTTTATCAGCGTGCTGCTGACTGACAAATGGCTGCCGACGGTGCCGTATTTGCAGATGATGTGCATCGCGTTTGCGTTTTATCCCATGGAGGCGACGGACTTACAGGCGCTCCTCGCGCTCGGCAAAAGCGATATCTATCTGGTCTCGGAGATCATCAAAAAGGTATTCGGCGTGATCGTGCTTGCCATTTCGGTCTTTGCATTTACCACGCCGCTTGCGATCTCGTGGGGATTTGTGCTCACAAGCGTGTTTTCCATGATCGTGACCATGGCGTATATGAAGAAACATTTTGCCTATCGCTGGCGCGACCAAATTTGGGATATGCTGCCGCCCATGCTGCTCTCCGTTGTGATGTGGGGCGCGGTCTATGCGGCTTCGCTGCTTCCGATTCCGCAGTTCTTGAGTTTAATCCTCCAGATTGTCTGTGGTGCTGCGGTCTATCTCGGGTTGGCAGTGCTATTGCGGCTCGAGAGTTTCTCCTATCTTTGGAACGCTATGAAGGCATATTTAGGTAAGAATCGCAAGCGCGAGGAGCCGCCCTGCAGACCGGATGGGCCTTGCGGCACAGATAGAATAATTTAGTCAACGCTTCTGACCCGATCATTGAACCTTTGCGCGCGGCGCAAGAGGAAGGAAAACGACAATGAAACTATCCGTTGCCGGAACGGGCTATGTCGGTTTGGTAGCCGGCGTTTGCTTTGCGGAAAAAGGTCATACCGTTACTTGCGTCGATGTGGACGAAGAGAAAATTGCGCGTATGCGCGAAGGGATTTCGCCCATCTATGAAGCCGGACTTGAGGAACTCCTCAAGAAAAACCTTGCCGCAGGCAGGCTGTTTTTCACGAGCGATTACCAGAGCGCGTATGCCGACGCGGACGCGATCTTCATCGGTGTTGGTACGCCGGAGCAGCCCGACGGCAGCGCAAACCTTCGCTATATCGCCGCGGTCTGCAGACAGATTGCAACCAGTGTCACGCGGGATTGCCTCGTCGTGGTCAAGTCGACCGTACCGGTCGGCACAAACGACAAGGTGGAGCAATTCATCAAGGATAATCTTGAGCGGGATGTGACGGTGCGCGTCGCGAGCAATCCGGAGTTTCTTGCGCAGGGCAACGCCGTGTATGACACCATGCATGCCACGCGCATCATCATCGGCACCGACGATGAAACCGCAAAGAAGATGCTTCTGGATATCTATGCGCCGTTTGATCTGCCTGTTGTTTCGGTTTCGCGCCGCTCCGCGGAGATGATCAAATATGCCTGCAACAACTTCCTTGCGCTCAAGATTTCATATATGAACGACATTGCAAACCTTTGCGAGCTCGTCGGGGCAAATATCGACGACGTGGCGGAGGGGATGCGATATGACCCGCGCATTGGCGCCAAGTTTCTCAAGGCGGGTGTTGGCTACGGTGGTAGTTGTTTTCCCAAGGACACAAAGGCGCTGACCTATCTTGCCCGCCAGCATGGCGCGCAGCTCAAGACCGTTGACGCCGCGGTGGAGATCAATGCCGCGCAGAAGACCCGCTTGTTTGAGAAGGCGAAGAAACGTCTGATGACGTTTGAAAACGTCAAAGTCGCGATTCTCGGTCTTGCGTTTAAGCCCGGCACGGACGACCTGCGCGAGGCGCCCGCACTGGACAATGTACGCCTGTTGCTGGATCACGGCGCAAACCTTGTTTGTTATGATCCTATCGCGTCGCAGAACTTCAACAAACTCTATCCAAACGTTCCGCTGGCAAACAGCATTGAGGAAGCGCTGGACGGCGCATTTTGCTGCTTTATCTTCACAGAGTGGGATGAATTCATCCGCCTCTCGCCGGAAGTGTTCCGCAGGAAGATGCGCGTACCGCTGGTCTATGATGGTAGGAATATTTTCGATCCGGAGTACATGAAGCGCGGCGGTGTGGAGTATCACTCCATCGGCAGATGAAGGAAAGGGATGTATCACGTGTCTGAGCACGACGAAAAACGGATTCTGGTCACGGGTGCCGCGGGCTTTATCGGCTACCATCTTACAAAGCGCCTGCTGGAAAGCGGATTATGCGTTTTTGGCGCGGATAATATAAACGGCTATTATGACCCTTCGCTCAAGCGCGCGCGATTAAGCGGGCTTACGGCGTATGAACGATTTACATTTCTGGAAAGCGATCTTTCGGATGATTCGTTTGCCGAGCAGCTGTTTGCGCAGGCAAAGCCGGATGTCGTGGTGCATCTTGCGGCGCAGGCCGGCGTTCGCTATAGCATCGAAAACCCCCGTGCCTATATTGAAAGCAACGTGGTGGGCTTTTTCAACGTGCTCGAACAGGTGCGCCATCACCCTGTTTCGCATTTTCTCTATGCGTCGAGCTCGTCCGTCTACGGCAACCGCGACAAAACACCGTTTTCGGTGGAAGACCGCGTGGACAAGCCCGTTTCGCTCTATGCGGCAACGAAGAAGAGCAACGAGCTGTTTGCCTATACCTATTCGCATCTTTACGGCGTGCCCGCGACCGGGCTGCGCTTTTTCACCGTATATGGCCCGTTCGGGCGGCCGGACATGGCCTATTTCTCGTTTACGAAAGCGATTCTGGAAGAAAAGCCGATCGATGTGTATAACGGCGGAGACATGCTCCGCGACTTTACATATATCGACGATGTGACTGCGTGCTTGAGCGATATGCTCTTTTCTCCGCCGAAGCCGGACGAGACGGGCGCACCGAACGCGGTCTACAACATCGGCAACAACAACCCCATCAAGCTCATCGATTTTATCGGCGCGATTGAACACGCGCTTGGCAAGAAAGCGACTCTCAACATGCTGCCGATGCAGGCAGGCGACGTTGGGAAGACGTATGCGGATATCGAGTCAACCCGGAAGGACTTTGGCTTTGCACCCAAGACACAGCTCCAGGATGGTATTCAACAGTTCGTTAACTGGTATTTAACGTATTACAATAAAAAATAATCAAATCACGCGTAATTGGTCTATTTCGCATGCCTAAAAATCAATGGGGAACGGGATGAAACGGATGGTTGGGTTTTATAATTACACGGTCATTCTCACGTATATTGGCGTTGTGAGTGCGGTACTTGGCATTGGGCTTTCAATGTATGGGCACACGTCGATGGCGGTGGTTTGCCTCATGGTGTCCGGGTTTTGTGATTTGTTTGATGGTACTGTCGCGCGCACACGTAAACGAACCGTCCATGAACAGAAGTTTGGTATCCAGATCGATTCACTGGCGGATCTCATCTGCTTTGGCGTACTGCCAGCGGCAATCGGCTTTTCCATCGGGTTGACGAAATGGTTTGAAGCAGCGGCGCTGATCGCTTTTGTGCTTGCCGCGCTGATTCGACTGGCATACTACAACGTCACGGAAGAGGAGCTGGAGTTTTGCGAAAATGCCAAGAGGGTCTATTATGACGGCCTCCCTGTGACCACGGTCGCGATCCTGATCCCGATGATCTATACCCTGCGCCCGGTGATGAAGAACGGGTTTCTGCTGCTTTATGCACTCTGCCTGCTCTTTACCGCTGCCGCGTTTCTGATTAAGGTAAAAGTGCGAAAGCTCGGCATGAAGGGCATGATTGCCGCCGCATTTTGCGGGTTGGCGGTGCTTGCGCTGCTGATCGCAGGCTGGAACCATATCGCAGCTTAAACAATCGAGACAACGAAAGCTAACGCCCGGCATATGCCGGGCGTTTTGTTCTGCGTTCCATTCGGGGGGGTCATAAAAGCTGATGCGCGGGGGTTCAGCCAAGCAGGATGCTGAAGAATTCGGATACCGCTGCGATCCAGCGATCCAAAAACATAGATTTTGCCTGCGCGTAAAGATCCAGCACCCCTTTGGGGATTGCATACCGTGCGCTGTCGAGAATCGCGCGGGCGGCGCCGTGCCGGTCACCCGCGGCGGAAGCGGAATAGTCGAGCGCCACAAACGCAACAATGAGGATGAGCGCGAGCGCAATCAACGAAAGCAGGAATCGAAGAAACCCGCTCAGCAAGCCGCCTCTGCTGCCAAGCGCGCTGGGCGCGCCTTTTTCCGCACCGCAATACGGGCAGTAGATGCCCGTAAAGTGCGTCTTGCAGCGGCGGCAAACGATATGTACTTTACGAGTGTTTTGCGGCATTTCGCAACAACTCCAGCGCTTCTTTTTTGCGGATGATGTGACAGGAGGGGTGTTGAAACTCGTTTTCCGGGCAATAGCCGAGGGAGATACAACTCGCGCCCGCGTCTTCGAAAAGCGCAGGGGCTGCCTCTTTGCACAGGCGCAGCATCTTGTTTGCAAGGTCGCGAATCTCCGCCTGCGCGTTCTTGCAGCAGCGGATTTTAAACCAGTCAAAAAGCGCGTGCGCGTTCATGCCGATCAGGGCCTTGAACTCCGTCGCCTGCGGCTTGAGATAGCGCAGATCCTCTTCTTTATAGCCTGCGTCTACGCCTTCGTTGTACCATTCTTCGAGCATGTTGAGAAGATCGACGGCGCCCAGCGAGACGGTGGTTCCATCCGGCAGGGTGCAAGTTGCGCGGTGCGGCAGGATCGAATCCGGCAGCACGACGTCGTAGGCGCGCTTGCCTCCCTTTTGCACACGCCCGCTTTTGATAAGATAGCTTGCGAGGCGTTTGCGGACGAGCTGCACTTCCGTTACGCGGGAATAGCCTTCAACCCCGAATAGAAAATAGTCGAACTCGGTTGCGGCGAGGTGCCCTTTTTCGATGATGCTGCGCACGAGGTCCGCGTTGTATGGAGAGGCGATGATTTCGCCCAACCCCCGCTCGCTGCGTGTAAAGCGCGCGGCAACATCGGTATACACCTTTCCGCCGCCCGCCAGTAAAACGACGGTTCCGTCGCCCACCCGCATTTGATTCATAGCGTTACTTCTCCCAACTGATTGATGACGCGATCGATGCCCGCATTTTTGATCAGACGCGTGCACATGATGCACGGCGCGGGATTTTCGATCGGTTTATCGAAGCCTTCAAACCCGTAGAGATACAGGGTGCTTCCAAGCATTTCATTTCGGCTTGCGCTGATGATTGCGTTTGCTTCCGCGTGAACCGCGACGCATTTTTCATATTGCTCGCCATGGGGAATGTTGTGCCGATCCCGCCAGCAGGAGCCGACATCGCAGCAGTTTTCGTCGCCGCGCGGCGCGCCGTTGTATCCCGTCGCAATGATTTCATCGTTTTTCACAATCACCGCGCCGTATTGACGACGAAGGCAGGTGGAGCGTTTTGCGACTTCAGCCGCAATTGAGAGATAATAGTCTCGTTTTGAAATGCGTTCCATGCGGTTCATCCCCCTTTTGAGCTATTTTCGCATATTATAGCCTGCTGTGCAATCGTTGAATCAAAAACTTTGCCGGTCTTGCCGTAACAAAATACGAACCCAAGCGTAAAAAAACAGGCGTTGTGAGCGCCTGCTTTGATCGAAGAATCTCACGCAAGAGCCGGCGGCTCCGGCGGCATGGTGCGGATTCGCGTGTTGTAGATGTTTGCAAACATGAAAAGCGCGATGACGATGGTAACCACCTCCGCAATTGGGAAAGCCCACCAGACGGCGGCGACCTCGTGAAAGATGCGAGACAGCAGCCAAGCCGCCGGAACGAGCACCAGCAACTGCCGGGCGAGCGAAAGATACATACTGTACGAACCGTTACCGACCGCCTGAAACATCACCGAGCAGACGATGCTGACGGGGGCCAGCACGAGCCCGATGGGGATGATGGTCAGCGCGGCTCTGCCGATGCGGAGCATCTCGTCCGTCGCCTGGAACAACCCGAGGATTTGATCCGGAAGCAGCATGATCAGCACCACCATGACCAACATCATCACTAAGCCCGCAATCAGTGCGAGCCGCCAGGTGCGCATCACACGTTTTCTATTCTGCGCGCCATAGTTGAAGGCGATGATGCTCATCGCGGCGTTGGTCATGCCAAACAGCGGCATCATGGCGATGGATTGCACACGGAAATAGACCCCGAACACCGCAACCGCCGTTTCGGTATAGGCGATGAGAATGCCGTTGAGCGCGAGCGTCATCACGGTTCCCAGTGCCTGCAGGATGATGCTCGGCGCTCCGACCGTGTAGATTTCTTTTACGACAGGGCCTTTCAGACGGAGGTTCTTTGCGCGAAGCCGTACCTCGTTCTTTTTGCTGAAGATCAGCACAAACGAGATCAGCATCGAGAGAATCTGCCCGCCGACGGTGGCGATTGCAGCGCCCGCCATGCCAAGCTTCGGAAAGCCCAGAAGCCCGAAGATCAGGATCGGGTCAAAGATGATGTTGAACACCGCACCGGAAATCTGCACCAGCATCACGTAGAAGTTCTGTCCCTGGGACTGCATGATGCGTTCGCAATAAATCTGCATAAACAGCCCGACAGAGCAGGTCATGATAATGGAAAGATAGGTGACGCCATATTCCAGCGTCTCCGGGTTTGCCGTATACGCGCGCATAAACGGCCGCGTGCCGAAGATGCCAAAGAGCACAAAAACCAGCATGGAGATCAGCATCAGCGTAAAACCGTTGCCGGCCGCGTGCTCCGCTTCCTCATGCCGCTTTGCGCCGAGGCGGCGCGAGATCAGCGAGTTGATGCCAACGCCGGTGCCGACCGCGACGGAGATCATCAGCATAAAAATCGGAAACGAGAGCGAAACCGCCGTCAGTGCGTTTTCGCCAAGATAGGAGACGAAGATGCTGTCGACGATGTTGTAGACAGCCTGAATCATCATGGACACCGCGAGCGGCGCACCCATGCCAAAGAGCAACTTGCCTTCCGGCTGAACAGCCATCTTATTTGCACGTTGATTTGTGGGAGTTGCTATGTTTGATTCTATCAATTCGTTTTCACCAACATCTCTCGTTATTTGCATGCGGGGGGTATGGTGAGACGAATTGTAGCATGAAAAAAATAGACTGGCAAGCAAATAAAAGCACGCCGTTTGCCTGGCGTGCTGACTTCGTTGTGATGACGGGTTAGAGATCCATCATTCGCTCCGCGAGGTTGTCCACCGGAATGCCGGAATCGAGCGCATAGTTAACGGTATAGAGTGTGCCGCCGCGCATGCGCCGCAGATAGGCGATGCAGCGCCCTGCCTGGTCGACCAGATAGCGATTCCTTCGGCGCATCGACTCCGGCGAGCAGAGTTCCGCCGCATACCATACCTCGTTTGCCGCATCCAAAATTGCATGATAGCGTGTTTTGTCCCGCGCGTTCCAACCGCTCGTTTGGTTGCGTCCAGGCAGAGCGAGGTGGAGTGACAGGGCAGGGTGATGCTCCTTGGCGCGGAGGACACATTCGGCGGCGAGGGTATCAAACCCCTGCGCGCCGCCAACATAAAACTCCGTCACACCGTCTTCCACCGCGGCATCCACCGCGCGAATTAATAAATAGGAAAGCGCCTGCATCTCTTCTGCTTCTTCGTTGCCAAAGGCAGGCAGCGCATCCGGCCTGTGCCCGGTAAAGCAACAGCCGCCCACGCGGTTAAACAGGTCTTGCATCCATCCTCCGTGCGCCAATGCGTGCGATAGCCTCTGCGTTATCCTGCCCTTGCATAGCGGAAAGAGCCGCATTCATGAGCGCGGGTGCTTCCGCACAAGCGTGTGTGAACAGATCGGGGAAGGATTCCGTACGCGTGGCCGTTTCGTCCCAGGGGGCACGCCAGACGGCGTTTTTTTGATTCAACCGATCATCCGGGTCGCTATGGCGAGAGACGAGGTAGGACGTGATTATGCCGGGCTTACGAAACAATCGCTCGATTGAGCCAAAGAAGCGGAATTTGCGATTGTTTGGATCATATGTGAGCGAATTGACGAAGATCCATTTGCGAAACCCGCGCGCAAACGCGCCGCGCGACTCCGTCGTAAACAGTGCGTGGCTCAATTGGGCGTGGAGCTCGTCCAGCTCCTCAAGATGCGACGTTTGATAAAACACACGTGGCTTTTCCGGGACACCGGGAAACGCGACCCGATTTGTCATCATGAGGTCGATCTGAATCTCCGCCGGCGTATGTGCCTTGCCGAAAAAGCGGGCCTCAATATAGGGGTGCGCGTTGGTGTCCAGCAAAAAATGGCACAAGAAGCCAAGCACATATGCCTGCTTCGGGGCGCTGCCCGCTGCCAGCGGAAACAGCGCGGCAAAGAGAGCGCGCGCATCGAGCGTATGCAGCTTTTCCGCGAGGTCGAGCCTGCTTTGAGCAAAGAGCGGCTTTGGCATCGCGTCCCCAAAGTACGGGTCCGGGCCCATGGTGCCGATCAAAAACTCACCTCGATAATCCCGCACGAGTGCGGCGACTGCCTCGTTTGTGTATTGCAGCGTGGTGAGGCCAACCAACGCATGTGTAAAATTATATGGCATATCATTATTATAGAAGCATTTTCAGGTCGCCTCAACCCCTGCGCGCTTGAAAAACAAATTTTGTGTGTACATCCTGCGCAAAAAGCGGAGTTTGCAGCCTTTTGAATTGTGAAGATGCTGCAACAACGCGCAAACGCAAAACACACGAAAACCGCAACAGAGAAGGATTGCCCAAATGATAAAAAACAACCGTACATGCGGCTTTGGACCATGTTGGGAGGATGGGCCCTTTCTTGAAGGAGTCATGAATATTTTCTTACAAAAACGTGGAAAATTTGAAAATCTTGCGTTTACCTATGGTACTTTTTAGAGAGAGCGTGTTACAATACCTTTGATAGCACGACTGAGGTGGAGCACATGAAAAAGATCGTTAAGCGCAGGAGAACTTTTCGCATCAACAACCCGCTTGCGTTTGGTATTCTGTGCGCGATGATCCTTGTCCTCCTCGCCGGTATTACCTATGCGTTGGTTGCGGGTATCATCTCGCCTGCTATTGTGAGTTATCAGGTTGCGCATGCAACTCCCTCTCCAACACCGACGGTAGCACCCGTCACCGCGACGCCTTCGCCAACGGTTGACCCCATGCAGCCGACGCCGTCTCCCTCGCTGGAACCGGGCGCAACGCCAACACCGACGCCGGAACCTGTCGGTGCTCTTGAAGGGCGCATCATTGGCCTCGATCCTGCGCGCGGATACAGCTCCAAGATTCAAGGCACCTCCACAAAGGTCTACGCAAACCGCCTCAACTTCGCGGTGGCAACTCTTGTGAAAGAAAAGTTGGAGGCGCAGGGCGCAACGGTTGTGTTCACACTCTCGAGCGTGAAGGACGACAAGACCGCAGCGGAGCGTGTGAAGATTCTCAACGCGGGCAATGTGGAGATCGCTATTCGCATTGAGTGCAACTCCGTCAAATCTTCGGATACGCGCGGAGCCATGGCCTGGGTGCCGGAAAAACACGACAAAAAGGCGGAATGCGATAAGCTCGCAAGCACCGTCCTCGGCGCATATATCGATGCGACAGGCTTGCCGCTGCGGGTGGTAAAGGATAAGTCCATCATCGACAAGAGCGATGAAACCTTCCTGAACGACACCAAAGCGCCGGTGTTTACCCTGTTCCTAGGGCATATAAGTAACTCCGCCGAGGACAAGAAGATCAACGACGCAGAGTTTCAAAAGACGATGGCGCAGGCAATCGTCGATGGTATCCTCAAATATCTTGGGGTGAACCAATAACGGGATTATTTTTTGAACCGCCATTTCGGCGGTTCTTTTTCTGTAAATAGAAGCGAGTGAGTGTTCTATTGCAAATCCACTCTGGATTCAAGTAGGCGGAAAGCCTTTCGGGCAGATGTATTGAAGCGTTTTTAGGAATCAGTTAAAGTCAGATTGTTATGTTACTTAATTCTGTACTTTTGCAGATTTGTTTCGTATACTGGAATAAATGCATGGACAAATCCGTCCGGCTTTCTCTTTTTTCACACATCAATATAAAATCTGGTTTAAATAATTTTGGCGCATTCTCCTTGCGCTAGCAATGAATAAGGTAGGTGGATCGATTTGAGGAACACGTTTCGAGGCGGCGTTCATCCCCTTCACCACATCGGCGAAGGAAAGCTGCTGACGCAGGCAAACCCCATCCGCGCGATTACCGTGGATACGGTTGTCATCCCCGTCGGTATGCATCTTGGTGCACCGAGCGAGCCATGCGTGGCAAAAGGGCAGCACGTGCAGTTGGGCGAGGTCATCGCAACCCCGGTTGGCGGATTTGGCCTTCCCGTTCACGCAAGCGTATCCGGCGAGGTGCTGTTTGTGGAAGAACGGCAGATGCTCAAAAGCAAGCCTGAGGTTTGTATCGGCATCCGCAACGACCATGCGGATGAGTGGGTGGAGCTTCAGCCGCTGGATTTGGCGAGCGCGACCCCGGCAGAGTTGATTGCCGCCGTGAAGAACGCGGGCATCTGCGGCATGGGAGGCGCGGCTTTTCCCACACATGTGAAGATGAGCATCCCCGAAGGCAAGCATGCTGACGTGATCATCCTCAACGGCGCGGAGTGCGAACCGTATCTCACCGCCGATCATCGCATGATGTTGGAGCAGAGCGCGCGAATCGTCGCAGGGCTCAAGCTCATCCTCCGCGCAACGGGCGTTTCGCGCGGGGTGATCGCCATCGAAACCAACAAGCCGGATGCGATTGCGCGCATGCGCGAAGCCGTCTCCGGTGAAGACGCAATCAGCATTCTCCCGCTCAAGACAAAATATCCGCAAGGCTCGGAAAAGCAACTGATTCAGGTTGTTACGGGGCGCGACGTGCCGCGCGGCAAGCTGCCGCTAGACGCGGGTGCATTGGTGTTCAATGTCAGCACGGCGGCTGCGATTCACGATGCAATCACGCTGGGTAAGCCGCTGGTAGAGCGTGTGACCACCGTAACCTGCGGGGTCAAGGAACCGGGCAACCTGCTGCTTCGCGTTGGCACGCGCTATGAGGATGCTATCAATGCCTGCGGCGGCCTGGTCGAGGGCGCGAGCAAAGTCTTCGCGGGCGGCCCCATGACGGGGCTATGCGCTGCGGATCTGGAAGTAACCGCGACGAAAGCCACAAACGGGATCGTGGTGTTTGACGAAATGCAGGCAAAAGCGGTGGAGGAGAGCGCATGCATCCGATGCGCGCGCTGTGTCCACGTTTGCCCGATCGGGCTGCATCCGTATCTCATGCGCACAGACCTTGACAAACACGATACGGAAAGCGCAAAGCAGCACGGGCTCATGGATTGCGTGCTTTGCAGCGCGTGCTCTTTTATTTGTCCTGCGCGGCGGTATCTTTCCTCCAGCTTTAAGTCAGCGAGAGAAGATTTGGCCGCAAAGGCGAGGAGGTAGAGCACATGGAAACGAAGAAACGATTCTCCGCATCTCTGGCCCCGCATATCTTCGCAAAGGACACCACGGCGGTGCTGATGCTGGATGTGGTTGCGGCGTTGATGCCGACGGTTGCCGCGGGCATCTGGCTCTTTGGATGGAGCGCTGCGCGCGTGATTCTCATCTGCGTGGTGAGCTGTGTCGGAATGGAGTTCCTCTGGGAGGTACTCTTCAAGAAGCCGATCACCATCAATGACCTTTCCGCTGTGGTGACGGGCATCATCCTCGCGCTCAACATGCCATCGACCGCGCCGTGGTGGATGCTCGTCATCGGCAGTGCGGTTGCGATTTTGCTCGTCAAGCAGCTCTTTGGCGGCATCGGCGATAACTTCGTCAATCCCGCAATCGCCGCGCGTGCCGTGCTGCTGGCCAGTTGGCCTGCTTTGATGAGCGGTGGCGCATACGTGACCCCGTTTGATGCGCTTTCGGGGGCGACGCCGATCGCGCTGTTTGGCCAGTCGGCAGAGGCTGCGGGCGCTGCACTACCGTCTACGCTGGACATGTTCATCGGGCGAATCCCCGGTTGCATTGGCGAGGTGAGTAAGATTGCAATCCTGTTGGGACTTGCGTACCTTCTGATTCGCCGGACGATCACCTGGCATATCCCGGTAACCATGATCGCATCGTTTATGGCGTTTACTTGGCTCTTCGGCGGTGATCCGCTGCAGGGAGTGCTGATGGGCAGCGTGCTCTTTGGCGCGGTATTTATGGCGACGGATTATGTCACCAGCCCGATGACGCACGGAGGCCAGATGATCTTTGCCGCAGGCGCAGGGCTTCTTATCGCACTGATACGCGCCTTTGGCGGGTATCCGGAAGGCACGACCTATGCGATCTTGATCATGAACGTGCTCACTCCGCTCATCGACCGTGTGACGCGCGGCAAAATCTACGGGGAGGTGAAGGCGCGTGCGTAAGGTTATCATTCTCGGACTCAAACTCTTTCTGCTCGCGGCTGTTGCAGGGCTTGCGCTGGGGCTGACCAATATGGTCACGGCGGGCGCAATTGAGGAGCAGCAGATCAAGGCGGCTCAAGCCGCGCGTAAGGCAGTTTTACCCGCGGCGGCTGCGTTTACCGAAGCCACCACGCCGGAAGGCATGAAGGACGCATTTGCAGGCTATGACGCAGGGGGTGCGCTCGTCGGCAAGACCGGAACCATCGTGACCAAAGGATACGGCGGAGAGATTGAGATCACCGTCGGGATCGACCAAAATGGTGCGGTGACAGGTGTTTCCATCGGCGGGTCGAGCTTTGCGGAGACCGCAGGCCTTGGCGCGCGCGCAAAGGAACCGTGGTTTGCGGAGCAGTTTATCGGCAAAGCGTCGCCGATCGCGATTGTCAAAGACGGCGGCCAACTGGACGCCATCACATCCGCAACCATCACATCCCGCGCGGCAACCAATGCGGTGGACGACGCGGTGCTTGCGCTGGGCAGCCTCAAACTGCCGACGGAGGGATAACAAAAATGGAACACAAACAAACACTCAAGAGCGTATTCTTCAACGGCCTCATTACAGAGAACCCGACCTTCCGCCTCGTGCTTGGCACATGCCCCACGATGGCGGTCACCACGAGCGCGGTCAACGGAATCGGCATGGGTGCCGCGGCAACGTTTGTGCTCGTGGGATCGAATATCGTAATCTCAATGCTGAGAAACTTTATTCCGGACAAGATTCGCATTCCTTCGTTCATCATCGTCATCTGCACATTCGTGACCATGGTGCAGATGTTTATGAACGCGTTTCTGCCCGCGCTTTACCAAAGCCTCGGTATCTTCCTGCCGCTGATCGTGGTCAACTGCATCATCCTTGCGCGCGCGGAAGCATTCGCAAGCAAAAACCCCGTACTGCATAGCGCAATGGACGGCATCGGCATGGGGATCGGCTTTACCATCGCGCTCACACTCATCGGTAGCATCCGCGAACTGCTCGGCAACGGCACGCTCTTCGGCACACAGGTGTTCGGGGCGGGCTATCAGCCGATGCTGCTGCTGATTCTGCCGGCGGGCGGATTCATCGTATTTGGCCTGCTGCTGGCGCTCTTCAACGCCGTGAGCATGCGTGCGAATAAAGGGAAGGAGGCGAAGAGCGAATGAACCCAATCGTGAAGGTATTGCTCTTTATGTTCAGTTGCGTGCTGACGAATAACTACATCTTCTCGCGGTTCTTAGGCTGCTGCCCGTTCCTCGGCGTTTCCAACAAAGTAGAGACCGCCTTTGGCATGGGTCTCGCGGTGACGTTTGTTATGGCGCTGGCGAGCCTGTTTACCTATTTTGTCTACTACTATGTGCTCATTCCGCTCAATCTGGCGTATCTCAACACCATCGCGTTCATCCTCGTCATCGCCTCGCTGGTGCAGGTGGTGGAGATGTTCCTCAAAAAATCCGCGCCGTCGCTCTACAGCGCACTGGGCATCTATCTGCCGCTGATCACGACCAACTGCGCGGTGCTTGGCGTGACGATTCTCAACATCACAGAAGGTTACGATCTGTTGTACTCCGTTCTCAACGGAACCTTTGGCGCGCTGGGCTTTCTGGTTGCAATCGTGCTGATGGCTGGCGTGCGCGAGCGGCTGGAGAGCGCGAAGATCGCTGCCCCGCTCAAAGGATTCCCGATCTCGCTGGTCATTGCGGGGCTGATGAGCATCGCGTTCCTCGGATTTTCAAATATGTTTGCGGGGGTGATGTAAGATATGGCGCAATATCTGCCGATTTTATACGCCATCGCCGCGCTTGGCGGGCTTGGTATCCTCTTCGGGCTGGTTCTTGGCCTTGCGGACAAAAAGTTTGCCGTGGAGGTGGACGAGCGCGTCAGCGCGGTGCGTGCCGCCGTTGCGGGCGCAAACTGCGGCGCGTGCGGCTATGCGGGCTGTGATGCATATGCGGAGGCGGTTGTGCGCGGGGAAGCGAAGGCAAACGCCTGCACACCCGGCGGAACAAAGACCGTCAAAGCGATTGCCGCCATCATGGGGGTAAATGCGGAGGAGTTGGAGCCGATGGTGGCGCGTGTGCGCTGCCAAGGGACCTGCGATCGGGTCACCATGCGTTATGATTACAGCGGCGTGCCATCCTGCCGCGCGGTCAGCGGTATCTCCGGCGGACCGAACGCTTGCGAATTCGGTTGTGTCGGCTTTGGTGAATGCCTCTCCGTCTGTGCGTTTGGCGCGATCCGGATGATCGACGGCATTGCCGTCATCGACGACGATGCCTGCACCGGCTGCGGCATGTGTGTGGAAGTTTGCCCGCGCAATATCATCCAGATGCTGCCAAAGGATCAGACGGTGGTTGTGATGTGCCGAAATGAAGCAACGGGTAAACGCGCGGTGCTGCAATGCAAAACCGCCTGCGTTGG
The DNA here is from genome assembly GCA_002482505.1 of Christensenella sp. UBA7703. Taxonomy (GTDB): domain Bacteria; phylum Bacillota; class Clostridia; order Christensenellales; family CAG-138; genus UBA7703. Next base: position 26,755 of record DLGD01000038.1, on the reverse strand, counting down.
CTGCAAACGCTGTGAAAAGGCGTGCCCCTCGGACTCCATCAAGGTGGTCAAGGGTGTCGCGATTATCGACGAGAGCACCTGCACCCGCTGCGGCGCGTGCATCCCCGTCTGCCCGATGCACTGCATCGTCAACTTCTATGAGCGAAACATGGAGGACGTGGCAGCGGTCACGGCGCAAGCGGCGCTGAATGAGATCGAGATTCCGTGATTTTTTTCTGAAGATGGAAGATTTCCAGCATCGAGAAGCAAACAAAGCAACACAAAAATCCGCCCGATGGGGCGGATTTTTTGCTGAAAGCTTGTGTTGTTTTGAATCAAGCGCTATTCTTTTTGATCCGGATTGTTGTTCGAAATGGATTCCGGCGCTTCGTCAAACTCACCGTTTGGCACAGATTCGACAGGGATCGCCTTGCGTTTTTTTGCTTTGATCGCGAGTATGATGCAGGTTGTAATGATCGCCGCGATCAGCAGCAAAATGCTCACACCCACCTTGACGGCGTTGTAGATGCCCGTGGTGGTGCTGAAGTAATAACGTAAGAAGCCATAGCTTCCCGGCGTGTTGTAGTCGCTGTAAAGTACATGCAGCGTCTCATAATCCCGCACGTTGTGCTCCGAGAAACGGAAAAGCCGTACGCCTCGAATCTCCTCCGAGCCATAGCTGGTATAGCTGCTGCCGGGCGCGTTTGCGATGTCGATTCCCTCCACGCTGCCGATAAACGAATTGATGTGGTCGTGCCCGTTCACGGTGAGGAACACATCCCCGTTGGCAAGATATGCGTCAAACAAGCCGTTGTTCTCGCTGGAGGGGCAGGGGGCTTCGTTGACTTCACCCGTAAAGATGGCGGTTTCGTTGGGGATATAGTATTTGCCCTTGCCGACCCCAACTCCCTTAAGCGCGCCCTTTGTCCCCTTTGGCACCTCGGTCAAGAGTTCATAAACCTCCGGCACGGGGATGTGGCAAAACGCGGCGGAAGGCACGGACTGGTTGTCGTTTGCCGCGCGGAAAGCTGCGCTCTGCTCATTATACCAGGCAACCTGCTCGGCGGAGACGGTATCATAATCGCCGTTTGCAATATAGGAACCGGAGTCGAAGAAATAGAGCGCCATGCCAGGCAGTTCGCTATCTTCCCGATCAATCGGCAGGACAAACGCGCCGTCCTCCGTCGAGTTCTTGCCAAACGAAACGGCAAGGCAATTGTCATAGCTTTCGTAAATTTTCACCTGCTCGCGAATCGTAAGCGGCGCCTCATAGTCATGGTTGCCAAACACAACCACAAACGGAATGCCCGTTTCCGCGACGGGGGCAAGCAGCGTGCGCAGGGTCTTTTCGCTGTTCTGCGCGCCATTGCCGAGGCGGAGCACTGGACTTGGCCCTTCGAGTTGGTCGCCAAGCAGTACGATCAGGTCTGCGGGAAAGTCTTGCAACACATGCGTTTCTCCGCTGACGACGAGTTCTGCTGTGAATTGCGTGTCCTGCAAATCAGAAAGGATGAGAACGGTAAACTGCCCGTCGTCACCAAAGCTCAGGTGCGGGGTGCCGTTCCCGTCGGCGTGTGCTGCTTGGTTGAATGGCAGCAGACAAACGCCGAGCATCAAAATCATTGTGGCAAAGCCAAAAAAACGTTTCTTCATTCGTTAAGCGTAAGGGAAAGACTGGAGCCTGTCAAGGACAGCTAAAGGGCAATTTTATAAATATTTGATCTTTCTTGTGATTTTATTTGTACCCTGATAGGAATGCGCATAAGCGAGGCGGAACAAAGCCGAAATACCCGTATGGCGCGCGCGAAAATGTTGTATTTCCTGTCACAATTTTGTACAATTATTGAGCCGCGGGTGTGATCCATTTACGCGCATTAAGACAGAGAAAGTGTGAATAACGGTATGGAATTCTTCAAAGGCCTTCTGGAGAACAAAATATTAATCGCTGCGCTGGTTGGCTGGGCGATTGCGCAGGCGGCAAAGGCGATTTTATACACCATCGTAAACCGCGACTTTAAGTTTGAGCGGCTCGTCGGCAGCGGCGGTATGCCGAGCTCCCATGCCGCGACGGTCTGCGCGATGACGACGGCAGTTGCGATGCAGTTTGGACTTGCGTCGTTCGAGTTTGCGATTTCGTTTGTGCTCACGTCCGTCGTGCTGCACGACGCGCGCGGCGTGCGGCAGGAGGCGGGCAAGCAGGCGGTCACGATTACCGCCATCATCGACCATCTCATCAAGGAAGGTACGATTATCGAACTGCCGGAATGGGAACTCAAGGAACTTATCGGGCACACGCCATTGCAGGTGCTGATCGGTTCCATCGTCGGCATCGGCGTCGGGCTCTGGCTCGGCTGAACCGTGAAAGGAAAGTGAGCCAGCATGTGCGGACGATTTTATACGGATTTTGACGATGCAGAGTATCGCGAAATGCTCGCGATGCTGTACCTCAAGAGCGAACGGGACGCGGTGTTGTTCATGCTCAAAAACGGTGAGGTTTTCCCGACGGATGCTGTCGTGGGATTGGACGCGGGCGGGCCGCGCGCGATGCGCTGGGGATTTTCGCGCTTCGACGGCAAAGGCAAGGTCATCAACGCCAGAAGCGAAACCACGCTGGAAAAGAACATGTTCCGCACGCCGATGATGACGCAGGCGGGTTTGCCGCAGACCGGGCGCTGCCTGATCCCTGCAAGCGTCTATTTTGAATGGGAGACGCGCGAAAAACAGAAGATTAAATATAAACTCCGTCCCGCACAAGAGGGATTATTCACCTTTGCTGGGCTTTATCGATCCGAAGTGGGTGCGGATACGCCGGTATTTGTGATTCTCACCGCACCCGCGAGCAAAGACATTTCGTTTATCCACGAACGTATGCCGCTGATTCTCGCGCCTGAGCAGCGGGAAGCATGGCTCAACGACGCTCAAAGCGCGGCGGGCTTGCTCGAACAAGGCATACAGGACATCGTTTGCGAACCGGCGGATGATGGCAAGGACACCAATGCGGACAAATCCTGACAAGAAAAGACAGGAACTCATAGACGAGATCTGATACGATAGCCGGGCAAGGGAACAGGACAGACAAAGGAGCATGCATGGAACTGGTCGAGAGTCTCAATTTTGCGCTGCAATACATCGAGCGGCACCTTCTGGACGAGACGGACAGCGAAAGGGCGGCAAAACACGTAGGCCTCTCGCGGTTTTATCTGGAGCGGACGTTTGCGTCGCTGACAGGCATGAGCGTGAGCGAATATATCCGCGCGCGGCGCCTAACCCTCGCGGCGCAGGAGCTGATCGTCGGAGATCAAAGGGTGATCGATCTCGCGTTCAAATACGGCTACGATACGCCGGAAAGCTTCACCAAGGCATTCTCTCGTTTTCATGGCGTTACTCCGACGAGCGCGCGGCGTATGAGCACGCTGCTTCGCTGCCAGAACCCCCTTGCGATAACCATCAAAATGGAGGGAGTCGAGATTATGAATTACAAGATGGAACAGATGGATGCGTTTACCGTGATGGGGGTTGAGAAGAGTTTTCACATGGATAGCAGCCTGCAAGAGATTCCGAAATTCTGGGGTGCGTTCATGCAGGAGGGATTGTACGAGAAAGTCTGTCCGATGTTCGGCATCTGCTTTGATGCGGACACAAGCGGGAACTTTCCGTATCTGATCGGGGAAGTGCTCCAACCCGGAAAAGAAGTGCCGGAGGGAATGGTAACACGCGAAATCCCCGCGCATCTCTGGGCGCGCTTTGCCTGCACAGGGCCCATGCCGGGCGCGATTCAGAACGTGACCCGACAGATCTATTCCGAATGGCTGCCGACCAACGGCACCTATGAGGTTGCGCAAAACGTGGAAATCGAGATGTATTCCGAGGGTGATACCACGTCTGAGAACTATTACAGCGAAGTCTGGATCCCGGTCAAAAAGAAAGCATAACGCAAGACGATCAAAAAACGGAACCGTGTTGAAAGCGGTTCCGTTTTGCTGTGCTACGTTATGCTACAAGGATTACAGAAACAGAGTACGTTCAGTTGAGCGGGGCGGCGCTCTTGAGTCGGTAGAGGAACACATCCGCCCGCCCTTCGTTGATGACAGAATACCCGCTGTCGACGAGCTCATAGCGCTCAAAGCGCATTGCAAGATCATCGTAAAGCGAGACGACGTATTCGACAGAGCCGGAAAGCAAATAGCCATCGATTTCCTGTACCATCTCGTCCGAACGGAGATTCAGCTTGCAGAAATACTTGGTGCTTGGCGCGATATCGCAAACATTGAACAGACCAAGATCGAGCGAGCCGAAATTCATCAGTGTTGGAGATTCGCTTTTTTTGATGGTATCACGAAACCGAAAGAGAATATACTCGTCTGTTTTTGCGGACAAGAACGGTGTATTCCGGCTGGTTGTGAGCCCGAAGAACAAAAGAAGCATGCTAAGCGCAACAAGCCCAATCTTCGAAACGGTGCGCAAAACGGCGGTTCTATCCAGATATAGTTCGACAAGGCGAAGCACCAGAATGATGCCGAAGACCGAGAACACGCTCAGCGGGATTCCGTAATAGTAATAGTCTTTTCCGCCCGAATAGATGACAAGCGTGAGCAGGGTGGCTGAGAGCAGAATACTGATTTTTTCCAAGGCGGAGAGGAACTGCTTTTTCCCGAACAGCACCCAGATCATACCGATGATGAAAAAGATGGTGTATTGCAGATTTCGCGCGAGCGTGTTGCGAATACTTTCGATGAGCGAGAATACGCGTTCGCCAATCCCCTCTGAATTTACCATATAGTTCGTGAGGTTGGTCACAAAATACCCTTGCAGCCAATCTGAGATTGCATGGTGAAGCCCGAAATAAAGGATCCATGGGATGGTGGCAAGAACAAGTCCGCCCAGAAACAAACCGTAAACAGGCAAGATTTGCTTGGCGTGTTTGCGGACAATCAAGGCGATTGTCAGCGCAAGAACAGCACCGACATAGAATCCTAAGAGACTATATTTCGTCCAAAGAACAGCGCCGCATAGAAACCCGTTTACCAAGAGTGATGTTGTGGATGGACGCTCCAGATCGGGGGTTCTGAGGAACGCGAGCAATGAATACAGCCCGTATGCGAAAACGGGCAACAAAAGTTCCTCCGGGCTGCCACCCAAACCAAACGCTTTGGAGGAAGGGATGATGGCAAGAATCGGGATCACAAACAAAGCGTTCTTGGTTACATAGAGAGTCGCCACACGATAGGCGTAGAAAAGAAAAACCGTGAAAGACAAACACTCAAGCAGGAACACGCCCGTGAACGTGGTAGAAGAGACGAGCGAAGCCAAGCCATACAAAAAATACAGAAACGGGCCACGCTGATCAAAAATATCCACGTAGAGCACTTGCCCGCGCATCATGGCGCTGCCAACGGTCAGGGATGCATTGCTGTCCACCCATGTGTTGATCGGATACAGAAAGGACGAACGGGAAAAGAACAGCAATGACAAAAACGAAGCGAGGAAACAAGCGGCCAAAATACACCAAGTTCTTTTATGCGACATGCATGCGGCTCCTTCACGCGTATTCGGATTCGTTCAGGAGAATCATACCATTCTCTTGGTGATGATACAAATGGAATATTGGGTTTTGAGCGCAGCTTACACACTAAAACGGTTTTCCGCTCGATATCAGTCAAACCCGTCCGTACATCTTTGTCATCGCGTTGATCTTTTCAATCAGTTCATCGGTGATTTCACCGGAGAGCAGGCGCCATTTCCAGTTGTTGCCGCCGAGCGTACCGGGAATATTCATCCGCGCTTCTTTGCCAAGACCCAGATAGTCCTGCACCTGCGCGATAAAGAGATTTGCAACCGAACCCATGCCGCCGCGCAGCATCCCCCAAACGTAACCTTCCTGCTCATTTAGCCCCAGATAGCGCACGGAAAACGCCGCGTCGTCGGGGTTTGCTTCGCCAAACCAGGAAGCCACCGTGGTGTTGTCGTGCGTGCCCGCATAACAGACGCAGTGCCGCCCGTAGGTGTGCGGCAAATAGTTGCTGGGTTCACGCGCGTCAAAGGCGAACTGGAGCACCTTCATGCCCGGGAATCCGCTGCCGTGGAGCAGCTCACGCACCTCGTCGGTGAGGAAGCCCAGATCCTCCGCGATAATCTCAAACGCGGGGAACTCCGCCTTGAGCAGATCGACAAAATCTGCTCCCGGCCCTTTGACCCAAACGCCGTCACGTGCGGTCTTGGCGCCCGCGGCAACGCTCCAATAGGAGGAAAGCCCGCGGAAATGATCGATCCGGACACAGTCGAATAGTGTGCAGGCGGAGCGCATGCGGCGCATCCACCAGGCGTAGCCTGTCTGCTTCATATAATCCCAATCGTAGATCGGGTTGCCCCAAAGCTGGCCATCCGCCGAGAAATAGTCCGGCGGAACACCCGCGACACAGCGCGGGCGGCGCTGTTCGTCGAGCTGGAACTCCTGCGGCGCGCTCCAAACGTCCGCCGAGTCAAGCGGAACATAGATCGGCAGATCGCCGACGATCTGGATTCCACGTTCGTTGGCATAGGCGCGTAGATTCGTCCACTGCTGATAGAACAGATACTGCAAATATTCATAGAAACGCATGCTGTCTGCCAAGCGCTCCCTTGCTTGCTGCAAAGCGCCTTCTTCGCGCATGCGGAGCGGATATGGCCAGTTTTCCCAGGCGACGCCGCCGTTTTCGTCCTTGAGCGCCATAAAGAGCGCATAGTCGTCGAGCCAGTCCGCGTTTTCCGCGGCAAAGCGATCCAGCGCCTGCATGCGATCCCAATTTTCCTTTGCGCGTGAAAAAGCGGCGCGGAGCACGGGGAAGCGCTGCACGAAGATCGTGCCATAATCCACCTGCCGCTCGCCATCGCTCCATCGAATCGAGGAAATCCAGCCGCGATCCAGCAGGCCCTCGTCACTGAGTGCATCCAGATCGATGAAGTACGGATTCCCCGCGAACGCGGAAAACGACTGATAGGGCGAATCGCCATAACTCGTCGGCCCGAGCGGAAGCACCTGCCAGTAGCGCTGGCCGGCGCGCGCGAGCTGATCGACAAAATCATACGCTGCCTGCCCGAACGTGCCGATGCCGTAAGGGGAAGGGAGCGAGGAAATATGCATTAAAATGCCGGATGAACGTTTCATATCTTTACACCGATAGTAACAAATTTCGTTTCATTATATCGCGTTTCTTATTCTTAGCAAGAATAAATGCGCAATATCAAACACGGGAGAGGGTTTTCGCTCCCGTTCTTGCTTTCTTTGGCGGTTGGTTAGCCCTTGACCGCGCCTTCCACCACGCCTTTGATGATGTATTTCTGCGCGGAGAGGTAGAAGACCACAATGGGCAGAATGCTGATGACGATCAGCGCCATCACCGCGCCAAGATCCACATGACCATAGCTGCCCTGCAGATATTGGATGTGAATCGGTATCGTTTTATACTTCGTGCGATCCAGCACGAGATAAGGCAGGAGATAATCGTTCCAGATCCACATGATTTCCAAGACACCCACAGAGATCAGCACCGGCTTGAGCATCGGAAACACGATCAAAAAGAACGTGCGAATCGGCCCGCAGCCGTCGATTGCGGCGGCTTCCTCAATCTCCAGCGGGATGCCTTTGACAAAGCCCGCGAACATGAACACCGCAAGCCCCGCGCCAAAGCCGAGGTAGATGACAGGAATCGTATACGGCGTATCCAGATGCAGTGTGTTTGCTGTTTTCGCAAGTGTGAACATGACCATCTGGAACGGGACCACCATCGAAAACACGCATAGATAATAGACAATTCGCGCAAAGAGGCTGTTTACGCGCGAGATATACCATGCCGCCATCGAGGTGCAGACGAGAATCAGCGCGGCGGACGTGATCGTAATCAGCAAGCTGTATCCTGCCGACTTGAGGAAAGGATATTCGCCGACGTTGATCCCGTTGACATAGTTATCCGTACCGGTGAATGTCTGCGCGTTCGGGAACGCGAACGTATCCGTATTGATGGAGGAGTTGGTCTTAAAGGAGTTCATCAGCACCGTAAACACCGGCATAAGGTAGATGATGCAGACGACGATAAAGATGCCGGTCAGCAGGGCCTTACGTGCGTTTTCCTGTTTCATACTACTGCTGTATCTCCTTTCTGCGTGTTGCCGAGAACTGGATGAGCGCGATTGCCGCAACGAGTACGAAGAACAGCACGGCCTTTGCCTGACCCGTTCCGCGCGAGTTGGCGTTGAGATAGAAGGTGTTGTAGATGTTCAGCGCGAGCATTTCGGTGGACCGAATCACGGTCCCGTCCGCCATGAAAACAAACGGTTGCCCGCCGTTGAGCACAAGGTTTTGATCGAATAGTTTAAACGAGTTGGTCAGAGTAAGGAATGTGCAAATCGTAATCGATGGCATAATCGTCGGAATCGTGATGTGCCAGAGCGTATGCCAGCCGTTCGCGCCGTCGATCTTTGCGGCCTCGATCAGATCGCCCGGTACGGACTGCAACCCCGCGATATAGATGATCATCATGTATCCGATCTGCTGCCACGCCATGAGGATGATCAACCCCCAGTAGCCGTAGGTCGTGCTCAGCACGATAGAAGTACCATAGCGCGAAAGAATTCCGTCAAAAATCATCGACCAAATATAGCCCAGCACGATGCCGCCGATGAGGTTTGGCATGAAGAACACTGTGCGGAACGTGTTGGAACCCTTGATTCCACGTGTGAGCGCATAGGCAACGGCAAAGGCGAGCACATTGATGACGATCAGGGACACGATTGCAACCAGCGCGGTATACTGGAACGCGTGCATAAAGCTCGCGTCCTGAAAGGCTTTGAGATAGTTGCCAATGCCAATCCACTTTGCGTTGCTGGTCGTGGTGAACTTACAAAAGGAAAGATAGATGCCCTTTGCAAAGGGATAGATAAACCCGATGCAAAATGCCGCGAATGTCGGCAGTAGAAAGATTGCAAAACACCGCTGGATCGGGCGGCGGATCAACGTAGCGCTCAGCGCCGCGCTGCTTGGCTTGGTTCTGCGTTTCATGGCGACCTCCCTTGGTGCTATGTGCAGAATGGGGGCGAGCACAAACACTCGCCCCCGCAGAGTCATACGAACTTACTTTTCGTTAGCGCGTGTTTATTGCGCGGCATACTGGGTTGCCCAGCCTGCGACAAACGCGGTGACGACATCGTCCCAGCTTCCGCCAGCGGAATACTGCGTCAATGCTGCGACAACGCCTGCACGCCATGTGTCCACATTCGGCGTGAAGTTGAACGCCCAGGTGACAACATACTTGCCCTCGGCAAGGTATTTGTTCGCGTCATTGAAGAAGACGTTGGTGGTTTCCTTCGCGTTTTTGAACGGGATTGGGCCAAACTGCTCCGCCATCATCGTCGTGCCCTCGTCAGAGGTCACAACCCAGTTGAGGAAGTCGAGAGTTGCCTGAATGTCTTCCGGCGCTGCCTTGGAGTTGACTGCCCACATATTCTCGGTGCCGGCGCAAAGCCCCGCATTGGATTCGCCATCGACGCCGACATAGATCGGGATCATGGCAAGGCTATCCGGGCTCATGGCAAACTTCGTGGTGAGGTTGCTGAATTCCCAAGAGCCGTTTTGATAGAACACGGCTTTGCCTTCGCCAAATTCGGCTTCCGCCTGGTCGCCGGTCGCGGTTGCGAGCTGCGAGGGGGCGGTTGCAGAGTTGTTGATGTAGAGATCCCAGATGTTCTTGAAGTTTTCCATATATTTGCCGGTGATGCTCGCGGGCTGCGCGGTCACGCCGTCGTCACGGAATTCATAGAACAGCGGCATATTGGCAAGGTGGCCGGAGAAACGCCAGCTCGAGGAGCCGTCCAGACCGGAGGAGGTGAAGGCATCAAAGCCCAGGGTTGCAGCGTTTTTGTGGATGTCTTCCACAACGGCTTTGAGAGAGGCAAAGTCGGTGATCTCGGAGAGGGAGTGTCCCGCTTTTTCGAGCAGAGCGGTATTGACGATGATGCCGAAGCACTCATAGCAATAGCCGATTGCCGCGACTTCGCCGCTGTCTTTGAACAGGTTGAAGTCGTTGGTGGTCATCTGCTTGTAAACATCGGTACCCGTGAAGTCATAGCAGAAGTCGCCCCAGGTGTCGAGGCCCGCTTTGTTGCCGCACTGGAACAGCGTCGGCGCCGCAGCGCCCTTGTCCATCTCGGCGGTCAGTGTTTCGGAATAGGTGCCGGAGGCAGCGGTGACGACGGTCACGGGTACACCGGTCTTCTCGGTGTATTGCGCTGCAAGCGCCTGCCATGCGGCATCGGCTTCCGGTTTGAAGTTGAGATAGTACACCTTGCCGGTTACGGCAGGGGTGTCCACGGCAGGAGCTTCCGTGGCGGGGGCCTGCGTTGCCGCGGGTTTTTCCGCCGCGGGGGCGGGGGCTGCGGTTTGGCATGCAACACATGCAAACGCCAGCATAGCAACTAGAATCAGAGCAAATAGCTTTTTCATAAAACGTTCCTTCCTTTTCGTTGTGTATTCTCTAGAACCCGAAGGCTCTTAGATTCCTAACAAGTCAAACTGGAGATCCATCCTGTCTATTTTGCTTACTTGTCTATTCTGCGAACCGACCCACCGGGGCGGAGCAAGGTTTCAAACGTAAATTGGCGGTTTCTGCCTGGGTGCTCGATGAGCTCGATGATGGTTTTCGCGCAGGCAAGCCCCATATCCTCCGCGGGCTGCACCAGCGTGGTCAGCGTCGGTAACGTATATTCGGAAAGATCCAGCCCGTCGATTGCGACAACGGAGCAGTCCTCCGGAACTTTCTTCCCGTGATCGCTGAGCGATTTGATCGCGGCAATCGCCATTAAGTCTGCAATGGCGAATATCGCGGTAAAGCTGCTATCCCGCGCAATCAGGCTGCTTGTTGCCTGATAGATTGCGTGCATGTCTGAAAATGTGCCGGTACAGGCGACGAGGTTCGGGTCAAAGGGAATGCCGTGCTTGCCGAGCGCATCTTTATACCCCTGAAATCGCAGCTCGCTGATGGAGTTGTCGCAGTCGTTGTCTGTCAGGATTGCGATCTTTTTATGTCCAAGCGAAACGAGCGTGTCTACCGCGTCCCGCGCGGCCTGCTTGTCGTCGATGGCGACGGAGCTGTAAGCCCCCGCGTCGAGCGTGCCAAACGTATTGGTATAGGTGCAAAACACGCTGGGGACATTGATCAAGGCTATTTCTTCCGGCGAATAGTTGAACCGTCCGCCGAGGAAGAGGATGCCGATGAGCTTTCGCTCGTTGGTGAGCTGCGCACCGATGCGGAGTTCGTCCTCCGAGGTGTCCATGTGGTGCAGTTCCAACGTGTAGCCTTGCCGCGTGATCTCGCGGTCGATCACTTTGATGAGCTTGGCAAAAAACGGGTTGTTGACGCCTTTGACGAGCAGCGCAATGGTGTCCGAACTGGTGCGAACGAGGTTTCTTGCACTGGTGTTTGGGATATAGTGCAGTTCGTTGACCGCGCGGAGCACTTTTTCTCGCGTGTCTTCACTGACGTCCGGATGGTTGTTGAGCACGCGTGAAACCGTGCTGATTGCCACGCCGCAGTGAAACGCGATGTCCTTGATATTCGTCATAGTCGTCCAACATGTTCCTTTATCTGGATTCGAAGCAGGCGAAACCGGAATGCTTTCCAAACTCCTGCGACTGAGCAGGTAAGGCAGATGGTGTTTCGTTTTTCTGTTTGCTTGTATATTCGTTCGGTGTTTTGCGCGGCGAGCTGCCGCAGAAGAAAGCATCGATTGGAATGTTCACTTGTATCATTTGGAAACGTTACTGGAAACGATACTGGAAACGTTTCCAGAACTTGCAACTACATTATATCCAACCCGGTTAAGCTTGTCAACAGAAATTTAGTTCGTGAAGTTTGGAGTGGCATGAAACGTTTCTCTTTTGTTATATGCACGCGCAAAGCAAAGAAATCTTGCATAATAACGCAAGAGAGCAGTCGGCCGGCAAAAGTTTGCCGAAATTTCACCGAGTGGGCGCGGGGTGTTTGATATAATCAGTTGACGATTCAACCGTGATTACTTGATCAGAAAAACCAACAGGATTGGGCAGGCCTTCAGGGGGAATTTGTGGGCTGCCTGTGCGGGACAGGATGATTCAAAGAGGGGGATTCTATTTATGAAAAAGACAGCTTTTCTGCTCGCGATCGTATCTGCGGTGCTGTTGCTTGTTTCCGGTTGCGCGGCTACACCTGCAGCGCAGGAACAGCGGAATGACGATATCGTCGCCGTTTCGTTTGACTTTGCAAAGCAAGGGGGATATGCATCCAACCAGTTTGCGGTGTGGATTGAGGACGCAAACGGCATGCTCGTTAAGACCCTGTTTGTCACAAACTTTACCGCAAAAGGCGGTTACCAAAAGCGACCGGACGCGATTCCCGTCTGGGTGGAGCGCTCAGATGCCGAAACAGGCGTGCCGGACGGGGTTTCCGGGGCAACGCCAAAATCCGGTTCAGTGCGTTATATTTGGGACTTGACCGATCAAAGCGGCGCGCGCGTTGCGGACGGAACCTATATGTTCTATGTGGAAGGTACCCTGCGCTGGAAAAACCAGGTACTTTACGCCGGCGAACTCGTACTGGACGGCAACGCAACCACGGCGGAAGCAACGGCGGAATATACCTATGCCGCCTCGGATGATCAGTCCGCGCTGAATGCAGACTCTCCGGAGAACGCGATGATCAGCAATGTGAAAGCGGAGTATATTCCGCCAATGCAACCATGATTTTTCTAGATGGCGCAAAGAGGGCATCGCGCCGGCGCAACGATAGACGGGAGAGCGAATGAAGAAACGGAACAAACCGACTCCGGCGCACAGCGCAGCGCAAGAAGCGAAAAAACCAGAACAGAGCAGGCTGCAATCGATTCTTTACCGCGCCATTTGCGGTGTTGTGCTCGGCATCGGCGGCGTGCTGCCCGGCGCTTCCGGCGGGATTCTCGCAATCAGCCTTGGCATGTATGAAAAGATGCTGCAAGCCATCGGCACGCTGTTTCAAAATTTCAGGCAAAATATGCGTTACCTGCTCCCGCTTGGCATAGGTGGCGTGATCGGTATTCTCTTGACCAGCAATGTGTTGAGCCTGGTGATTGCAAAATTTGAAGTGCAGCTGCTTTCGCTGTTCACAGGACTGGTTCTCGGCAGCCTGCCGGACTTATTTCAGGAAGTGCGGCTCGATGGACCGAAGATAAAAGGAAAGCATGCCGTCGCGGCGCTGCTCGGGTTGGGGTTTGTGATGCTCTTTGCGCTGGGCGAATCCAATGTGGTCGGTAATGCAGAAGTGGAAGATCTGTCGATCCTCGGCGCGTTGATTGCGGGCGCGGTGCTCTCCTTTGGCACGATCATTCCCGGCATCAGCTCTTCCTTCATACTTGTATACCTCGGGCTGTACCCCGCGGTGATTGCAACGATCGCGAGCGTATTGGATTTCCGGTCTTTGGCTTCTTCGGGCTTGACTGGGATGATCCAAAACCTTAGCGCGCATTTTCTGCCGCTGCTGGCGATGGTTGGCGCATTCGGCTTGGTTTCGATTCTGATCATCAAGCTAGTCAACCGTATGCTCAAGCGGCATCATTCAACGTCCTACGCGGCGGTGATCGGATTCGTGCTTGGGTCTGTGGGTCTGGTTTTGCCAAACATCGTGCGCCAGTTTACGTGGTCATGCCCGGTTTTCTTCCTTCTTGGGCTGGGGTTGAGTCTGCTGGAACGACGGTTTAAAGAGAAATTGACTGATCATAAGAGCGAATCGGCAGACGCAAAAGCGCAAGCGGCTGAAGCGATCAAAGAGTAGGGGAACCCCTGCAAAAAGCCGGATTGCACGCGTTTGACAAGGCGAATCTTGGCGTGCTACAATCGATTCGGCGGCGCGCGGCGGCTTTTGGTTTGTGTATGCTTTCGGCAAACAAACAAGCTGTTTTTCAGCGCTTTTTCCGCCCGATAACCAGACAGGAAAGAGGAACGCAGGGTGTCCAGATATTCACCGAAGCGATTCAAAGGCTCTATCATATTACTTTGCAAATTGGCGATCATGGCGCTCACCGCCGGCGCCTTTTTGTATTTGGTGACGCATTTTTATCCTGAGACCGACTTCTGGTTCAAAGGATATCTGGTGTTTGTGTTTCTGTATCTCGTGGTGTTCCTCGCGTTCGCTTCGACCTACCGTTGCTTCAATATTGGTACCATGCGCTATCGTGAACTGCTGTTTACCTATATTCTTTCGTCGTTTTTAACGAACTTCATCTTCTATTTCATCCTTTCTTTGACTGCAAAGCAACTCCTGAAGATGGGGCCGATCTCGATCATGATGCTTGCGCAGTGGGTTGCTGCCGCGCTATTTTATTTCGGTGCGGATAGAATCTACTATGCGCTTTATCCCGCGCGGGAGAGCATTGTCGTATGCTCCAGGGACAAGCACGAGGCGGCTGTGTTTCGCAAGATCGACCTCATGAAGGAGCGCCACACGATCAATCTCCTCATCACGGAAGCGCAGGGCGTTGAGACGATCAAACGCTGCATGGAGCCGTATTCCACTGTTTTTATGGGGGATATCTCGCGGGAACTTCGGCTGGAACTCACGGAGTATTGCTTTGAACAGAACAAACGCCTTTTCGTGCTGCCGACGGTGGAAGACATCATATTCCATAACGCGCATGAGACCATCGTCGGAGATTCACTGGTTTACCAGTGCAAGAACCACACGTTTTCGACCGAGCAGGCGGCAGTCAAACGCCTTATGGATATCGGCTTTTCGCTGATTGGGATCATCCTCACTAGCCCCATTATGCTGATTGCCGCGCTGATTATCAAACTGCAGGACGGCGGGCCGGTGTTCTTTACGCAGGTGCGCTATACACGCAACTATCACAAATTCACGCTGCTGAAATTCCGCAGTATGATTGTGGACGCGGAGAAGAACGGCGCGCAGTTCACCAAGCCCGGAGACAATCGCATTACGCCATTTGGGCGTTTTATGCGCGCGACACGCATTGATGAATTGCCCCAGTTTTTCAATATATTGCATGGAGAAATGTCCCTTGTCGGCCCGCGCGCGGAGCGGACGGAAAACGTGGATTTTTATTGCGAACGCATGCCGGAGTTTCGCTATCGCATGAAGGTGAAAGCGGGGCTTACCGGTTACGCGCAGATCTATGGGAAATACAACACCAACTTTGAAGATAAACTCAAACTGGATATGCTCTATATCGAAAACTGTTCCATCATGCGGGACTTGCAGTTGATCTTTATGACTTTCAAGGTGCTGTTCATGGCGGAGGAGAGCACGGAGGGCTTTGGCGTCAGCAGCCTGTCCGAAATGGAGCAGTCCTGCGAAACGTGTGAAGAGCCTTTTGCAGACAGCGCGGCAGAAACCCAAACCAACGGTGAAACGAGAGCCATACCGGAGCGCACATCCGCCGAACCACAAGCAGAACGGAGGGAAACGCACATGAAAGGCATCATTCTCGCGGGCGGGCGCGGAACCCGCTTTTACCCGAGCACGAAAGCCGTCAGCAAGCAACTGCTCCCCGTCTATGACAAACCTTTGATCTATTATCCGCTCTCGGTGCTGATGCTGGCTTCGATCAAGGATGTTTTGATCATCTCCACGCCGGAGGATACCCCCGTGTTTGAACGGCTGCTTGGCTCAGGCGAGCGGCTGGGCATGCGCTTCACCTACAAAGTACAGGAAACGCCGCGCGGGCTCGCGGATGCATTTATTCTCGGCGCAGATTTCATCGGGGATGACCCAGTGTGTCTGATTCTGGGGGACAATGTTTTTTTCGGGCAAGACCTGACCGCGACACTCAACAGCGTGATGGAACGCAAGTCCGGTGCAACGATTTTCGGTTATCCGGTCAAGGACGCGCGCGCATTTGGCGTTGTGGAATTTGACGAAAACAACCGTGTCATCGGCATTGAGGAAAAACCGGAACACCCGAAGTCCAACTTTGCGGTTCCGGGACTGTATTTTTACGATAACCGCGTTGTGGAGATTGCGAAGCATATTCGCCCGTCCGCGCGAGGCGAAATTGAAATTACGTCCATCAACAACGCCTATCTCACGCTGGGAGAGCTACATGTGGAGCTGCTTGGCCGCGGGATGGCCTGGCTGGACACCGGCTCACCCGAAGGCATGCTCAAGGCTGCTGAGTACGTCGAGGCAGTTCAGTCGCGGCAGGGGTTCTATATCTCCTGTATCGAGGAGATTGCCTGGCGGCGTGGGTTCATCTCGACCGAGCAGCTGAAATCGCTTGGTGAGGAACTTCGCATGACGGAGTATGGACAATATCTGCTGGCGCTCGCACGGGAGGGGAAAGAATGAACATCCTCGTCACAGGCGGTGCGGGGTTCATCGGCAGCAACTTTATCCGCTGGATGAAGCAACACGCGCCGGAGCACCGCATCATCAACGTAGATGCGCTGACCTATGCGGGAAATCTCGAAAGCCTGCGTGATATTCCGCAGGACGCGAGCTATGTGTTTATTCGCGCAGATATTCGCGACAGAGCGAAGCTGGATGAAGTTTTTTCTCAGCATGACATCACACATGTTGTGAATTTTGCGGCAGAGTCGCATGTGGATCGCAGCATCGTCGATCCAGAACTGTTTTTAACCACCAATGTTCTCGGCACACAAGCACTGCTGGATACTGCAAAGTTGCATTGGAAGAGCAACCCGGAAGATAAATATAGTAGGGAATACCGCGCGGGTGTGAAGTTTTTGCAGGTTTCCACGGACGAAGTGTACGGCGCCTTGGGGCGGGAAGGGCTCTTTTCCGAAGCCAGCCCGCTCATGCCGAACAGCCCGTATTCGGCCGCAAAAGCTAGCGCGGATCTTGTTTGCCGCTCGTATTTCGAGACATTCGGTCTGCCGCTTAACATCACACGCTGCTCCAACAACTATGGGCCGTACCAGTTCCCTGAAAAGCTTATTCCGCTGATGATTCACAACTGCATGGAGGAAAAACCTCTGCCTGTGTATGGGGACGGGATGCAGATTCGCGACTGGCTACACGTGTTTGATCATTGCAGCGCGATTTTTGCGGTGCTCATACGCGGCGAAATGGGCGAAGTATACAACATTGGCGGCAACAATGAGCGCACAAATCTCGAAATCATCCGTCAGATCATCCACTCACTCGGCGCAAGCGAAGAGCTGATTCACTTTGTTAAGGATCGTCCGGGACACGACCGTAGGTATGCCATCGACAACTCAAAGATCACAACCCGACTTGGCTGGACACCATCCTATACCTTTGAACAGGGCATTTCGGAGACGATTCGCTGGTATCAAGACAATGAAGAATGGATGGAGCATGTGCTTTCAGGCGCATATACGGAATATTATGCGCGCATGTATGCGCCATCATTCCGTGAATAACGGAGCAATAATCGGCGAATATTCATGTATAATGTAAAAATAGCAAAGCACGCGCATGTGACATAACAACGCGTGTTTTTGATGTATTATGTAATACAATTAATAAAAACGCTACATAACGTCGAAAACAGACAAAAAAAGAAAAAAACACTAAAAACTGTTACATTTGAAATGTTTGGTTGAATTTATTCGGCCAGTAGTGTACTATACAATAAGTGAAATGATTCGAACTGGAGCAACGCGGGCGTGAAATACATTATCGTTCCGGAATATATCTCCTGCGTTTTACTGGCGCTGATTAGCGTCTATATGCTGTTCGACAAAAAGACGTCTTCTCCCAAGGAAACGACATTTCGGATCTCGCTTGTGTTTTCGCTATTATCGATTATCAACAACATCATATCCATCTATGCAATCGAGAACGCCGCACAATTCCCCGTTTTGCTCAACATCTACCTCAATACGTTTTATTTTTTCTCCATTGCGATCATGACTACGATGGTGTCCATCACAACATACTTCACGATGTTTGAAGGGCGATATGGCGAGCCGCGACTGAAAAGCGCAATCGTTGTTTCGCTCTGTTTTTTCTCGTTGGAAGTTGCGCTGATCCTTGCGAATCTCGAAACGGGCCTGCTGTTTTATTTTGACGAAAACCATCTCTACCATACCGGCCCGCTCAACGCAATCGGTATTGTGTTTCTAAGCATTGCAATCTTTAATGTGCTCTTGTTCGGAGTGCTAGAGCGAAAACGAGTGAAAAAATCCTTTCGCCTCATCATCTTTGTTTTACCGTCCATCACAGCGATCATGGGCTTTTTTCAATACATTTTTCCAACGACGATCCTCAGCGGCACAATCATCGGGTTTTCGCTGCTGACGCTTTTTATCGCGGGACAGCAGCAGCGCGCGCGAGTGGACGTGTTGACTGAGATTTTCAATCGCGAGGCGTTTTTCCATGACATCAGCAGGCTGTGTCGCAAGAAAACGACATATCGAATCATCATCATTGCGCTCAGAAATTTTAAACAGGTCAACGGCCAGCTGGGACAGCGGGCGGGCGATGCGCTTTTGTATGCGGTTGGCACATATCTTTCGCATTTGGAACCGCATACTGTAGCCTTCCGCACCTCCGGCGTGCAGTTCACCCTGCTTGTGACAAACATGTCACAGGAGGCCTACGAGGCGATGTTCTGTGCGATTATGGAACGGTTTTCAAAGCCGTGGAGAACCGATGTCTGCGAAGCGGAGCTGTATGCGCTCTTTGCGGACATTCAATGCCCGGAACATGCGGCAGGTGTGGACGAAGTGATTGCCTCGCTTGAGTATGCAACACGCCTTGCAAAGCAGGACCCGAACGGGAAGCCGGTTCGCTTCTCGGCGCGGCTCAAGGAGCAATTTGCGCGGCGCAATTATGTGATTGCGCAGATGGAGAAAGCCCTGCGGGAAGATTTGTTCTATCTCAACATTCAACCGGTCTATGACATCAAACTACAGTGCTTTTCCGGAGGCGAGGTGCTCCTGCGTCTTGACGAGGACAGCGGAAGGCCGATTTCTCCGGGGGAATTCATTCCGATTGCGATTGAGATTGGAATTGCGACCAAACTTGGCATGATGGTCATGGAGAAGGTTTGCCAGTTCTTGCAGGCAAACAACAGCGCGGAGATTGGATGGCTTTCGATCAATGTTTCCTCTCAGCAGGATGAGTTTGACGATACCGTCCACCATCTGGAGATGCTGCTGGAGCACTATGGCGTGGAACCCAGGTGTATCAAGCTGGAGATCACCGAGATGGTGCTGCTGGAAGACCTGGAGCGGGCGCATGCGACGATGGACGAACTCAACCGCAGAGGCATCGGTGTTTATTTAGACGATTTCGGCACGGGATACAGCAACCTTGTCAACGTTATGACGCTCCCGTTTGAGTGCGTCAAGATCGACAAGGGATTTATCCGCAACATCGCAAACAACCCGAAGTCATGCGGAATGCTACAAACCGTGGTCGCTGGCTTGCGCAGCATGAAAGTCGTGGCGCTTGCCGAAGGGGTTGAGACGGAGGAACAGGACAACATCGTACGCGAACTGGGCATCGATCGCATACAGGGATATTTTTATGCGCGCCCGATGCCGGTGGATGAGTTTGTCTGGCTCATTAGCCAGAGAAAGCCTGAGACTCTGCTATTGGAATAATCGGAAGCAAAGCAAGTAACAGCGCCGCGGTGAAGACCGCGGCGCTGTCTGTTTCATTCGTGATAGGAGGGCGCGCTATTCCGCACGCGCTTCGGGAAGATACGCTGGGGGGTTATTCGCGATTCAGCTCCGCAAAGAGTTCTGCTTTGAGCGTGAGCACGGCGGAGAGCGCCTCCGCAACGGGAACCTGTTTCTTTACGCGCTTGTCACGCGTGGTGAGCTCCACCATACCGTCGGCAAGGTTGCGGGGGCTGACGGTGAGGCGAATCGGCGCGCCGATGAGGTCGGCTTCCGAGAACACAACACCTGCGCTGACCATGCGATCATCGATGATCGTCTCCACACCCGCTTTCTGCAGCGCGGCATAGAGCGCCTCGCCAACACGCTTGGGCTCTTCCTGATCGGCGCGGAGCACGCAGATCTGTGCTTCCCAGGGGGTGATGCTGATCGGCCAGACGGGGCCGTATTCATCGTGGCTCTCCTCACAGACGCTCGCGGCAAGGCGGCCAACGCCGATGCCATAGCAGCCCATGATCGGGTATTGCAGCGCGCCGTTTTCGTCGAGATACTGCATGTTCATGCTCTTGGTGTACTTGTCTCCCAGCTGGAAGATGTTGCCAACCTCGATACCGTTGCTGATGTGCAGTGTGGGTTTCCCGCAGACTGGGCAGATGCCGCCGGGAATCGCGCGGGCAACGTCCACATAGGAGACCTTGCCGTAGTCGCGCTCGATGTTGAAGCCGGTGTAGTGATAGTCCTGCTTGTTCGCGCCGCAGACGACCGCGCCGATGCCTTCCAGCGAGCGGTCAAACAGCACGGTGATCTTCCTGGTGTCGAGGCCCGTTGGCCCTATGAATCCCGCGACGATGCCGCTCTCTGGCGTGATCACGGCAGGATGAATCTCCGCACCGATGGTATTGCGCAGCTTGGTTTCGTGCACCTCAAGGTCTCCGCGCACAAAGGCGATCACATAGCTATCGTCCGCGTTGCGCTGATAGACCACAGCCTTGCAGGTCGCGTTGTGCGGCTTATGGAGAAAGGTTGCAACCTCCTCGATGGTCGCCATCTCCGGTGTGGACACGAGGGTGAGAGGCTCGGTTGCAAAAAGCGCGGAATTATCCACCACGCTGGCGCAGGCTTCGATGTTTGCCTTGAATCCGCACTCGTCGCAGAGCACGAGCGTGTCTTCGCCGATGGCGGTGAGCAGCATGAATTCATGCGAGACGCGGCCGCCCATCATGCCGGAGTCGGACAGCACGGCGATGACGTTTTTGCAGCCCGCGCGCTTGAAGATGCGCTCATAGGCAACATAGCAGCGCTCATAATACGCTTCCAGATCCGCCTGATTGGTGTGGAAGGAATAGGCATCCTTCATCGTAAATTCGCGTACGCGGATGAGGCCGCCGCGCGCGCGCGGTTCGTCGCGGAACTTGGTCTGCAGCTGATAGATCATGAACGGATATTTGGCATAGCTCTTGGCTGCGTCGCGCGCGAGATGCACTGCGGCTTCCTCGTGCGTCATGCCGAGCACCATCTCCGCACCCATGCGGTCGGTGAGGCGCACAAGCTCCTTGCCAACGCTGGTGAATCTGCCGCTCTCCTTCCAAAGATCGGCAGGCAGTACGACGGGGAAGAGCACTTCCTGCCCGTCGATTGCGTCCATCTCCTCGCGGATGATGCGCTCAATCTTCTGCGTAATGCGTCGTGCGGGCGGCAGAAGCGTGTAGACCCCGGTGTTAACCTGCTTGATATAACCGCCGCGCACCATCAGCGCATGGCTTTCAATGGTACAGTCTGCGGGTTTTTCTTTGTAGCGTTCGCCGATCAGTTCACTCATTCTCATAACCAAGTTCTCCTCGATCACCTATAAAATACTCTAAAACAATTTATTATCGCCCAGAAACTCGGATTTGACAAGGGGGCAAGTCGTGAAATCGGGTGCGTTTACTTGGTGAGTTCATCACATTACATCTTGACATAGCAAATAGATTTCACATAAACTAAGGTATCAATCATAGTTTACTGGCGTTTATCGGAAAAGAGTAAGCGGACCGCGAGCGTTCCAAGAGAGGGTTGGCCACCGGCTGAAAGCCGACCTGAACCAGAGCCGCAGAAGTGCCTTCCGAGAGCCGCCGCCGACAAAGCGCAAGCCAGAATCTGGCTAAACGAGTATCGGCGGACGCAGCGGCTGCGTTACAGCCTTGAGCGGGAGATTCCGAACTGGTGTCTCCAAATAAAGTGGAACCGCGATGCGCAATCGTCTTTATGATGGTCGCGCATATTTTATTTGTTTCAGGCGGAAAGGTGCCGCCATGAAAGGAAACCGGAGTTCTATGTTTAAAACGCTGAAAAGCGATCTGCAGGCGGTGCTAAAAAGAGACCCCGCCGCAAAATCCATCTGGGAGATCATGCTCTGCTATCCCGGCTTTCGTGCCGTGCGTATGCATAGAAGAGCCAATCGATTCTATCGCCACAAGATGTATCTGCTTGCGCGGATGACCTCCGAATGGTGCCGCTTTACCACGGGGATCGACATTCACCCGGGCGCAACCATCGGAGAGCGCCTCTTCATCGATCATGGCGTTGGCGTTGTGATCGGCGAAACCGCCGTCATCGGCGACGACGTAACCATCTTTCAGGGCGCAACCCTTGGTGGAACGGGGAAAGACACCGGAAAACGCCACCCGACGATCGGGGATCATGTGACGATCTCGGCCGGCGCCAAGGTGCTTGGCCCCGTGACGGTCGGCAGCCATGCAAAGATTGGCGCGGGCGCGGTCGTGCTCAAGGATGTTCCGCCGTTTTCCACTGTGGTCGGCGTTCCGGGGCACGTGGTGCGGCTCTATGGCTGCAAGGTGCCGTGCGAACGTGTCGGCATGTGCGACGACGGCAACTGCGAGTGCAGCGAGACGGACAAATGCGTCCGCAGAACGGAAGGGTTATCCGGTGAAGACGGGGTCGATCTCAACCAGACCGACCTGCCGGATCCGGTTGAACTGCAGCTTGAACAGCTCAAGCAGCGGCTGGACGCGCTGGAAGCCGCGCTTTCAGAGAAAAAAAGCTGAATGCGGCGCTGCATCAGAAATTTATCAGGCGATGCAATCAAAACTGTGATATAGTGAACAATACACGGAGGAACGATCATGCAAATCTACAATACGATGACGCGCAAGAAGGAAGAACTCGTGCCGCTCGTGCCGGGGCAGATTTCGATGTATGCCTGCGGGCCAACGGTCTACAATTATTTCCACATCGGCAATGCGCGCCCGTTTATCGTATTTGACACACTGCGCCGCTATCTGGAATATCGCGGCTACAACGTGCGCTTTGTGCAGAACTTTACGGACATTGACGACAAGATGATCCGCCGGGCAAACGAAGAGGGCACGTCAGTCAAGGAACTCGGCGAGCGTTTCATCAAAGAATATTATCACGACGCGGACGCGCTTGGTGTGCGCCGCGCGAGCGTAAACCCGCGCGCGACGGAACACATCGGCGAGATCATCGCGCTGGTCAGCTCCCTCATCGAAAAAGGGCACGCCTATGCCACTCCGGAAGGAGACGTCTATTTCTCCGTCCGCAGTTTTTCGGGTTACGGCAAGCTCTCCGGACAGAATATTGACGATCTGGAGAACGGCGCGCGAGTAGACCCCGACGAAGCCAAGCGAGACCCGCTCGATTTCGCGCTCTGGAAGGCGGAAAAGCCCGGTGAACCAAGCTGGGATTCCCCCTGGGGTAAGGGCAGGCCTGGCTGGCATATCGAGTGCTCGGCGATGAGCATGTCCATCCTCGGCGAGACGTTCGATATTCACGGCGGCGGACAGGATTTGATCTTCCCGCACCACGAAAATGAGATTGCGCAGAGCGAGGCCGCGACGGGACATCCCTTTGCGCGTTACTGGATGCACAACGGCTATATCAACGTGGACAACCAGAAGATGAGCAAGTCACTGAATAACTTCTTCACCGTGCGCGACATCGCAAAGGAATTTGACCTCGAAGCCGTGCGGATGTTCATGCTTGGTGTGCAATACCGAAACCCCGTAAACTTTTCGCGTGATCTGATCCTACAGGCGCAGACCGCGCTGGAGCGTCTCCGCACCGCGAAGGAGCGCCTCGGCGAGGCGAAGATCGCGCCCGCTGAGACCGCGGAGGATGCGGTGTTTCTCGCGCAGCTTGCAGACTTCAAGGCGCGCTTTAACGAGGCGATGGACGACGACCTGAACACGGCGGATGCCATCGGAGTACTCTTTGAGTTTGCGCGCGCCGCGAACACCTTTGTCACCGAGCCGCGCGGGAAAGCCGCACTTGAGGCAGGCAAGGCGCTCTTTGGCGAACTCACCGGGGTGCTTGGGCTACTCACACACGATAAAGCCGAGGAGTTTCCGGCGGAAGCGACCGCGCTGCTGGAAGAACGCCAAGCTGCCAGAAAAGCGAAGAATTTTGCACGGGCGGACGAAATCCGCGATGCGCTTAAAGAGCTGGGCTACACCGTTGAGGATACGGCAAACGGCCCGAAACTCAAGAAGATATAACCGCTTTTACCCGAACCAAAACAAATTTGCAAGGAGAACACACATATGTCTGGATCGTTTGCCATGTTTGACTGGCTGCTGCTCGCCGTTTCTTTCTACGTGCTCTATGCGGGCATCATCGGCAAAGGGAAGCTCTACAGCGTAGAGAACATCAAGGAAGGCAAAGAGGAAGAGTTTAAGGCGCTTTCGCGCAAGATCTACATCTTCCTCGGCATCGCGATGGTCATCAACAGCGCGGCTTCGCTTCTGCGCAACACGTTTTATGCCTATCAGGAAGTTACACCCGCGACGGAAACCGCCAAAGCAGCCTATGATTGGGTCGCCCTAAAAGACCTCGGTGCGTTTTCCTTCCTGACTCCGGTGGTGTTTGACGTCATCTCTTATGTTGCGCTGGCCGTGACGCTGGGGCTCATCGTTCTACTGGTTGTCAAGATGCGCAAATACGTCGATAAAAACGCGCAGGCAAAGACAAACCAAGGGGCTGCAAAAGGCGCATCCTCCATGCCATCTTCTGCGTTCAACTTTGACGAAGAGGATAAGAACGTCAAATAAGGCTTGTGTCAATAAAAAACTCTCCGTCAATCGTTGGATTAGAGCGGCGGACGAAGAGAAAAGAGCCTGAGGGAGCAGTCCTTCAGGCTTTTTGCTCCTCTATACATGCAGAATTCGCTTTTCATTGTCAGTATTCGGGAGGGATGGTATGATACACACAACAGAAAAAACGCTGGAAGACGGTCAAGGCTGGATTTCGGCAGAAACGGAACGCACACAACAGAACATGAAACGAGAAATTCACGGTAATACGGGCGGCATTCGGGACATCGTCCTCAACGAAATGATGCTGCTCTACGATATGGAAATGTCCGCGGACGAGTTCCTCTCGGACGAAGTTTGCGATGCGCTCGTGCACTTCACCTCGATCATCAACCGCGAGGTGCTGATCTATGTTTCCCGCGTTGGCAAAATTGAAGATATCCGCGTCGGGGACGATCACTCCGTCCATATGGAGGAGATGCGCCTTGTGCGCAACATCGACCGCCTCAGCGGGGTTCGCTGCATCCATACACACCCGAACGAGACAGGGTATCTTTCGGATGTGGACCTGGGTTCGCTCAACGCGTTGCGCCTTGACGCAATGTGCGCCATCGGCGTGAAGGATGGCCGGGCAAGCAGCGTCTATGCCGCGTTTGTCGGCGAGATGGAAGGCGAGGAGCGCGTGCCTGTTTGGCACGGGCCGATGCGCGCGCACCATCTACCGCAAAAACAGCTCATGGACGCGATCTTCGAGGCAGACAAGCGGCTGCTGAGCGACACCTATAACATCGTCGAGATCAAGCCCGACCGCGCGGTTCTCGCGGGAATTGAGTCCGCAGACGGATATGATACACTCGGCGAACTTGCTGAGCTTTGCCAAACCGCGGGCATCAAGGTCGTCGCCAAGGAGCAGCAGCGCAGGCGCGCGGTAGACGCTGCGACCTATATCGGCAGCGGCAAGGCGGAAGAGCTCGCACTGCTTGCCTCCGCGTGCGAGGCGGATATCTTCGTGTTTGACGACGAGCTGACCGCCATCCAGCTTAGAAATCTGGAGCTGGTGCTGGGGTTGCCGATCATCGACCGCACGATGCTGATCCTCGACATCTTTGCGCAGAGGGCGCAGTCCCGTGAAGGTAAATTACAGGTTGAGCTGGCGCAGCTGAAATATCGCCTGCCGCGCTTGCTCGGCATGGGCAAGGTGCTCTCGCGCCAAGGTGCCTCCGGTGTTGGTATGCGCGGTCCCGGCGAAAAAAAGCTGGAGATCGACCGCCGCAGAATCCGCAGGCGCGTGTTTGAGCTCGAACAGGAACTAAACGAGATCGAGAAGCAGCGCGGCCTTCGCCGGGCAAAACGGGCGGCAAACCCGATTCCGGTCGTAGCGCTGGTGGGCTACACCAACGCGGGCAAATCGACCCTGCTCAACCTGCTCTCCGGTGCGGATGCGCTGGCTGAGGATAAGCTCTTTGCCACGCTCGATCCGATTGTTCGTAAGATCACGCTGCCAAACGGCACGGAGTGCCTTTTGAGTGACACGGTCGGGTTCATCAACAAACTCCCGCACGATCTGGTCAACGCGTTTCGTTCCACGCTGGACGAGGTGAACGACGCGGATCTGGTGCTGCATGTCGTGGATAGTTCCAGTGAGTACTTCGAGGTGCAGATGCGCGTGGTCGAGGAGGTTTTGGGTTCTCTTGGCGCGCTGGATACGCCGAGAATCGAGGTATACAACAAGATCGACAAACCGGAAGCGAAGCCGCGCAGCGGCGGCGTTGCCATCAGCGCGGTAAGCAGCGCGGGAATCGACTCCCTCCTGCATGCAATCGAGGAGGCGCTCGCCAAGACGCAGGTGAAGCTGGATGTCGTCGTGCCATATGATAAGCATGGTGCCATGCAGATGATCCGCCAGAGCGCGACAATCCTCGCGGAATCGCATGAGGAAGATGGCACGCACCTGACGCTTTTGCTCAACGAAAGCGAAACATGGCGCATCAAAAAGGCGATTTCGGGTTAAAAGTAATATAGTACAAGCAACACATGGGGGTTGTCCAAAAAATGGGCAACTCCTTTTGGTACGCGTAAAAAAGGAGCGATCCATTCTGAACTGAACCCCGTTGATTAG
>DLGD01000043.1 GCA_002482505.1 Christensenella sp. UBA7703 | reverse complement strand
AATTATGATAGAAATCTCGGTAGTTCTATCCGAGTTCTATCCAAAATGGGTAAAAATCCGGTTTTTTGGGCCTTATTCGAACTTTGCCCGTGTGGTGCGGGATAGCAGGTTTTTTTCGCAAAAACGCTTGATTTACCTGGGTTTTTAAAGTATAATAACTTCCGCTAACCAACAGTAATTTCGGTTGGGGTGGGAACACTCGAAATGCCGTGTCCCGAAAGGGACCCAGGGTTCGAATCCCTGGCCCTCCGCCACCGTAGCGCACTCTTATTCGAGGAGAATGAGGGTGCGTTCTTATTATTTTCGCATTCAAATTTCTGCAATATTGGGTGCAGCATGTCGATTAATGTTCTCGCATATAAAAATTCAGATTGCAAACCCGCTGTCATGATTCCAGGCAGGTTTCGGACGGATGACAGAACCTATGCGGACATCACCCTTTATTATATTGAGTTACAGTAGTTGAGAGGGGGGGATCAAATGAAGCAAGACGTGTTTGATGCGATCTGGACGCTACGGAGAAGCAGCAACACCGCTTTTCTGTCGTATGTTGACGAGGAAGGTTACCCTGTTACACGCGCGATGTTGATCCTGGAACACGAACAAATTGGAACACAATACTTATCAACCAACACTTCTTCAGGAAAAATCACAGCGCTTCTCAGAAACCCGAGAGCTTCGATCTATTAGTGTGATTCCGACCACTTCCAAGGCGTGCTGTTTACCGGAGATATTGAAGTTTGTACAGATGAAAATACGCGTATATTCCTCTGGAGAGAAGGCTTTGAAAAATATTATTCTAAAGGCGTGAAAGACCCCGATTATTGTGTGCTAAAGCTCACGGTGAATCGCGGGAGCCATTACCATGGCTTATGTAATACACATTTCATTCCGGACGAACTCGAGTGACGAAAATGGTACACGAAATGAAAGGAAATATCTGATTTGTCAGAACAGAACACACACAAGCGGCCGTTCAATCTTTTGCTGTTCATTGGGCTGATCTTTGTTGCGGTGAATCTTCGCGCGCCGATCACCGCCGTTGGACCATTGGTTTCTTCGATGAAGGGGGAACTACCATTCAGCAACGGGGTATTTGGGCTGCTGACGACGATCCCGCTCATCATGTTCGCAGTGCTTTCACCGTTTGTGCGGCGCATCAGCGATGCGCTTGGTGCCGGAAAAACATTGCTTGCGGCCGTCGTTGCAATCTTTCTTGGCGTCATTATCCGCTCGTTTGCTGGAAATGCCGGCTTGTTTGCGGGGACACTGCTGCTTGGCGCGGGTATTGCGATCGGCAACGTGCTTGTTCCCGGAATCATCAAAGCATGTTTTCCAGAACGGATTGGGCTTGCGACGGGCGCATTTACCATCTCAATGACCTCGTTTGCTGCGGTTTCGGCCGCGATAAGCTATCCGATTTCGAAATTACCGGATATGGGATGGAGAAACTCGCTCGTCGTATGGGCGGTTCTAGCCCTGATTGGATTATTTGTTTGGCTGCCGCAGAGAACGCTTTCCATTCAACAACCATCTAGCGCAACGCAAACGATTGAGAGTCAGCCGGAGCGTTCTGTTTGGCGCACGGGGATTGCGTGGTGGTTGACCGTGCTCATGGGCGCGCAATCGTTTCTCTTCTATTTTTTTGCGGCATGGCTGCCGACCATTGCAATCAGCAAAGGGCTCACACCCGAAACCGCAGGGTATCTTGCTTTTGCGTTTCAATTAACGACTATTCCGGCCGCATTTATCATTCCCGCCATTGCGCCGCGGTTGAAAGACCAGCGCGGGTTGATTTCAATTGTAGCAGTGCTCTATATCGCCTCACTTTGCGGGTTGGCGTTCGCGAAATCCACCGCGCTGCTGACCGTCTGCGTGATGCTCTACGGCTTCTCTACGGGCTCCTGCTTCAATCTTTGCATGCTACTCATTAGTCTGCGGACGAAGGACGCAAGCCGCGCCACAAGCCTCTCCGGCATGGTGCAGTCGCTGGGATACGGCTTTGGTGCGCTAGGCCCGATTCTCGGCGGGTGGCTCTTTGACTGGACGGGGAACTGGAACACGGCGTTTGTCTGCGTGGGAATCCTGATTGTAATCATCTTTTTCTCTGGCAGACAAGCCGGTAAAAACCAAACGATATAAACGCTATTCAATCAAAAACCGCCTGTTCGAATGAGAACGGGCGGTTTTGTGCAGTCAATCAATGGATTCTCGATCGGAATCATGTGTGGCAGCGGTGGCACTGGCGGCATAGACGCGGGCAGCGCCGGCAGCTCTCAGCGCAATCGCGCAGGCGAGCAGCGTACTGTGTGTTGTGGTGACGTCGTCAATCAGCAGGATGGACTTGCCACGCACAGCAGGTAGAGCAGAGAACGCCTGAGAGACATTTTTTGCGCGCTCAAAGCCGCTGAGAGTCGTTTGGGATTTGGTGAACCGTGTGCGCCGAAGAAGGCTGCTCTGCTGCGGTATTCGTAAGCGCGCACAAAGCTCCTTAGCAATCAACTCACTTTGATTATAGGAGCGAAGCCAGCGTTTGAGCGGATGCAGCGGCACGGGAACCACACAATCGATTTGCCATTCGGGTGGAATCGTGATTGCATCCGCAAAAAACGGGGCAAGGCGCGCTTGTCCTTGATACTTCAATGCGCGGATGCCGTTTCGCGCAGCGCCTGCGTACCGGAAAGCTGCGACAATGCCGTCCAGCTGGGGCGGGCAATGAAGCGCGGGAGAGGGCGCAAGCGAGGCGCGACAGATATCACAGAGGCGATTATTGCCAAGCAGCGTCTCGCGACCGCAGAGCGCGCAAGCGACGTCCGGCGGGTAGAGCATGTCGAGCAACTTGCCAAGCAATGTGTTGGACGTTGCGCTCATACGCCGAGGCCTTTTAGGTCGCTAAGGCGGTTGCATAGCGCGGTATAGCGCCTGTCCGTGCGGTTATTGTTGACCATGCTCATGAGCGCATCTCTGCGCCCGATACAGACAACCTGCCGTTTTGCGCGGGTCACGGCAGTATAGAGCAGGTTGCGCGTCATCATTGGGGAAGCCGCGCCAAACATCGGCAGAATCACAATCGGGAATTCGCTGCCCTGGCTCTTGTGAATCGAAATGCAATACGCGAGTTCTAGCTCGTCGATATGTGTATAGTCAAACACCGCGAGGCGTTCGTCGTCAAAGATCACGCTCAACGCTCGGTCGTTTTCGTGAATTTGGCAGATGGTGCCAAGGTCCCCGTTAAATGCACCTGTGCCGTCTTCGCTGCCGCCGTTTGGCAGCTTCTTGCGCCATTCGATCTTGTAGTTGTTCTTCATCTGCATCACACGGTCGCCCTCGCGGAAAATAGAATCTCCGCTGATGTGCTCATGCTTATGGGGAGCTGGCGGGTTGAGCGCCGCCTGCAGCTTTGCGTTGATGTTATAGACGCCCAACACGCCTTTTTTCATCGGCGCTAAAATCTGCACATCCAGCAGCGGCTCGCGCGTATCCAGCACCTGCCCGGGATGTGTGCAGACGTGCAAAATGCGATCTAAAATGCGATCCTGGGATGCGACATCTTCAAAGAGAAAGTCGCTTTCCGGCACATCAAGAAGCGGGGCAACCCCTTCGTTGATCCGGTGTGCGTTGGTGACGATCATGCTCGATTGCGCCTGCCGGAAGATTTCGTCCAACCGTACCACGCGAATCGTATCGCTGCTGATGATGTCCCGGAGGACGTCGCCCGCGCCAACAGAGGGCAGCTGATCCGCATCTCCCACGAGAATGAGGCGCGTACCGATTGGAATTGCTTTGAGCAGCGCATTCATCAACATCGCGTCTACCATGCTCATCTCGTCCACGATGACCATGTCGACATACAGCGGGTCATCTGCATTTCGTAAAAATCCCTCTCCGGGGACATATTCCAGCAGGCGGTGGATCGTCTTAGCTTCGTGTCCGGTTGCGTCGCTCATGCGCTTTGCGGCACGTCCTGTGGGCGCGGTGAGCGCAACCTCCAACCCGATCTCCTCCATGATGGCGGTGATGAAGCGGATAATCGTCGTTTTGCCCGTGCCGGGGCCACCGGTGATGACCAGCGCACCTTCGTTGAGAGCGGAAAGTACCGCACCACGCTGCTGATTAGAGAGCTCCAGCTTCTGCGCGGATTGAATCGCCGCGAAGTCAAAAAACGGATTTTCGATGGGTTTTTGTGAGAGCTTGAGCAGCTTTTCAGCAATATACGTTTCGATGCGTTCAAAATACGGCAGGAAGATTGATTCCGTCTCGCCGACATACTGCTGCACCGCCTCGTTTCGCGAAAGCAACACATCCAGCGTCTCGTTCAGGCGTTCTTCCGGTGCGCCGAGCAGCTTCATAGAGTAGTTGAGCAATGATGTTCTGGGAAGATAGGTGTGCCCATATTCGTTTGCCGCCATGGAGAGGGCATAGAGAAGCCCCGCGCGCAGGCGGGATTCGGAATCGGATGAAAACCCGGCGACGTTTTGCGCGATTTTATCCGCCGTGACAAAGCCGATGCCGTCTACGTCCTTGATGATCTGATACGGGTCTTCTTCAATACGCGCAAGGCACAGCTCTCCGTAAATTTTGAAGAGCTTGTATGCCTGATTGACCGTAACCCCGTATGGTTCCAGCGCGAGGAGAATATCCCGCATCATGCGATTTTCCGTATAGCTTGCGAGAATGAGATCCCGTCGCTTCGCGCCGATTCCTGGTATTTCGGACAGGCGGAGCGGGTCTTCGTCCAATATGGCGAGGGTATCCATGCCAAATGTGGCGACGATGGCGCGCGCTGTCGCAGGGCCAACCCCTTTGATAAGCCCGCTGCCAAGATAGGTTTCAATTGCGGAGAGCGTCGCCGGGGCAACAGTATGGTAAGAAGCAACCTTAAACTGGCTGCCATATTTCGGGTGGGATGCGTGTTCACCAACAAGCTCCAACCGCTCGCCAACGTTTGCCAGCGGCAGCGCGCCGACGACGGTGAGTTTTTCCCCTTCATCAGGGCAAAACTCTAAAACCGTCCAGCCATTTTCGCTGTTGCGGTAGATGATGGAGTTGACGACGCCGGTAATTTCTGCCATATCGTTTCCTGTCGAATGATTTTGTCTGCAAGAATGAAGTCATTTCCGCCTATGATACAAAAACTGCACGAAAGATGAAGTTGTTTGCGTCTATTATACGAAAACTAAACTATAGAAACAATTGCCCCCGCGCAGAACGCGGGGGCTTGTATGGCTTGAGATTAGAAGTCCAACCGGGCTTCAATATAGGCTGTGAGTTCATCGATCGGCAGACGAATCTGCTCCATTGTGTCGCGATCACGCACGGTTACGCGGCCATCGGTCTCGGTTTCAAAGTCCACCGTGACGCAATACGGCGTACCGATTTCGTCCTCGCGGCGGTAGCGTTTACCGATGGAACCCGTCTCGTCAAAGTCCACCATGAATTTCTTGGCGAGCTTTTCATAGATCACCTGCGCTTGTTCACTGAGTTTCTTGCTCAGCGGAAGCACCGCGCACTTAAACGGCGCGAGCGCGGGATGCAGATGCAACACAGTGCGGACATCGCCGCCTTCGAGCGCCTGCTCTTCGTAGGCGTTGCAGAGGAACGCGAGCGCGACGCGATCCGCGCCGAGGGACGGCTCCACGCAATAGGGGATGAATTTCTCGTTGGTGTATGGGTCGAGATACTCAAAGTTTTCACCGCTGTGATCGGCGTGGCTCTTGAGGTCGAAATCCGTACGGTCGGCAATGCCCCAGAGCTCGCCCCAGCCAAACGGGAACATGAACTCAATATCCGTCGTGCCCTTGCTGTAGTGCGAAAGTTCTTCCTGCTCGTGCTCGCGCAGGCGGATGCTATCGTCCTTCATGCCGAGGGCAAGCAGGAACTTGTGGCAGTAATCTTTCCAGAAATGGTACCATTCCATATCGGTGCCGGGCGCACAGAAGAACTCCAGCTCCATCTGCTCAAACTCACGGATGCGGAAGATGAAGTTGCCGGGCGTGATCTCGTTGCGGAAGGATTTGCCGACCTGCGCGATGCCAAATGGCAGTTTTTTGCGTGTGGTGCGCTGCACGTTTTTGAAGTTGACGAAGATGCCCTGCGCGGTTTCGGGGCGCAGATAGAGCTCCGATGCGGAATCTTCCGTCACGCCCTGAAAGGTTTTGAACATCAGGTTAAACTTGCGGATGCCGGTGAAATCCGTCTTGCCGCATTCCGGGCAGACGATCCCCTTTTCTTTGATGAACTCCTCCATCTGCGCGTTTGTCCAGCCATCGGGATGGATGTCGCTGAGATTGTGCTCCGCGGCATAGTCTTCGATGAGTTTATCTGCGCGAAAGCGCGCGCGGCAACCTTTACAGTCCATCAACGGGTCGGAAAAACCGCCCACGTGTCCGCTGGCAACCCAGGTTTCGGGGTTCATCAGAATCGCCGCGTCCATGCCGACGTTATACGGTGACTCCTGAACAAATTTTCTCCACCAGGCACGCTTGATGTTGTTTTTATACTCCACGCCGAGAGGGCCGTAATCCCAACTATTGGCGAGTCCGCCATAGATCTCACTGCCGGGGTAGACAAAGCCGCGCCCTTTGCAGAGCGAGACGATCGAATCCATTGTATACCAGGAAGGTTTTTCCGATTGAGCTGCCATGTTTTTTTATGCTCCTTATTTGTCAGTCACCGCATATTATCGCAGGAAAACGGCAGATTTGTCAAGGAGCGCGGTTGGCTATACACCGCTTTCTTCACTCACGGGCAAAACAAAAAAAAGCAGGAATACGCGCGCGCAGGTCGAAACATATAATTGGCAAAAAATGAGCCGCGATTATAAGGACTTTACATATTTCGTCATCGTAATGTGATAAAGTCATCGAACAACGCCAAAGACGCGTGGTATGATGTTTTAACAACAAAAGGAGGATGGTTTCATGAATACCTATCGATTGAAGATTGACGGCATGGGATGCACGCACTGCGTGAGCAAGGTGACGAGAATTCTCAAGGAATCCGGCTTCGAGGTCGTTTCTGTTGACATGGGCGACGCGAAGATTAAGTCCGACATGAACCCCTCTACCGTGCTCAAGACGGCTGGCGCCGTTCTGGAGGACGAAGGATACATGCTTACCACCGTCTTGGCCGACTAACCTTCGCGGCTTCGGAGAGAACGAGGCAAGTAGAACCATGGGTAATTTGCATACCGGCCATGTCGTGGTTGGCATGTCCGGCGGAGTCGACAGCGCCGTTGCCGCACTGCTGCTCAAACAGCAGGGGCACGACGTTGTTGGCGTGTTTATGAAAAACTGGGAAGAGGAGGACGAGGAAACAGGCGTCTGTACCGCGGCAAGCGATTATGAAGACGTAAAAAGCGTTTGCTCCCTCATCGGAATTCCCTACTACACGGTCAACTTTGCGCGGGAATATCGCGACCGCGTGTTTTCGTATTTTCTCGAGGAGTACGCGCGCGGCAGAACGCCGAACCCGGACGTACTCTGCAACTGCGAAATCAAGTTTCGCGCGTTTCTCGACTT
Source organism: Christensenella sp. UBA7703 (assembly GCA_002482505.1). Classification (GTDB taxonomy): domain Bacteria; phylum Bacillota; class Clostridia; order Christensenellales; family CAG-138; genus UBA7703. Next base: position 34,418 of record DLGD01000043.1, on the reverse strand, counting down.
TGCGGTGTCCACAGGTGCAGAGACACTTGCAACCGGGCACTATGCGCGGCTGGATAAGACCAACGGAGTCAAACTCCTGCGCGCACGGGATTTCGGCAAGGATCAAACCTACTTTCTTGCGGGATTGACACAGGAGCAGCTCAAGAATGCGATGTTCCCGATCGGGGAACTGCAAAAGTCTGAAGTGCGGAAACTCGCACAGGAGTCGGGGTTGAGCAACGCCGCAAAGAAGGACTCAACGGGAATTTGCTTCATCGGCGAGCGGAATTTTAAGCAATTTTTGATGCAGTATCTACCTGCGCAGCCGGGTGACATGGTGGACGAAACAGGCCGCGTGATCGCGCGACACGACGGACTGATGTATTACACACTCGGTCAACGCAAGGGCCTCGGCATCGGCGGTCGCAGCGACGGCAGCGGCGAAAGCTGGTTTGTCATCGGCAAAGACCTCAAACGTAATCTGCTCATCGTGCAGCAGGGCGAACACGACGAACTGTTTTCGCTCTCGCTCGATGCGGAAAAGGTCAATTGGATTGCCGGAACAGCGCCGGCGCAGACGTTTTCGTGCACGGCGAAGTTTCGCTATCGCCAGCCGGATCAGGCGGTGCAGGTGAGCATCGACGGCGCGGGTGCGCATGTTGTATTTGATCAGCCCCAGCGCGCGGTAACGCCCGGGCAGTGGGTTGTGTTCTATCAGGGCGATGTCTGCCTCGGCGGAGGCCCGATCGACCGCGTGGAACCGAAGAAAGCGATTTGCGTCTGATTCGCAAATCATGAGCAGCAAAGTTTCCACAAAGCGCCGGACATCCGGCGTTTTTTATCCGGCAAAATTGCGCAAACGACACAAAAGCGCGCACAATAGTTGTCGGTTCAAGGTTTGCATTTTGCCCGATTGTTTTTTATAATAAGAATATATGCAACTAGATGGGCAGAGGATTCACCCGCGTGAGCGGCTGGATTGCGCAATTGAGCTTCTTTCCGGCGCGCAGGTGGTCGCGGACGTGGGGTGTGACCACGGGCGGCTGAGCTGCGCGCTGATTCAGCGAGACCTCGCGCAGCACTGCATCGCGATCGATATCAGCGAACCTTCCCTCAAAAAAGCGGAGCGGCTGATCCGGCAGATCGGCGCACAAGACCGCGTGGAAACACGGCTTGGCGACGGACTGCTGCCGCTTGCCTCAGGGGAAGCGGACGCAATCGCGATTCTCGGCATGGGCGGCACGCTGATGGCACAGATTCTGAATGTTGATCCACCGCTGAAAGGCGCAACAAAATGCGTCCTCCAACCCATGCGCGCGGCGGAGGATATCCGGCGATGGCTCTACGAGCGGAACTATCCCGTTTTGGATGATTGTGTGGTGCTCGACGCCGGCCGGTACTATCAGGTGTTCTCGGTTGGCCAACCGAAAGCGCAAAAACAAACGCTGCCGGAAGGCTGGCCGAACGGTTGCTTTTCGCTGGGATACATGGCTTTTTTGCGGCGGGAACCGCTGATGAAGCCGCTGGCAGAGAAAATGCTCGCCACCAGTCGGCGAAAACTCAGAACGCAACAAGCGGACGCGCTGCACGAGCAAGCGGCACAACTGGAACGAATTTTAGAAAATTGGGAGAATAAACCATGAAAATACACGAATTTACCGCGGCGATGGAGCGCATTGCGCCCAAAGAGCTTGCGCTGGAGTTTGATAATCCCGGGCTCTTGATTGAGCCGGATCACACGGAGATCAACCGCGTTCTCGTCGCACTGGATTGCACAAAGACGGTGGCCGAGGAAGCTACTGCTTGGGGCGCGGATCTTGTGCTGACGCATCATCCGCTGTTCTTTCACCCGGTCAAACGCCTTGCCTATAGTGATCCTGCGACGGCGGCGGCCTGCGTGCTGGTGCGAAACGGCATCGGACTTTTTGCCGCGCATACCAATTTGGACGCGGCGCACGGCGGCGTAAACGACACGCTCTGTACGCTGTTTGGCATCCGGGAAGCGATCCCCTTTGACGAAGGGGTCGGCAGAGTCGGAACGCTAAAAGAGCCGGAGACGTTGGAAAGCTTTTCCAAGCGCGTGGAGATGGCGCTGCACGCAAGCATTGCGGTGTCGGGTGCGCCCGATCGGATGATTTCGCGCGTTGCGGTCATGGGCGGAAGCGGCGGAAGCAGCGTGGTTCACGCCTCTGCGCAGGGGGCAGACGTGCTGCTCACCGGCGAGCTCAAGCATTCGGATGCGCTGGACGCGCAGACGATTGGGCTGAGCCTGATCATTGCCGGGCACTATGAAACGGAAGCAGTCGTACTGGAGCCACTGATGAAACGTTTACAGAACGATTGTTTTGGTGTACAATATCAGTTATCGCGTACGGGCGGGAGTCCGTTTGTGCGCCTTTGAGGAGGGAAATGCCGTGAGAAAGATGGAAGCACTATGGGCCTATCAGGAGGCTGAGGTCGCGAAGAATGCCGTTGAAAACGAGATTCGCACCACTCCCGCAAGACTCCAGCTGAACAAGCTGCACAAGCAGCTCAAAAATCAGCAGGCGGTGATTGCAAAGCTTTCCGAGGACATCGAAGCATACGAGCAGCAGCTCACCAAACTGACCGATCAGGTGAGCAAGCTGGAAGCAAGATTACAGGTGGAAAGCGCAGAGCTCGACACCATTAAGCAGGACGAGGAGAGCACGGCGGAAGAGATGACCGAGCTCAAGGGAGATATCGAGAGGCTCAATCGTGAGATTTCGCAGGGTGTTCGCGAGGCGAAAACGCTGCTTGGCGAAATCGATAAAGCATCGGAAGAATATCAAACCACCGCACGCGCCGCGAATAAGGCGAAGAAGGAATACGACACGCTGCGTGTGCAGTGTGAGGAGGAGAGGGTAGCGCGGCAAGGCGAGCTGGATCGTCATGATGAGAAGCTTGCTTCGCTGAGTAAGACCGTCGACCCGGCTCTGCTGGAGCGGTACAATCAAGTGAAGCAGCATCACGTGGTGCCGATCGCGAAGATTGTCAACAGCAAGTGCGGCGGGTGCAATATGTCTCTGCCGATGGTGATGCTCAAAAAGATTGCAACCACGGACGGCATTGTCGAATGCGAAAACTGCGGCAGAATCCTCTACGGCAACGAGTAAACTGCGCGAGCGAACTATTCAATAGCGCCGCAATCAATAGGCTTTGACAACAGAATAAAGAATTGAGTAAGAAAGGCGACCGCGCCCGTGCAAGCGGGTGAGGAAAGTCCGAGCACCACAGGGCAGAGTGCCGGGTAACACCCGGCGGAGGCGACTCCAGGGAAAGTGCAACAGAAAGAAACCGCCCAGCAATGGGTAAGGATGGAAAGGCGAGGTAAGAGCTCACCCGCGCTCCGGCGACGGAAGCGCGCTGTAAACCCCACTCGGTGCAAGATTGGTATGGGAGCATTTAATAGCGGCTCGCTATGCTCTCGGGAATCGCATGAGCCTCTCGGCAACGATTGGCCTTAGATAGATGGTCGCACTCGACAGAACTCGGCTTATTTCTTGCTCAATACTTTTATTATGCAGGCGCGCCGCGAGGCGCGCTTCAGAGTATCGACAAACCCCGCTAAGGGGGTATGGGGATCGAAGATCCCCCATCTTCCAATCAAATTCGGCGATTCATTCGCTGAATTTGCTAAAATGGCGTGTTTAGCGACATTTTTTACCGAAAGTAAAACCCATCGGCGAAGTCCGCAGGACTTTGTCGATGGGTTGAGGCGCGCCGCAAGGCGCGCTTTGCAAACCAAATCATCAATCTTTGCCGCGTGAGCGGCAACACTGGGAGTAGAGATGGAAACGACGGCAACGACAACCAAACCCGGAATACTCAGCGGCATTCAGCCGACGAGCGTACTCACCATAGGCAATTATTTCGGCGCGCTGAAGAATTGGGCCACCATGCAGGACGAATTCGACGCGTACTATATGGTTGCCAATTTGCACGCGCAAACGGTCAAGATGGATCCGGCGGAGCTTCGCAGACGCAGCGCGGAGACATTTGCGCTGTTTCTTGCCGCGGGGATCGATCCTGCGCGCTCGACGGTTTTCGTGCAGAGCCATGTGCCGGAACACACCCAGCTCACATGGGCATTGATGTGCAACGCCTACATGGGAGAGCTTTCGCGCATGACGCAGTTTAAGGAAAAGAGCGCGAAAACCGCGGACAACATCAATGCGGGGCTCTTTACCTATCCTGTGCTGATGGCGGCAGATATTCTGGTCTATCAGGCGAAATACATCCCCGTCGGCGCGGATCAGAAGCAGCATGTCGAACTCACGCGTGATATCGCCATCCGCTTCAACAATATGTATGGCGAAACGTTTGTCATTCCCGAACCGTATATCCCGAAAATCGGCGCGCGCGTCATGAGCCTACAAGAGCCGGAGAAGAAGATGAGCAAGTCCGACCCCAACCCGAACGGATACATCCGCATTCTCGACGAGCCGGACGTAATCATAAAAAAACTCAAACGTGCGGTCACGGACAGCGAAGGCGAGATTACGGGAAATCCCGAACGCGCGGGCGTCTACAACCTGCTTTCAATTTACTCTGTCTGTACGAACGGCAGCATCGAAGATTCCGTTGCGCACTTTGCGGGCAAAGGCTACGGCGATCTCAAGAGCGGCGTTGCGGACGCGATCATCGAGACGCTCAAGCCAATTCAGACCGAATATGCGCGGGTGCTTGCCGACAAGGCATATCTCAACGAGATGATGAAGCGTGGCGCGGAGCGCGCGCAGGCAACGGCGCGCAAAACCGTCCGCAAGGTTTATCACAAGATGGGATTTGATACCTGAGAACAGCCAACGCAAAAGCAACAACAAACGCCACTTCCGGGCTTCGGAAGTGGCGTTTTGTGTTGCTTGTATGGTTTACGCGAGCAGCTTTTCGAGCGTTGCGAGCTTGACCGCGACGCAGAAGACGTCCATCGCCTGCTTGACTTCGGAGAGAGGCGGGAAGGAGGGGGCGATACGCAGGTTGGTATCCGCGGGGTCGCCGCCGCCGGGATAGGTGGCCCCTGCGCCCGTAAGCGCCACACCGACGTCCTTGCAGAGCGCGACAACGCGCTTGGCCGTACCGGGCATGAGGTTCACGCTCACGAAATAGCCGCCCTTGGGACGATGCCAACTCGCGATCTCCAACGGGTCGATCTCCTGTTCCAGCGCTTCACAGACGAGATCAAACTTCGGCTTCATGATGGCCGCGTGTTTCTTCATGTGCGCGTGCGTGGTTGCCGCGTCTTTGAGGAAACGCACATGCATGAGTTCGTTGACTTTGTTTGGGCCGATGGTCTGGAAGGTCATGAGCCCCAGAATATACTTGATGTTCTCCACGCTGGCTGCCATGCAGGAAACACCCGCGCCCGCGAGCGTGACCTTGCTGGTGGAAGCAAACTCATACACGAGATCGGGATTGCCCGCCTCACGGCAAAGGCCGATCATATCCGGGAAGGGGATATCGTCGCCTTCGAAGGTGTGGATACAGTAGGCGTTGTCCCACATGAGCGCGAAGTCCGGCGCGGCGGGACGGAGGGCTGCAATGCGCTTGCAGGTTTCGAGCGGATAGACATAACCGTCGGGATTGCTGAACTTCGGCACGCACCACATACCCTTGACGGACGCGTCCTTGACCAGTTCCTCGACCAAATCCATGTTCGGGCCTTTTTCGTCCATCGGCACAGGGACAAGCTCCATACCAAAGCTCTTGCTCACGTTAAAGTGGCGATCATATCCGGGGAATGGGCAGAGGAACTTGATCTTCTCTTCTTTCGCCCAGGGGCGGACGCTGTTTTTAAGGCCGTGGGTGTATGCTTTTGCGATCAGGTCATACATCAGCTGCAGGCTTGCGTTATTGCCGAGGATGACTTCCTCGGCTTTGCAGAACAGCAGGTCGGCAAAGAGCTTGCGGCAGGAGGGAAGACCAGCCAGTTCGCCATAGTTGCGGACATCCATACCGTCGATTTCAAAATTACCGTCGTCCAGCGTGCGGAACATGTCATCCGACAACGCAAGCTGCGCGGTTTCGGGTTTGCCGCGGGTGAGATTGAGGTTGAGTTTGTAGCCGCGCAGCGCTTCATAGTCCTGCTGCACGCGGGAAAGCTCCGCCTGGAGCGCCGCCTTGTCCAAATCCGAATAGCGCATGGTGGGTATTCTTCCTTTCGAGTGAAAAAGTAAAACCGCCCGAGACCGTCATGTTGCGGCTTCGGGCGGCAATGATGGTTTGGTTTTTATGCTACTTCAACCATCTACGAAATGCAATTCTTTTTTTCGCATACCCAATAGATTTTTTTGCAAACTTATGCAAACAACAGGGCTATGCTTTTCCCAAGCGTTTCTTCATCGTCTTCTCGACAGCATTCAGAATATTCTCATATCCCGTGCAGCGGCAGAGGTGTCCGGAGAGGAGTTTTCTGAGTTCGTCGCGTGTATATTCTTTGCCGGTTTCGAGGACTTCTACCGCGGTCATAATGAAGCCGGGCGTGCAAAAACCGCACTGTACGGCCGCCTCATCCACAAACGCCTGCTGAATATCGGAGAGTTCTCCATTGGGGCCAAGCAGACTCTCCAGCGTGCGGATACTCTTGCCCTCTGCCCATACGGCGAGATAGATGCAGGAGTTGAAGCATTCCCCATCGATGATGACGTTGCAGGCGCCGCATTCGCCAACCTCACAGCCCTTTTTGACCGAGGTGAGGCGATAGTCGTTTCTCAGCATATCCGTCAGGGAGGCGCGAACGTCTACATAGGTTTCGACATCCTTGCCGTTGATGTTGCATTTGACGAGTTTCTTTTCCATATTAGAACACACCTCCTGCGCGCTCAACCGCGGCGCGCAAGCCACGGCGCGCGGTCTCGCTGATGATCTGCTTGCGGAAGTCTGCGCTCGCGCGCCAACTCGTGCGCGGGTTCACGTCGTTTAGCACTGCGTTGCCGAAGAGTTCGATGGTAGCTTCGCTGACGGGCTGCCCGTTGACGGCGGCTTCGGCGGAACGCGCACGCATCGGAACCGGACCGGCCACGCCATAGGAGATGCGCACCCGCTGAATTGTCTTCTTGTCCGCGCTGAGCACAACGTTGACCGAGCAGCCGATGGTTGCGATATCCATCGCGTTGCGCATGGCGTACTTGATGTAGTAGCCATAACAGTCTTCATAGCTCTCTTTGGGGATGATGATTCCCGTGAGTAGCTCGCCTGGCTGAAGATCAACTTTGCCGACTCCCTTATAGAAGTCGTGAATGCTGATCTTGCGCATGCCGCTAGCTCCGGTGATCTCCAGCATCGCGTCATACGCCACCTCGGTGGAGGCCGTGTCCGCGCTGGTTACGCCGTTGCAGATGTTGCCGCCGAGCGTACCGATATTTCTGAGCTGCGGGCCGCCCGCGGTATCCGCAGATTCGCCGAGCACGGGCATATATTTCTGAAGCAACGGGCTTTTTGTCGCGTGGGAAAAGCTCGTCATAGGTCCAATTCGCAGCGAACCATCCGGGTCCATGGTGACCTCTCGCAGCTCATCAAGCTTATAGAGGCTGATGAGCTCCGCGCCGGCAAGCTTGCCTTCGCGCATTTTGATCAATACATCGCTGCCGCCTGCAATCAGGACGGCCGACGGATGCGCCTGCATGAGTTCCACGGCGTGCTGCACGCTCGTCGCCTCATATAAAGCGGAAAAATCATACATAGTCGTCAGCTCCTTCCAAGATTACAGTAGGCCTTCCTCTTTGAAGCGTTCAAAGAGGATATGCGGCGTCATAGGCGCCTGATTGACGGAGACACCGGTCGCGTTGAGAATCGCATTGCGAATCGCGGGCGCGCCGGGGCAGGTCGGCGGTTCGCCGAGCGCCTTTGTGCCAAAGGGATTGGTCGGCTCAAAGTTTTCGACAAACTCCGCTTTGAGATCGGGGTGATCCAGCATGGTGCAAAGCTTGTAGTCGAGCAGGTTGTTGTTCAGCGGCTTGCCTGTCTTGGGGTCAAAGAGCAGCTGCTCGCCCATGCCATAGCCGATTGCCATGCTCATACCGCCGTGTACCTGTGCCTCGGCAAGCTGCGGATTGATCAGCCTGCCGCAATCGTGCGCGTTGACCATCTTGACGAGCTTGACTTTGCACATCGGGATATCCACTTCGACTTCTGCAATGCTGCAACCGAAGGAATAGGCGTTGCTCTTGATTTGCGTGGTGCCCTCTGCGCTGAACTGTTCGGCGGTCTCCAGCGAATAGAGCGCTGTGGTTGCGAGTTCATCGAGCGGGATCACGGTTTCGCCGGTGGCTTTTTCGATGACGATGCCGTCCACCAGATCGAGCTCGGCAGCGGGTTTGTTCATGAGCCGCTCCGCATAGGAGAGAACCTTGTTTTTCAGTTGCGTGCCGATGTTTTGAATCGCAAACCCGGCAACATATGTCTGGCGAGAGGCGTACGCACCCGTACCAAACGGGGTGATGTCCGTATCCTGCGTGGTCAGCACATGCACTTTTTCCAGCGGGATACCGACGGTATCCGCAACCATCTGCGCAAAGGCGGTGTCCGCGCCCTGACCGATTTCGGTTTCGGCGATTTCGAACTGAACCGAACCGTCCTGGTTCATCACCATGCGGCAGCTGCTGGCTTCCAGCGAGATCGGCCAAACGGCGGTGTTGTACCAGAAGATTGCAAGCCCGATTCCTTTGCGGATGGGGCCGGTCTGGTTTGCGTATTCCGCGTGCTTGCGCTTGTAGTCGATGTAGGCATCTGCTTTTTCGATGCATTGGTTGTGGCTGTCGAAATAGTTGCAGTTTTTCGAGAACGAATCGACATAGCCAACCGGCATCATGTTGATTTGGCGGAGTTTCAGCGAATCGATGCCGAGCGCCTTCGCCGCGTCTTCCACGCTGCTCTCGATGGCAAACGAAACCTGCGGGATACCGTAGCCGCGCATTGCGCCTGCCGCAGGCAGGTTGGTGAACACGGTATAGGCGTCCGCCTTGGTCGCCTTGTCGTCTACATAGATCTGTTTGAATGCGCCTGCGCCCTTTGCCGCAATTCCATGTCCGTGGCTTGCATATGCGCCCTGATTGGAATAGCATTCCATCTGCCGGGCGACGAACCGTCCGTCGGGACGGGCATAGGTGGTGATATGGTAGCGGATCGCGTGGCGCACGCGGTTGCTCACGAAGGTCTCCTCGCGGCTGACGTCGAGTTTGACGAGTCTGCCACCGACCTGCTGGCAGCAGAAACCGCAGAGCGGCTCATAGAGCGCATCCTGCTTGTTGCCGAATCCGCCGCCGATGTATGGCTTGATCAGGCGCACGCTGCCCCAGGGTAAACCAAGCGCCTGCCCGCAGATGCGGCGCACGATGTGCGGAATCTGCGTGCTGGAGACGATCACCAGCTTGCCAAACTGTTCCTCGGCATAGCAAATGTGGTTTTCAATATGGCAATGCTGGACGATTGGCGTATCATACCAGCCTTCGATTTTCACGAGACCGGGTTCCTGAATCGCTTCTTCAAAATTGCCGACTTCATAGCCCGTGTGCGCGAGGATGTTGTTTTTAAAACGGTCATGCAACTGCGGGGCGCCGTCCTTCATCGCTTCCTGCACATCTAACACAAAGGGGAACTCTTCATATTCCACCTTGAGCGCGCGGACACCCTGATCCGCCGCAACCTCATCCTCCGCGATGACCACGGCGACATCGTCGCCATAGTAACGCACGTGCTGATGCAGAAGCAGCCTGTCCGCAACGTCCTGATGGTGCGGGTCGGTCGACCACGGATGCCCGGCCGTGGGGAAGGGCAAATTTGGCACATCAAAGCAGGTCAGCACCTTGACCACGCCGGGAATTTTTTCGGCGGCGCTGGTGTCGACCGACTTGACCATGCCGTGGGCGATGGTTGAGTGGTAGATTTTGACGATGAGTGCGCTCTTGTCGGCGAGATCGTCCGTGTATTTGGCTCTGCCGGTTACCTTGTCGAATGCGTCAACGCGTTTGACGCTTTTTCCAACTACCATAGTACCCTCCTGTGATTTGTGACAAAACCGGCGGCATCGCTCCACACCGCCGGAGATTGGTTGCGATCGGATTATGTGGCGTTTCATTGCATCAGATTATCTGGATTACTTAAGACAAATTGCAGATAACAGTAACGTCTACTAATACAAATTCATCATACTACCATAAAATGAAAATGGAATAGGATTTTACAAAATGCTACGAGAATATCACAGATTCAACAACATATATTATATGGAATGGATGCAAATATGCTGTTGTTTTGCAAACGGATGATTATTGATTGGATTTGAGAAAAAACTCCATCGTTCGCACATCGAAAAGCCCCATATCCGTCAGGCGTACGTCCGGAATGACCGGCAGCGCGATGAACGAAAGTGTGATGAACGGGTCGCTCTCGGTATGGATGCCGAGTTGACCCGCCGCGGCCAGAAGTTCCTGCTGATGCTTGAGAATCGTCTCAAGCGGGGCATCGCTCATGAGCCCGGCAACGGAGAGGACGAGCTTAGCGAGCACGACGCCATTGCTGACGACGACATAACCACCGCCGCACTCCTCCAATGTGTCGATAGCCAGGAGCATGTCCGCGTCGTTGTCGCCCACGACTACGAGGTTGTGCGAATCGTGCCCAACCGTAGTCGCGATTGCGCCGTTTTTGATGTCGAATCCGCGCAGGATGCCCAAGCCCACTCGGCCGGAGGCGTGGTGGCGCTCCAACACCGCAAGCTTTTGCAGCCCGTCTCTGGGCACAAACAGGCCGTTTTCGGTGTAGACGTCTTCCACATCCAGCGCCGTGACGAGCTCTTTTGGAATCAAGCGGATGATGTTCGCCTTGCCGGTGATCGGCATTTTGAAGATATCCGGTTTGCGTGCGGCAAGATGGACGCTGTTGTAGATCTTCGGGTCGGGTTTGATGTGCGTGTCCACGCTCGGCTCAAACACCTTGCCGTCGGTGATCACAAACTGCGGGTTAAAGTCGGTCAGATTATCAAACAACACGAGATCCGCGCGATAGCCCGGCGCAACGGCGCCATAGTGCCGGATGCCGTAGGTCTCCGCGGTGTTGATCGTCGCCATCTGGATCGCCTTGATCGGCGGAATTCCGTTTGCAACCGCACGGCGAATGATATAGTTGATGTGCCCTTCCTCGCGGATGTCGGAGAGGTGCTTATCGTCCGTGCAGAAGGACATTCTGCGCGTGGGCAGATTGTTATCTGCGATTTTCTTCATGATCTCCTCGACGTTGCGGTTTGCGGAGCCGAGGCGTAGATGGATGCGAAGGCCTTTTCTGAGTTTTTCAAGCACTTCTTCATAGGTGATGCACTCGTGATCGGTATACGGGCCGGCGGTAATGTAGGCGTTGAGTGCGTCTCCCGTCAGCGTCGGCGCGTGTCCGTCGATTGGATAATGCCGAAAAAGATGCAGTTTATCGAGCATCTCGCCGTCGCCTTCCACGGTTGCGACATAGTCCATCACCTCGCCAAGCCCCAGCACGCGGGGATGGCTGATGAAGGGTTCAAGGTCTCTTGCCGTCAGTTTTGCGCCGCTGGTTTCAAACGCTGTCGCCGGAACGCAGGAGGGCACCATAACAAAAACGGAAAGGGGAAGCCATTCCGTTTGGTCGAGCATATACTGAATTCCGTCCGAACCGCAAACATTTGCGATCTCATGCGGGTCGGCGATGATAGAGGTGGTGCCTTTTTCGAGAATCACGTTGGCAAAACGGCTGGGATGCGCCATTGAAGATTCGATATGGACGTGGCCGTCGATTAGGCCGGGGCAGAGATAGCCGCCCTTTGCATCGATTTCCACACGTCCGGTATACGAACCAACGCCAATGATAATGCCGTCTCGCATGGCGACGTCACCTTCGATGATTTCTTTTGTGAAAACGTTGACAATTTTTGCGTTTTTAATGACTAGAGCAGCATTTCTGTTTGCCGCGTTGAGGATGGCGGCGCGTAGACGTGACTTTTGCATAATGCTCACCCACCTTTTTGTTAGTATAGCATAAAGATTGTTAGATGCAAATACTTTGCAGGAAGAAAATCCTGTGCTAGAATGAATCTGGAGACTAGCCATTTGCAGCTTATCCTGTTTGATTCCTGCGTTTCTTGCGCAGAAAGATTTTGACCCGACCGACAGATCAGATAGATCCGAACACCCAACACTTGAAACAGAATCCTATTTGCACGCAAGGAGGCGATCACCCTTATGCGAACCCTGATACAAAACGGAACGCTCGTGCGCAGCCAGGGGATTGAACAGGCGGATATTCTCGTCGAAAACGGGTTTATCAAACGCATTGCCGCCGGAATCACCGAGCGGGCCGACGAAGTGATCAACGCGGGCGGCAAGCTCGTCTTCGCGGGCTTCATCGACACGCACACACACTTTGACCTCGACCTCGGCGTGACGGTGACGGCGGATAACTTCATCACCGGCTCGCGCGCGGCAGTGCTCGGCGGCACGACCACCGTGCTGGATTTTGCAACGCAGGACCGCGGCATGACGATGCAGGATGCGCTCGACCTCTGGCATAAAAAAGCGGAGGGTTCCAGCTGCAACTACGGGTTCCATATGGCGATTTCCGAATGGGACGGCGAGCGCGCGGCCGAAGTGGAATACATGGTCGCGCAGGGCGTCACTTCCTTTAAGATGTACATGGTGTATGACGCGATGCGCCTCAACGACGGCGAAATCTATGCCGCGCTGAAGCATATGACGGCGCTGAACTGCATCAGCGGTGTACACTGCGAAAATTATGATGTTCTCAACGAGCGGATTCACGAGCTCAACAGCATCGGCATGCGCTCCCCGCTGGCGCACCCGCTTGCGCGGCCCAACGCCGTGGAGGCGGAGGCGGTTTCGCGCCTGATGCGCATCGGCCAGCTTGCCAAGGCACCCGTCTGGGTGGTGCACCTCTCCACGCACGAAGGCCTGGAGGAAGCGCGCCGCGCGCGAGCGAGGGGGCAGGAGGTCTACCTCGAGACCTGCCCGCAATATCTCGTGCTGGATGATTCGCGCTATGGCGAGCCGGACGCAGAGAAGTTCATCATGTCCCCGCCGCTACGGAAGGTGGAAGATCAGGACGCGCTGCTCTCCGCGATGGGATCGGGTGAGATCGACGTCATCGGAACCGACCATTGCTCGTTTATGATGAGCCAGAAAGCGCTTGGCGGCGGTGAATTCAGCAAAACGCCCAACGGCGGCGCGGGCGTTCAAAACCGCGCACAGCTCATCTATACCTACGCTGTGCGCACGGGGCGCATCACGCTCCAGCAGATGGCGGCGATGATGAGCGAAAACGCGGCAAAGATGTTTGGCATGTTCCCGCACCGCGGTATCCTCCGCGAGGGAGCGGAGGCGGATATTTCGATCTATGACCCGACGGGCGAGAGCACGATTTCCTTCCGCACAAACGCGCATCATTGCGACAACTCTCCCTATGAGGGAATGAAGGTGTTCGGCGGTGTTTCGGATGTATTGCTTGGCGGGCGGCACGTTGTCAAAGGTGGTAAGCTGATCGAAGAGGGAAAAGGAAGATTTGTCTTCCGCAAAGCCTCCGGCAGGTACCGCGCGTGAAGATCGGCTGCGTGCTGCTTGCGGCGGGCGCGGGGAAGCGCTTCGGCGGCGGCAAGCTGCTCTATACGATTGAAGGTGAACCGATGATTGCGCGGGCGCTGCAGCTCTTTTCCGCGCTTTCGTTCTCGGCGCGCCTCTGCGTGACAAGAGCCGAGGCGGGCGAGATTCAGCGACGAGCGTTTGAATGCGGCTTTCCGGTTGCGATCAACCCCGATCCTGAACGCGGCGTTGGCACCAGTGTTGCAATTGCGACGGAAGCAATTTTAGCCAAAGAGCCGTTGCTGGACGGAATCCTCTATGCGGTGGCGGATCAACCGTTTCTATCGGTTGGCAGCGTGGAACGATTGCTGGAAGCGTTTGAAGCGCATCCGAACGACATCGTTTCGCTCTGTGCAGGCGCAAGGCGCGGTAATCCGGCAATTTTTCCAGCGCAGTTCTATCCCGAACTCTGCGCACTGAAAGAGGACACCGGCGGCGGAGCGATCATCCGGCGGCATCCTGAGCGACTGCGGCTTGTCGAGGTGATCGACGAGCGTGAGTTGGACGATATTGACACAAAAGTATGAATGATGCAGCTCGCAACCAGTTTGCGGCGCAGGCGAGGAAGAGACGACATGACGGAACAACTATCTGGCTTGACACTGATCAAAGGCCACATCATAGAAGCAAAGACATTTGGCGACCCCGTGATTACAGAAAACGGTTATCTTGCGATTGAGGATGGCGTTGTCAAAGGCGTTTTTTCTGAAATTCCGGCAGGATTTTCGGATGCAAAGAAAATCGACTATTCCGGCAAGCTAATCTTGCAGGGTTTTTCGGACATGCATCTGCACGCGCCGCAATATCCCATGCTCGGCATGGGCATGGATCTGCCCCTGATGGACTGGCTGAAAGCCTATACCTTCAAAACCGAAGCGCGCTTTGCAGACAACAACTTCGCGCGCGAGGTGTATTCCCGCCTTGCCTCGGAGCTTGTCAAGAATGGCACCACGCGGGTTTGCATCTATTCTTCCACGCACACGGACGCGACGCTGATCCTGATGGAAGAGCTGGAGAAAGCGGGCGTGGGCGGCTTCGTCGGCAAAGTGAACATGGACCGCGCAAGCGGCGAATGTCAGGAGTTGACGGAGGAGAGCAAACGCGAAACCCTGCGCTGGCTGGACGAAAGCGTAAAGTTTTCCCGCATCCGCCCAATCTTGACCCCGCGCTTTACGCCGAGCTGCACCAATGAGCTGATGGGCTGGCTCGGCAAAGTTGCGGCGGAACGTGGTATCTACGTGCAGTCCCACCTCAGCGAAAACAAGCGCGAGATCGAGTTGGTGCATGAGCTGCACCCCGATTGCGAACAATATTGGCAGACATATGAGAAATACGGCCTGTGGACGGATCATACCATCATGGCGCACTGCGTGCATTCCGACGCGCGGGAGCAGCAGGCGATGATCGATCACAACGTGCTCTGCGTGCACTGCCCGGATTCCAACATCAATATTTGCAGCGGGTTTGCGCCCGTGCGGCAGATGGTGGAGCGCGGCGTTTGGGTGGCGCTGGGGTCCGATATCGCGGGCGGCGCGCAACTGCCGATGTTGCAAGTGCTCACCGGCTGCCTGCGTATGTCCAAAGCGCGCGCGATTGAAACCGAGGGCAAAGAAGCATTTTTAACCGTCGGCGAGGCATATTATCTCGCGACCAGCGCAGGATCGCGCTATTTTGGCGATGCGGACGGCTTTGCCTCGGGCAACCCGCTGCATGCGGTTGTGCTGGATGAAACCCTGCTTCCGCCAAGCGCGCGGGAACTGACGGTGAAGGAACGATTTGAACGGGCGGTCTATCTTGCGGATGATCGGAGCATTGCCGCGGTCTATGGCGGCGGGAGAAAAATCAAATAGATACACAAAAGCAGCGTGCAAAAATGATGCCGCTGCTTTTTGATTATTTTAGGTTTTGCTGATTGTATTTGCTCCCAGTTACAATCATCTTATCTGTAAATCGTTTGAATTGCAAGTGATTCTATTACAGAACATTTTGTTGAACTATATTAAAATTCGTTCACAAGGATGACAGACCCAAGACATCAAAATAAAGCAAAATAAAAACACAAACCAACAAGGGAAATGTCATCATTGTATCGAATAATTAAAATAGGCAGAGTACAAAATAGTTTGCCGAAAAAGGAGTGGTATCATGCGTATTTCGATCACTGGCAAAAACATTGCGGTCTCTGATTACCTCAATGACCTCGTCAACAAAAAGGTTGGCAAGCTGGAGCGCTATTTCCCGCAGGATGCAGAGGTGTTTGTAACCCTCTCCGTGGAAAAGAACCGCCACATTGTCGAGGTAACCATTCCCTATGAAGGCGGCGTAATCCGCGGGGAAGAGATCACCGGCGACATGTACGCTTCCATCGACAATGTGCTCGATAAACTCGAAAAGCAGATTATCCGCCACCGCACCAAACTCGAAAAGTGCCTCCGTACCGGTGCATTCCGCGACATGGAGACGCAGTATATCGGCGATGAAGATGCCGAGGAGGAAGGGCCTTCGATCGTTCGCGTAAAGCGCTTTGCGATCAAACCCATGAGCGAAGAAGAGGCCATGCTCCAGATCGAGATGGTTGGGCACTCGTTCTACGTCTTCCTAAACTCGGAAACCAATCAGATGAACGTGCTCTATAAGCGCAAAGATGGCAACTACGGCCTCATCGAACCGGAATACTAAATTTGCAGAGTAATCATTGATTCAGACAAATCAGCAGCCCGGCGCAATTGCGCCGGGCTGTTTTGCACACGCTGTGTGCTTTTGATTATTTCAGGTTCTCGGGGTTGAGGCAGAGCAGCTCAGGAAGGACAAACATGCCGTCTTTACGGATCAGCACATCGTCAAACCAAATTTCGCCGCCGCCGTATTCCGGCGTTTGAATCAGGACAATGTCCCAATGCTGGCTGGATTTGTTGCCGTTGTTGCAGTCGTCATAGCAACTGCCGGGCGTAAAGTGGATGCTGCCGGCGATTTTCTCATCAAACAGCGTGTCCTTCATCGGGAAGGTGATGTACGGATTCACGCCGATGGCAAATTCGCCGACATAGCGCGCACCTTCGTCGATATCGAGCTGATTATTGATGCGCGCGTTATCGTTCGCGGTGGCTTCGATGATCTTGCCGTCCTTGAACGTGAACTTGATGTCGGTAAAGGTAAAGCCTGCTTCCAAAGAGGGCGTGTTGTAGGCAATCGTGCCGTTGACGCTGTTCTTCACGGGGGCGGTGTAGACTTCGCCGTCGGGGATGTTCATGTTTCCCGCGCACTTGATGGCGGGAAGACCCTTGATGGAGAAGGTCAGGTCGGTTCCCGGCGCCACGAGGCGAACCTTGTCCGTGCGTTCCATGAGCGCCTTGAGGGAGTCCATCGCTTTGTCCATCTTGCTGTAGTCGAGCGTGCAGACGTTGAAATAATAGTCTTCAAACGCCTCGGTGCTCATATCCGCAAGCTGCGCCATGCTCGGCGAAGGATAGCGGAGGATGACCCATTTAGTCTTCGGTACGCGAATTTTTCCATGGACGGGCGTCCAGTAGTAGGTCATGTAGTCGTTGAACTTATCGCCGGGGACATCGGAGAATTCACTTGCGTTTGCGCCGCCGCGAATGCCGATGAACGCCTGCATCTGTTCCATCATGGAAGCGTCGACCTTTGCTCTTCTTGTGAGCTGTTCCGGCGTGCAATGGAGCATGATCTCGCGGTCAAGGCTCTTGTCCTCCAGCCAGAGGAAGGGGACGCTGCCCGCCTGATATACCGCCTTGATGAGCGCGCGGGTGAGGTCTTCGTTGCCGCCGATGCTCTGGATGAGCACGTTCTCGCCGGGCTTTACCGCGCAGGAAAAGTTGACCAAACCATCGGCCAGCTTTAGGATTCTGGGATCAAACATGAGATTGCCTCCTGTTGGTGAAATATTGGTTGTGGGGATGCCAAAATCGTTTCCGGCACCGCGTTTATTATCGCATAAAGCAAAGAAAAACGCCAGTGGGGACACCGACGTTTGCATGAGAAATTTGTATAATGTGAGATTTATACGTTTACGTTGTAGAGCTTTTTAACGTGTTCGCCGTTTGGCACGATGATGAGGAGCACGGCAACCACAGTGACAGACATCGCGCCGACAACCACCCAGCGAATCGGCAGAAGATCGCCAATCACGCCCGCGATGAGCTGACCAATGATCGTGCCAAGGATACTGAGCATTTGAAACAGGCCGTTGAACCGCCCGCGTATCTCGTTTGGCAGATAGTTTTGCGTGCTGGAGATACGGATGTTGTAGCTGGTGACGCCGAGCATGCCTTCGACAAACATGAACAGCAGCATCAACCAGAACGGGAAGAAGAGATATGCGCCGTCGATGAAGGAAATCATGATATAGACAAACAGTGCGATATAATATTTCTTTTGCGCGGGATAGCGGAAGAAATAATGGACCGCTCCGCCAACGAGCCTGCCGATTGTGCTCGCGCCCATGACGAACGTGTATTGCATAATGCCGTCAACGTTTGCCAAACTCTTGAAATACGGGAGCGTAAGCGTAGAACAGATGGCACCCATCAGCATGAGAACGAAGAAATACCACGTGATGGCATTTAAGCCGCGTTCCCGACGAAGAAATGCGAAGCCTTCTTTCAGATCCTGTATAAATTGGCTGCCGCTGAAACGTTTTGCCGCATCTGAAATGTGTGTTTCAATCGTTTGGATCTGCGTTTCCGCAATCGCCGCGATCAAAAACGTAACGGAGTTGAACAAAAACAATGGGGCAAGGCCGATCGTTTTGTAGCACCATCCGGCGATCGGCACCATGATCGCACTGCTCAGCGGATAGATCAGGCTATCGATGGAATAAGCACGGGTGAAGTTCCCTTCACTGATGAGCAGCGGATAAAAGCTCTCATATGCGACACTGTAGACACTGTCGATTGCACCGATGAGCATCGAGACGAGCAGATAAACCGTATAGTTGAAATACCCTCTCAACAGAAGCACGAAGAAAGAAATGTAGAGTGCTGCGGAGAGAAAATCCAGCGAATAGATCACACGCTTTCTGGAGAAGCGATCCAGATACGGCCCCGCGATCATCGGAAGAATGATGCGCGGGATGCTATAACAGGTCATGAACAGCGCATACAGTAGCACGGAGTCGGTTTTATCCAGCACAAGAAGACCGATGGCAAAACCTGCCACCGCATTTCCGAGCATGGAGACGACCGTGCCGAGGGTCAAGATCGTAAAATCTCTTGTCCAGAGTTTATTCTTTCCTGTTTCCATAAACGGGACTATATCACGCACGAGCGTGTGTTGTAAAGATGCAGCAAATCAGTATTTTATGCGCGTATGGCGAAGCTGAAAAACAAGTACTGTATCTGCACGATAAATGAAGATTTTCAGGAATTGTTTCCAGAACTATTTGGTTCATTTCCAATTATATATGCTCTTGCGGGCCGTGATTCCGGTTGACGATTGCCGCGCGGTACTCTATCATGAATATACGGCTCCGAGCGGGGCTGCGTATGCAGGCGCGGGCAAGCGGTGCATACATTTCCAGACAGGAGGAATGGGATTGAATCCTACAGGTTTGACGACAACCGGCTTGGTTTCGGAAGAAACGGCCCGCGCGGTTTTGCACGAAGCGCAAAAGAGCGGCGCGGACTATGCCGAGCTGTTTTTAGAGGACAATGAGAGCACGCGCATCGAGATGATCGACGGCAAAGTGGAGAGCGCGAACTATGCGCGCATCGCCGGCGCAGGGGTGCGGGTATTGCTGGGTACGCAGAGTGCCTACGCATATTGCGCAGATGTTGATGAGCAGTCGCTTCTGGAGACCGCGCGCGCGGCGGCGGCAGCACTCGGTGAAGCAAAGTTTGCCCCGAATGGCGAGATCCGCCTTTCGCTCAACCGCTTTACTACGCCGGTCAAGCAGCGCTTTGATACCATCGGCAATGCCGACCGCGTCGGGGTGATGCGTACCGGAGCACGCGTGATCAAGAGCGCGTCAAGCGAAGTTACCCAAGCGCTGGTGCGATATCTCGATCAGGTGCAGCGGGTAACCATCGCCAATACGGACGGCGTATTCGTGACCGACGAACGCCCGCGTACGAGAATTTTCCTGCAGGCGGTTGCGATGAATGGCACCGAGGCGCAGACGGGCTATGAAGGCCCCGGCTGCTGCCGGGGGTTTGAAACCTATCGCGATGTCATCGATGTCGAGCACTACGCAAAGTCCGCGGCAAACATGGCGGTGACCATGCTGCACGCGCCGGAGTGCCCGGCGGGCAACCTGCCGGTGGTCATCGACGGCGGATTTGGCGGCGTGATCTTCCACGAAGCGTGCGGGCATTCGCTGGAGGCAACCGCGGTTGGGCGCAACAACTCCGTCTTCTGCGGCAAGCTGGGCACCAAAATCGCCGCGGACTGCGTCAGCGCCGTGGACGACGGCACGCTGCCCGGTGAATGGGGCTCCATCAATGTGGACGACGAAGGCGGTACGCCGCAGCGGAATCTCTTGATCGAAAACGGTATTCTAAAAGGCTATCTCATCGATAAGCTGGGTTCCCGGCGGATGGGGATGCCGAGCACGGGCTCCTCCCGCAGGCAGGGTTATATGTTTGCGCCGACGTCCCGTATGACGAACACATTCATCTGCGCGGGGAATGACGACGACGAGGAGATGATCTCCAGCATGACGGAAGGGCTGTTTGCCAAGAAGATGGGCGGCGGTTCCGTCAACCCGCCGACAGGGGAATTCAACTTCAGCGTTTCGGAAGGCTATTGGGTGAAAAACGGCAAGATCGTTTCGCCTGTGCGCGGCGCCACGCTGATTGGAAAAGGCAGCGAGGTGCTGCACAAGATTGACCGCGTGGGCAAGCATATGTGGATGTCGCCGGGCATGTGCGGTTCGCTCTCCGGCTCTGTGCCGACCAATGTCGGTCAGGCGCGTATCCGCGTTTCCGGCATGACCATCGGCGGCAAAGGAGGCACAATCGAATGACGTATCAGGAATTTGCAAAACGGGCAATGGAATACGCGGCTAAGACCGGCTGTGAATCCTCCGAACTCTATTTTGCGAGCGGTGAATCGTTTGAGGTCAACGCAAACGCAGGTGAAATCGACCGCTATAGCGTCAGCCGTGAGGCGGGCGTTTCTGTCCGTGTTTCGCTGAACGGAAAAGAGGGCTATGCGTACACGGAGCGTATCGACGAGCCGGAAAAGCTGGTCGACCACGCGGCGGACAACGCAAGATGCATTGAGAGCGACGACGATCACCCGATGCAGACGAAACAGGCGTATCGGGAAGTGACCCGCGCGGACAGTGCGCTCAAGAGCAAGACCGAGTCTGAGAGGATCGCGCTTACCAAGCACCTGGAGGAGATTTGCCTCGCGCTCGACCCGCGCGTCAAACGCGTGGTGTATTGTACCGCAGGCTATGATTCCGGCGCGGTTGTGATGGAAAACTCGCTTGGCCTTTACGCAGAGCGTAACACGAACAGCTCGTACCTATACGTAATGCCAACGGTTGAGGAGGGGCTTGAGCTCCAGACCGGGTTCGCGTTTCGCATGGGCGCCGATGCGGCGGATGCGGAAGGCTGCGCAAAAGAGGCGGTGGAGGATGCGCTGGGCAAGCTCGGGGCAAGCCCCGTCGATTCCGGTTGCTATCGTGTCCTGCTCAAGCCGTTTGCAATGAGCGATCTGCTCAGCGCATTTGCGTCGATGTTCTCGGCGGATGAAGCGCAAAAGGGCTGCTCGTTGCTTGCGGGGAAAGAAGGACAAACGATCGCAAGCCCGCTTGTTACCGTTTGGGATGATCCGTTTGATGCAGTCGCCCCACGAGCGTTTGACGGCGAAGGCACGCCCTGTGTAAAGAAGGCTGTCATCGAAAACGGTGTTCTGAAAACCCTGCTCCATAACCTCAAGACTGCGAAGAAAGCAGGGGTTGAGAGCACGGGCAACGCCAGCCGAAGAAGCGCGGCTTCCGCGGTCAGCATCGCGCCGACCGTATTTCGCGTTGATGCGGGGATACTTGACTGTGACGCACTGCTCAAAGAACTCGGAACCGGGCTTGTGATCTCCGAATTGGAAGGGTTGCATGCGGGTGTAGACGCGGTCTCCGGCGACTTCTCACTCAAGGCGGCGGGTTTTCTCGTGGAGAACGGCGCGGTTGTGCGACCGGTTTCCAATATCACGATCGCGGGCAACTTTGTCGGCTTGATGAAGGACGTTGTGGCGGTTGGAAGCGATCTTCGCTTTGGCATGCCGCAGGGAGGCTACTTCGGCTCACCGAGCATCCTTGTTTCCGGGCTCGCGGTTGCGGGAAATTAAGGCGAAACGATGCGGTTTTTCCCAAAAAGACTGGCGAAAATGAAATAACTGATTGACATAGCCCCTTTGGTGTGATATCTTTTGAAGGTGCCCCGCAAAGGGGCTCGATTTATGATGTTTTAACCGAATTTACGGAGGGTATTGACCATGGCAGCAGATGCACGCGTAAAGATCACCCTGGCCTGCACGGAGTGCAAGCAGAGGAACTACAACACCTACAAGAACAAAAAGAACGACCCTGAGAGGCTTGAGTTCAGCAAGTATTGCCGCTTCTGCCGCAAGCACACGACGCATCGCGAATCCAAATAACGGATACGACGAAAGAGGAACAATATGGCACAGAATCTTAGCACACCGAAGAAGGATGCCAAGAGCGCGGACAAAAAGATTGTAAAGATCGACGCGCACGGGCATTCGCACAAGAAGCCGTTTTGGAGCCAGCTCGGCCCGAAATTGCTGCTTCCCGCTAGCATTCTTCTTGCGGCAGGCGGGCTTTTCCTCGCCGTTTACAATACGATGCAGATACTCACCCCTTCTGAGGGCTATACGCTTTCGACGGGGCTGAAAATCGCAAGCGGCCTGCTTGGCCTGCTGATGGCGATCGCGGGTATTCTTGGCCTGTTTGTAAAAAAAGGCAAGACACTCATGACGCTTGGCGCGCTTTCGCTGGTGTATGCCCTCGTTATTCTGACCGCGTCCGCCAAGATGGGCACGATGGCGCTTGTCTGCGGCATCGCTGCTGTCGTCATCACGCTGTTCTATGTGCTCGCCGTGGATGGCAAACACGAAGTCGGCCTATTCCGCTTCTTGCGGGAAATGATCGGCGAAGTGAAAAAGCTCACATGGCTTTCGGGCAAAGAGCTTTTCAGCCACACGCTGGCAGTCGTCGTCTTTGTTCTGGCAATGGCGCTTCTCATCGGTCTTCTCGACTTGGCATTCTCGAGTGGTTTCGGCGCATTGAGCAGCATTAAAATCGGGTAAGGAGTTATGAGCGTGCAGGAAGCAAAATGGTACGTGGTTCATACCTACTCGGGTTATGAAAATAAGGTCAAGGAAGACCTTGAAAAGTCCGTGGAGAACGCAGGACTTCAGGATATCATCCTTGAGGTGAAATACCCCACGGAGGAAACCATCGAGATTTTGCCCAACGGAAAACGCAAAGTAACCCAGAGAAAAGTATTTCCCGGTTATGTTATGGTAAAAATGCTCGTGGACGTGATGGAAAAAGAGCGTCCCGCTGAGCAGGGCGGCGGCAAGTCCGTCGATCTCGTGATGAACCCCCGCGCCTGGTATGTTGTCCGCAACACACGCGGCGTGACCGGATTTGTAGGCCCGGGCAGCAAGCCCGTCCCGCTTTCCGATGAGGAAGTCACCTCTATGGGCGTTGAGCGGATTCCGATCATGCTCAATATCGAGGTGGGCGAACATGTCCGTGTCATCAACGGGCCGCTGGAGAACTTCACCGGTCGCGTAGAAGCACTCGACGCCGAGCGCCAGAAGATCAAGCTCACGGTGTCCATGTTCGGGAGAGAAACGCCTGTTGAACTCGACTTTGTTCAGGTTCAGAGGCTGTAATCTTCCAAAGGCTGCAGCAGCAGCTGAAAAATCATCTATTACGCTATATGCGTTATTAGAACGTGGGAGGGGGAGGCACCCCGCTTACCACAACCAATTGAAACGGAGGGAACTGCAATGGCAAAGAAAATCCAAGGCTATGTAAAACTGCAAATTCCTGCGGCAAAAGCGACGCCCGCGCCGCCGGTCGGCCCCGCGCTGGGTCAACAGGGCGTAAACATCATGGCTTTCTGCAAAGAGTTCAATGAACGCACGCAGAAATCCGCCGGTCTGATCATCCCGGTTGTCATCACCGTGTATGCGGACCGCTCGTTCTCGTTCATCACGAAGACGCCTCCCGCTGCAATCCTGATTAAAAAGGCTTGCGGCATCGAGACCGCCTCTGGTGTACCGAACAAGACGAAAGTTGCCACGATCACGAAGGCCCAGGTGCGTGAAATCGCCGAGCTGAAAATGCCCGACCTTAACGCGGGCAGCGTGGAAACGGCAATGTCCATGGTTGCGGGCACGGCACGTAGCATGGGCGTCATCGTCGCAGACTGAGGAGGAACGAGAACATGAAACACGGCAAAAAGTATACCGAAAGCAAGAAGAACATCGAAGCGCAGAAGCAGTACGATGTTCGTGAAGGCCTCGATCTCGTTCTGACCACCGCGAAAGCGAAGTTTGACGAAACCATCGAAGCTTCCGTCCGTCTCGGCGTTGACCCCCGCCATGCTGACCAGCAGGTTCGCGGCGCGGTTGTCCTGCCGCACGGCACGGGTAAAAAGGTTCGCGTCCTCGTGTTCGCCAAGGCTGACAAAGCCCGCGAAGCGCAGGAAGCCGGCGCCGATTATGTTGGCGACGAAGACCTCGTGAAGAAGATCCAGACCGAAAACTGGTTTGAGTTCGACGTTTGCGTCGCGACACCGGATATGATGGGCGTCGTCGGTCGCATCGGCCGCGTGCTTGGCCCCAAGGGCCTCATGCCGAACCCGAAGAGCGGTACGGTCACCATGGACGTTGCCAAAGCCGTCGCCGACATCAAAGCCGGTAAGGTGGAGTATCGCGTCGACAAGACCAGCATCGTTCACTGCCCGATCGGAAAAGCATCGTTCGGCGCAGACAAGCTCGAAGAGAACCTGACCACGCTGATGGATGCCATCGTCAAGGCGAAGCCGTCCGCAGCAAAGGGCACCTACCTCAAGAGCGTTGTCATCAGCGCCACGATGGGCCCTGGCATCAAGTTCAACACGCTCAAGTTCTAAGGAAACACATTCGCTTCGGGAAGGCCTCGCGTTAGAGGCTTTCCCGGGCGGAGTTTATTTTTTCCAACGCTTGTTTTGCAGAATTGATTGACAAACGCTTTTCGCGTATGATAACATTCTCTGCGGTAACAAGTAATCGCCCAAGACAGCCGGCAGCGGGAAACCGCAGAAGTCCTGCCGAGGTGATGCGTACAACATCCATATTGGTTTGTATGTCATCCTTTCGTCTTGTTTTGGGCGGAGGGTTTTTTATTTTCCTTTAAACAGGCACAAGGAGGTGAAACAACTAGATGGCAAACGTTCAGAACGTAGAACGCAAAGCGGAACAGGTTGCTTCTGTCGCGGAGAAGATCAAAAAGGCACAGAGCATCGTCGTGTTCGATTATCGCGGCATCTCCGTTGCGGAGGATACCGAGCTTCGTGCAGAAATGCGCAAAGCGGGCGTGGAATATGCGGTTATTAAGAACCACATCATGGAGCGCGCGTGTGAAGCAAACGGCATCGACGCAAAGGAAGCAGCGCTACTCAAAGGACCCAGCGCTTTCGCGTTTGGTTATGATGACGTTGCGGCCCCGGCGCGCATCCTCAAAGCTTTCGTCAAGAAGGCGAAGAAGTGCGAGCTCAAGGGTGGCTTCGTCGACAAGAGCATCCTCAATGCAACCCAGGTCGAAGCAATTGCAGACCTGCCGAGCCGCGAGGTGATGATTGCGCGCATGCTGGGCTCTATGATGTCCCCGATTTCCAAGTTCGCAATCGCGCTCAACGAGATCGCCAAGAAGCAGGGCGGAGCGGAAGCGTAAAGCGGAAGTTCGCGTATTACAATCAACGACAAATATGCGGATCATCCGCAATAAAAATGTAAGGAGTTTATTATGAATAAGGAACAATTGATCGCTGATATCAAAGCGATGTCCGTTCTTGAGCTCTTTGAGCTCGTGAAAGCCCTCGAAGAAGAATTCGGCGTGTCCGCCGCCGCGACCGCTGTTGCAGTTGCCGGCCCCGCCGCCGCAGCCGCTGAAGAAGTGGAAGAAAAGACCGAGTTCGACGTCATCCTCAAGGATGTCGGCGCCGAGAAGATCAAGGTCATCAAGGTCGTCCGCGAACTCACCGGCCTCGGTCTCAAGGAAGCCAAAGACGTCGTCGATGGCGCACCGAGCAAAGTCAAGGAAGGCATCAACAAAGAAGACGCCGAGAAGATCGTTGCGGCGTTCAAAGAAGTTGGCGCGACCTGCGAAATCAAATAAGAGATTGTTCTCTTGCAAAGCAGCCCGGGCAACCGGGCTGCTTTTTTTTCTATACATTTCAGGCTGAAATGATGGTGTTGGCGCGACCTGCGAAATCAAAAAAACGACGAGTTGCTTGCAACCAGTTCGAGCTTTCGGGTCGTTTTTTTCTATTCATTTTAAGCTGAGATGGTTTTGTTGGCGCTTCCTGCGAAATCAGATAGACAATTTGCTAGTGAAGGGGTTGCCTGAATTTGAACGGTTCTTTTTGTGCATAAGTGCGGGCGGAAACTGCTTTGGAATTGCCAAGGCACCCGGTTTCATGATAAAATTACAAAAACCAAACAGATTATTGATCGATCCCAAACAAAACTTTGGTTTCAACCGTTTTCTATAGGAGTGACGTTTCATGATTATCATCGGTATTTGCGGCGCAAGCGGCAGCGGAAAGAGTACGCTCGCCAAACGCATTAAAGATTCGCTTGCTTGCAGCTGCACCATCATCGGCCAGGACTGCTATTATCGAAACTTTCCTGACCTTCCGTTCTCTGAACGGATCAAACTGAACTATGACGAGCCGGGCATTTTTGACTTTGACGAGTTGCTTGCCGATATCGACATTCTGCAAAGCGGACACCCCATCACCACCAAGGGCTACGACTATGTCAACTATGAGCGCGCGGACACGCCGGATGTGCTGATTGCCCCGCCGGAGGTGCTGGTGCTCGAAGGCATCCATATGTTCTACGACAAACGCCTTTGCGAGCGCATGTCGCTCAAAGTTTATCTGCATGTTGACGTGGATATTTGCCTGCTTCGCCGTATCAAGCGGGACATCAAAGCGCGCGGCCGATCGATCGATAATATTGCGGAACAGTACATCGATACCGTCAAGCCGGTTTACGAGAAATACATTGCAAACTATATCAACGACGCGGACTTCGCCGTTATGCGCGGCGGAAAGAATAAGATGGCGATCGACGCAATCTCAGCTTACTTGACTACGAAAGTGCTTGCGGAGCGCTTTGTGGAGCCGGAGTGCACGCCAAGCGCAGCAGAGCAGGCTTGTGAGGCAGAAGAACTGGAAGTATAAGAAGAACGAGCAAATACTGAACTCACATAACGCAAGAGCAAGGGGGCAAAACGATGGAACAACAGCAACCACAGCAGGAACACCGCGGACACCACGACCACCGCGACTTCCCGCGGCATGGCGCAGGGCGAGTGATTGTCTATTTCGTCGCGCTGATCGTGCTCAACCTAATGCTCGCGGTCTATTCGGTCTATATGCTTGGCATGGCGTTGGAGTTTGACTGGTCGATTCTCAAAAGTGGCACGTTGCAGGTGATTATAGAAAGCGCGCTGCAACTGCTCCTGTTTTTCTCGCCGGTGATTCTTACGCTGATTCTCAACCGTCTGCTCTACCGCGCATTTCGCGGACACGGACGTTTCCCACGAGGCATGTGGTTTTTTGCGATACTTGCGATCATCGTAATTCAGGTTGCGGCGGTTGCGTTCATCTTTGGCTACGGATATGTGGATGGAGTGAACGGGCTGAACATTGAGCAACTCACCGCAACACCAATCGGTTAATGCAAATGAACCAAACTTCACCATTTTCAAGTGCGTGCAGGGGAATACAGGTTCTCCTGCACGTTTTATCTTTTTTTGCATTCCACAGCGCAGTATGTTACAATGCTTTTACGATTACTTGACGGAGTTCCTGCATGAAATTACTTTTAAGCAATGATGATGGCGTGTTTGCCGGCGGCATCCGCGCACTGGCGACGGAGTTAAACCGGCACCATGAGATATTTGTTTCCGCACCGGATCGCGAGCGAAGCGCGGTCAGCCGCGCGATGACGCTCAACGAACCGCTCCGCGCGCAAAAGACGCGCATCGAAGGGCTTCCGGAGGTTCCGGCGTTTGCTGTAAGCGGCACCCCGGTCGATTGCGTCCGCCTCGCGCTGGGCAATCTCTTTTCCGCGCCGGATATCGTCGTTTCCGGCATCAACCTCGGCGCAAATCTCGGCACAGACGTGCTCTATAGCGGAACCGTTGCCGCCGCGCACGAAGCGGCGCTGCTGGGTTATCCGGCAATTGCGATCTCCAGCGTCTCCTACAAGGGGGAATACCTCGAGACCGCTGCCAGAATCGCCAGTTTTGCGGTGGACTATCTGCGCGAGCATCCGCTTTCGTTTGGCACTGTCCTCAACATCAATGTGCCTTCTGTGCCATATGAGGCGCTCAAGGGCATCAAGGTGACACCACTCGCAATTGAAGAATACGCGCTGGAGTATGTGGAGCGCGAAGATCCCTTTGGAAGAACATACTATTGGTGCCCGCGCGGCTGCACCACCTGTTCGGAAGGAATGGACGTCGACGACCGCTGGGCGCGCGAAGGGTATGTGACCCTTACACCGGTCACCTATGATCTTACGCAGTACTCTCGCATGGGAGAGATGGACGCGCACGATATTCGCTGGCTCGGCTAATTGCACCGCGCAACTTGCACACCAAAATAGTATGGAGGAACAAGGATTCATGGACGCATTGTTTTCAATGATGGAAAAGCAGTATTCCACCTTTTCCAAAGGACAAAGGCGCATCGCGGAATACATCTTCAATTCGTATGACGATGCTGCGTTCATGACCGCGGCAAAGCTCGGCGAGCGCGTTGGTGTTTCCGAATCCACCGTCGTCCGCTTTGCCTATATGCTGGGGCTCGACGGCTATCCCGCCCTGCAGGAGGCGCTGCAGGACCTCATTCGCCATAGGCTCACAAGCGTACAGCGCATCCGCCTTGCGGCAAATATTCCGCAGCAGGATGTGCTCAAGACCGTGCTTTCTTCCGATATGAACAACATCCGCGCTACCATCGATATGATCGACAACGATAGCTTTGATGGCGCGATCAATGCGATTTTACGCGCAAGGCGCATCTATGTGCTCGGCATTCGTAGCGCCATGTCTCTTGCGCAGTTTTTAACGTATTATCTCGACTATGTCTGCGACAACGTTATGTTCGTCAACGGCGCGGTGCAGGATATTCACGAGCGTATGCTCCGCGTGGACGCACAGGACGTTTGCTTTGGCATCAGCTTTCCGCGCTATAGCGCGCGCACCGTGGACGCAATGAAATATGCAAAGTCCAAGGGCGCAACACTGATTGCATTGACCGATATGCCGACCTCACCCGTTGCGCGCATCTCCGATTTCACACTCTGCGCGCGCAGCGATATGGCTTCGTTTGCGGATTCGCTGGTTGCTCCGTTGTCGCTCATCAACGCGATCATCGTCGCCATCGGGCACGCGCGAAAGGATGAGGCGTATCAGCATCTCACGCAGCTGGAAGAGGTTTGGCACGCTGAGGGCGTCTATCTCTCCGAGGCGGTCAAAGAGGAGCGTACATGATCGTTTTCGTCATCGGTGGCGGACCGGCCGGCATGATTGCCGCCGCAAACGCCGCACGAAACGGGCATCAAGTCACGCTCTTTGAGCGAAACGAAAAGCTCGGCAAAAAACTCTATATCACCGGAAAAGGCCGCTGCAACGTGACCAATATTGCGGATCGGGATACTTTCTTTGAGCATGTTCTGCGAAACCCGCGCTTTTTGTACAGCGCATTTTCGCATTTTGACAACAAAGCGCTGATGGAGCGCATCGAGCAGGTCGGCGTACCGCTCAAGACCGAGCGCGGCGGCCGTGTTTTCCCGGTTTCGGATAAGTCCAACGACATCCTCCGCGCATGCGAGAAAATCGTGCGTGAAGCGGGCGTTACGGTACGGCTCAACACACACGTGGACGAAATTCTCACGCAGGATGGTGTAGTGAGCGGCATTCGCGTTGGCGGCGAGACACTCGCTTGCGATGCAGCCGTTATTGCAACAGGCGGAATCTCCTATCCGCAGACGGGCTCAACAGGCGACGGGTACACTTTTGCCCGCGCAACCGGGCACACCGTGGAAGAGCCGGTCGCGTCGCTGGTGCCGCTGGTTACGGAAGAAAACTGGCCGAGAGAACTTGCGGGATTGACGCTCAAAAACATCACGCTCACAGCCGAGAAAAAAGGGAAAGAGATTTTCTCCGAGTTAGGCGAGCTGCTCTTTACGCACTTTGGCATCAGCGGCCCTCTTGTACTCTCGCTCTCAGGCGTGATCGCCGGACAACCGGCGGGAACGCGGCTTGCGATTGATCTGAAACCCGCACTCACGCATGAGCAACTCGACGCGAGACTCTTGCGGGATTTGCAGGAAGGCGCACGGCAACAGGTGAAGACCGCGCTGCATGCACTCCTGCCGCAACGGCTGCTGGAAACCGTGTTGGAGCTTGCAGAAATTGACGGGGCGTTACCGGTCGGTCAGCTCAGCAAAACCATGCGCTTGCGCTTGGTGGAACTGCTCAAAGCCTTGCCGTTGACCGTGAGTGGCGCGCGCGGGCTCAACGAGGCAGTCGTGACTCGTGGCGGTGTGAGTGTCAAGGACGTAAACGCCTCGACCATGGAGAGCAAGCGCGTGAAAGGGCTCTATTTTGCGGGAGAGGTTCTCGACCTTGACGCGACGACGGGCGGATATAACCTCCAGATTGCCTGGTCAACGGGCGCGCTGGCAGGGGATAGTATATTTGAATGATGAATGATCAGAAGAACGGGGGCAAATGCATGCGGGAGCATCTCAACATCGCCATTGACGGCCCCTCCGGCGCGGGGAAATCCACGCTGGCCAAGGCGGTTGCAAGCGCACTCCAGATCCGCTATCTTGACACGGGGTCGATGTATCGCGCAATGGCGCTGTTTGCCATCCGGCGTGGCGTCAGCGTCAGCGACGAGGCGGGGCTCAAGACGATTTTGGACGATGCGGACATCCGCGTGCGCTATGACGAGCGCGGACAGCGCGTGCTGATTGGCGAGGAAGACGTAACCGACATACTGCGGACTCAAGAGCTTGCCATGGGCGCATCAACCGTCAGCGCGCACCCTTGCGTGCGGGAGAAACTCGCGGAACTGCAGCGCGAGGTTGGGCGCAACTACGATGTGGTTATGGATGGGCGCGACATCACGACCAACGTGCTTCCGAATACCAAACACAAGTTTTTTGTGACCGCCAGTCCGGAGATTCGCGCAGAGCGCAGGCTCAAGGAACTGCGCGCACGCGGCAGCATGCAGGACACGTATGAGCAGGTGCTTGCGGACATCAAGCTCCGCGACCACAACGACAGCACGCGTGCCTATATGCCGCTCAGGCAAACCGAAGACGCGATGCGGATCGATACCAGCGAGATGACAACTGACGAAGCGCTGGCGGTCTTGCTTCGCGCGGTTGCCGAGAAACAGGACCGCTAAACGCAGAGAGCGGATTTCTTAACACACAATTGGTTTTATGAAGACCAATGTAATAATAGCTCTGTTGGATTTTGCATTCCAAACAAGAAGGAAGCGCGTTTACCATGCTCTACATCCTATTTAAATATCTGATCACGCCATTCTTCTGGCTGCTTTACCGCCCGAAAGTGAAAAATCTTGGGAGACTCTTTTTCCGTGGCCGCGGGATACTCATCTCCAACCATTTTTCTCTGGGTGATCCGATTCGCCTGGCGATGGTCGCGCCGCGTCCCATCCATTTTATGGCGAAGCAGGAACTGTTTGACACGCCCGTCAAGCGATTTTTTCTCAAAGGCGTGCTGGCGTTTCCCGTCTATCGAAAGCAGGCGGATATGGTGTCTCTCAAGCAGGCGATGTCTGTTCTAGAGAAGAACCATATATTTGGCATCTTTCCTGAAGGGCGACGCTCCCTGACCGGCGAGCTGGATTCGTTTGAAAAAGGCGCGGCATTCCTCGCGCTTCGCTGCAACTCCCCAATCATACCCGTTTATGCCGATCCGAACTGGAAGAAGCGCGGGCAAGTGCGGATGGTGGTCGGTGAGGTGATCGACCCGAATGCAGTCGCAAAAACATTTGCAGGCCGCGGCGTAGACGCGGTGACAGACGCGATTCGCGACAGCCTGCAAAACCTCAAAAACGAACTGGAGCGTATGCCGTAGCGGCAAAATTGATTGAACATGAAGATATTATTGGCAAAAAACAGCGGATTCTGCTTTGGTGTACGCCGCGCGGTCGAGATGGCCGAGCAGTGCGCAAAGGAGCGTGGAACCGTCTATACCTACGGTAACATCATCCACAACGACAGCGTGGTGCACGAGCTTGCCGAAAAGGGCGTACACTCGGTGGAGAACCTAACAACCCTTCAGGAAGGCGACACGTTGATCATCCGCGCGCATGGTGCGCCACCCGCGGTCTATGAAGAGAGCGAACA
The DNA here is from genome assembly GCA_002482505.1 of Christensenella sp. UBA7703. Taxonomy (GTDB): domain Bacteria; phylum Bacillota; class Clostridia; order Christensenellales; family CAG-138; genus UBA7703. The sequence continues at coordinate 2,142 of DLGD01000043.1, read as the reverse complement.
GGCCCGAATCCGGCTGATCGACGCGACTTGCCCATATGTCAAGCGCATTCACCGGATTGTTGAAAAGGCGGCGGAGGAGGGCAACACTGTCCTCATCGCAGGCAAAGCAAACCACCCGGAAGTGATCGGGATTTGCGGTTGGGCGGGTGACAGCGCGCTTGTCCTGGAGACGGAGGCGGATGTGGCAAATCTTCCGCCGATCAAGAAGGCCGTGCTGGTTGCGCAGACGACGCTACCGGAGGAGACACTTGCCGCCATTCAACGTGCAATTGAATCGCGCTACGCAAATTCTCTTTCGCTTACGATTCGCAATACGATTTGCGATACAACGCGCGACCGGCAGAGCGAAGCGGAGGAGATTTCCCGCCGCAGCACGCGCATGCTGGTGCTTGGCTCAAAATCCAGCGCAAACACACAAAAGCTGGTCGAAATCTGTAAAAAACACTGTAAAAATACAGAAAACATCGATTCGATCGACAAACTTTTGCTTGATAAATTACCATCCGATGATATAATAGGTATTGTTGCGGGCGCATCGACGCCGGACCGGATGATTAGGGAGGTACTACAAGTAATGAGCGAACAGGAAAAAACGACGATCGAGACCATTGAAGCGGAAGCTCCCGCCGAGGAAGTCGTCGTGCCCCAGGTAACCGAAGAAGTCGTGGCGGCTGTGGAAGCGCCCAAAGCCACAGCGAAGGCGAAGGCCGAACCCAAGCCGGAACACGAAGACAGCTCCGACTTTGCATCCGCGTTTGAAAAGACCATGACGCGCATTCATAACGGCCAGGTGCTCGAAGGAACGGTCATTTCCGTGGTCGATGGCGAAGTATTCGTCAATGTCGGCTATAAGTCGGATGGCGTGATTCCCGTGGGCGAGCTTTCCAGCGACTCGGACGTGAAGGCCGAAGACCTGTTTAAAGAAGGCGACACCATCGAAGTCGAAGTCACCAAGGTGAATGACGGAGACGGCAACGTGCTTCTCTCCCGCAAAAACGTTGAGAGCAAGAAGCTCTGGGACGAACTTCTCAGCCAGGAAAACATTGAAGAGAAAATCTTTGATGCGGTTGGCAAAGAGGTCGTCAAGGGCGGATTGATTGCGGACATCAGCGGCATTCGTGCGTTCGTTCCCGCGTCTCAAGTTTCCACCAAGTATATTGAGAACCTCAACGAGTTCGTTGGCAAGCCCATGAAGCTCAAGGTTCTGGAAGTAGATCGTCAGAGGAAGCGCATTGTTGCATCTCAGAAGCAGGTTCTCATCGCGGAGGCCGCGGCAGAGAAGCATGCTAAGTGGGAACAGCTCATCGTCGGCAGCAAGGTTAACGGCGTTGTGCGCAGAATTGCAGACTTCGGCGCGTTTGTGGACATCGGCGGTATCGACGGCCTCGTTCACGTGACCGACGCCGCATGGGGCCGCGTGAAGCATCCTTCGGATGTGTTCGCAATCGGTCAGGAAATCGAAGTGATCATTCTCAACGTAGACGTTGAGAAAGAGCGCGTCTCCCTTGGCTATAAGCAACTTCAGCCCAAGCCCTGGATGCTTGCCGGCGAAAAGTATGCGGTTGGCTCGATCGTAGAGGGCAAGGTTGTCCGCATCGTTCCCTTCGGCGCGTTTGTCGCACTCGAGAGCACGATCGATGGCCTCATCCATATCTCGCAGGTTTCCGTCCATCGCATTGCGAAGGTGGAAGACGAACTCAAAGTTGGCGATGTGGTTCGCTGCAAGGTTCTCGAGGTTAGCCCCGAAGCCAAGCGCATCAGCCTCAGCCGCAAGGAAGCGCTTCTTGAAGAAGATCCTGCGCTTGCCGAGCAGCTTGCCGCTGAAAAAGCCGAGCGTGACCGCCAGTATGCAGAGCGTCAGGAACAGCGCCAGCAGCAGCGCGATTCGCAGCAGAGCCAGCAGGCTCAGCAGCCGCGCACAGAGCGCCCGGAGCGCGCACCGCGTTCCTCCAGCAGTGACCGTTCCTCCTCAAGAGACAGCGGTGACCGCCGCCGTCGCAACAACGAGGATGGCGAATACGAACTGCCGCCGGTGCAGGAAGCGAAAACCTCTCTGGCATCCCTCTTCGAAGGCCTCAAGGTCGACGAGTAAGCGAATCCATTCAAGAACCACCCGTTTGGTGAACCTGTAAAGTAAAAGTA
>DLGD01000016.1:130502-131055 GCA_002482505.1 Christensenella sp. UBA7703 | reverse complement strand
GCCCGGCAGGGACAGGCGCGCCTGCGGCTCCTGCGGCAGGCGGAAAAGAACGCGTAAGCAATTATGACCCGAACAAGAGCGCCTATGCCCGCTCCAAAGAGGCGGACAAGAAGGCGAAGAATAAGAAGGCAATGTCCCGCGAGGCAGCGCCGAGCGCCGCGAACTGGGACGACGACTCCACGGGAAACCGCAAGCTCAGACGCGGGCAAAAGCAACCTATGCGGCGGCCGGAACCCGTCGTGATTGAAAAGGCGGTGATCACCACGGAGACCATAACAGTCAAGGACCTTTCCGAACGCATCGGCAAACCCGCATCGGAAATCATCAAAAAGCTCTTCCTGCTCGGCATGCCGACCACGATTAACCAGGAGATCGACTTTGACACCTGCGAACTCGTCGCATCCGACTTCGGAATTGAACTGGAACTGAAAGTCGCAAAAACGTTTGAAGAAGTGCTCACCGACAGTGCTTCCGACGAGACGGATGCGGAAGATCAGCTTCAGACTCGCCCGCCGGTCGTGACCATTATGGGTCACGTTGACCACGGCAAGAC
>DLGD01000016.1:0-130484 GCA_002482505.1 Christensenella sp. UBA7703 | reverse complement strand
GGCGGCATCACGCAGCACATCGGCGCGTATACCGTCCTGTGCAACGGCAAGCAGATTACGTTTATCGACACCCCGGGCCATGAGGCGTTTACCTCCATGCGTGCCCGCGGCGCGCAGGTGACGGACATCGTCATCCTCGTCGTTGCGGCGGATGACGGCATCATGCCGCAGACCGTTGAAGCGATCAACCACGCGAAGGCCGCAGGGGTTCCGATCATCGTCGCTATCAACAAGATGGATAAGCCCGACGCAAACCCCGACCGCGTAAAGCAGCAGCTCACCGAGTACGAGCTCGTTTCCGAAGAGTGGGGCGGTCAGACCATCATCGTTCCCGTCTCCGCGAAGAAACAGACAGGGCTTGATACCCTTCTGGAGATGGTTCTCCTGCAGGCGGACGTTCTGGAGCTCAAAGCAAACCCGAACCGTCTCGCCAAGGGTACAATCATCGAGGCAAAGCTGGACAAAGGCCGTGGCCCGCTGGCAACCGTGCTGGTGCAAAACGGTACGCTGCGCCGCGGCGATACGATCGTTGCGGGTACCGCGTACGGCAAAGTGCGCGCGATGACGGACGACAAGGGCAACAACGTCAACGAAGCGGGGCCCTCCACTCCGGTCGAGGTGCTTGGTTTCAGCGAAGTGCCGGACGCAGGCGATATCCTCAACGTTGCGGAAGTGGACAAGCTCTCGCGGCAGGTTGTCGAAGAACGCCGCGACAAGATTAAGGCGGCGCAGCTCAAGAGCAAGAGCAAGGTGTCTTTGGACGATCTCTTCACCCAGATGGCGGCGGACGAGCTCAAAGACCTCAATATCATCGTCAAAGCGGACGTGCAGGGTTCGGTCGAAGCCGTCAAGCAAGCGCTCGAAAAACTCAGCAACGAAGAAGTCCGCGTGCGCTGCATCCACGGCGGCGTCGGCGCAATCACCGGTACGGACATCATGTTTGCCTCCGCTTCCAATGCCATCGTCATCGGCTTTAATGTGCGCCCGGATACGAGCGCACGCGCCATGGCGGAAAAAGAGAACGTGGATGTGCGCCTCTATCGCGTCATCTACAACGCAATCGACGACGTGAAAGCCGCCATGCGCGGTATGTTCAAGCCGGTCTTCAAAGAAGTCGAGCTTGGCCGCGCAACCGTCCGCGAAACCTTCAAGGTTACCGGCGTTGGTACCATCGCCGGTGCATACGTCAACGACGGCAAGATCACGAGAAGCGCGCAGGTGCGCGTGGTTCGCGACAGCGTCGTGATTCACGAAGGCAAGATCAGCTCGCTCAAGCGCTTTAAAGACGACGCGAAGGAAGTTCTCACGAGCTTTGAGTGCGGCATCGGCATCGACGGCTTCAACGATCTGCAGGAAGGCGACGTAATCGAAGCCTTCGTGATGGAAGAAGTCAAGCGCACCTAATGTAATCGTAATCGAAAACGCCGATTTCGGTCGCCGGGCGCGGGCCGGGCGGAGGAGGGCAATATGGCAACGTTTCGCGCAGACCGCAGGAACGAAGAAGTAAAAAAGACGATCAGCGAAGTCATCCGCGAGATGAAAGACCCTAGAATCTCGCCGATGACCGCGCTGACCGAGGTTGAGGTCACCAAAGATCTCAAGTATGCAAAAGTGAAAGTCTCTGTCTATGACGATGACGAGAAAAAGCGGATTTCGAGTGTAGAAGCGCTCAACCATGCCGCGGGCTTCATCTCGCACGAACTTGGCATGCGCATGCGTATCCGCGCGGTTCCGAGCATCAAGTTTTCGCTGGATAACACGATTGCTTACAGCGTGCGGATTTCGGAGATACTAAACGAGCTGCACAAGGCCGATGCAAACGCGCAAACCTGCGCGGATGAAACCGAACAGAGACAGGAAACCGGGGAGGAGTGACAGGCATGTTGCAGGACGCCGTCCGCTTCTTGCGGACGTATGATGATATTCTGCTGGTTGCGCATGTCTCTCCGGATGGCGACACGCTTGGCAGCAGCTTTGCGCTCTACGGGGCGCTGCTGGAGCTCGGCAAACACGCACAGGTGGTCTGCGAAGACCCCGTCCCGGCGATTTATCGCTTTCTTCCGTTTTCGGATCAGCTCATACCGCCTGAGCAGGCACGCCCTGCCGAGGCGGTTGTTTGCGTAGACTGCGCCGATTTGGCACGGACAGGACGCTGCGCCTCGCTTTTTCGCGCAGCAAGCGCTACGCTGAACATCGATCACCACGGCACCAACGACCGCTATGCCAACATCAACTATGTGCAGAAGGCGGGAGCCACAGGGGAGCTGATCTTTAACGTGATCGCTTGTCTGAAGGTGACGCTCAATAAGAATATCGCAAGCTGCCTCTATGCCGCAATCACGACAGACACAGGTAATTTTTCCTACAGCAACACCACGCCGGAAACGATGCGCATTGCAGCGGACATCCTCGACACGGGGATTGACCTGCCGCTTCTCAACCGCTTGCTCTTTCGCACGGTGCCGTTCCACAAGCTCAAGCTGCATGCGCTTGGCGTGAACAAAGCAAAGCTTTATGAATTCGGCAGAATCGGCATTTCCTATATCACGCTGGAGGACATCAACTCCTGCGGAGCCACCACCGAGGATACGGAGGGCATCATCGACTCCATTCGCGATATCGATTCGGTCGAGGTTGCTGCACTGTTGCGCGAAAGCGAAGATGGTCTGGTTCGTGTCAGCCTCCGCGGGAAGAGTTGCGCGGATGTCAGCCAGATCGCAACCAAATTTGGCGGAGGTGGGCATCGCCTTGCCGCGGGCTGCACGATGCAGCCGCCGATTGAAGAAGCAGCGGAGCAGATTTTAACGCTGGCAAAAGAGCTCTTGCACGGGATTTGTGAGTGATATGGACGGAATTGTAACCATTCTCAAATCCCCGGGGATGACCTCCAGCAATGTCGTGTTCGATGTCAGAAAGATCTATGGTGAAAAGCACGCGGGGCATCTTGGCACGCTCGATCCTGCTGCTGCGGGCGTATTGCCCGTTTGTCTTGGCCGGGCGACGAAGCTGTTTGACATCCTCGTCGACAAGGATAAAGAGTATGTGTTTGAGTGTGCGTTCGGCACGCAGACGGATACACAGGACGCCTATGGCGCGGTGATCGCTAAGAACGACAAACGTGTGGATAAACACGCGCTCATGCAGATTTTGCCGGAGTTTGTCGGCGGGCAACTGCAGACGGCTTCCATCTATTCCGCGCTGAAGGTTGACGGCAAGAAAATGTATGATCTTGCCCGCGCGGGAGAGATGATTGAGCCAAGGGTACGCGAAATCTGCGTGCATGAGCTGGAACTCGTCGAACAGACGGGCGAAAATCGATTCGTGCTGCGTGCGGTGTGTTCGCGCGGAACCTATGTCCGTTCTCTTTGCGAAAGTCTGGCCGGGAGACTTGGTACAATCGGCTATGTTTCGGTCTTACTGCGCACCCGAAGCGGACCTTTTACAAGCGAACGTGCGCTGACGATTGCGGAGCTGGACGCGGCAAAAGAGTCGGGAACCCTCTCAAACACGCTGACCTCTTGCGAAGAAGCAATGGCGTTCCTGCCGGAGCTTCGCCTGCCGGCCGACCGGACGATACCGACAAAGAACGGGCTGGAGACGCATCTACGCGGGTATACGGACGGGCTCGTTCGTGCCTATGGTGCGGACGAATTCCTCGGTATCGGCGAAATTCAGCACGGACGATTTCGACTGAACATCCATTTATATTGACAAACTTCGGCATCCGCGCAGGGGATAGCCCCGCGTCGAGCCGTTTTTTTGAGGGAATTATGGCAACATTGGAATCTGCCGTCATAGCGCTTGGCATGTTTGACGGCGTACATCTTGGCCACAGAGCGCTGATTACCCGCTTGCTGGAAGAGGCAAAACGGTTGCACGCCTTACCCGTGGTCTATACGTTTTCCAATCATCCGCTGGAGGTGCTTGGCGGCAGCGTTCGACTGCTTTCCGGTATTCGGGAGCGGAACATGCTGCTGCGCTCACTCGGCGTGGAGGCGGTGGAGAGCGTGCCTTTCACACGCGAGATGGCGCACTTAAGCACAGAAGCGTTTATCGACCTGCTCGCGGAGCAATGGGATGTGAGAGGGCTCGTGGTTGGTTACAACTATACCTGCGGAGACCGCGGTACGGGAACGCCGGAAACGCTTCGCGAAATCGGCAAATCGCGGGGATTTTCCGTCTCTGTGGTTGAGCCTGTTTTGCTGGAAGGGGAACCTGTCTCCAGCACGCGTATCCGCGAGGCGGTGGAACGCGGAGATGTTTCTCTTGCGGAGCGGCTGCTCAAGCGGCGCTATACGCTTACCGGTACCATTGTGCAGAATAAACGTATCGGCAGGCGCATCGGCTTTCCAACCGCGAACATCGAGGCGGACAGTAAACGTGTTATCCCTGCGGACGGCGTTTATGCATCGTTTGCCTTTGTCGGCGGGGCAGCCTACCGCGCGGTGACGAATATCGGAACCAATCCCAGCGTACACGGAGAAAAACTCACGATTGAAACGCACCTGATCGATTTCAACGCGGATATCTATGGCCAGCAGCTCACGATCGCGTTTCGCAAACAGCTTCGCCCGGAGGCGATGTTTGAGACGCTGGACGAACTGAAGGAACAGATTCGCCTGGATGTGGAAGCGGCCGCCGCGCTGAGAGACGCATAGAGAGATTACTACGAATAGACAAGCCGAGAAAAATAAAATCGCGGTTGTTTACAATTTTTAGCGGATATGCTATCCTATAAAAGCATTCAAATGCCGTTTACTGGGTTATGCGACACTCCGACGTATTTCTCAGTTCACGGGAAAGAGAAAAAAGGAGAAAGAATAGTATGACAAAGACAGAAACCATCGAAAAGTATGCGCTTCACGAAGGCGACACCGGTTCCCCCGAAGTGCAGATTGCGCTGCTCACAGAGCGCATCAACCACCTCAACGAGCACCTGAAACTGCACATGAAGGACCACCACTCGCGCCGCGGGCTCTTGAAGATGGTCGGTCAGCGCAGAGGCCTTCTGAACTACCTCAAGGAGAAGGACATCGAGCGCTACAGAGCGGTCGCTGCAAGCTTGAACATCCGTATCAAATAAGAGAAAAAGGCGGGGTTGTTCCCGCCTTTCTTTCTATTTTCAAATGTTATCATTGTGTATACAAATTTTATCTGCGCCTGTGATATCACGCGCGCGGGTCAAACCGCAAATAAATCCGCAATTTTCCGATTTCCAAGTATTTTTTGCTCAGCAGCGGATTGATTTGCCCTGAAACTGGTTATAATAAAAAGAAGATAAAGAAGAAGAAGGAGCAAACAAATACTATGGAAAGAAACTTCCAGATGCAGCTTGGCGGCAAGACGCTGATCGTCGAAACCGGCAAGTACGCCGAACAGGCGGGCGGAAGCGTACTCGTCCGTTTGGGCGACACGGCGGTGCTGGTCTGCGCGACCATCGCAAAGACCGCGCGTGACGGTGTGGACTTTCTGCCGCTTTCGGTGGAATATCAAGAAAAACTTTACTCGGTGGGCAAGATCCCCGGCGGATTCATCAAGCGGGAAGGCCGACCGACCGACCGCGCGATCCTCAGCTCGCGCCTCATCGACCGACCGCTGCGTCCGCTGTTCCCGAAAGGGTTCTACAACGACGTGCAGGTGGTTGCAACGGTTCTCTCCGTGGAGCAGGACGTTCAGCCGGACATCCTCGCGATGATCGGTTCTTCCGCAGCGCTCGCGATCAGCGAAGCTCCGTTCTCGGGACCCACTGGTTCCGTTGCGGTCGGCATGGTCGACGGCGAATTCATCATCAACCCCGATGTTGCCCAGCGCGAAAAGAGCCGCCTGAGCCTTGTGGTCGCAGGAACCAAAGACGCGGTCATGATGGTTGAAGCCGGCGCGAACGAGGTCTCGGAAGACGAGATGCTCAACGCAATTCTCTTTGCGCATGAAGAAATCAAGAAGATCGTCAGCTTCATTGCCGACATTGAAGCCCAGATTGGCAAAGAGAAGATGGAGCCGATGGTTTACCATCCCGACGAAGCGCTGGAAGCGAAAGTTCGCGCGTTTGCGTTTGACAAGGTCGTTTGGTCGCTGGATACCTTTGACCGCCACGAGCGCGAAGTGCGCGGCGATCAGATGAAAGCCGAAACGGTGGAAGCGTTCAAAGAAGAATACCCCGAGTCCGGCAAGGACATCGGCGCGATTCTCTATAACATCACCAAAGAAGTCGTCCGTGACAAGATCATCAACAAGAAGATCCGTCCCGATGGGCGCGCACAGGATGAGATCCGCCCGATTTGGAGCGAGGTCGGCATTCTGAACCGTACGCACGGCAGCGCAGTCTTCACGCGCGGACAGACGCAGGTTATGACCATTGCCACCCTCGGCACAATCTCCGAAGCGCAGTCCCTCGACGGACTCTCGCTCGAAGAGAGCAAACGCTACATGCATCAGTACAATATGCCGCCGTACAGCGTCGGTGAAGCGAAGCCCATGCGTGGCGTTGGCCGCCGCGAAATCGGGCACGGTGCTCTGGCAGAGCGCGCGCTGGAGCCGGTTTTGCCGAGCGAAGCGGAGTTTCCGTACTGCATGCGCCTCGTGAGCGAGGTCATCAGCTCCAACGGATCCACCTCGCAGGCTTCTATCTGCGCGAGCACGCTGGCGCTGCTGGATGCCGGTGTTCCGATTAAGAAATCTGTCGCAGGTGTTGCGATGGGACTCATCAAGGATGACTCCACCGGCAACATTGCGATTCTGACCGACATTCAGGGCCTGGAAGACTTCCTTGGCGACATGGATTTCAAGGTTGCCGGTACGCGCGATGGCATCACCGCCATCCAGATGGACATCAAGATCAAGGGCATCAACCGTGAAATCCTCACCCGCGCACTGGAGCAGGCGCGCAAAGGGCGTATGTTCATCCTCGACAAGATGGCCGAAACCCTCCGTGAGCCGCGCGCAGAACTCTCACCCTATGCGCCGCGCATCATCACGTTCTCGATCAACCCCGACAAGATCCGTGAAGTCATCGGCAGCGGCGGCAAGGTCATCAACAAGATCATCGCCGATACCGGCGTGAAGATCGATATCGAAGACGACGGCACGGTCTACATTGCCTCGCCCGATTCGGCAGCCGCGGCGGAAGCCAAGCGCATCATCGACGGCATCGTCAAAGAGATCGAAGTGGGCGATGTCTACCTCGGCACCGTGGTCGGCATTAAGGACTTTGGCGCGTTCATCAACCTCAAACCCGGCACGGACGGATTGCTGCATATCTCCCGCATTGCAAACAAGCGCGTGGAGAAGGTGGAAGACGTTCTGTCCATGGGCGAGCAGGTGCTGGTCCGCGTCATCGAGATCGACGCCAAGACCGGCAAGATCAGCCTGACTCGCAAGGACATGCTGCCGCCGGAAAAGGACTAAGTTCCGAAGCGAAAGAAACCAATCAGGGCGCGGCGGCAACGCCGCGCCTTTCGTATCTGCAAGAGCCATACCGCATAGATGAAGGCGCGGCTTTCGTCCAGGATACATTTGTGGTAGAATACAATCTTGCAAGCTATTGCCTTTGAAAGGAAACGGAGCGTATGATACACCAAAAGACGCTGCCAAACGGCATCCGCCTGATCTATGAGAAAATGGAACACGTCCGCTCGGTGAGCATGGGCGTTTGGGTTGACACCGGCTCCGTGCGGGAAACGCAGGAGACGGCGGGGGCATCACACCTGATTGAGCATATGGTGTTCAAGGGGACACAGCGCAGGGATGCGGAGCAGATTGCAATCGAGATGGACGCAGTCGGCGGCAACATCAATGCGTTTACAAGCAAAGAGAACACCTGCTTTTATGCAAAAGTGCTGGATGAACACCTGGACCTTGTTTCGGATGTTCTTTCCGATATCACGTTTCATAGCGTGTTTGATCCCGAAGAGCTGAAAAAAGAGCAAGGCGTCGTGCTCGAAGAAATACTGATGAACGAGGACAGCCCGGAAGACCTTTCCGGCGAAGAGAGCAATATGCTTTTCTTTGGCGAAGAGACGCTGGCGAGCCCGATCCTCGGCACAAAAGAGAGCGTGCGCGCGTTTACCCGCGAGTCGCTGCTTGCCTACAAAAATGAATTTTACGTGCCAAACAACATCGTCGTCTCCTGCGCGGGCAACTTTGAGGAGCAGGCGTTGATCGATTCCGTAACTCGTTGGTTTGACGCGCCCGCCTCGCCGCATGCTACCACGCCGGTCGTGCAGCGCTATCCCGGCGGAAAGCGCGAGAAGTTCGTCGAAAAAGATGTCGAGCAGGTGCATATCTGCCTGACGCTGCCCGGATTTGCAAGAGACAGCGAGGGGCAATATCCTCTTGCGGTGCTCTCCAACATCCTCGGCGGCAGTATGAGCTCGCGGCTGTTTCAATCGATCCGCGAGAAGCTCGGCCTTGCATACTCGGTCTACTCGTACCCTACAAGCTATACGGGGACGGGCACGCTGACGCTCTATGCCGGAACCGGCGAAAAGCAGGCGAAGGAAGTGCTCAGCCGCATGGTAGAAGAGATGGAACGTGTGCGTAAAGAAGGCGTAACGAAAGAAGAACTGCTTCGTTGCTGCGATCAGCTCAAGGGCAGCTACCTGCTGGGCATGGAATCCTCCGGCGCACGCATGAATGCGCTGGGTAAGACGCTTCTGTTACAAAAACGTGAATATAGCGAGCAGGAGACACTCCGTAGAATCGAATGTGTTACAATGGAGGATATTGAACGCATTCTTCCCGTTTGCCTCGACTTGAGCCAGGCCAGCACAGCGCTGGTCGGCAGAGTGAAAAAACAGAAGGCCGCGCTGTTGGACGTGATTCGCTGACGACGACAGCAACGCAGCCAGAACCCCTTTTCAAACCGGACGGAGGAAACCGACTTGGACAAGCTGGACGTGATTTTTCAACTGCAGGAGTCGCTGGATAGCGACATTGCGGCGCGCAGAAACCTCGCTTACTCGCGCGAAGAATGGATGCAAAAAGAGGTACTCGCCATGATTTCGGAACTCTCCGAAGTGCTGGACGAGGTGAACTTTAAATGGTGGAAAAATCCGAAGCCCGTGGACGATGCCGCCCTCAAAGGCGAACTGGTGGATGTGCTGCATTTTTTTGTGAGCATGTGCCTCAAAAGCGGCATGACGGCGGAGGAGCTCTTCTCGCTCTACCAAGCAAAAAATCAGGAGAATTTTGACCGGCAATACGGCAGGTCTCAGAAACAGGGCTACGAAATCGGCGGTGAAACGAATGGCTAAATCGAAGATGCGCATCAAAGGCCGCTTCTTTATGATGATCCTGATTCTCGTCGGTTTCATTGCGCTCGTAGTTATCGTTGCAAACGCGCTGAAAAAGACCGGAGAGATCGAGTTTGGCTCTCTTGGAGCAGACCTTGAGGTCAACGCCGCGATCATTCGCGATGAAAAGGTCATCATGTCCGAACCGTATGAGAAGATCACGTTCGACGTGGTGGAAGGCGAAACGGTCAACAACGATCAAGTCATCGCGCAGCTGTACAAGCGCGGCTATCAGGACGAGACGATGGTCACGCTCCTGAACCTGCAAAAACAGATTTTCGATTATCAGATGCAGCTGCTTGGCGGGCAAGCCCCGCAGGAACTCGTCGATCTCAACAACAGCATCGACGAGGTGGAAAAACAGATCCGCGCCGTCTCTCGCGGGCAGAGCAAGCTGGATATGCTGGATCTGGAGCAGACACTCAAAGACCTCGAAACCCAACGAACAGCGTTGATGCTCAGCATCGTAACCCCGGATACCACGCTCACGCAGCTCTATAGCGACCTCAAGAGCCAGCAAAACGTCATGAGCGGTTGGAAACGGGACATTAAAAACACTTCCGGGACGGGCATCGTGAGCTTTTATTTTGATGGCTATGAGCAGGTGCTCAGCGTCAATAAACTCTCGACGATCAACTCCGCACTGGTGAAAAACGTCGTCAACGGCGGCAACACCGCAAAAAACGCGGACTCCACCAGCGAGGTGCCTCTCTATCGCATCATCAATAACACGCATTGGTTTATCGCGTTTGTGACAAGCTCCAGCGACCCCATGCGCCTCGCAGAAGGGGAGCAGTATAGTGTGCTGTTCCAGAATTATTCCGATCAGCAGTTTACGGCAACCGCGCGCGCAAGCCAAGTTTCCGAAAAATCGGTCGTCAACATTCTGGAGTTTAACACCGACATCGGCAAGCTCATCGGAACGCGAACGGTTGCGGCAACCATCAGCAAGTCCGCGCAGGGCCTGGTTGTGCCGCTCAAGGCAATTGAGATCGTTGCCGGCGTACCGGGTATCAACATCTCATATGGCGATTCGGTGCTGCGTGTCGAAGTTGATATTCTCGCGCAGAGCGAGAATAAGGCGGTCATCCGCGCAAAGAATGCTGCGGATAATCTTACCGCCGGAATGAAGTATCTCAAGCCATGACAGACATCGCGAGAAATATAGCAGAGGTTCGCGAGGAGATCGCGAACGCCTGCGCCAGAGCCGGGCGAAAGACGGAGGACGTGCAGCTCATCGCCGTGTCGAAATATCAAAGTACCGAGCGTATGGCCGATGCGGTTGCGGCAGGGATTCGCACGTTTGGTGAGAATCACGCCCAAGAATTGAACGAAAAGAAAACTTTTTTTGAACAGCAAGGTTGCAGGGCGCATTTTATTGGACAACTGCAAACGAATAAGATAAAATATGTCTGCGGTTTTGCCGACTTGATTGAGTCGGTCGACCGGCAAAATCTCGCGCAGCAATTGCAGCAAAAAGCAGAGGCGCGCGGCATTGTGCAGGATATATTGATCCAGGTCAACATCGGTGCGGAAGACCAAAAAGGCGGCGTACCCGATGAGGACTTGGATTCTTTCGCGGAATCGTTGACCCAGTATCCGCATTTGCGCCTACGCGGGCTGATGTGCGTCCCGCCAGCGGTAGAAGCGGAGGAAGCGCGGGCATACTTTAGAAAGATGCGCCTGCATTTTGAGAAACTTCAGGCACGACTGGACCTTGATGTATTTGACACGCTCTCGATGGGCATGAGTCATGATTTTACCGTCGCCATCGAAGAGGGGGCGACGCAGGTGCGCGTTGGTTCCCGTATCTTTGGCGCGCGAGACAGGAAATGAATTGAGTCCCCGCGTGCAGGTTCCCAAACAGATTGGCACGCAAAACGAAAAAATTTTGAGAGAATGCCTTGGGTAACGACCTGGGCTGACGGTTTTCGGAGGAAGACGGATGGCAAGCCTTTACACAAAATTCCTGGATTTTATCGGAATCGAGGAGAGCGACGAGCAGGACGACGAGCGCAGAGACGACGGGTATTACCGTGACGACGCACCCGAGCGTGCCGTCGGCGGTGCATTCAGCAACAGCCGCCCTGCCGCAGCGCCGAACCGCAGAAGTGAGCGCGGGCAGAACACCTCCGGCGCAAACCTCCCCATCTCCGGCGGGATGAAGATGATCGTATACCACCCCGTAAGCTACGAGGATACGCAGAGCATCATCGACAACCTGAAAAACAGGAAGCCGGTCATTGTCAACATGGAAGAATTGGAGCTGGATACGGCGCAGCGCATTCTGGACTTCCTCTCCGGCGCGGTCTATGCGCTCAACGGTACCATGTGCAAGATTTCGCGCGGTATCTTTGTTGTTGCGCCAAACAACTATGACGTTGTAGGCAATGGCGAGGACGATTACGGCGATCTGGTTTGAGCAGGACAGCCGCATAACGAAACAGGATTCACTGGCACATCAGAGCGTTGGTGTGCCAATTTTTTACCAAAGCGGTTACAGGAGATCAAGTGACGGCATTCTGTCGGCAGGAGGGCAACACACATGCGCATAGACGAGATCGTCAACCACGTTTTTACGCGCGCTTTTATGGGATATGACATCGAGCAGGTCGATGTATTTCTGGATGAAATCATCGAGACGCTGGAGCGATATGAGGCGGAAAAACGGGAAATGCTTGCCGCAATGGAATATCTGATGAAAAAACTGGAGCATGGACAAAAGGTGCCTCTAGCGGACATGAAGAAAGCCATCGACTCCGGCATTGAGCAGGGGAACATCGCCTTGCCGGGCGGCGCGAACACCCGTGAGGACGATCAAAAGCCCGCTGCGCGCTCCATCACGCGCGGAAACGGCGCAAACAAGCCCATCCGCGCGCCGAAGGTCAACCGCGTAAAGCGGGAAGAAGAGGCGAAAGCCCAGATCATTGAGGAAGCGAAAGCCGCAATTCCGCTGGAAGAACTGACACAGGAAGAGGCGGATCGCCGCGCAAAGCGGATGTCTGCCGCCGCCGTCAACTGGCTGGATGAGCTTTTGATCAACATCGCGGAACACGAAACGCAGGAGAGTGAGAAGCCCGCCTCCGCACCGCAGCAAACCCAGCCTGCGACAGAACCGAAAACGGCGCCAACCCCTGTGCCGCAGCCCACGCCGAAGGCGACATATACACCGACCCCCGCGACGCAACCGCCCGCACCGAAACCGCAAGAGCAGCAGGCAAAGCCAACGGAGCCAACCGCGCAACAGCAGCAGAACGATCCGGCAACTGTACTCCAGAAGGTATTTGATCAGGCTGACCACGCAGACGAATAAATGCTTTTCATGAGCGACTGACTGACGCTGCAGATCATTTTTATGAAATCACCCGATAGAACCGGTTTGATCCGTGTGATCAAATAGAAAGAAAACAGGTAGTATGGCCAAACAAAAGAATGCCTTTCCGCCCGTCAACCGCGAGGAGATGCGCGCGCGAGGCATCGACCAACTTGATTTCGTCTTTGTCAGCGGGGATGCATATATCGATCATCCCAGTTTCGGTGCGGCGATTATCACCCGCGTGCTCGAGAGCCGGGGTTACAGCGTCGGCGTCATCGCGCAGCCGGACTGGCACAGCGTGGAGCCGTTTCGAGCGCTGGGCAAGCCAAAGCTTGCGTATCTCATCTCCTCTGGCAATATCGACAGCATGGTCAACCATTATTCCGTTTCCGGTTCGAGGAGAAGCACAGACGTATACACGGAGGAAGGCGCAGCCGGAAAGCGGCCGGATCGCGCAACCATCGTCTACGCCAACCGCTGCAAGCAGGCATATTCAGGGGTTCCACTGATCATCGGCGGCATTGAGGCGAGCCTTCGCCGCTTTGCGCACTATGACTATTGGGACGACCGTGTGCGCCACAGCATCCTCTACGATGCGTGCGCGGATATCCTCATCTACGGCATGGGTGAACGTGCCATCGTCAAGGTTGCGGACGCGCTTCAGTCAGGCAAGCCGGTTGCTCAGATTACGGATATTCCCGGCACCTGCGTGCGCGTCAGTGATGCCGAAAGCGCGAAGGGTGCCGTGCTGTTGCCCTCGTATACCGAGGTTGTCAAAGACAAGCGAAAGTATGCCGAGGCATTTGCCATGCAGACGCGGGAGCAGGACGCCGTGCGCGGCAAACACCTGATCCAACCGCATGAAAAAGGGTTTGTACTCTGTAACCCGCCCGCAATGCCGCTCTCGACCAAAGAGCTGGACGAAGTTTACGCATTGCCGTATACGCGAAAACCGCATCCCATGTATCGCGGGCACATCCCCGCGATCGATGAAGTTTCGTTCTCCGTCACCTCCGCGCGCGGGTGTTTCGGCAACTGCAACTTCTGCGCGCTGACGTTTCATCAAGGGCGCGTCGTGACGGGCAGAAGCCACGCTTCGATTCTGGTCGAAGCGGAGAAGATGACCTGGGACCCGGACTTCAAGGGGTATATCCACGACGTCGGCGGGCCAACCGCAAATTTCCGCCATCCGGCCTGTGCAAAACAGCTCAAAAGCGGCGTGTGCGCGGACCGGCAGTGCATCGGATTTACCGCCTGCAAACAGCTCGACACATCCGAAGAAGACTATGTTTCGCTCCTTCGCAAGATGCGCGAACTGCCACGCGTGAAGAAAGTGTTTGTGCGCAGCGGCGTGCGGTATGATTACGCAATGCTGGATCGCGATGATACCTTCCTGCACGAGTTGATTGAGCACCACGTCAGCGGACAGCTCAAGGTTGCGCCGGAGCATGTCTCCGACCGGGTGCTGAAGTATATGAACAAGCCCCCGCATGCGGTCTATGAGCGCTTTGTGCAAAAATATGAGGCGATCAACAAGAGTCTCGGCATGCGGCAATATCTTGTGCCTTATCTGATCAGTTCGCACCCGGGCAGCAACATTCAGGACGCGATTGAGCTTGCGCTCTATCTCAAGGAGAAGAATTACCGACCGGAGCAGGTACAGGATTTTTATCCCACGCCCGGCACCGCCTCCACCTGCATGTACTATACGGGGCTTGACCCCGTGACCATGCAGCCGGTCTATGTGGCAAAAACGCGGGAAGAAAAGGCGATGCAGCGTGTGCTGATGCAGTGCCATATCCGCAGAAACTGGCCGCTTGTTCGAAAAGCGCTGCGCTCTGCCGACCGGGAAGACCTCATCGGTAGCGGCAGAAACTGTCTTGTTCCGCCGGATTATCTCTCGCCGGACGAGCAACGCGCAAACCCAGCAAGACGCACACAACCGCATGGCGGGAATGCCTCACGCGGTGGCGGAAAGAAGAGCGGGGGCAAGGGCGGCTATCCGCCACGGCGGGGCAGAGGCTGAGGCTGAGAAAATACGCCAAAACACACGCGAAAAACGCGCGAGCGGACGCGGTAAGTCCTTGACAAACCATGGATGAACCGATACAATACTTAAGGTTGCGTGGAAACGCACGGTAGTTTTGTGCGCGCTGGCAGGTAGGAACGCGCCGATTTCCTCGGCGACAAAGGCGGTGGAGATCATGCGGATTCGAGTTGCAAACGCCATTCGGCAAACGGGAGAGCTGTTTCCCTTCGAAACGGCGGAATTGTTTTCCGATCAGGTGTATGGCGAACGGAACATTTCGTTCACTGAACCGGTCACGGTCAGCGGAACGTATGTCTACGACGGCAAGGCGTTTACGGTGAGCGGCAAGGCGGAAGCCTCGATCAGCACCGAATGCGCCAGATGCACAAAGCCCTTTGTCGAGCGCATCGCGTTTTCCTTTTCGGAGCGATTTGTAAAAGGAGAAGACGAGGCGTCCGACGACGAGACCTATCCATATTCGGGAGACGAGCTACTGCTCGACAAAGCCGTGCTGGACAATCTCTTTTTAGAGATTCCCATCGCGAGCATCTGCCGGGAGGATTGCAAGGGCTTATGCCCCGTCTGCGGCGTGGATCGTAACACAACCACTTGCGATTGCACCATAGAGGAAGCCGAAGGCTGAACAAAGCCCCAACGGCTATCAGATGAAGAATAGGAGGGATTATCATGGCAGTACCCAAGAGAAAAACGTCCAAGGCAAGGCGTGATTCGCGCAGAGCGTCCAACTTCAAAGTTGCGGAAGTGCAGCTCGGTGAGTGCCCGCAGTGCCACTCGCTTGTACCGTCCCACACGGTATGCAAGACGTGCGGGTATTACGGCGGCAAGCTGGTCGTCGACATGGAACAGAAGGAAAAGAAGAACGCCTGATCATCCATCCTTCGAAATATGTCGAACCCTTCGACAGCAAGTTTTGCAAAAGCAAAGAGACTTCTTTTGTCTTATGACAAGGGAAGTCTTTTTGCTTGCTCCTCCGGCTTTTTTCAGCCACCGATTTGTAAAAACACCTATATCCGTTGCGAAACAGCTGGATTTTTCGTATAATATTGCAATCATGCGAAGATAGCGGGAAAGAGGACATATCCTATCATTCGAACTCATTCTCTCTTTTTTGCAAGAAAGCGTGATGCAACCGGGATTGCGGCAGGCGTTTGCCGCGGAATTGGGAGAAGACACCTATGAGAATTGCCATCGACGCAATGGGCGGAGACAACGCACCGCAGGCGGTGTTTGAAGGGGTCAAGCTCGTATTGCCGGAACTCAAGAAGGACGTAGAGCTCGTGCTCTACGGCGATGAGACGATCATTCAGGAAGGGCTTTCTGCACTCGGCGTTTCCGACAAGCGGGTTTCTGTCGTTCATACATCTGAAGTGATTGGTTGTGACGAGCAGCCGACACTCGCGATCCGCAAAAAGAAGGATTCCTCCATGGTGCGCGCGGTGGAAGCAGTCGCCACAGGCGGGGCGGACTGCGTGCTTTCCGCGGGAAGCACCGGCGCGCTGCTGACGGGGGCTACGCTGATCATCAAGCGGCTCAAAGGCGTTAAACGCCCTGCGCTGGCGACGATTATGCCGACCGTGGACTCCTGCATGCTGCTGCTCGACTGCGGCGCCAACACGGACTGCAAGAGCGATTATCTCGTGCAGTTCGCGCTGATGGGCTCGGCGTATATGCAGCGCGTCATTGGCGTGAGCAACCCGCGTGTGGGGCTACTCAACAACGGCGCAGAGGAAGAAAAGGGCAACGAGCTCACGAAAGAGACACATCAGTTGCTCAAGACGGCTCCGGTCAACTTCACCGGAAACTGCGAGGGGCGCGATGTGCTCGGCGGCCAGTTTGACGTGGTGGTATGCGACGGGTTTGACGGCAACATCGTGCTCAAGGGTACGGAAGGCGCGGCGGGGTTGATCATGGATCTGCTCAAGCAGGGCCTTATGTCGAGCCTTCGCACCAAGATCGGCGCGCTGATCTGCAAGCCTGCGTTCAAGCAGCTCAAAAAGAAGCTCGACTACACTGAATACGGCGGAGCGCCACTGCTTGGCGTCAACGGCGGCGTGATCAAGGCGCACGGCAGCTCCAACGGGAAATCGTTCCGCTCGGCGATTTTGCAAGCGCAAAAGCTTGTCTCCTCGGATGTGACGCGTCTGCTCGGCGAAGAGATTGCAAAGTTTGACCTGGAAGGCAAGGCCGCGGAGTAACAGCGCAACTGCTGCTGCAATGCAGCAAGCATTGACAGAATCCACCGTTTCCGATAGAATACTACGCGAATGAGATGCGTGAAAAAACGCGTCGAAAAGGAGTTTTGAACATGTTTTTTGAAAAAGTTAGAGATATTATCGCAAAGCAACTGGACATCGACGCAGGCACCATTACCATGAACAGCCGCCTGATCGACGACCTCAAGGCCGACTCGCTGGACATCGTGGAACTCATCATGGATCTCGAACAGGAATTCAACATCGAGATCCCGGACGAAGAACTCCCCAAGGTACAGACCGTTTCGGACATCGTCGGTTATCTCGAGAAGAAGTAATATCCAACATGTAAGAAGTTTACCCGCATCCGAAGGCTGAGAGAGGGTGCGGGTTTTTTTGTAAAGCAAATGGCAAGCGCATATTTGTCGCGCTTGTTTTTTCACGAAATTTCACCAACCATCGTTTCTTATACAACACAAAAATCCATTGACCAAAGGAAGACCGGATGACGCAGCAGCATGACACGCTCTCCGCGCTGGAGGAAACCCTTGCGTATACGTTTGCAGACCGTTCCCTGCTGGAAACGGCGCTGACGCACACCTCGTTTGTCAAGGGGGACGGAAAGCGGCAAACGCACAACGAACGCCTTGAATTTCTTGGCGACGCGGTGCTGGAGCTCTGCGTGAGTGAACATCTATATCTACAGCAGCCGCGGTTGCAGGAGGGCGCGATGACGCGCCACCGCGCGCGGCTTGTCTGCGAGCACGCGCTCTTTCATGCGGCGGTATCCCTCGGAATCCCCGCGTACCTACGTCTCGGTAACGGAGAAGAACTCACCGGCGGGCGCAACAAGCCTTCGATCGTCTCCGACGCGCTGGAGGCTGTACTCGGTGCGGTCTATCTTGACGGCGGGCTGGAGCATGCGCGGAGAGTGATTTTGGAGCACGTGATCCGCCAACTGGAAGAAGCGCGCGTTGATGAGATGGATAAGGATTTTAAAACCCGTTTACAGGAGCATGTGCAAAAGGGGCATATCGGTACCCTCGAATATGAATGCATGGATGAAACAGGCCCAGAGCACCAGAAACGCTTCACCATTTGCGTCCGCCTTTCCGGTGAGAAGATTGGCGAGGGCTCAGGCTTGAATAAACAGAGCGCGGGACAGGAAGCGGCAAAAAGCGCCCTGCTCCACCTCGGCGTACTGGAGGAAGAAGCATGAGGCTAAGCAAGCTGGAACTCAATGGCTTCAAATCCTTTGCGCGCAAGACGGAAATTCGTTTTGGCGCGGGCGTGACCGCCATCATTGGCCCAAACGGCAGCGGGAAGAGCAACATTTCCGACGCGGTGCGGTGGGTGCTCGGCGAACAAAGCGCAAAGGCACTCCGCGGCGGCAAGATGGAGGACGTCATCTTCAACGGCACGCAGTTGAGAAAAGCGCTTGCCTACAGCGAAGTGACGCTGACATTTGACAACAGCGACGGGCTGCTGAAGGTGCCTTTTTCGGAAGTTGCCATCACGCGACGCGTCTACCGCTCCGGCGAGAGCGAATATTGCATCAATCGCAACAACTGCCGCCTTCGTGATATCTCCGACCTGTTTTGCGACACGGGCATTGGCAAAGACGGATATTCTATCATCAGCCAGGGTAAGGTTGAGGAAATTCTTGCCAACAAGAGCGGGGATCGCCGAGCTGCCTTTGAGGAGGCTGCGGGGGTGATGCGCTACCGCGTGCGCAAAGAGGACGCGGAGCGAAAGCTCAACAACACAGAGAAAAACCTCGAGCGCATCGAGGATATTTTAAAGGAACTTTCCGACCGGCTTGCTCCGCTGGAGCAGCAGAGCGCGTCCGCGCGGGCTTATCTGCGCCTGCGGGACGAAATCAAAGACCTGGAGGTCAATCTCTTTCTCTACCAATATGACCGCGCGCATGAGCGGCTGATCCAGATTCAAGAGACCATGCGGCAAATGAACGAGGAAAAAGAACTTGCGGAAAGTGGAGAAGCCACGCTTCTGTCCACCTGCGTCGCATTGGAAGAGCAGCTCAAGACGCTGGATGCCGCGATGAACGCGCAGCAAAACCGGCTCATGGGGCTCGTTTCGGAAGCGGAGACACGCGTCGGAAACAGCCACGTGCTTGCCGAACGGCGCGAGAACGCACTTTCCACAAAAAAGCGTATTGAACAGGAACGCGAACAGAGCAAGGCGCGCATCGAAGAACTCGGTGCAGTGATTACCGGCCTTCAGGGAGATGAATCCGGCCAAGCGGCGCTAAACCTGCTGGAAAAAGAGATGGAAGCTGCCCAAGCACGGCTTGCGACCATCGATGCGGATATCACCACGCGGGAAGAAGCACTCGATGAAATGAAGAACAGCATCATCGAGGCGATGAACCGCGCGTCGGACTTCAAGTCCAGCGCGGCACGATTCGACACGATGAGGAGCTCCATCGGCGAACGGCTGGTTGCCATCGACGCCGAAGCGCAACGACGCGCGGAGGAGACCGCACGTCTACGGGAAGAACTTGACTTTGCAAAAGAGCAACACGCACAGGAAGCGGAACGTCTGGAACAGGCGAAGCGCGACCTTGACGGTTCGGTCGAAAATCGCAGAAAAACGCTGGATGCATTCACGGCGCTGCGCGAAGAGATCTCGCGCGATGAGCAGGGGATCTCCTCGATTCAATCCCGCCTGCGAGTGCTGGACGAAATGCAACGCTCCCGCGAGGGCTATTACGCGAGCGTGAAAAACATACTCAAAGATGCGCCGCATGACGCAAAGCTTGGGCGAGCCATCGTTGGCGTTGTTGCAGAACTGCTGCGCGTGCCGAAGGAATACGAGATTGCGATCACCATGGCGCTCGGCGGTACACTGCAAAACATCGTAACCCCGACAGCCGAAGACGCGAAATACGTCATCGAATACCTCCGTGCCAAGGATTACGGCAGAGCAACGCTGCTGCCGATGGCGCTATTAAACCCGACGCGCATCACGCGCGAGGAGCGCTCTCTACTCAACGTGCCCGGCTGCATCGGCGTGGCAAACGAGCTGGTCGATTGCGACGACAACGTGCGCAACGTGATGGATTACCTACTGTGCCGCACGATTATCGTGAAGGATCTGGATGCGGGCATCGCGCTCAAGAACCGCACGCGCGGCGCGTTCCACATTGCAACTCTGCAAGGCGATATCATCAGCACCGGCGGCTCGATGAGCGGCGGCAGTCTGCAAAAGCAGACGTTTAATCTCCTCAGCCGCGAACGCGAGCTTCAGGAACTCCGCGAAAAACTCAAACAGGCGGATGCCGCGCTGGAAGAAAAGAAAGCAGCCCTGCGCAAAGCGGAGCAGGACGTGCTGCGCTGCGACATTCAGGTGGATTCGTTTCGGGACGCGGTGCATGCCTGTGAAATCGCGGCGGCAAAACAGGCGGAACAGCTGGATATCATCCGGCGCGATGTGGAGCATAGCGAGCAGAGCGAGCAGACGCTTGCCGACGAACGCCTCCAACTCACCGACAACCTGACCGAGGTTGAGCGCGAGCGTACCAGCGCGGACGAACAGCAAACCGACATTGAGCAAGGCAATGCCAGCACGCGGGAAGATGTTGCCCGCGCACAGGGCGAGCTCTACGAACTGCGCAAACAGCGCGAAGCCTTCACCAGCGAACTTACCGAGCAAAAAGTGCGCCGCATGGCGCTCAGCAAAGAGCGCGACGCGATCTATGCCGAACAAAAGCGCCTTGTAAACGAACACCGCGAGCTGACCCTTCGTCTCACTGCACTGGAGCGTGAAGCGGAGGAGAACGAGGGGAACATTTCCGCAATCGAAGCAGAACTCTCCGGCATGCAGGCACAGATTGCAAGCGATACGGCACTGACCAGCGCAGAGAAGGAAGCACAAAGAAAGATTGAGGAAGAGCGGCAGACGGTATCCGCCTCTCTCTATGAGCAGCGCGCGCGGCGCGAGGAACTGCTCACCAGCACGCGCGACCTTGCGGATCGCATCCATAAGCAAGAGATGACGCAGAGCAAGCTTGAGATGGAGCTTGGCTCGATGCAGGATCATATCTGGAACGAATATGAGCTTACCTATGAAAACGCGGCGGCACTCAAGCATGAAATCGCAGTCGGCGCGAGCAACGCGCGTGTGAACGAGATCAGGCAGGAGATCAAAGGGCTTGGGAACATCAATCTCAGCTCAATTGACGAATACAAGAGCGTGTTTGAGCGGCACAGCGAGTTATTCACGCAATGCGAAGACCTCAATAATGCCAAGCGTGATTTGGAGACGCTGATCGTCGAACTCACCGAGACGATGGAAAGCGTGTTCCTCAAGCAGTTTGAGTTGATTCAGCAGAACTTCTCGTCTACGTTTGCCGAACTGTTCGGCGGCGGACAGGCGGAGCTGAGGCTTGCGGATAAGAACGACGTGCTGGGTTGCGATATCGACATCATCGCCCAGCCGCCGGGAAAGAAACTACAATTGCTCACGCTGCTCTCCGGAGGAGAGCGGACACTGACGGCAATCGCGCTGTTGTTTGCCATGCTCAAACTCAAACCACCCGCGTTTTGCATGCTCGATGAGATTGAATCCGCGCTGGACGAGGCGAACGTGTCTCGCTTTGCGGACTATGTCAAGCGCTATTCTGATGGGACGCAGTTCATCCTCATCACGCACCGCAAAGGAAGCATGGAGGTCTGCGACACGCTCTATGGCGTCTCGATGGAGGAAAAAGGCGTGAGCAAGGTGGTCTCCGCGCGCTTCGGTGAAAACGGAATCACCACCGCGCCGGAACAGGCAAGCTAAAATAGTTGTATTGAATTTTTGATAAAGGTAGATATATGGAAAGAAAACCATTGTTTCAGAAATGGAAAACAGGGCTCGGCAAGACCCGAACAGGGTTGCTGGCGCGGCTCTTTGCTTCCAAAGACGGCATCAACGAAGCGTTTTACGAAGAGCTCGAAGAGGCGCTGATCCTCGCAGACGCGGGGGCAGGTGTGACCGAGCGGCTGCTGGACGAGCTGCAGGCCGTCATCAAAGAACAGAAGATTTCCGACCGAGCGGGCGCAAGAAAAGCGCTTGCAGGATTGATTGCTAAGGCTGTTACCACGCAAAAGCCGTTTTCGGCGGATACCGGGGAAGCCGTGGTGCTCATTGTTGGCGTCAACGGCGTAGGCAAGACCACCAGCATCGGCAAGCTCGCCAACAGCTATCGCGAACAGGGCAGAAAGATCATGCTTGCGGCTGCGGATACCTTCCGCGCGGCAGCGGCAGAGCAGCTCGGCGAATGGGCCAAACGTGCGGATGTCGCGATGGTGCGCCACAACGAAGGCGCGGACCCCGCCGCGGTGGTGTTTGACGCGATTGCCTCCTACAAGGCGAAGGGCTGCGATTTGCTGCTCTGCGACACGGCGGGGCGGCTCCACAACAAGGCAAACCTGATGAACGAACTCGGCAAAATCCGCCGCGTGATCGCGCGCGAACTGCCGGATACCCCTTGCGAAACACTGCTGGTGCTGGACGCGGTCACGGGACAAAACGCGGTTGCACAGGCGCGCGCGTTTGCGGAGGTTTGCCAGCTCGACGGCGTAATCCTCACCAAACTCGACGGCACTGCAAAGGGCGGCGTGGTGATCTCCATCTGTGAGACGCTGAAGGTTCCCGTGCGCTTTGTTGGCGTTGGGGAAGGGATTGACGACCTGCAACCGTTCAACGCGGAACTCTTTGCCGAAGCACTGCTGGGCAACGACGCGGATTAACCGGCAATTGACGCGCAAATATCCAAGAATCGTTGAAAAATCTCTGATCTATTCGTTCAATTCAATGGAATCGCTTGACAAAATCACCACACTCCGTATAATAGTTACGGTGTAAAGCTTTTCTGCTTTACAGGTGATGAAATGAATCGATTGGTCGAACTTGGACAACTCATGGACTGGTACGGCGCTTTCTTAACCGAGCGCCAGCGTTCGCTTGTGCGCCAGTATGCTTATGAGGACTGCTCCCTTGGCGAAATAGCCGAGCGTGAGGGCATCTCCCGGCAGGCGGTGCGGGATGCGATCCTGACCGCGGAAAACGAACTAAAGGACATGGAAACCAAGCTGAATTTGATAGAGAACAACGAAAGACTGCTCCGCCTGATCGATACCCTCGGCGGAACGACACTCAACGAAGCACAAAAAGACCTGCTCCGGCAGATGCGGGAGCTGGTTTCGGAGGAAGAAGATGGCGTTTGAAGGCGTCTCTGAAAAACTGCAGGCGGTATTTAAACGGTTGAATTCACGCGGGAAACTCAACGAGAACGACGTGAAGGAAGCCATGCGCGAGATCAAGCTAGCCCTGCTGGAAGCGGACGTGAACTTCATGGTCGTCAAGGAGTTCGTCAAGACCGTGACCGACCGCGCCGTCGGCAGCGAGGTGCTCGAAAGCCTCACGCCCGGGCAGCAGGTGGTCAAGATCGTCAACGAAGAGCTCACGCGGCTCATGGGCGGCGAACATGCCAAGCTGGAGTTTGGCAACCAGAAACCCGCGGTGATCCTGATGGCAGGCCTTCAGGGCGCGGGCAAGACGACCATGTGCGGTAAGCTCGGCTCCTATATTACGAAGCACTACGGCAAGAGCGTGTTGCTCACCGCGTGTGATATCTACCGTCCGGCTGCGATTCAGCAGTTGCAGATCGTCGGCGAAAAGCTCGACATCCCCGTCTATGAACACGGCACGCAAAACCCCGTACTCACCGCGAAGGAAGCGATTGCCGAAGCCAAGCGAAAGTTCATCGATGTGGTCATCGTCGATACCGCAGGACGCTTGCACATCGACGCGGACATGATGACGGAGCTCAAGCAGATTCGCGACGCGGTCAACCCGGCGGAAATCCTGCTCGTCGTGGACGCGATGACAGGACAGGACGCGGTCAACGTTGCAAAGAGCTTTCACGAGACCATCGCGCTCACGGGCGTGATCCTCACCAAGCTCGACGGCGACACGCGCGGCGGCGCTGCGCTCTCCGTCCGCTCCGTAACGGGCAAACCCATCAAGTTTTCCGGCATCGGCGAGAAACTGACCGATATCGAGCCGTTTCATCCCGACCGGATGGCGAGCCGCATCCTCGGCATGGGAGACGTGCTGACCCTCATCGAAAAGGCGCAAAACGCATTTGACGAGAAAAAAGCGCTTGAGATGGCCGAGAAGATGAAGAGTAATTCGTTCACATTGGACGATTTTCTTGACCAGATGGAGCAGATGAAAAACCTCGGTTCTATGGAAGACCTCATGAAGATGATCCCCGGCATGGACGCGAGTAAGCTCGGGCAAGCGCAGATCGACGAAAAGCAGATGGCGCGCACGAAGGCGATCATCCAGAGCATGACCAAGGCAGAGCGCCACGACCCCGAAATCCTCACCGCCAGCCGCAGAAAGCGTATTGCGCGCGGCAGCGGCACGAGCGTACAGGAAGTCAACCGTCTGATGAACCAGTTCAACTCATCCAAACAGCTCATGAAGCAGATGTCCGGGCGGATGAAAAAAGGCAAACGTGGCGGTTTCCCGTTCGGGTTTTAAACCGTTTGTCAGACAGGAAACGTGGCGGTTTCCCGTTCGGGTTTTAACCTGACATCACAATGGCGAATCACGTTTTGACGTATTCGATATAACAAACTACATTAAAATATTTGGAGGAAGCAGACAATGCTCAAGATCAGACTGCGCCGCATGGGCGCCAAGAAAGCCCCGTTCTACCGTATCGTGGTTGCGGATTCCCGCGCACCGCGTGACGGCGCGTTTGTCGAAGAAATCGGCTACTACAACCCCCTCTCGAACCCCGTTGAGCTGACCGTGAACAACGAGCACGCAGCCGAATGGATCAAGAAGGGCGCGCAGCCGACGGACACCGTTCGTGCGCTGCTGAAGAAGAGCGGCGCCATCGAGTGAGGCAATCATGATGGAGGAACTCGTAAGCTTCATCGCGAAAAACCTCGTCGATGAGCCGAACTCTGTCAAGGTCGAAACGCGTGAGGAAGGGGACACGGTCGTGATCTCCCTCTCCGTTGCGCCAGGCGACATGGGCAAGGTCATCGGCAGGCAGGGGCGCATCGCGAAGGCGATTCGCACAGTCGTCAAGGCCGCGAGCGTCCGCGAAGACAAAAAGTACATGGTGGACATCGTCGAGCAGTAATGTTCGCGTTCCGCCAGCAAACAAACCACAATCAGGAAAAACATTTGAGAAACGATTATTTGCGCGTCGGCCAGATCGTCCGCGTACACGGGGTGCACGGAGACGTGAAAATCATCCCGCTAACGGACGATCCGGCGCGGTTTCGCCAACTAAAAACGGCATATCTCGAAACAACGGCAGGCGCATATGCGCCTGTTGCGGTTACTGCTGTACGGTTTCTACCGGACGCGGTACTGCTGCATCTGGAAGGATATGACACGGTGGAGCGCGCAGAGACGTTGAAAAACGTCTATGTCTGTGTGAACAGGGACAACGCGGTAAAGCTCCGCAAGGACACCTACTTTATCGTCGATCTCATCGGCTGCGATACGTTTGACACAAACGGCAAGGCATATGGCAAACTCACGGACGTTCTGGAGACGGGCGCACACGATGTTTACGAGATCGACGGCGGAAAGCTGCTTGTCCCCGCGCTGAAAAAGCTGCTGCACGAGGTGGACGTGGTAAACGGACGCATCGTATTTGACGCGGACGTGTTGGAGGAGGTCGGCTGCTTTGCGGATTGACATCCTCACGCTCTTTCCGGAGATGTTTGACGGCGTGCTGTCGGCGAGTATGCTTGGCCGCGCGCAGGCAAATGGGCTCATCGACATCCGCGTGCACAACATACGCGACTACACGGACAATAAGCATCGCAAGGCGGACGACTATCCCTTTGGCGGCGGCGCAGGGCTCGTCATGATGGCACAACCCATCTATGACTGCATGGACGCGGTGCTGCAAGGCGAAGAAGCGCACCGCATTCTGATGACGCCGCGCGGACGTACGCTAAACCAGAAGATCGCGCATGAGCTTTCCGCTAAAGACCGTTTGGTGTTGCTCTGCGGGCATTATGAAGGCGTGGACGAGCGCGTGATGAACATCATCGACGACGAAATCTCCGTTGGCGACTATGTGCTCACGGGTGGAGAATTACCCGCGATGGTGCTTGTCGACTGCGTCAGCCGCCTGATTCCGGGCGTGCTGGGCAGCGAGGAGAGCGCGGCGGACGAGTCGTTTTCCGACGATTTGCTGGAGTATCCGCAGTATACGCGCCCGGCGAGCTTTCGCGGCATGGATGTGCCGGAGGTACTGCTCAATGGACACCACGCAAAGATCCAAGCATGGCGAGCGGAGCAGGCAAGGCTCAAAACTGCACTGAACCGGCCGGATCTGTTGAGTGAATCGACCGATAAGGGCGAGACGATCGAAGCGCCGGACGACGCTTGGCTGTAATATCGGTATGATAAAATTGAAATCATCGGCAGTCCTGCTGACGGATTGCCTTGTTTTTTGTAAAAAGGAGATCCGCCGGTTTCGGCGGCAACAGGTATGAAAGAGACCACAAAAGGCACAATTGCCATGATCGCTACCGCGTTGCTCTGGAGCATCGGCGGTATCTTCATCAAGCTCGTCCCGTGGAACCCGCTTGCCATAGCAGGCTTGCGCGGCGTAATCGGCGGGCTCGTGATGCTTGCCTATCTGCTTATCCGCGGCATCAAGCCGGTGTTCAACAAGGATACGATCAAGATTGCGCTTGCGCTTGCGGGGGTATGCACCACGTTTGTCGCGGCAAACAAGCTAACCACCGCAGCCAACGCCATCGTGATTCAATATTGCGCGCCGGTCTATGTGCTGCTCTATATCGCATTTGTGCAGAAAAAGAAGCTGCGCCCGCTTGATATCGCGGTGGTTCCAATCACGATCCTTGGCGTTTCGCTCTGCTTTATCGGGCAGATGGGAAAAGGACACCTGATCGGGGACAGCATCGCGGTGATCTCCGGGGTGTTCTTTGCCGCGATGTTCATCTTCAGCGAGGGTGTGTCCGACCAGACGCGCGCAAGCGGCATCATGCAAGGACAGTTCCTCACCGCGATCATCGGTCTGCCTGTGCTCTTTGCCACGCGGCCTGCATTCACGCCGCAGGCAATCTCCGGCATTCTGGTTCTCGGTATCTTCCAGATCGGCATTGCATACGTGCTTTATAGCATTGCCATCAAGCGCGCGCCGCTCCTGACGTGTTCTCTGCTTGCGGTGTTGGAGCCGCTCTTGAATCCAGTCTGGGTGTTCCTCTTTGCGGGGGAAAATCCGGGGGTGTGGTCGCTTGTCGGCGGGGTCATCGTCGTTTTCATCATCACGCTGTGGTATGTTTATGACGCAAGGCATCCGCAAGCGGAAGTTGCGGCGCAAACCAGCGCAGAACCCGCATAAAATCAGCAAAAACGACTTGCAATGGCGCATGAAACTATGCTATAATCGCGGTTGTGACATCGGGCGGTCCTCTGTTCTGCTTTTGAAGTATGAACGCCTGGCAAACTGAAAGGAGAATATTTCAAAATGTCGAACATCATTTCCGAACTTGAAAAAGAGCAACTACGCACAGACCTGCCCGAGATCGAGGTTGGCGACACCGTCCGCGTCTTCGTGAAGGTTATCGAAGGCAACCGCGAGCGCCTGCAGAACTTCGAAGGCATCATCATTAAGATTCAGGGTGGCGGCGTGCGCAAGAGCTTTACCGTCCGCCGCATCTCTTATGGCGTTGGCGTGGAAAGAACCTTCCCGTACAACAGCCCGCGCATCGGCCGCATCGAACTCGTCCGCCACGGTGTTGTGCGCCGTGCCAAGCTCTTCTATCTGCGCGAGCGTTCCGGCAAATCGGCAAAGATTCGCGAACGCATCGAAGAAAAGAAGAACGACTAAGCAAAACAAAACGGGATCAAACCCCTCTGCCGAAATCGGCACCGGGGTTTTTCCATATTTGGAGGAATCAAAAATGGCTGCCATCAACTGGTATCCGGGGCACATGACGAAGACCCGCCGTATGCTGCAGGAAAACTTGAAAATGATCGACGTTGTGGTCGAGATTTTGGATGCGCGCGCGCCGCTGGCCTCGCGCAATCCGGACTTTGACGATCTCTTTGCGGGGAAGTCGCGCGTGGTGCTGCTCAACAAGAGTGATCTTGCGGATTCCAACGCCACCAAACGCTGGATTACGTACTATAACCGCAAAGGCATTGAAGCCGCGGGCATTTCAGCCACAGGCGGCAGCGCGAAGAAGATCGCCGTTGCGCTCATCGAAAAGGCGGCAAAGCCCCGCGTGGACGCGATGAAACTCAAAGGCGTAAACAAGGTTGTGCGCTGCATGATCGTCGGCATCCCCAACGTCGGCAAAAGTACCCTGATCAACCGGATTGCGGGGCAAAACCGCGCGGAAGTTGGCGACAGGCCCGGCGTGACACGCGGCAAACAGTGGGTGAAGATTACGCCCTATCTGGAACTGATGGATACGCCCGGCATGCTTTGGCCCAAGCTGGAGGATCAGGAACTGGCAAAACATCTTGCGTTTTTGGGCTCCATCAAAGACGAGGTTATGGACAGCGAGGAACTCGCGCTCGATCTGCTTGCGCAGTTGCTGACAATGTCCCCGGCGCAGGTGGCCGAACGCTACAGCAAGCTCACCGCAGAAACGCCGAAGGAAGACCTGCTCAAGGCGGTTTGCCTGAGCCGCGGGTTCCTGCTGCGCGGCGGCGAACTGGACACCGAGCGCGCGGCGCACGTCACGCTAGACGAGTTCCGCGCGGGCAAGGTGGCTCGCGCCACGTTGGAGCAGCCGGAGGCGGTAGGGTGACGCGCCTGCCGGAGACGGAACGGCTGGAACAGCTGTGCTTGCCGGACCGCGTATTCTGGGCGCAGGAAGGCGTTGTGCTTGCGGGGATGGACGAGGTCGGCAGAGGGCCCCTGGCAGGGCCCGTCGTCGTTTGCTGCGCCGCGATGCCGCCTCAGCCGCTGATTTCGTATGTGAACGATTCTAAAAAAGTCAGCGAAGGGCGCAGGGAGAAGCTTTACCCCATTTTGATGCAAACCGCGCTTGGGTTCTCGACCGCATGGGTGTATCCGGACGTGATCGACGAGATCAATATTCTGGAGGCGACCAAGCGCGCGTTTCAGGCGGCGTATGAGGCGATGCCCGTCGCGCTGACGGATGTATTGATCGACGCGCTGACAGGGCTGAACATCTCCGCGCGGCAGCACCCGATCATCCACGGGGACGCGCTGAGCTATAGCATCGCCTGCGCTTCGATTATTGCAAAAGTGGAGCGCGATCGCTATATGCAAGAGCAGGACGCGATCTATCCGCAGTATGGGTTTGCAAAAAATAAAGGATACGGTACGGCGGAGCATATCGCCGCGATTCGGAAATATGGGCCTTGTCCGATTCATCGCAGAAGCTTCTTACGGAGTTATCTATGAATACGACAACGATTGGAAGAGGCGGAGAAGCCCGTGCGCAATTCTATCTGGAAGAGCGCGGATACAAACTCCTGCGCCGGAACTATCGAAACGGACCACGGGAAATCGACCTCATCATGCAGGTTGGTTGCACAGTTG
This sequence comes from Christensenella sp. UBA7703, assembly GCA_002482505.1. Classification (GTDB taxonomy): domain Bacteria; phylum Bacillota; class Clostridia; order Christensenellales; family CAG-138; genus UBA7703. Next base: position 101,038 of record DLGD01000016.1, on the reverse strand, counting down.
TGTTTGTGGAGGTCAAGTCCCGCTCCAAAACGGACTATGGCACGCCGGCGGAATTTGTAACCCCCGCCAAGCGGAGGCTATTGACCCGCGCTGCGGAAGCCTATCTGATCGAAATGGGCTTAACCGATGTACCTGCGCGATTTGATGTGATCGAAGTCTATCTCGGAACAGATCAAATACATCACATTGAAAACGCATTTGACGCGACTTGATGGTAGCTCTAAGTAAATATACAACAATCGACTGAATTGCAAAACAAAGACGCCTGACACAAAAAAGACAAGCTCAAGCCGCATCCACGCGGTTGAGCTTTTTTTTGATTGTGGTATACTGTTTGGGAATTCACCGACCCTTTTTAGGATGTGGAAAGGATACGTTTGTGCGTAAACTGCTGACAGTCCTGCTTTTACTTTGCCTTTTGAGTGTGCCCGCGCTGGCGCTTGCCGACAACGGAGATCAACTCACGGGCGAAGAGCTGCTGTATAACGGAGATTTTTCAATTCATGTCGAGAGCGCATCCCTGCCCGCGGGCTGGGAGCTGCGTGCTTATCAAAACGACGCGGACAGCGTCAGCGCTTCGGTTGCAACCGAAGACGGTATCGCACAGATCGTTTTGACCAACAAGGTTGCAAACGATGCGCGCGTGGCGCAGGACGTTACCGTCCAACCCAATACGGTCTATCGCCTGAGCGCCCAGATTCGCACAAGCGATGTGGAATACGGCACGGGCGCCAATCTTTCCATCGATAACTATCCCATCGACGGTACCTATTGCTATTCGGAAAACCTGTTTGGCTCCGATTCATGGCGCGAGGTCATGCTCTATTTCCGTACGGCAGAGGAGCAGACGAAGGTTAGCATTGCGCTGCGCCTTGGCGGCTATGGCACAACCGCCACCGGCACCGCGGAGTTTCGCAATGTTTCGCTCTATACATGCACCGCGACGGAAAATGCAATTGTAAATCTCGCAACCGCGAACGGAACGGTCTCCAATAACGGAGACGCCAGCAAAGCCGCGACGGACAAAACCACGGCAAACGATCCACTGTATTTAGCAATCGCGTTTACGCTGGTTCTCGGCGCTGCGTTTCTTTGGTATTATCGCAACGAACTACGCTACTCCTCCCGCATGGAGGAGCCCGCTGGCAGACCGCAATTCGCGTTGCTGATCATCCTGCTTGGGATGTTCATCGCCCGCGTGGTTCTTTCCCTGATCTTCTACGGACATCCGACGGATATCGGGTGCTTTATGGCCTGGGGCAATATGGTCGTAGACGTCGGCCCGGCCAACTTCTATACAAACGGCGCGTTTGCGGACTATCCGCCGGGATACATGTATATTTGCGGCGCGTTGTCCGGGCTTTGTAAGCTGCTTGGTATTCCGTATGGTTCGGACGGCATGGCGCTGCTATTCAAGATGCCTTCCACCTTTGCCGACATGGCGACGGTTTATTTGCTCTACCTTCTCGCAAAGAAGAACAACCTCGGCGAAAAGGGCGCACTGCTGGTTGCGGGAATCTATGCCTTCACGCCGACGCTGATGTTTGTATCCGGCGCTTGGGGCCAGATCGATTCCGTGCTGGCGCTGCTCATCGCACTGGCCATATGGCTGTTGCAAAGCGACAAACGCATTCTTGCGGGGGCGGTTTACGGATTCGCGATTCTGATGAAACCGCAGGCGCTGATGTTCGGGCCGATTCTTGCCGTTGCGTTTGTGCTGGACGTGATCGATCACCGCGACCAATGGATCAAAAAGGCAATCGAGACGGTTCTTGCCGTCGTTGCTGCGCTTGCGGTCATCTTTGTGTTAGCTCTCCCGTTCCAGGGAAACCAAAACGTACTATGGTTGCTCTCAAAGTACAAAGATACGGCGACGTCCTATCATTACGCTTCCATCGAGGCATTCAATCTTGGCTCCTTGCTTGGCTGGAACTGGAAGACGGCGGACACGTTGATTCTGGGAATTCCGTATTACAAATTTGGTATGGGGATGATCGTCGTCTCCGTGCTGTTCTCCTCGGTGTTGTATTTCTTCGGCAGAAAGCGGAATCGTGGCGCGCTGTTCCTCGCGGCGGGGCTTGGCGTACTGCTGATCTTCACCTTCGGGCACTATATGCACGAGCGTTATATGATACCCGCACTGCTGCTGATTCTGGTGGCGTATCTCTATTATGGCGACCGGCGTCTGTTGGCGGTGTTCGGCGGGCTTTCCACGACATCGCTGCTCAACGCGGCATGCGCCTTTTATGTGGTCAACCATCCGGCGGCGCGCGGACCGCTCTATGATACCGTCATCACAACCATAGGGTCTCTTGGCACGGTTGTGCTTGCGATCTACCTAAGCGTGATCAGCGTGCAGATTCTTGCGCTTGGCAGACTGTCCCGGTCGCTGCGCGCGCAGGAGCAGCCAAAGAAGCGGCTCTCGCACCGCGTGTCGATTTTGCCGACGATGCCCACCGATAACAAACTGCATTACACAAAAAAGGACATCCTGTTTGTGCTGGGTATCACGCTTGTCTATGGCGTGGTCGCTTTGACCAATCTCGGCTCCACTACCGCACCGCAGACCTATTGGTACAGCGAGAAGGCCGGGGAGTCTGTTACCGTCCAGTTCCCGAAAGTGGAGCACGTGACCGCATACAGCGTCTACGGCAACATCGACACCGACGGGACTCTTTCGCTTTCCACGCCGGACGGACATGAGGAGATCTTTGACCAGTTTTATGACGACATGTTCCGCTGGAAGAAGACCACGACGGACTTTGTAAGCGATTCGGTGACGATTTCGCTCTATTCCGGCACGCTCAAGCTCAACGAAATTGCGTTCTTTGACCTCAACGGGGAGCAGATTCCCGTGACGGTCACCGGCGCGCAGGGTACGCAGGGGAATCTTTTTGACGAGCAGGACACCGTCCCCGTCGTGCCGAGCTATTACAACGGCATGTATTTTGACGAGCTGTACCATGCGCGCACGGCTTATGAGAACCTGCACAACCTCACACCCTACGAAAACTCGCATCCGCCGCTTGGCAAACTATTTATCATGCTGGGCGTTTGGGTGTTTGGCATGGTGCCGTTTGGCTGGCGCGTGGTCGGGGCGTTGTTCGGCATCGGTATGCTGCCGATTCTTTATGCCTTCGGCAAACGGCTCTTCAAAAGCTCCGACTATGCGCTGGTGCTGACAGCGTTGTTTGCGTTTGACTTCATGCACTTTACGCAGACGCGGATTGCGACCATCGACGTCTATTCCGTCTTCTTCATCCTACTGATGTACTATTATATGTACCAGTACATCACGATGAATTTCTATGTGGACGGGCTGAAGAAAACGCTCAAGCCGCTTGCATTGTCGGGCCTGTTCTTCGGAATCGGCGCTGCCTGCAAGTGGACGAGTATCTACGCGGGCGCGGGGCTTGCCGTGCTGCTCGGGATTTCGCTGGTTTCGCGCTATCTCGATTATGCGCAGGTCAACGCGCGGGACAACGACGCAGACAAGGCGCGTGTGCGGGACTTCTGGCCGATGACGATCCGAACGCTTCTCTGGTGTGTGTTGTTCTTCATCGTGGTTCCGTTTACCATTTACTTTGCCTCGTACACGCCGTATTTTATCTATGAATCCGGTCAGGCGACGAGCTATGGCATCGGGGATATGTTTAAGACGTTCGGGCATTATCAGCAGTTTATGTATAACTATCACTCGACGCTGAACGCCACGCACCCGTATCAATCGAGCTGGTACTCCTGGCCGTTCACGACCAAGCCGATGTGGTATTTCTTCAATAGCTACATAGCTCCCGAGCAGGTTTCTACGCTCAGTGCCTCCGGCAACCCTGCCGTTTGGTGGGTCTCCGCAATCGGCTCCATCGCATTGCTATGGGCGCGGCTGAACAAAAAGATTGCGCCGGATAAAGCGATGCAGATCTTCTGCATCGGGATTCTCGCAAACTTCCTGCCCTGGGTGCTGGTGACGCGCTGTACGTTTATCTACCACTTCTTTGCAACGGTGCCGTTTATTTTGATGGCGACGGTCTACGTGCTGCAAAAACTGGAACAACGCTATCCCGAGGCGCATTTTCTCAAGTGGTTCTGGGTTGGGTTTGCGGTGCTGTTCTTTGCGCTGCTCTATCCCGGCATCTCCGGCCTTGCGATTCCGGCGGATTGGGCCTCGTTTATCTCCAAATTACCGGGAGGAAAATTGATGTATGGCGCATAACGAAGAAGCAAAAAAGACGCTCTGGCAGATGGCCAAGTTTGCCATCGTTGGCGTGCTCAATACGCTGGTAGATTTTGCCGTATTTCAAACGCTGAACCTCACGCTGGGTTGGGTCTATGCCGCGCAGGTGCTGGGCTATACGTTCGGCGTAATCAACAGCTATCTTTGGAACAGTAACTGGACATTTAAAGAGCAGCGCACGCGCTCTGTTAAAGAAGTCGTGCTGTTTTTGCTGGTGAACTTCGCGTCCCTCGGTGTCTCGCTTGGCATGATCTGGCTGCTTCGCGAGGTGTTCGGCGTGACCAACGATTGGGTGGCGCAATGGATGCCGAAGGCGATTGCGGGCTTCATAAAAGGTGATACGGTCGCAAAGTTGATCGCAACCGTGTTTGCCATCGCAGTCAACTACCTCGGCAACCGGCTATTCGTGTTTAAGAAAAAGCCGGATATTGCCGAAGATCTACCCGCAATGCCAACGGAGTGAGCGGACAGCGTTCTAAACTATCATAGAAAAAAATAGATCGTTTTTTGTCGAAAAAGCGCCGCATCAACGGCGCTTTTCGTGTATACTGAGCATAACCGTAAAAAAACGGGAATACGCGAGAGGAAACATACCAGAGCATGCTATCGCGCATCAAAAGCCACGGACTCAACGGAATCGGCGGTTTTGCCGTACAGGTGGAGACGGATATTGCAAACGGGCTCCCCGGATTTGAAATTGTCGGTCTGCCGGATGCTGCCGTTAAAGAATCGCGCGAGCGTGTGCGCGCGGCGATTAAAAACGCGGGTTATGTTTTCCCCGCCGCTCGAATTACGGTCAATCTCGCGCCCGCAGACATGCGAAAAGAGGGCGCGGTCTATGATCTGCCCGTTGCGCTTTCGATCCTTGCCGCGTCCGGCCAGCTTGGGGCACACGTCAATCCTTCCTTTGTGACGTTTGGCGAACTGGGATTGGATGGAGGCGTGCGCGCGATTGCGGGCACATTGCCGATGGTGATCGATGCGTTTTCCAAAGGTGAGACGATCTTCGCCGTGCCGGAAGGCAACGCGGAGGAGGCAGCTTATGTCGAGGGTGTGACCATTTTGCCCGTCTCTACGCTTGCACAGTTGTGCGAGCATGTGCGCGGGGATACCGAGATATCAAAGCATCCAACGGAACACTGGCAGGGGTATGAACAGCGCTTCGCGACCGATTTTTCCGAGATCAAAGGGCAGCAAGGCGCAAAACGAGCGGCTGAAATCGCCATTGCGGGCGGGCACAATATCCTGCTCATCGGCACGCCCGGCGCGGGCAAGACCATGCTGGCGCGCGCGATTCCTTCGATCTTGCCTCAACTGACCTATGAAGAATCGCTTGAAATCACAAAGATACATTCCATTACGGGGGCTACCAAAGGGCGCGGTATGATTCGGGAGCGCCCGTTTCGCGCACCGCACCACGGCGCCTCCAGTGCGGCGTTGGTCGGCGGCGGCAACCACGCCATGCCGGGGGAAATCAGTCTCTCGCACTATGGCGTGCTTTTTCTCGACGAGCTGCCGGAGTTTCAGCACAATGTTCTGGAGGCCCTGCGCCAGCCGCTGGAGGACGGGTTTATCACCGTCAGCCGCGCTGCGGCAACGGCGACTTACCCGGCTGAGTTTGTGCTCGTCGCCGCGATGAACCCTTGCCCCTGCGGCAACTACGGCTCCAAGATTCACCCGTGCCGCTGCGCAAAGAGCCAGATTGAGCGCTACCGCGGACGCATCAGCGGACCATTGCTCGATCGAATCGATATTCAAATCGAAATGCCGGAAGTCGGGTTTCTCGAACTCTCCGAAAAAGCGGCGGGCGAGCCATCCTCTGCTGTACGCGCGCGCGTGGAAGCCGCGCGGGAAGCGCAAAGGAAACGCTTTGCCGAAGACGGCATCCTGCTCAACGCCCAGATGAACGCAAAGCTCATCAAACGCTATTGTGCGCCGGACGCGGCCAGCGAGGCGTTGCTTGCGCGCGCCTACGCGGAGCTCAAACTCTCTGCCCGTGCGTACCAGCGTATCCTCAAGGTGGCACGGACGATTGCAGACGTGGAGGGCGCGGAACAGATCGCGCTTGCGCATTACGCAGAGGCGATTCAGTATCGGAGCCTCGACCAGAGCGGAAGGGAAGCGTAAAAAAATGACGCGGGAGATTACGGAGGAGATCGCGGCGCGGCTTTGGCTGAATTATGGAACGGAGTACAACGCAAGATTGTTTCAGCGAATTGTATCCCGCTATGATTCGCTGGCGGAAACAAAGAACGCGTTTGAAAACGGCGCGGAGTGGGTTTCCGCTCTGCCGGAATCCATTCGTGCCCGCTTGCGGGAAGCGAGGCAGACCGGGGTTTTGGAACGTTTGATTGAACAGATGGAAAAGAAGAACATTTGCTTTACCTTTCCGGGAGATGAACGCTATCCAAAGCTGCTGAGCGAGATTTCCGACCCGCCGAGTGTGCTCTACTATATCGGGAAAATCGAGCCCGATCCTGAACTCTCTATCGCGATGATCGGCTCCCGGCATCCCAGCAAATATGGCGTCGAGGTTGCCAAGCGGTTCGGATACGAACTGGCTTGCGCCGGTGCGCTGGTGGTTTCGGGGCTTGCGGAGGGGATTGACGCGTGTGCGGCGCGCGGCGCGCTGGACGCAAAGCACGCAATCTGCCCGACGCTTGCTGTGCTCGGCTGCGGGGTGGACGTGGTCTATCCGGCATCCAATCGCATCCTATATGAAGAGATCATCGAGCGCGGCGCAGTGGTCTCGGAGTTTTTGCCCGGCGCCCGCGTAGAGCGGTATCACTTTCCGATTCGAAACCGCGTGATGAGCGGTCTCGCGCACGGTACGTTGGTCGTTGAGGCGGCAGAACGCAGCGGTACTTCCATCACCGCGGGGTATGCACATGACCAGGGACGCGATGTATTCGCCGTGCCCGGACGAATCGGGGACGAGATGAGCGCGGGCCCCAACGGAATGATTGCGCGCGGCGAGGCAAAGCCCGTGTTTTCTCCAGAGGAAATTCTCTGTGAGTTTTCCTGCCTGCATGTGCCCGCGGAGACGCGCCCGCCCGCGAACATTGTACTGCTCTCTTCGCTTGGCGAGGAGCAGCGCGCCATCTGCCGCCTGCTCAAAAACGGGGAGATGAGCTTTGACGAGCTTTGCGATTCTCTTGCACTGCCGATTGGCAGCATGAACGCGAACCTGACGGAGCTGCAATTTTCCGGCATCATACAGGGGTTACCCGGCAGGCGGTATTGCATCGATACCGATCGGGTTAAGTTGAAAGACATCTAATTCAATAAACAGTACGAGCAATAAAATTAACTGTTAAGTTGGCTTGGCCAGGAGAATTCGACCCGCAGACGCTTCAAGCGGAGCGCTGGAAGTGACGGAAGGCTCTTGCTCCCTCCAACGGGGATGCACGCAAGAGAGTATATAATAGAAAGAATTTCTGAGTAACAAAGATTCACGGCAATCGAAACATTCATTTTTTCTCAAAAACATACAAAAAGCGACATATTTTTTTGTAAATTGGAATCATTTCTAAAGAATATGCTTGACAGAATTGCATTATTTCGGAATAATGTAGCAGTTGCCGGACAATTTCTACGCCTATTGTGCGTAGAACCACAGAACAGGGAACATCCGGCGGGAGGAACGCTATGTCTGAAACACTCGTCATCGTCGAGTCGCCTGCAAAGGCGAAGACGATCGGTAAATTTTTAGGAAGTAAATACAAGGTGGTCGCGTCCAACGGACACGTGCGCGATTTACCCAAGAGCCAGCTTGGGGTCAAGATTGAAAACAACTTCGAGCCGAAGTACATCACTCTGCGCGGCAGAGGCGATGTATTGGAGCGTATCCGCAAAGAGGCAAAGTCCGCCGAGAAAGTGTTTCTCGCGACCGACCCTGACCGCGAAGGCGAAGCCATCAGCTGGCATCTGGCACAGGTGCTTAATCTCGACGAGAGCAGCAAATGCCGCATCGTGTTCAACGAGATTACATCGAGCGCTGTGAAAAACTCCATCAAAGGCGCGCGTCCCATCGACATGCGCTTGGTCAACGCGCAGCAGGCGCGGCGTATTCTCGATCGTTTGGTGGGCTATGAGATCAGCCCGATCCTCTGGCGAAAGGTGCGCAAAGGCCTCTCCGCCGGACGCGTGCAGAGCGTTGCGACACGCATCATCTGCGACCGCGAAAGCGAGATTCGCGATTTTGTACCGGAGGAATACTGGAATATCTCCGCAAAGCTGCGCGAACTTGCAACGAAAAAAACATTTGACGCGAAATATTACGGCGAGAACGGCACGAAGCGCGACCTCTGCAACGAAGCAGACACCAAAGAAGTGCTTTCCCGCATTCAAGACCAGAATTTCACCATCACCGAGGTAAAAGAAGGCGTAAAAACCCGCCATCCTGCGCCGCCGTTTACAACGAGCAGCCTGCAACAGGAGGCTTCCCGCAAGCTCGGCTTCACCACCAAGCGCACGATGATGATCGCCCAGCAGCTTTACGAGGGCATCGATGTCGGCGGAAAAGGCGCGGTGGGCTTGATTTCTTATATCCGTACCGACTCCGTCCGCATCGCGACGGAAGCACAGCAGGCGGCGCGCGCGTTTATCGGCGAACGCTTTGGCAAAGTCTATGTGCCGGAAAAACCGAATTTCTATAAAGGGCGTGAAGGCGCACAGGACGCGCACGAAGCCATCCGCCCGACGGGGGTCGAACACGAACCCGCGGCGATCAAGGATCACCTGACAGGCGAACAGTTCCGCCTCTATAAACTCATCTATGAGCGTTTCCTTGCAAGCCAGATGAGCGACGCAACCTTTGCCACCACGCAGGTGACGCTGGATTGCGCGGGCGCAACCTTCCGCGCCAACGGTATCCGCACGATCTTCGACGGCTTTACCGTGATCTATACTGAAGGGCGCGACGACGCGCAGGAAAAGGAAACCACGCTGCCGGAACTCTCGATGGGCGAAACCTGCAAGGCGGAAAAGATCGATCACGAGCAGAAATTCACGCAGCCGCCACCCCGTTATACAGAAGCCACGCTGGTCAAGGCACTCGAAGAAAAGGGAATCGGACGCCCGAGCACTTATTCGCCGACGATCTCCACCATTGTGGAGCGCGGCTACATTGCGCGCGAGAAGAAGCAACTGGTTCCGACCGAGCTTGGCTTTGTTGTCAACCGCTTCATGATGGACAACTTCGACGAAATCGTTGACGTTCAGTTCACCGCCAGCATGGAAAATGATCTGGACGGCGTGGAAGAGGATAAGGTTGGCTGGGCGGACGTGCTCGGAAAATTCTACGGTCCGTTCCACCAGAAAGTTGAGATCGCGCTGGAAAAAGCCCCGCTGGAAAAAATTCCGGATGAGGTTTCGGACATCGTCTGCGAAAAATGCGGCGCGATGATGGTCTACAAGATCGGGCGCTTTGGCAAGTTCCTCGCCTGCCCGAATTTTCCCACGTGCCGGAATACGAAGGCGATTGTGGAGAAGATCGATGTGCCGTGCCCGAAGTGCGGTGCGGCGCTCATCAAGAGAAAGAGCAAGCGCGGCAAAGCGTTCTACGGCTGTGAGAAATATCCGGAATGCGACTTTGTCTCTTGGGACAAACCGACCAAGATGCCCTGCCCGCAGTGCGGAGGGCTGATGGTGCAAAAGATCGGTCAAAACGGCAGTTATATCGCCTGCATGAACAAAGAGTGCGGCTATATCCACCGCAACGCGAAAAAAGGCAAGGATGAAAAAGAAGCAGAAGCCGAATAATTCACAAGCACTTTTGTTTGGGAAAAATCGCATAGGATTTCGAGGAAAAAGGACGATACCGAATGAGTGAACAACGCGTCAGCGTCGTCGGCGCGGGACTTGCCGGATGCGAGGCAGCGTATCAGCTGGCCGAGTGCGGGATACAGGTCGATCTATTTGAAATGAAACCGCAAAAGATGTCCTCGGCTCACCACAGCGGGGACTTTTGCGAGTTGGTTTGCAGCAACTCCCTACGCTCCGACCGGATCGAGAACGCGGTGGGACTGCTCAAGGCGGAGTTGCGGATATTGGGTTCTCTCGTTCTGCGCGTTGCGGACGAAACCTGCGTGCCCGCGGGCGGTGCGCTTGCGGTTGACCGTGAAGGCTTTTCCGCGCGGGTGAGCGAGATCATCCGCACGCACCCGAATATCACGATCCACAGTGAAGAAGTCACCCGCGTGCCGGAGAGCCCCTGTATTCTCGCAAGCGGGCCGCTGACCAGCGACGCGCTGGCGCAGGACATCGCGCGGCTAACGGGGGAAGCGCTGCATTTTTACGACGCGGCGGCGCCAATCGTCACGCTCGATTCTCTCGACATGACGAAAGTATACCGCGCCTCGCGTTACGGCAGAGGGGACGACTATCTCAACTGCCCCATGACGCGGGAGGAATATGAGGTGTTCTACCGCGCGCTCATCGGCGCGGAGACGGCAGAGCTGCATTCGTTTGAGACACCGCGCGTGTTTGAAGGATGTATGCCCGTTGAGGTGATGGCAAAGCGCGGGGAGCAGACGCTCTGCTACGGCCCGCTCAAGCCCGTTGGCCTCGAGGTGGACGGGAAGGAACTCTATGCCGTGGTACAGCTGCGTCAGGACGACAAAGACGGCAGGCTCTTTAACCTCGTGGGCTTCCAGACAAACCTTAAATTCGCGGAACAGCGGCGGGTGTTCGGATTGATTCCCGGACTGGAGCACGCGGAGTATGCGCGCTATGGCGTGATGCACCGCAACACGTTTCTAAATTCGCCGAAATTGCTGGATCACAACTACCAGATGCGCACGATACCTGCGCTCTATTTCGCGGGACAGATGACCGGCGTGGAAGGCTATGTGGAGAGCGCGTCGAGCGGCTTTGTAGCGGCGGTTTCCCTCGCGCGGCAACTAGGCCGCAAAGAGGCGATCGACTTCACCGCAAAGACGGCGATCGGCTCTCTGGGGCACTATGTTTCCGGCTATGTGGGTGACGATTTTCAGCCGATGAACGTCACGTTTGGTATTATGGAGAGCATCCCGGAGCGCATCCGCAAGAAGGCGCTGCGCTACGCGAAGGTTGCCGAACGCGCGCTAGAGATTGTGCAGGAGATCGCACGAAAGCTCCCATTCAGCGAAGACGTGTAAAAAAAGACAAACCATTTGTAATCATATTATAATCGTGAAAGAATTGAAAACGAATATACGAATGCGGGCGGATGCGCCCGCTTTGTGCTAGTATGGTATTTGGGTAGAAGCTACCCGTCTGCAAGGACTTTGGGCATATGTCCCCCAAATCTTGCGGACGAAAACAGAGGAGGATAACCTGATTGGAACTCAGGGGTACGACGATAATTGCCGTTCGCAAAGACGGCAAAACAGCGGTTGCCGGCGACGGGCAGGTGACCATGAGTGAGTCCGTCATCATGAAAGCGACGGCAAAAAAGGTACGCAGGCTCTATCACGATCAGGTCGTGGTGGGCTTTGCAGGATCGGTTGCGGATGCGTTTTCGCTCTGCGAACGGTTTGAGAAAAAACTGGAGCAATACAGCGGCAACCTGACCCGCGCGGCGGTCTCCCTTGCGCAGGACTGGCGAAGCGACAAGATCATGCACAAGCTTGAGGCGCTCCTGATCGTTGCAAACAAAGAAGAGCTTTTGATCGTATCCGGCACGGGCGAGGTCATCGACCCCGACGACGGTATTGCGGCAATCGGCTCCGGCGGCATGTATGCGCTGGCTGCGGCAAAAGCGCTTAAAGCAAACACGGAGCTCTCCGCGATGGACGTTGCGGAAAAAGCGCTTCGCATCGCGGGCGATATCTGCGTGTTTACCAACGGCAATATCACGGTGGAGGAGGTATAAACAACATGCAACTCACACCGAGAGAGATCGTTGACGCACTAGATAAATATATCGTAGGACAGGATCGCGCCAAGCGCGCGGTCGCCGTTGCGCTGCGCAACCGCTATCGCAGAAGCTGCCTTTCTGACGAGCTGCGCGAGGAGATTACCCCGAAGAACATCATCATGATTGGGCCGACGGGCGTTGGTAAAACCGAGATCGCCAGAAGGCTCGCCAAACTTGTGGATGCACCCTTTGTCAAGGTGGAAGCCACAAAGTATACCGAGGTTGGCTATGTCGGGCGCGATGTCGAGAGCATGGTGCGCGATCTTGTGGATGCGGCGATCCGTATCTGCATGAACCGCCGGATGGACGACGTCCATTTGGTTGCGGAGGCCGCTGCGGAACAGACGCTGACCGACCTGCTGCTGCCGGGCGCAAAAAAGCGCGAGCATAAGCAGCAAAACCCGCTCCAGATTCTCCTTGGCACGGGACAGCCGCAGCAAAGTGACCCCGAACCCAGCGAGGAAGAAAAAGCAAAACGCTACACGGAACGGGAACGCGTGCTTGCCGAACTCCGCGCGGGCAGGCTCGAACAGGAGATGGTCGAGATTGAGGTCGAGGAGCAAGGTGGCAAGAACGACGCGATGTTTGCCGCGGGCATCGACCTGAACATCGGCGAGATGTTTGGCGATTTTCTGCCGAAGAAGACCAAGCGCAGGAAGCTCCCCGTCAAGGAAGCGCGCCGCGTGATCGTCCAGCAGGAAAGCGAAAAGCGAATCGACATGGACGACGTGCACCGCGAAGCGCTCGAGCGCGCGGAGCAGGACGGCATCATCTTCATCGACGAAATCGACAAGATTGCCGGAGCCGAGCGCATGGGCGGGCCGGACGTCTCCCGTGAGGGTGTGCAGCGCGACATTCTGCCGATTGTCGAAGGCAGCGTGATCTCGACGAAATATGGTCCCGTCAAGACGGACTATATGCTCTTTATCGCAGCAGGCGCATTCCACACCGCAAAGGTGAGCGATCTGATCCCCGAACTGCAAGGGCGCTTCCCGATTCGCGTGAAGCTGGACGACCTCTCACAAGAGGACTTTGAGAAGATCTTGACCCAACCGGAGAACGCCGTGACCAAGCAGTATACCGCGCTGCTCTCCGCGGACAAGGTGCGCCTGAGCTTTACGCCGGACGCGCTCAAAGAGATTGCAAAGTTTGCCTACCTTGCAAACGAAAACACGGAGAACATTGGCGCGCGCCGTCTGCACACCGTGATGGAGAACCTGCTGGACGACATCTCCTTCAACGCCAACGGTCAGCACCCGGAGATTGAGCTGAACATCGACGCAGACTATGTGGACGAACACCTCGGCGAAGAATTCCACGAGGACGATCTGCACAAGTATATCCTTTAACATCACCCGCCTGAACCGAGGCCGGAATCTTTCAACAAGGACGAAGGTATTTGCAGAAACGACGTGTGAAAACAATCATATTCCTGACTCTGGCCGCCGCGATTGCTCTGGCACTTGCCGGGTGCGAGGTTGCGGCGGTTCAGACGATGGAAGTTGCGCTCGCAACGCCGACCCCCGCGACAGAAATCGTATCGATTCACGAAGCTGACGCGGGAGATCAACCTGCCTATGGCATGTCGATACTTTCACCGTATCAGGGAACCTTACAGGACGACGGCACCTATTTAACGGAAGATGGTGAGCGGCTTCCCGTCGTGGATCTGGTAGAGCCCAGCCCGACGATTCCGCTCACGCCAACGCCGGTTCCGACCGCGCCACCGCCTACACCGACTCCATCGCCCACGCCGACGGCGACCCCGACGCCGATAGAGGAACCGGAGCCGACCGCGAAGGCGACGAAAAAGCCAACCGCCACACCCAAGCCAACGAGCAAGCCGGCAAGCACGCCAAAGGCAACGCCGACCACCGCGCCGGAGACGACGTTTGTGATCACGCCGGAACCGACGGCGACCGCAGCGCCCACGCAGGCACCGACCGCGACACCCGTTCAAACCTCTTCTCAGGAACCGCCGAGCGTATCCGGTCCGTATAGCGGGGAAGATGTGCTGCTTGCCGCGCGCGTGGCGTATTTTGAATCTGGCAGATCGGAGGACGGTTATCGCGCGGTGCTCTGTGTGATTCTCAACCGCGTGGAGTCGAGCAAATGGCCAAGCTCCATCAACGACGTGGTGTATCAAAAGAGCCAGTTTTCGGTCGTCGGACGGAGCGACTTTTTAACCAAGACGATCCCCGACAGCGTGATCAACTATGCAAACGACGTGCTCAATAACGGCAACCGCCTGCTGGCAATGAACGTGATGTCGTTCCGCAGCGCTCAGACGGACAAGACCTGGGGCACGCGCACCTATGTCGGCACCTATGGCGGCAATGATTTTTACAGCTGAGGCGGAAAAATCCGCATGCCAGGTGCCGAAAACAAAGACGAACACAACCCCGCGCACGGGCAAAACAAAAAATATGCTTGGTGCGCGGGCAAAAAATACACTATACTCTTTCTATCAACGAAAAAGCCGCACCGCGGTTTATTTTCGCGTCAACGAAGTTTTTTCAGCGGGCAAACTCCGCGCCGCTGGCAGCATAACGGGAATTGAATGGGAATAAACGGGCACAAAGATGCCCGAAAACGGGAAGCGGGAGACCGCTAGGGAATTTTGATTGGTAATTTAGAAGAAAATTGGGGAAAGAAACAACATGGCAAGTAAGCTAAAGATTATACCGCTCGGAGGCATGGGCGAAATCGGAAAGAACATGACCGCGTTTGAATACGGCAACGACATGATCGTTGTCGACTGCGGCATCAGCTTTCCGGACGACGACATGCCCGGCATTGACGTTGTCATACCGGACATGACGTATCTGCGCGAAAATCGCGCAAAATTTAAGGGATTCATGATCACCCACGGACACGAGGACCACATCGGCGCGCTGCCTTATGCGCTCAAGGAGTTTGACGTGCCCGTCTACGGCACCGCGTTTACGATTGCGCTCATCGAGCATAAGCTGGAGGAGGCGCGCGTTTCCAACAAGAAACTCACCGTCGTGAAGCCCGGCGACACGGTGGAACTCGGTTGCTTTAAGGTGGAGTTCATCAAGACGGGGCATTCCATCGCGGGGGCTGTCGCGCTTGCGATCAATACGCCGATCGGCACGGTGATCCACACCGGCGACTTTAAGGTGGACTTCACGCCGATCGACGGCGAACCCATCGACATCATCCGCTTTGCGCACTATGGTGCACGCGGCGTGCTCGCGCTGATGAGCGACAGCACGAATATCGAAAGCCCCGGGCACACGCAGAGCGAGCGCGAGATCGGCAAGACGTTTGAATATTATTTCGACGTGGCGGAAGGGCGCATCATCGTTGCTTCCTTTGCCAGCAACGTTTACCGCATCCAGCAGGTTGCGGATGTTGCGGTCAGCCACGGGCGCGTGATCTGTTTCCAGGGCAGGAGCATGGAGCAGGTTGTTCAGATTGCCGTACGGCTGGGCTACCTCAAGATTCCGCCGGAAAGCATCGTGAAGGTGGATCAGCTCAAGCGCTATCGCGACGATCAGGTCTGCGTGATCACCACCGGCAGCCAGGGCGAACCCATGAGCGGGCTGTTTCGTATGGCGACGGCGACGCACCGCCTGAACATCGGCAAAGGGGACACGGTCATCATCTCCGCCTCCGCGATTCCGGGCAACGAGGTCGGTGTGTCCCGCGTGATCAACCAGCTTTATCAAAAAGGCGCGCAGGTGATCTATAACCGCATGGCGGATGTTCACGTTTCCGGCCACGCCTGCCGCGAGGAACTGCGGCTCATGATGGAACTCACCAAGCCGAAGTTTTTCATTCCGGTGCACGGCGAATACCGGCACCTGATGATGCACGGCAAACTTGCCCAGGAGATGGGCGTCCCGGTGGAAAACACGTTTATCGCGGATTGCGGAGACGTGATTGAGCTCACCCAACGCGGCGGAAAAAAAGCGGCAACCGTCACCTCCGGCGCAGTGATGGTGGACGGCATTGGCGATATTGACGACGTAGTGCTCAAGGACCGAAAGACCCTCTCGCAGGATGGCCTCGTGGTTGCGGTGCTCACGCTGGACAGCGAGACGGGGCGTATGCTGGCCGCGCCGGAGATCGTCTCCCGCGGGTTTGTGTATATGCGAGACAGCGAGGAGCTGATTGCGGATATCAAGACGCTGCTCGTTAAAGAGACGCGAAAATTTGAAGGGGCAGATCGCAGCGACTACGCAAACATCAAAGCCGGCGTAAAGAACGCGCTGAAGTCCTTCCTCAAAAACCGTACGAAGCGCACGCCGATGATCATGCCGATCATCATCGAGATATAAAGGGGTAAGCATGGTTTACGACACTGCAAAGCTGCTTGCAAACGAACTCAAGAGCAGCATCGAATACCGCGAATATGCCGAAGCAAAGGCGCGCGCCTTGGAAAACAGCACCACGCGTACGCTGATCGACGAATACAACAAGCTCCAGATCCATGCCCAGGCGGCGATGATCGCGGGGGATCGCGAGAGCGAATCGCTCAAAAAGCTCCAGAAGATCGGGGAACTGCTTCAGTTTGACGCGGAGGCCTCCGCCTATCTGATGGCAGAATTCCGGCTCAAACGGATGCTGGGTGACGTGTACAAAACACTTGCTGACGCGGTGGAAATCGACCTCGGCGCGCTGGAAGAATAAATTCCTTTCCGGCGGACTTGCTTAGTTGCCCTCTGTGGGCAAAAACCAACGGAGAAACAGAAGAATGTCAATAAACGAAAAACCCGAAAAACGTTATACGAAGAAGCAAAAACGCATGCGCAAGCTCTGGCTCGGCATCCGTCCGACGGTGGTGATGCTTGTGAGCCTTGTGATCGTATTTTTGCTTGCGCGGACGACAGTGAACTACGTTCTCGCGAAATACATCGAACCGGTTGATCAAAATGATGCAACCCCCATCGAAGTGACGATTCCCGCCTCCTCGTCTGCCAGCAGCATCGCTCGGATTCTTTACGGCGCCTGCGGCTATGACAAGGACGGGCTGATCTCCAGCACGGCGGCGTTTAAGGTGTATGTCGATTTTGTCGGCAAGGCGAATAGCCTCAAGGCGGGTACCTACGTGCTGAGCAAAAACATGAGCATCAAGCAGATCGTAGAGGAGCTTTGCGAAGGAAATCCGGCAAAGGCTACGGTCAAGTTCACGATTCCGGAAGGGTACACGATTCAAAACATTGCAAAAGTTCTGCAGGAAAAAGGCTTGATTCAGAACGAAGACCAGCTCTATGTCGCGGCACGGACGGGGGAAGCCTTCGCGAACTTCGCGTTTATTGCGGACGCGGGCGCAACGATGAACGCAACCTCGCGCTCCTATGTGCTGGAAGGGTATCTCTTCCCGGACACGTATGAGGTGTATGCCGACGCGAGCGTGGAGACGATTCTCATCAAGATGCTCAACCGCTTCAACGAGGTGTACTCAGAGGAATATGTTTCCCGCGCACAACAGCTGGGCATGACAATGGATCAGGTTGTGACGCTGGCTTCGCTCATCGAACGCGAAGCGGCAGCGCCAGATGATTTTTCCAAGGTGTCCGCCGTGTTCCACAACCGCCTGAAGCAGGATATGCCGCTGCAAAGCTGCGCAAGCCTTTCCTATGCGTTGGGGGTGACCAAATATGTGTTCAACGCAACGGAACAGGCGACGGAATCGCTCTATAACACCTATAAGTTCAAAGGACTTCCGGTCGGCCCCGTCTGCAACCCGGGAAAGGCTGCAATCGAGGCGGCGCTGTATCCCAACGAGCAGTTCCTTGCGGACGGCTATCTCTTCTTCTGCAACCAGAACCCGAAGGAGACGAGCGAGCTGGTGTTTGCAAAAACCTACGAGGAACACGAACAAAATGTGGAAAAATATCAGCAATATTGGGGCTGAGGTACACGTGTACACACTCCGGCGGTCAAATCCGCCGGAGTTTTTTCTCAAAACGTATGAAAACGCGGGAAAGCGGCGTTATCACAAGATCATTTTTATTGCCCGGGTGAATCATCTGTGGTAATATAACTACGTATGAAACAGAGAATTGAAGCATTACGTAAAAGCCTTTCGGCAGCGTCTCTTGACGCGGCGCTGATCACCAGCAAGGAAAACATCCGTTACTATTCGGGGTTTACCAGCTCGGACGGCACCTTTCTTGTCACACACAAAAACACCTATCTTGTGACCGATTTTCGCTATACGATTCAGGCAAACGCACAGACAAAAGGCCTTTGCGAAGTTGTTGAGGCCGGTTTTGCGGAGCAGTTGGATCGCATTCGCGGATTTCTTGCACAGGACGGCTGCAAGCGCGCCGGGTTTGAAGAAGGCGCGATGACGGTTGGTGTATTTCGTGACTATGAAGCGATGCCGGTGGAATGGGTTGCGTTCGGCGGCTCGATCACGTTGCCTCGCCTCTATAAGAGCGCGGAAGAGATCGAAAGCCTTCAAGCCGCGCAGAGCATTGCGGACAAAAGCTTTCATGATTGGCTGGGACGCATCGGAGCGGGGATGAGTGAGCTGGAAGCTACGGCGGAGCTCAACTACGTCTGCGCAAAAAACGGGAGCGAAGCACCCTCATTTGACCCGATCATTGCGGCGGGACCCAACGGCGCCATGCCGCACGCTGTGCCGGGCACACGCAAACTCCAAAAAGGCGACCTCGTGACGGCGGACTTTGGCTGCATGATCAACGGCTATCATTCCGATATGACGCGAACCTTTGCCATCGGATCGATCGATGAACAGAGCAAAGAGATCTATGAAATCGTAAAGACCGCGCAGCAGATGGCGCTGGACAAACTCAAAAGCGGCATTGCGGGGCGCGCGCTGGATGCGATTGCGCGGGACTATATCACGCAAAAAGGCTACGGCAAACAGTTTGGGCACGGGCTTGGCCACGGCTTCGGCCTCGAAATCCACGAACCCCCGCGCGCTTCGTTTACGAGCGAAGACACGCTGTTGAGCGGGATGACCATCACGGTGGAACCCGGCATCTATGTCGAGGGTAAATGCGGCGTGCGCATTGAGGACTGCTGTGTGGTCACGGACGATGGTTATCATAGCTTCGCGAGCGTGACCAAAGAGCTCATCACGATTTAACCCCTTTTGCTCATTTTGGCTTTCATCGAAGATCATAACTTCGCGAGCGTGACAAAGGAGCTCATCACGATTTGAGCAGTCAAATTCCGACAAAACAAGAGAAATTTTAGCATGACGCATGCTGAACAATCATAAAAAACGAATGAGTATCAGAATAACGGAGGAATCAACCATATGATCAGTGCAGGCGAATTCAGAAAGGGCATGACCCTCGAGATCGACGGGAATGTCTGGCAGATTTCCGATTTTCAGCATGTGAAACCCGGCAAGGGCGCTGCCTTTGTACGCACCCGCCTCAAGAACGTCATGACCGGAGCGGTGCTCGAACGTACCTTTAACCCGACGGACAAATACCCGCCGGCGCACATCGAGACCAAGGAAATGCAGTACCTCTATGAAGACGGCGGCCTGTATTATTTCATGGATGTTGAGAGCTATGAACAGATCCCGCTGAACCACGATCAGGTGGAAGACGCGATTGCATTTATCATCGAAAATCAAAATGTAAAAATTCGCTTCTTTAAGGGCGCGCCGTTCTCCGTGGAAGCGCCGAACTTTGTCGAGCTGCTCATCACGCATTCCGAACCCGGCGTGCGCGGCGACACCGCGACGGGCACCACCAAACCCGCGACGCTGGAAACCGGCTACACGCTCAACGTTCCGCTGTTTGTCAATGAAGGCGACCGCATCCGCGTGGACACCCGCACGGGCGAATACATGGAGCGTGTCTAAACAACAATCCCCACGACATGAGTAGTTCGGTAACGAACGGAAAGACGAGGGAATCATATGAGTTTCATCTCTGAAAAAGTTGCTTATCTCGACGGACTGGCCGATGGCCTGAAACTTTCGGAAGAAGGCACGGACAAGGTGCTGCGCGGCATCATCGATACGCTTGGCGCAATTGCGGAAGCACTCGAAGAGCAGGACGAGAGCATCGACGATCTTTCGGATTGCATCGACGGCATCTATGACGAGCTCGACGACATCGAAACCGCCATCGACGAAGAGTTTGACGGCGAACTGGATGAAGATGACTTCATCGAAGTTGTTTGCCCGCACTGCGGCGAAACCGTGTATTTTGACGAGGATATGATCGACAGCGACGACGGCCTGATCTGCCCGAACTGCAACGAGACCATCGACTTCGAAATCCCCGGTGATGACGAGGAAGACGAGTAATCGCCAAACAAATTTCCTCAAGCGTAACACAAACCCTGCCCGTGTAAACGGACGGGGTTTTTTCGCATCAAAAGTGCCGCAAAACAAGGAGATTCTTTCAACACGCCGAATATCTATAGCTGGAAACGGAGGTTGCCGGCACATGACACAGGAAAACCCGAGGCAGTATTACGAGCGGCTGGAAGCGGAGACGCTCTCGCCCTACGCCACCCTGGCAAAAAACACACGCGGCCGAGTCACACCGATTGAACCCTGCCAGATTCGCACGGAGTTCATCCGTGACCGCGACCGAATTTTGCACAGCAAGTCATTCCGGCGGCTGAAGCATAAAACACAGGTATTTCTCTCCCCGCAAGGAGATCATTACCGCACAAGGCTGACCCACACGCTGGAAGTTTCGCAGATTGCACGGACGATTTCCCGTGCGTTGCGGCTCAACGAAGATCTCACTGAGGCGATTTCGATGGGACATGACCTTGGGCATACGCCGTTTGGGCACTCCGGAGAGGATGTGCTCAATGCGCTTTTGCCCGGCGGATTTGAGCACAACGAGCAGAGCCTCCGTGTGGTTGAAAAACTGGAAAATGAGGGTGAAGGGCTCAACCTTACCTTCGAGGTGCGCGACGGAATTCTGAACCACAAAAAGAGCGGCAACCCGGCGACGCTGGAAGGCTCTGTCGTGTCGCTTGCCGACCGGATCGCCTATATCAACCACGACATTGACGACGCAATCCGCGCGGGCGTGCTGCACGAGAGCGACCTGCCGGAGGCATGCGTGCGCGTGCTTGGTGATTCGCACGGCAAACGCATCAACACCATGATACTGGACGTGGTGGAGCAGAGCGCGGGGAAGCCGATTGTGAAGATGAGCGAACGGATGTTTGAACAGTTTGATGCGCTTCGTGATTTTATGTTTGACAATGTCTATAAAAACCCGAAGGCAAAGAGCGAGGAGGAGAAGGCAAAGCGCGTCATCAACGAGCTGTTTGAATATTATCTAGCCCACATCAACCTGCTGACGGGTGAATACGCCAAATATCTGGAGATTGACGGCAAAGAACGCGCGGTCGCAGACTATATTGCCGGAATGACGGACAATTATGCGGTGGCGGAATATATGCGCATCTTCGTGCCGAAATCCTGGATGGACTTAACCACCTGAGAGCGTTTGGCTCTTCCGATTACAAAAAACATTGGTTCCATTGCAGGAATGCGCGGACAATGGTCGAATACTACATTCTGGTCGAACCAAGAACGAATGATCCCGACAACGGCGAATGATTTGTAAAAACAGCGAACCTAGGCGTTTCCACGTCCGGTCAGTTTGCGGAAAGGACGATTCATGGCATATCCCGATCATTGGATGAGCGAGCTGCTCGCCAAAAATGATATTGTCTCCGTCGTCTCCGCATATACCGATCTTAAGCCTAAAGGGCACAGGCTATGGGGATTATGCCCGGTGCACGGGGAAAAGACCGCTTCGTTTTCTGTTTCACCGGATAAACAGCTGTATTACTGCTTTGGCTGCCATATCGGCGGCTCGGTGATCCAGTTCATCATGGATGCGGAGCATATGTCCTTTCACGAGGCGGTGGAGCACCTTGCAAACCGGGTTGGGCTTGCCATGCCGCAGGAGGTCAACGACGCGGCGATGATGCAGGAGCGTGCCAAACGGGAACGACTCGCCGAGGCGTGTCAACTTGCAGCCAGATTTTATATGGAGAACTTGATTGGTGAAGGTGGCGTTTCCGGGCGGGCTTATCTGAAAAAGCGCGGCATCAGCAGCGACGCGGTGAAGCGATTTGGCATTGGCTATGCGCCAAGCGAATGGGAAGCGCTCAAGCACCATCTTGGCGCACAGGGCTTTACGCCGGAGGAGCTTGTTGAGGCGGGCTTGCTCGTGAAAAACGCGGATACTGGACGCACCTACGACGCGTATCGCGGGCGGGTGATCTTCCCGATCATCGCGGCAAACGGCCGCGTGATCGGTTTCGGCGCACGCGTGCTCAACAACGAGGAGAAACCGAAATACATCAACACCGGCGACACGCTGCTCTATAACAAGCGAAACAACCTCTATGGCCTGAATCTTCAAAAGAGCGGGAAGCTAAACGATCTTGTGATGGTCGAAGGGTATACGGACGTGATCGGCCTTTACGAAGCGGGGGTTACAAACGCCGTAGCGAGCCTTGGAACCGCGCTGACGCAACAGCAGGCAAGATTGCTCAAACGCTACGTCAGTAACGTATACATCGCCTACGACGGCGACGCGGCGGGGCAGAACGCGACCATTCGCGGATTGGACATCCTGATGCAGGAGGGGCTCAATGTCCGCGTGATCGTGTTTCCAAACGCACAGGACCCGGACGAATTTGTCCGCTCAAGCGGCAAAGAAGGGTTTGACCGCTTAAAGGAAGACGCGCTTTCGCTCAACGCTTTTAAACTTGTGGCACTTTCGCGCGGCTTTGATCTCGAAAAAGAGAACGAGCGCGAGCAATATGCAATGCAGGCCTGTCAATTCATCGGCACACTGACCCCGGTGGAGCGGGAGCGGCATTACCAGCAACTCTCCAGACAGACAGGCTATTCGATGGAAACCCTCCGCGCGCAGGGCGCGAGCGCAAGGCCGGGCGAACGGCAGCAGCCTGTTACGGTGAAGGAAAAGAACGGAACCGGGCGGCGCAGGGAAACCGAGCCGGACAGCGAACGAATTCGCGCGGAAAACGCGCTGCTCTATCACATGCTGCAATCCCCGCTGGCGGCGAAACTTGCCGAGGAGCAGGGAATTGAGCGACAGTTTGTTAGCGAAGGGATGAAACACTTTGTCGCCGCGCTAGCAGATGCGTACCAAAGCGGCAAGGAACCCAACCTTCCGCTGCTGCTATCCGGGATGGAGAAAGAGGATGCGGAGCGCATCAGCGCCGCGCTGAAGGAAGAAGCAGCCTGCACTGAGCCGGAAAAAGCGGCGAGAGACTGCCTCATGCGCATCGAAAAATGCAACCTCATCGAGCAAATAGAAGAAATCAAACGCCAGTTGGTCGACCCGGCGATGTCGGCGGACGAGCGGGCGGGATTATTAAGAGAAATGCAGACACTAAACCTGCGGATGCGGGGTCTGAGTTGAAAGGAGCGGGTATGTTGGAAGGAAAAGAAGCACGCGCACAAAAATTAAACGATCTGATCGAGGCGGGTAAGCAAAAAGGCATGCTTTCCTACAAGGAAATCATGGATGCGCTGGAGGAGCTGGAGCTCGATCAAGAGCAGATTGAGAAGGTCTATGACCACCTCGAAGAGCTGAATATCGACATCGTGGAAGATGTTGAGATGCCGGAAGACATCAATCAGGAGATCGCGGAGATCGAGAGTACGTTAGCCGCCGTCGAGGGAATCAACATCGACGACCCGGTGCGTATGTACCTCAAAGAGATCGGCAAAGTGCCGCTGCTGACCGCGAATCAGGAGGTCGAGATCGCCCAACGCATGGCGGACGGCGACCCGGAGGCAAAGCATCAGCTTGCGGAAGCGAACCTGAGGCTTGTGGTTTCGATTGCCAAGCGCTATGTCGGGCGCGGGATGCTGTTTCTCGATCTGATTCAGGAAGGAAACCTCGGCCTGATCAAGGCTGTTGAAAAATTTGACTACCGTAAGGGCTATAAATTCTCCACGTATGCAACGTGGTGGATTCGTCAGGCGATCACCCGCGCGATTGCTGACCAGGCGCGAACAATCCGTATCCCCGTGCACATGGTGGAGACGATCAACAAGCTCATCCGCGTCAACCGCCAGCTTGTTCAGGAATATGGACGCGACCCGCGGCCGGACGAGATTGCAAAAGAGATGGGTATCTCCGAAGAAAAAGTGCGCGAGATCATCAAGATTGCGCAGGAGCCTGTTTCGCTGGAAACACCGATTGGCGAGGAGGACGACTCCCACCTTGGCGATTTTATCCCTGACGACGACGCTCCGGCGCCTGCGGAAGCGGTCGCAGTCACGCTGCTCAAAGAGCAACTCATGGACGTGCTCAACTCTCTCACTCCGCGCGAAGCGAAGGTGCTCCGCTTGCGCTACGGCCTCGACGACGGCAAAGCGCGTACGCTGGAGGAAGTCGGCAAGGAGTTCAACGTTACGCGTGAGCGCATCCGCCAGATTGAGGCAAAGGCGCTTCGCAAGCTCCGCCACCCCAGCCGCAGCAAAAGGCTCAAGGATTTCCTTGAATAAACACACGCAAGGTTGCCCGCCGCTCGTCGGCGGGCACTTTCGGACAAGGACAGGACAGGAAAACCTTGCATGAAGATCGCGATTATCGGCTACAGCGGATCGGGGAAATCCACGCTGGCAAAACGGCTGGCGCAAGAGCTCGGCATTGAGCCGCTCTATCTCGACCGAGTGCATTTCTTGCCCGACTGGGTGAAACGAGAGCCGGAGGAAGCACGAGAGATGGTTCGCGTTCAGATGGCAAATCCCAATTGGGTAATCGACGGAAACTATCGGTACCTCCTGCGGGACGAACGCCTCCGCGATGCAGATGAGATCATTTGGCTCAACTATCCACGCGTGGTTTGCCTGTTTCGCGCACTCAAACGACACCGGAATTTTCACGGGATAACGCGTGAGAGTGCGGCGGACGGTTGCATCGAGCGGATGAACTGGGAGTTCGCCTGGTGGATTTTGTACAAGGGCAGAACGCGCGCCAGCGTACGGGGCTATCAATCGATCATTCAGCAATATCCGCACAAAACCGCGGTGATTCGAAGCGACCGCGCGCTGGAACAGTACTTACAAAATAGAAAACACAACAACGAAAGCGATCAAAACAGATGAGACATTTTCGAATCAGCGACCAAAACCCGATCAAAACAAAACGGCTGTTGCTCACCCCACTGAACGCAAAGCAGCTCGCCGCGCTGGAAGCCGAAGAAAAGGACGAGCTGCTACGCGGCGCCCTCGGTGAGATGCGCAAAAACGTAACGGACTATTACGATCTCGCGCTTTGGCACACAGGCTGGCAAATTAGCCTCCGAAACGGCGGGCAGGTGGTTGGGCTCCTTGGCTTTCATGGCGTTACCGTCAATCAAACGGTGGAACTGGGCTATGAAATTCGTGAGGAATTTCGCGGCAACGGATATGGCGAAGAGGCGGTCAAGGCACTCTGTGATTGGGCGTTTGGTTGCGAGGGCGTCTACTTCATCAGCGCGCTGGCGGCGGAGGACAACACGGCGTCCAACCATATTCTCGAGAAGTTGAAGTTTTATCGTGTGCAAAGCCCTGTATCCGGCATGAACGCGTGGGAGTTGGAACGCCCCGCGAGCGCGTGGATGTCCATTTACATGTGCTTCGGACTCGCGATTGGGCTTACATTTGGACAAACTTTGTTTCAAAACATGGCCATCGGGCTGGCGATTGGAATTGGCGCGGGGCTTGCGCTCGGCTCCGGGCTGGACGCGCAGGATCGCGCGGCGAGAAAACGCGCGAACGCACCGAAGAAACTGGATGCACCTGAGGAACAGAAGAAAACAAAATAACGCGATCAACACAAAACAGCGGCCGTAAGGCCGCTGTTTTGTTGCATAGATAGGTGCAGTCACTGCTTGGGCTGCGGATAGCGATAGCGCTGCCCGCGATAGTTCTCCAAAACGACTTCGCGATCATCGCGACTGACGACATAATCGTAACCCAGCGGAATTTTCCCGCCGCCGCCCGGCGCATCGATCACATATTTCGGTAGCGCATAGCCGGATATATTGCCTGTAAGCTGGTGCATGATTTCGATACCTGCCTCCACGCGCGTCCGAAAATGCCCTATGCCGCAGCTCAGATCGCATTGATAGAGGTAATACGGGCGCACGCGCATCTTCACGAGCCCCAGAAGCAGCCGTTTCATCGTCTCCGCATTGTCATTGATCCCGCGCAGGAGCACGGTTTGATTTCCAAGCGGGATGCCCGCATCCACGAGCGCGGCGCAGGCGCGCGCAGACTCCGACGTGAGTTCGTTCGGGTGGTTGAAGTGTGTGTTGATCCAGATTGGGTGATACTTGCGGAGCATGTCGGTCAGCTCCTGCGTGATGCGCATTGGCATCACGACCGGCACGCGCGTGCCGATACGGATGATCTCCACATGCTCGATTGCGCGAAGCGAAGCGATGATGTGCTCCAGCTTTGCCGTGCTCATGGTCAGCGGGTCCCCACCGGAGATGAGCACGTCCCGAATCTCCGAATGCGCGCGGATATAGGCGACCGCCTTTTGCAGCTGCGCCTCGGTAATCGGCTTGTCCTCCTCGCCGACGGCTCTTCTGCGTGTGCAGTGACGGCAATACATTGCGCATTGCAGCGTGACGAGCAACAGCACCCGGTCGGGATAGCGATGCACCACGTGCGGCACAGGGCTATCCGCCATTTCGCCCAGCGGGTCGGATAAGTCGTTTTCGTCTGCACGGGTTTCGAGGATGGAGGGCACAGCCTGCTTTCGAATCGGATCATTTGGGTCGGTTGGATCGATTAGCGAGGCATAGTAGGGCGTGATCGCCATGCGAAACGCGCCAAGGCAGGTGTTGATCTCGTCCTGCTCCCGTTGTGTGAGTGGGAGAATTTGCTTGAGTTGTTCCGTCGTGGTGATGCGGTGTGCAAACTGCCATTTCCAGTCGTCTTTGTGTGGTTCCATCGTTGCCACCGCCGTTCTAGAGCCGGACGCCGGCGCGCTCTGCGCCCGCGCGGAGAACCGCGTAAACGAGTTCTCCGTGCGGCATACCGCAGAATTCCGCCAGCATGGGATAGTCGCTATAGTGCGGTGCAAGTCCGGGGAGGGGATTGATTTCGATGAAATATAGCTTGCCCGCTTTATCGGCGCGGAAATCGATCCGCGCAAAATCATGGCAGCCGAGCGCGAGGAAGATCGTTTTGGAGAGCCGGATCAGCTCTTGCTCCATTGCCGCCGGGATCTCGGCCGGGCAATGATAGGAGACGAACTTCTCATACTCCTGCTTGACGGTGTAGTTGTAGACATTGTATCCCGCAATCGGAGAATGATGATACACGATCTCCATCGGCGGGAAGACGCGGAGCGTTTCACCGTTACCCAGTATGCCAACGGTGAACTCCCGACCGGAGAGGAATTCCTCGGCAAGTACGTCTCCGCCATAGAGAGAAAAATTCTTTTGCACAAGTTCTTTTAGCGTTTTTGCATCATTTGCGATGCAGACATCTGCAATGCCCTTGCTGGAGCCTTCCGCGTTGGGCTTGACGATCACGGGAAAGCGAAGCCCGCCGATGCGGACAGGCGCTCCCGGCGAAAACAGGCGAAAGCGCGGCGTCGGGATGCGATAGGTGGAGAGCACACGTTTGGTAAGCGCTTTGTCCAGCGAGAGACAGAGCGTTGTCGCATCCGAGCCGGTGAACGGTATCTCAAAGAGGTTCAGGAGCGCCGGAGCCTGCGCTTCGCGCGCGCGCCCGCCGTAACCCTCTGCAATGTTAAATACAAGGTCGGGCTTCTCTGACAACAATCGCTGCGGAAGCGTTTGATCCGCTTCGAGTAAGACAGTTTGATGCCCGTGCGAACGGATAGCGGAGGCAATGGCGAGCACGGTCTCCATGCTGTCATATTCCGCCTGCGCATCCGGTGTGGTTTCTGAGGTTTTTTCGGCGTGCTTGAGATTGAACGTCACGCCGACTTTCACTTGCCCGAGAGGCACCTCTTCGGACTGGTTCTCCATTTGGTATCACTTCTCTTTCACGCAAAAATCGCTTGGCACAATGCTGCATGGCCGAATGACTACGGCATAAAAAATCGCAAACATAGATGCCTGCACGCACGTTTTAACTCTAATTGGCTTGTTTGTCAACAGTGAAAATGTGACGTTTTTCGACGAAGTTTTGCAACGCGGTTTTATCTTCTCTATCCGTTGTTTTTTAGATACAAACAGAACCATTTCAAGCTGTGTTTTAATCTGGAGCGTATGTTCCGCGCGCAAAAAAACGCCCGCAAAAGCGGACGCTTGAGAAATGTGATGGCTCTTAATCGACCGACGGGAAAGAGATGGTCACCGTGGTACCGATGCCGAGTTTGCTCTGCAACTGCACGGTTGCGCCGAGCGTCTCTGCAGAGTGCTTCACGATGGAAAGCCCGAGCCCTGTGCCGCCGATCTGCTTGTTTCTGCTGCGGTCTACGCGATAGAAGCGCTCAAACACGCGGGAGAGATGCTCTTCCGGAATGCCGATGCCGGTATCGGAAACAGAGAGCTCTACACGATTGCCCACCAGTTTGAGCGTAACCCCGACGCTGCCGTTGGAGGTATTGTACTTGATCGCATTGTCGACAAGGTTTTGAACGATCTCTTCGAGTATTTTCGGAATGCCGCGCACGTTTGCGGGGGAACAGTTGACATTGACTGAAACGCCCGCTTTCTCCGCCTGCGGCTGTAGCCGCAGACAGACATCTTCACAGATTTCTTTGAGATTGACCGTGGTCATCTCCGGTAGGGATGTTTTCTCGTCCAGTTGGGAAAGGCGGATGATGTCTTCGATGAGTGACATGAGCTGGGCTGCCTCCGAATAGATTTTTCCGGCGAAGCGGCGGGTGTCCTCCGCCTTTGCAACGCCGTCCCGCATGATCTCCGCATAGCCGAGGATGGAGGTCAGCGGGGTCTTCAACTCGTGGGATACGTTCGCAGAAAACTCGCGGCGCATCTGCTCTGCGGCGACGCGATCAGAAATATCGAGGATCAGGATCACCGTTCCCGCGGGAGATAGATTGTCCGTCACCTGGCTTGCCAGAACCTGATAGGTGCTTGCACCGCGAATCAGCGTCGCCTGACCGGAGCCGTTCTTTTTCGATTGCTCCAGCGCCTGCTGGAGGCCCACACTGCGGTTGAGCATCAAAACATGCGAACCGATCACATGTGCGGGCTCCGCGCCAAAGGTTTGCGCCGCGCTGCCGTTGATGGCGATCATTCGATCAGCCGCATCGAGAAGAATGAACCCTTCGCGCATATTCTCCGTAACGGCGGTGAACTCGCGTTGCTTTTCGGAGAGGGCCGTCATGCGGCTGACGATCTCCCGTCGTTGCCGCTCCATACCGGTTAAGAGCGGAGCAAGTTCATCATACGATGCGTTTCCTAGCGGGTTTTCCAGATCAAGCGCGTTGATCGGCTGCACGATAGTCTTCGCGGCATAGCGCGCAAAGAGCGCGGAGATGACTACGATGGCAAAGAGGATGACCAGCATCGTCGGGAGCAGCGAACCCAGCATGCCAAGTACGCTCTTTTGACTATCCGCTATGCGCAAAATCCGTCCGTCCGGCAGCAGGCGTGCATAATAGAAATTTTTAATCAGCTGCGTTTCGGAAAAACGGCTGCTCGTGCCTTCGCCTGTGGCCTTTGCCGCAATAATCTCCGGGCGATCCGCGTGGTTTTTCAGCGTTGAAGCGTTTGAAGAGCTATCAAAAAGCACGGTTCCATCCGCCGCGATCAACGTAACACGGTCGCTGGAGGGCAAGTCTTTTAAATAAGCCTGCTCGTCGGAAGCGGAAGAAAGCCCGCTTTCCACATACATGCATTCGGTAGAAAGCTCCGAAAACATCAGCGTTTCAAACGAGCGGTATTGCGCGAGCAGAATCACGCCGCCGAGCAGCAGCGCTGCAATCAGCGATGAGAGGAAGATATTCCAGAAAATGCGTTTTCTCATTTCGTGCGCTCCAGTATACAGCAGTTTGCCGGATTCATCGGTGGAAGAAACAGGGGGCAAGAGAACAGGCGCAGGCGCATTACTCCCCGAAGCGGTAGCCGACACCGCGCACGGTTTCGATAAACCTGCCGCTGCTGCCAAGCTTTGTGCGAAGGGTTTGCACGTGGACGTCCACCGTTCGTGTGCCGCCTTCATAATCATAACCCCAGACCGTTTCAAGAAGCTGTTCTCTCGTATATGCGCGCCCGGCGTTCTCCATCAGGCAGGCAAGCAGCGAAAACTCTTTGTATGTGAGGATGACCGTTTGCCCGCTTACGGTGACGGTGTGCTTTGCGATGTCTACGATGAGCTCGCCGTGCTCCAACCGCTCCGCGCTGGCCTTCATCCCACTCCTGCGCAACAGCGCTTTGACACGGGCGACGAGCTCCGCCATGCCAAACGGCTTTGTGATATAGTCGTCCGCGCCGAGGTCGAGACCGGAGACCTTGTCAAACTCTGTCGTCTTGGCGGTGATCATCATCACAGGAATGGACGTTGTGCCGGCGTTTGCGCGGATTTTGCGCAAGATAGTCAGCCCGTCTTCACCAGGAAGCATGATGTCCAGCAGGATCAGCGTAGGTTTTTCTTCTGCGGAAGCGGCGAAGAACGCCGACGCGTCCGAAAACCCCTTTGCGACAAGTCCGGTCTGGTTGAGGGTATAGATCACCAATTCGCGAATATTCGCGTCGTCCTCCACATAGTAAATCATAATTCGGCACCTTTATGCACGCCGGTGATGGAGAACTCCGCCCATTCGGCGATATTCTGCGCATGGTCGCCGATACGCTCGAAATATTTCGCAATCATCAGCAGATCGATTGCCTGTTCGCCGTTTTCCGGGTCATGTTGGATCAGGTCGATCAACTCGCCTTTGATCGTGTCAAAGAGATCGTCGATCACGTCGTCCATCGCGATGATATCGCGCGCAAGGGTCAAATCTTTGTTGATGAACGCGTCGAGGCTGCCGGTGACCATCTTGATGGAGGCCTCCGCCATCTGTGGCAGGTGTTCGAGCGACTTGATGTAGGGCTTTCCTGCAAGATAGATCACGATGCCGGAGATGTCGGATGCCTGGTCGCCGATTCGCTCCATGTCCGTAATCATCTTCAGCGCGGCGGAAATCAGGCGGAGGTCTTTTGCCACGGGCTGCTGCTGAAGCAGCAGCTTCAGGCAGAGCGCCTCAATGTCGCGTTCCTTTTGATCTACCTCGCGGTCAAAGGTGATCGCGTGGTTGGCGGCCTCTACGTCCTGACGAATCAGCGCCTCGCTGGCGGACTGAATCGCGTGTTCGATCAGTGCGCCCATTTCGAGCAGCTCCTGATTCAATAAGCGTAGCTGTTCTTCAAATGTGTTTCGCATTAACCGAACCTCCCCGTAATATAATCTTCCGTGCGTTTGTCGCGCGGGATGCTGAATAGCTTTTCCGTGTTGCCATACTCGATGATTTCGCCGAGTAGGAAGAACGCGGTGTTGTCGGAGATACGAGCGGCCTGCTGCATGTTGTGCGTTACTATGATTATAGTATATTTCTCGCGCAACGTCACGCAGAGGTCTTCAATTCTTGAGGTTGAAATCGGGTCGAGTGCGCTGGTCGGCTCATCCATGAGCACCACTTCAGGCTCGACAGCGAGAGCGCGCGCGATGCAGAGGCGCTGCTGCTGTCCTCCGGAGAGGCCGAGCGCGTCTTTCTTGAGACGGTCTTTGAGTTCGTCCCAGATGGCGGCGCCGCGCAAGGACTGCTCTACGATGTCGTCGAGCTTGGCTTTACCGCGCACGCCGTGGGTGCGCGGGCCGAACGCTACGTTGTCGTAGACGCTCATTGGAAACGGGTTCGGCTTTTGAAAGACCATGCCAACGCGCTTGCGAAGCATCGTGGTATCCATGTTCCCCTTGTAGATGTCAACGCCGTCGAGCAGGACATTGCCGGAGATGCGGCAGCCTTCGACCAGATCGTTCATCCGGTTCAGGGAGCGCAAAAGCGTGCTTTTGCCGCAGCCGCTGGGCCCGATGAACGCCGTGATCTGCCGCTCCGGAATCTGCAGCTCCACATTTTTCAGCGCATGGAGTTGTCCGTAATAAAGATCTAAATCTGAGATATCAAACTTGTTCATATCGTGTTTCCTTTAACAAACAGTTTCGGAACGGTTATAGTTTGCGTTTGGTGACGCGCTTTGCAATAGAGGCGGAAAGCGCATTGATACCCACCACGATGATGAGCAGCACAACCGCCGTGGCATAGGTCTGGTTGATGTACAGACCCTCCTGCGAGAGTGCGTACATATGCACCGAGAGCGTGCGCGCGGAGTCCATGATGCCGGAGACTGTGTCAGAAGACGTGCCGGCGGTATAAAGAAGAGCCGCCGTTTCGCCAACCGTGCGCCCGACGCCGAGAATAACCCCTGCGAGAATGCCGGGGATTGCATCCGGCAGGACGACGCGGAATACCGTACGAAGCCGACCGGCACCGAGACCAAAGCTTCCTTCGCGGAAGCTGTCCGGCACGCTCATCAACGCCTCCTCCGAGGTGCGAAGAATCACCGGAAGAATCATGATCGAGATCGTCAGCGCGCCGGAGAGCATGGAAAACCCGAGCTTGAGCGCGGTGACGAAAAAGAGCATGCCGAAGAGTCCGTATACGATAGAGGGGATTCCCGCGAGCGTCTCCGCGTTCATGCGGATGAGGCTCACAAGTTTGCTGCCGCGCTTTGCATATTCCACGAGATAGATTGCGGCAAACACGCCGAGCGGAACCGCAATCAACAACGACAGCGCCGTCATGAGGATCGTATTGAGCAGCGCGGGCATAAGGGAGAGGTTTTCGGTTGTATATTTCCACTCAAAGAGCTTCCACGAAAGATTCGGGACGCCTTTGACCAGAATATAGCCAACGACAAACAGCAGAGCGCCAACGGTGATAATCGACGCAAGGTATACCGCGAGGCGGAGGAAGAAGGCAGAGATTTTTTGCTGCTTCATGCTTGTTTCCCCCGTTTCGTGAGCGAGAAGAGAAAGTTGATGATGAGGATGAAAATGAAGAGCACAACTGCGGTTGCAATCAAGGCTTCACGATGCAGGTCTGCCGAATAGCCCATCTCCATGACGATATTAGTCGTCAGCGTACGCAGACCCTTCAGAATGCCCTGCGGCATGCGCGGCTGATTGCCGGCAACCATGATGACCGCCATCGCTTCACCGATTGCTCGGCCGACACCGAGTATGACCGCCGCGGTCACGCCGCTCTTTGCCGCGGGGAGGATGATCGAAAAAACAGAGCGCTCATGGGTTGCGCCAAGCGCAAGAGCGCCTTCATAATAGGACGATTCCACCGCGTTGAGCGAACTTTCGGAAACCGTGATGACCGTTGGCAAAATCATAATCGCGAGCACAATGCTGGCGGCGAGCATACTGCCGCGTCCGCCGAGCAGCGGGACGATGACCACAAGCCCGAAAAAGCCGTAGACGACAGAGGGAATCCCTGCGAGGAGCTGGACGGCCGGCTTGACGATGCCGACCATTTTTTTGCTCGCAAAGCGGGAGAGAAAGATCGCCGTCAGCACGCCGATCGGAACACCGAGCACAAGTGCGCCTGCGGTGACATAGAAACTGCCGAGAATCATTGGCAAAATTCCATAGATATCGTTGCCGGGCTTCCAAACCGTGCCAAAGAGGAACTTGAACACGCCGATTTCGGCGATGGCAGGTACGCCACTCACCAGAAGAAAAACCGTGATCAGCAGAACGGCAAGTATACTGACGCAGGCAGCGGCGAGAAATAAGATTCTCGCCGCGCCCTCGCGTACTTGGTTATTTCGTCCCGCTGCGGTTTCACGCGTAAGGGATTTTTTGTTATTCATCCAAGTCGCTCCAACTCGTTAATTTTGATTATTTGACGTCTGCCCAGTTGAGGATTTCGCCGACGTAGATCTGGCGAACCTGCTCTGCGGTGAGGCCTGCGATCGGGTTATTGAGGTTGGCGATGACCGCGATGCCATCGGTTGCGATGACGGTGGAGGCGACGCCTTCTGCCGTTTCGCTGTCCTTGAGGGCGCGGGAGGCCATGCCGATGTCACAGGTTCCATCGATTGCCATCTTGACGCCGGTGCTGGAATCGCTCATCTGGATTTCGATTTCCGCATTGGGGTTGACGGCCATATAGGCCTCCTTGAGCTTCTCCATGACCGGGGTGACGGAGGAGCTGCCGGCGACCACAACCTTACCAGCAACGGTGCTGCCGGCAAACGCGGGGGCGTTGTCCATCGGGATGTAGTGGTTGTCCGCAACGACGGCCTGACCTTCTGCGCTGAGGATGAAGTCGATGAACGCTTTGGCAGCTTCGGACACTTCAGCCTTGGTGACGATGTTGAACGGGCGGGAGATCTTGTAGGAACCGTCTTTCACGTTGGCAACGGTTGCATCCGCGCCATCGATCTGGAGGGCTTTCACGGTGTCGTTCAGAGAGCCGAGGGAGATGTAGCCGATGGCGGCATCGTTGCCCGCAACGGTCTGGAGGACGACGGAGGTGCTGTTGACGATTTCGGCATCCAGCGTGGTGTAGTCCACTTTCTTGCCGTCCGCGTCTTTTTGCTCGACACCGAAGAGCTCGATGAACGCGCCGCGGGTGCCGCTGCCGTCTTCACGGGAGACGACGACGATGTCCTTATCCAGGGTGGCAGGTGCGGCGGGGGCTTCGGTCGCGTCCGCAGCGGGGGCTTCGCTCGCCTGCGTGGCGGGTGCTTCGGTTGCCTCGGGCGCGGCAGGTGTGGTGGCGCAGGCAGCAAGGCCGGCAACCATGGTCAGTGCGATCAACGTCGCAAGCAGTTTCTTCATCATAAACGTTTCTCCTTTTGTTTTCTTTCTCATGGCTTTAGGATAAACGAGCATTGTTTGATGAAAATATCAGACAGATCAAATATCTGTAAAATAGAGAAATTAAATTATCAAATTACAGATATATAAGAAAAGACGCCTGAAATATCGGGATTTTCGCGTAAACTTGCAATATGAGACACTTTTCGTTATAATACTTCGGTCGGCGCATCCGGCTTGTTTGCCGCTGAAATTGCGCCCGGTCAAGAGAGAGAACAACATGCAAACAAGCGACTTTGCCTACGATTTGCCCAAAGAACTCGTCGCGCAGACACCGATTCTCGATCGCGCATCCTCGCGGCTGCTGGTTTATCACCGCGATACCCGCGTCATGGAAGACCGGGTATTTTCCGATATTGTGGAGTATCTTTCTCCAAAGGATGTGCTCGTGCGCAACAATACGCGCGTGCTGCCTGCAAGGCTCTTTGCCCATCGTGCGGACACGGGCGGCAACATGGAGTTTCTTCTATTAAAAAGAACCGGAGAAAAAACCTGGGAATGCCTTGCGCGCCCGGCAAGAAGAGCGGTTCTCGGCAGAGAGTATGCGGTCAATGACGAGCTTTCGATTCGCGTACTGGGCGATACGGATGCGGACGGCGGAAAACAGATTGAGCTGCTGTTTGACGGAATCTTTGAAGAGGTGCTGGATCGCGCGGGACAAATGCCGCTTCCGCCATATATTACGGAGCGGCTGATAGACAAGAACCGCTATCAAACGGTCTATGCGCAAACGAATGGTTCCGCCGCAGCGCCAACCGCCGGGTTGCATTTTACCAATGCGCTACTCGATCAAATCCGCGCGCAGGGCACGGACGTTGTCGATGTACTGCTACACGTAGGCCTCGGCACATTTCGCCCCGTTGCGGAGGAGAAGATTGAAGACCACGTGATGCACAAGGAGTATTACGAGGTCTCGCCGGAATCGGCAGAGCGGATCAACCGCGCGCGTGCAAACGGCGGGCGCATCGTCGCCGTCGGCACCACGAGCTGTCGCACGCTGGAGAGCGTGACCACGGAGGATGGCATTGTTCAACCCGGCAAGGATTGGACAGGCATCTACATCACACCCGGCTATCGTTTCCGCGCGGTGGATGCGCTGATTACGAACTTCCACCTGCCGGAATCGACGCTGCTCATGCTCGTCTCCGCACTGACCGGACGGGAAGAGGCGCTCCGCTGCTATGAACACGCGATCAAGCAACGCTATCGCTTCTTCAGCTTCGGAGATGCAATGTTGATTTTATAATATCACTTTTGTACGTTTGTACAATAGGATGGATTGCGACCCAATTGAAACAGAAAGAGTTGAGGGAAGAGCCGCATGGCATACCCGTTTACATTTGACCTAAAGCATGTTTGCAAGCAGAGCGGCGCGCGTTATGGCGTTCTGCATACGCCGCATGGGGACATTGAAACCCCGATCTTTATGCCCGTTGGCACGCAGGCGACCGTGAAGGCGATGACCCCGCGCGATCTTCTGGACGTGAACGCAAACATCATCCTCGGCAATACGTATCACCTCTATCTCCGGCCCGGACACAAACTCGTGGAGGAAGCAGGCGGGCTGCACAAGTTCATGCGTTGGGATCGTCCGATCCTGACCGATAGCGGCGGCTTCCAGGTGTTTTCACTTGCCAAGATCAACGATATTCACGAAGACGGCGTGATGTTCCGCTCCCACATCGACGGCAGTAAACACTTCTTTACGCCGGAGTCGGTGATGGAGGTCGAGCAATCGCTCGGCGCGGATATCGCGATGTGTTTTGATGAGTGCGCGCCGTATCCTTCCGACCGGGCGTATACCATCGCCGCGATGGAACGCACCCACCGCTGGGCCGAGCGCTGCAAAAACGCGCACACGCGCGAGGATCAGGCGCTCTTTGGCATTGTGCAGGGCGGCATGTTCGGAGACCTGCGAATCCAGAGCGCAAAGACGATTACAGATATGGATTTTCCCGGCTTCGGCATCGGCGGCTTAAGTGTCGGCGAACCCAAGCAGATCATGTATGACATGCTCGAAACCATGATGCCCTATATGCCGGAACACAAACCACGCTACCTGATGGGCGTCGGCAGCCCGGATTGCCTGCTGGAAGGCGTATTGCGCGGGGTAGATATGTTTGACTGCGTACTGCAAACGCGCGCCGGGCGAAACGGCATGGCGCTGACGCGGCACGGGCGCATGACGATGAAAAACGCGAAATATGAGCACGACCACACACCGCTGGAAGAAGGCTGCGACTGCTATTGCTGCCAAAACTTCACGCGCGCCTATATCCGCCATCTCGTGAAGGAAAAAGAAATTCTCGGCGCGCAGCTCTTGACCATGCATAACCTCCGCTTCTCGTTGCGATTGATGGAGGATGTGCGTCGCGCAATACAGGAAGATCGCTTTGGCGACTTTGCGCGTGAACTGCTGGAGCAGGGCATTTACGACTGATTGCATCCGTTACGCGTGGAAGAACAGAGCCATGTTCGATCAAAAGAGGCAAACACGTTTGAAAACCATCGTCTGTAAAACCGAACAGGAGACAGAAGCACTCGGCCGGCGGCTTGTCCGCGCGCTGCCTGTGCCGTCCTTCGTTGCGCTCTATGGCGACCTCGGTGCGGGCAAGACCGCGTTGGTGCGCGGCATGGGCGCGGAGACAGGCACGCTTGAGGTACGCTCGCCAACGTTTACCATCGTGCACGAATATGAGACAAGTCCGCGGCTGATTCACTTTGACGCATATCGCCTTGGTGACGCGGAGGAGCTCTTTGGCATCGGTTTTGAGGAATATCTGGCGCAGGACGCAATTCTCGTGCTGGAATGGGCGGAGCGCGTGCCTGAGGCACTGCCGAACGAGCGACTGGAGATTTTTCTCTCCGGTAGCGGAGACGAACCGCGCACGCTGGAATTTCATCCGATCGGCGCGCAATATGAAAGCGTGGTGGGTGCGTTATGATGCTACTGGCTATCGATACCACCGCGGCTACCGCAACCGCCGCACTGTTTCGCGACGGAACACTGGTTGTCGAGCGGGAAGCGGACGCAGACAAGAAGCACGCGGAAACCGTGCTCCCGCTGATTGACACATTATTAGAAGAAAACGGCGTGACCATCGCGCAGATCGATCGTTTTGCGGTCGATATCGGACCCGGATCGTTCACGGGGGTTCGCATCGGGGTCAGCCTCGTCAACGCGCTGGCGTTCGCGCTGGGCAAGCCTATTGTGTCGGTCGATTCATTGTTTACCCTCGCACTCTCGGCAGGGGAAACGCAGAAACCCGTCTGTGCGATGATTGACGCGCGAAACGGAAACGCGTATGCCGCGCTGTATCACTCGGGCAGGACAATCATCGAACCCTGTGCGGTCGAGATCGAGTCCTTCTGCGCGAAGCTGCCGGAAGATACGATATTGATCGGCGACGTGCGGACGGAACACAAAACAGCTCCGAGCGCAGCGTTTGTCGGGCTTGCCGCTATGCAGCAGGGAGCGCAAACGGGCGCAGAAGCGGAACCGCTGTATCTTCGCCCGTCGCAGGCGGAGCGAACCAAGAAGCAATCCGCAAAGGAGGCATAGCCGTGGCAATAGAGACGGTTCGGCCGATGGAGCGCGCGGATGTCAACCGTGTGCATGAGATTGAATGCACCTGCTTCCGTTCGCCATGGTCAAAACTCGCGCTCGCGGGGGAGTTGCGGAACGACGTTGCGCACTATCTCGTGATGGAGGCGGACGGAGTGATTTGCGGATACGGCGGCATGTGGCTGCTCTTTGAAGAGGCGCACATCACCAACGTCGCCATCATGCCGGAGTATCGCGGACAAGGGCGCGGCAGGCGGCTGATGCTAGCCATGATGCGGCACGCGGTGAAACGCGGCGCGGAGAAGATGACGCTGGAGGTGCGCGAGAACAACACGGTTGCTCAGCGGCTCTATGCGGGTCTCGATTTTGAACAAAACGGCTTTCGACCGGGGTATTATTCCGACACGGGCGAGGGCGCAAAACTTTTATGGAACAACGACATACAACAAACGATAGACAGGGAGAACGACAAACATGAAACCGTATGAAGAATGGCAAAAACTGGTTGAGACGGAGCGCCAGCAGGCGGAACACGAGACTTTCTGGAACGCATATTTTGAAAAAGAGACCGAGGCTTACCGCGCGATCCTGTCCGAGAACACGGGGCTGCTTTCCGGCACGCATGCGGAACTGGCGGATCGCTTCGGCATGAGCGTTGCGGAGTTTGCGGGCTTTATCGACGGCATCAACACCAGCCTGAAAAAAGAGATCAATCTGGAGAAGGTCGCCGTGGATTCCGCACTGAAGTTTGAGATTGATTTTGAGAAACTCTACTTCAACATGCACAAAGCAAAGGCGAATTGGCTCTACACACTCAAAGAATGGGAACCGATTTTGAGTGAGGAAAAACGCAAGGACATCGCCAAGGAATACCGCCAGAGCAATATTTTTGTGCGTGAAACGAAGGTTGGCAGAAATGATCCATGTCCCTGCGGCAGCGGCAAAAAATACAAAGCCTGCTGCGGGAAAACCATCTGATTTTTATCGGCTTTCGAATGGTTTTCCCGGCGAGGGGGCGCTTAGCGCACGAAAACGCCAGAAAACGGCGCAAAATGCGGGGTATGCGATTTGTCAATTTCTATGCAATCTTTTTGTCAATTTCGGTTGACAGAATGACCCCTCGCCGCTATAATTAATCTTCGGAACTCGCTTCCTGCGCCTGTAGCTCAGCAGGATAGAGCAACGGCCTTCTAAGCCGTAGGTCCCGGGTTCGAATCCCTGCAGGCGCGCCAAGTTGCACGACACCCCGGCGCGTAAAATAGCCAGGGTGTCGGGCAAGTTTCGACAATGGAAGAGCCGCAATAGAGTGGCGTTTCCGGTATGGTGGGTATAGCTCAGTTGGTTAGAGTGCCTGGTTGTGGCCCAGGAGGTCGTGGGTTCAACTCCCACTACTCACCCCATTTTTACCGATTCCGCGAACTATGGGGTGTCGCCAAGCGGTAAGGCACCAGACTTTGACTCTGGCACTCGTAGGTTCAAATCCTGCCACCCCAGCCAGTTTTTTTGATCCGCTAGCTCAGTTGGTAGAGCACCTGACTTTTAATCAGGTTGTCCGGAGTTCGACCCTCCGGCGGATCACCATTTTTTTCTTCTGCCGATGCGGATCTGTGTGCGGGTGTGGCGGAATTGGCAGACGCGCCAGATTTAGGTTCTGGTGCCCGAAAGGCGTATGGGTTCAAGTCCCTTCGCCCGCACCAAAACAGCGCAATCGGTTCCTGCGGGAGTAGCTCATTTGGTAGAGCGCAGCCTTGCCAAGGCTGAGGTGGCGGGTTCGAGCCCCGTTTCCCGCTCCATTCATAAGCGGACACGTTCTTTTGCCCGTTTATGAATGGAGATTTTGTTTTATTAGAGCCTCCGACAACTTCATTATCCGATGCAGGTATAGTGTAGCGGAAACACATTAGCCTTCCAAGCTGAGATCACGGGTTCGAGTCCCGTTACCTGCTCCAACAAGACAGACGCGAAAACGTCTGTTTTTGTTTTCTACTTTGTGCATTTGCGCTATGATAAGAATGAAATAAATGACCGCAAGAGACGCTTGACTGAGCAATTACGTTCAAGAAATTCCTCTCTGGAGTATGCTATCCTTTCTGCGGGTGGTGAAGATGACGAACAACGAAGAAAAGAGAAGCGCGGTGCGCCGAATGCAGGAATACATCATGGCGCACTATCAAGAGGAAGTGACCCTGCCAGATTTGGCTAAGGCGGCGCTGTATTCGCCATGGCATGCGCTGCGCGCGTTCTCCGAACTGGTTGGGAAAACACCGATGGAGTATCTGCGCGCGGTACGGCTCAGCAGCGCGGCAAAGCAACTGCGGGACACGAACTGGAGCGTGCTGGATATTGCGCTCGCGTCCGCGTTTGGCTCGCACGAGGGGTTCACGAAGGCGTTTTCGCGCGAATTCGCCATCTCGCCCCAGCGATACCGGAAGGAAACGCCGCCGATACCGCTCTTTTCCTATTATCCCGTTCGCAACCGACCCGCCACACCAACGCAGGAGAAAGGAAATGAATCTATGGCAAGCACCGTTATTTTTACACAGGTGATCGAAAGACCCGCGAGGAAACTGATTCTCAAACGCGGCATCAAGGCGGAGGATTACTTCGCGTATTGCGAGGAGGTCGGCTGCGAGATTTGGGGAATCTTGGAGAGCATCAAAGGCGCGCTGTATGAGTCCATCGGTGTTTGGTTGCCCCAAGGGATGCGCCAGCCCGGCACGTCGGAATACTGTCAGGGCGTGGAAGTGCCCGTCGATTTTTCCGGCGCGATTCCGGAGGGGTTCGACGTCATCAACCTGCCCGCGTGCAAGTATCTGGTGTTCAACGGCGAACCGTATGACGACGACGTGTTTGAAGAGGCGATTGAGACGGCTTGGAACGCGATTGAGAAGTATGACCCGAAGCTCTACGGCTGGGAATGGGCGCCGGAGGCGGGGCCAAGGTTCCAGCTGGCTCCGGTCGGCGCGCGCGGGTATATCGAGGGCGTGCCGGTGCGGGAGATCAGGAAGTAAGGGAATAGGGTAGGGATGAGGAGACCCCCACTGAATGGCGGGGATCTTTTTCGTAAGATGAATTTTTTCTATTTCTGAATTTATAGTATACTGTGTGATAATTGAATCAAATAATGGCGACCAAATTCAAATTGCTCAAATAGTCTAGGAGTTAAAATGACGACGAAACCGATAATTTTGGAAGATAAAGACAGGTTTCAAAATATTATTGAGAATTATGAGGTGGCGCGGCCGGGTTATCCAGCCGAACTCTATCGCGATATCATTGAATTTTCTGCGTTTCATGAAGGGGCAAAGATACTCGAGATCGGCGCTGGACCCGGTCAGGCGACGGAATATTTTGTAAAAAGTCGATATGATATCACCGCTCTGGAAATATCCGAAAAGCAAACCCAATTCCTGAGAAACAAATTTACACGGTTTCGCAATTTTCATTGTATCGATTCAATGTTTGAAAATTTTGTTTCTACGGAGGGAACATATGATCTTATCTTCTCTGCAACTGCATTTCATTGGATTGAGCCA
Organism: Christensenella sp. UBA7703; assembly: GCA_002482505.1. Taxonomy (GTDB): domain Bacteria; phylum Bacillota; class Clostridia; order Christensenellales; family CAG-138; genus UBA7703. The sequence continues at coordinate 58,951 of DLGD01000016.1, read as the reverse complement.
GCAGTTGGCTATCCCAAAGCATACAAATTACTCAAGAAGAGTGGTGTGATGGCGGTTTTCTGGCATTTGGCGTCAATTATAGAACCCGAGACGGAGATGTTGCGCAATATCCGGGATATCTATCGAACGTATGCGCCGGAATTGGACGACTATATAAGCCGTGAGAAAGGCGAAGAACTGCATATGCTCCGGATTGCGCAAATGCAGACGGAAGGACTATTCCATAACCCTGTTACGAAAACATATTGCTGGGATGATGAATATTCAACGGAGCGATACCTTAAGCTGATGAACTCCTATTCGGACTTTCACGCGATCAGCGACGATGCGCGCAAGGCGATTCTGCGCCAAGTCGCGGCGTATATAGACCGTAACGACGGAAAAATTACGGTTCCACAGGAAGTGCGGTTATATATGGTCAAAAAAGAAGATTAAGTTGCTCATAATAACAAAAACTACAGTGAATACCATAATAAACAGTTTAACTTTTTCCAAGCACTCGCAAACAACTAATGATTGGGCTGATTTTATATTCACACAAAATTCATATACACATGTTTCACGTGAAACGTTAACGCAGGATGAACAGGACGGGTGATTTCGGACGCAATCGCTAGTGAGGAATTGGCGAAAAACGGAAAAGTGACCACAAGATATAGAAAACCGCCCGGATGGGCGGTTTTCGGAGTTTATGAGATTCGTTATTAGATTTTCGACATCAGGATGGCTTTCTTCTGCTCAAACTCTTCCTGCGAAATCACGCCGGAATCGCGGAGTTTGGCGAGTTTTTCGATCTGATCCAGCACATCTTCACGCGGGGACTTTGTTCCGCTGCTTGCGTTGCTGGAAGCGTAAGAATAGCCGTAATTCGGGCTTTTTCTCGAGTCCTGAACGATGAGACGATTGTCATCATCCGTGAAATTCTCGGTGGCGATCATGATGATATCCACCAGCGCACCGATGCCGAAGCAACCCGCGGTGAGCAGCCAGAGGATGCCCGTGCCGATCTTACCGACATAGAAGCGATGGATGCCGAGATAACCCAGAAAGATTGAAAACAGCAACGTCACGAGCCAGTCCTTGCTGGAATATTGCCCGCTTTGCACGCTGGCGCTCTGCGCCTTTGCCGCGCATTCGCCGCAGGTGCCGTTTGCACTGCGAAATTCTCCGGGTTGAATCGCGCGCCCGCAATTGGTACAGTATTTGGTTTCCATATTAATGTTCCCCCTTCAGTTTTTTATCGCACACTGCCGGTGTTCCCCCCTCCGGCAAGAGCGACTCCGCAATACAATTTTACGGATGTTCTTTCTGAGAGATATAATACTGTATCTGTGCCGTTTTGCAAGGGTGTATACACAATTGTTGCGAAAATTATGAAATGCGTATACAATTCCGTCGTAGTTTTATGCTGCCGAACGGCACACAAATCTTTCGCGGTGCGAATCTCAATTTTTCGACAGAACATGGTCAGAATTGGTTGACATCCGCGCGAAAGATGCTATAATACTTTTTGCCGCGGTTTGAGGATGGCAGCCACAATTCAACCCAAACTGCTGACGATAGGGCTCAGGCCTTCGGCTGGAAACAGCGAAGCGCCGAGCGCCCAAATGCGCTTCCTTAGCTCAGTTGGCTAGAGCACCTGACTCTTAATCAGGGTGTCCAGGGTTCGAATCCCTGAGGGAGCACCAATTTTTCCGCCGCAGTCGCAAGCGGCACCTTTTGCGGGAGTAGCTCATTTGGTAGAGCGCAGCCTTGCCAAGGCTGAGGTGGCGGGTTCGAGCCCCGTTTCCCGCTCCAAACGATATCTGGCGGCCATATGGCCGCTATCATATTCTGGGAGTTTTCTGGCTTGCGCGAAAGCGCAGCATCGAAAGAGCGATCTTGCCTCCTTAGCTCAGTTGGCTAGAGCACCTGACTCTTAATCAGGGTGTCCAGGGTTCGAATCCCTGAGGGGGTACCAAGACCCGCGCGGAATCACCGTGCGGGTTTTTTCACGCCTGAAACCGCAACCAGACGGTTTGACAGAACGCCTGAAAAAGTGTTATTCTCATGCAGGGAGAACGAATACGTGCAGACGTTTTTTTGCACAAATGAATCGAGCATCGTCACGGCGTTTGGCATTCCGCGCGGCATCACCGCACTGGTCGGCGGCGGCGGTAAAACGACGCTTTTGCTGCGGCTTGCGCACGAGCTGGCTCAGGCGGGCGCGCGTGTGATCATCACCACCACGACACATATCTTCACCCCGGACGGCATTGGAACACACAACCCTGCAACGCCGGAGGAAGCAAAAGCGCTGTTGGATCGCGAGCCGCTGATTTGCTTTGGCACAGCATCCAAGGAGGGCAAGCTCTCCGCGCCAATTCTACCGATGGAGACGCTGGCGGCGTGTGCGGATTATGTTCTGATCGAAGCGGACGGCGCAAAACGGCTACCGCTGAAAGCGCCAGCCGAGCACGAGCCGGTGATCCCGAACGAAAGCAAGCTGGTCATCGCGGTTGCGGGGCTGGATGGAATCGGGCGGACAATTGGCGATACTGCGTTTCGCGCGGATCGCTACGCCGCGCTGTGCGGCAAGGCACAGGCAGATCCGGTCTCCGTAGACGATATCGCGCTTGTACTTGGACACGCCGACGGACAGCGAAAGAATGTTCCGAAGGGCGCACGCTTTGCGGTGCTGCTCAACAAAGCGGACGATGACGCGCGAAAAAACGCAGCGCTCGCCATCGCAACCGAACTGGAGCGATTTGATGTGGAGCGAGTAGTCATCGCAGCGCTCGGCAAACAATAACGAAATTCTCACGTATTCAGCGTGAAGTCTACGAGGTTTTTTATGATCATTTGGGTACGCGGGGCGGGAGATATCGCAACCGGCATCGCGTTTCGGCTCCACAAGAGTGGCTTTTCGGTGGTGATGAGTGACCTACCGCAACCGACCTCCATCCGCAGAACGATCTGCTTTTCGGAAGCAATCATCAAAGGCGAGGCCACGGTAGAGGACATCACCGTGCGGTTTGCCGCAAACGCGGCGGCGGCGGAGACGATTCTCGCCGCGGGCGATGTGGTCGTGCTCGCCGACCCGACGGGTGAGACCGCGCGGAAGCTCAACCCTGTTGCGGTTATTGACGCGATTCTTGCCAAGCGAAACCTCGGCACGAAGATTGACGACGCGTCGATTGTCGTCGGCATCGGCCCCGGCTTCACGGCGGGGTTAGACTGCCATGCGGTAGTGGAGACCGCGCGCGGGCATACACTCGGGAGGGTATATTACAACGGTTCGGCTCTGCCGGACACGGGGATTCCCGGCAATATTGCGGGCTTTACGCTGGAGCGGTTGCTCCGCGCGCCGCGTGCGGGCGTGTTTCGCGGCGTGAAACAGATTGGCGATGTGGTAGAAGCGGGCGAAACCTGCGCTTATGTGGACGGCGAACCTGTCGTTTCGCGTATTCGCGGCGTACTGCGCGGGCTGCTGCCGGATGGAATCGTGGTGTATGAGGGTATGAAAAGCGGAGACGTTGACCCGAGATGCGAGCTTTCGCATTGTTTCACGGTGTCCGACAAAGCGCTTGCCGTCGGTGGCGGGGCGCTGGAGGCGGTGCTGCACGGGTTGTCTGCGGGAGGCTATCAATGGAAACAGAAGTAAAGCTCACGAAGCTTTCCAGTTGCGCCGGTTGTGGCGCAAAGGTTGGCGCGGGCACGCTCTCCAAGCTCCTTGGCGACATGCCAACACATCAGGACCCGAATCTGCTGGTCGGGTTTGACCGTTCGGACGACGCTTCCGTCTATCGCGTCAGCGACGAACTGGCGCTGGTGCAGACGGTTGATTTCTTTCCGCCGATCGTGGACGATCCGTTCACCTTCGGGCAGATTGCCGCGACGAACGCGCTATCGGATGTATACGCCATGGGCGGAGAACCCAAACTCGCGCTCAACCTGCTCTGCATTCCCGAAAGCATGCCGCAAAGTGCGGTGCAGGCGATCCTCGCGGGCGGCTATAGCAAGGCGTTTGAAGCGGGGGCGATCATTACCGGCGGGCACAGCATATTCGACGATGTGCCGAAATATGGGCTTTGTGTAACCGGGTTCGTGCATCCTGAAAAGTTTTATAAAAATCTCGGCGCACACGAGGGCGATGTGTTGTTTCTCACCAAGCCGCTCGGCGTTGGCATCCTGACCACGGCGGAAAAGGCGGAGATGCTGGAGACGGGTGAGATTGACCGCGCGATTGCGCTGATGACCACGCTCAACAAAGGCGCGCGGGACTGCGCGGTCAATTATCGCGTACACGCCTGTACGGATGTGACAGGATTTTCGCTGATGGGGCATATGCTTGAGATGATGCAGGGCTCCGAACTTTCCGCGCGCGTGGAGACCGGGGCGATCGATTTTCTGCCGCGTGTGCTGGAGTTTGCGAACATGGGACTGCTGCCCGCAGGCGTTTATCGCAACCGAAATTACGCCGAGCCATTCGTGGACGAGGGCACTCTGCCGCTCCAGGTGCGGGATGCGCTCTTTGATCCGCAGACATCCGGCGGTCTGCTCATCGCGGTCGATCCGAGGGACGCGGACGCGCTGGAGCGCGATCTTCGCGCGAGTGTACCGAGCGCGCAGCGCATTGGCACTGTCATCGCCAAATCGGACAAATCGATCTACTTGGTATAAGCCACACAAATAATAGAATAGTCGCGATTTTGCCCGCCGGATTCGGCGGGTTTTTGCTTGACAACGAAAACCGGAATCGCTATACTGAAAAAACTGAACAACGTTCAATAACGGAGAAACAACTATGGAAAATGCGGAACGATCCACGGAACGGATTTTGCAAGCGGCGGAAGGGCTGATTCTAGAGAGCGACGGCGATACAGAGCGGGTCACGATCCGGCAGATTGCGGAGCGGGCGAACATCAGCGTCGGATTGGTGAACTACTATTTCTCTTCGAAGGCAAAATTGATCGAAGCGTGCGTCCAGCGGATGATCGGCGGCGTGGTCGGCTCGTTTGTGCCGAAGCTGCCGCCGGATGCCGGAAGGGCGGAATGCCTTGGCAAGGTTGCTGCGCAGGTTGCGGATTATTTGGACCAGCACTCGCAGATTTCGCGCATCTCGATTCTTGGCGATCTGAACGCACCGTCCGCCCGTGACAACACGATTGGCACTACGCGGGGCTTCTCCAAAACGGTTTCACCCGGTGGGGAAGACGCTGAATCGATGATTCGTTCGTTTTGCCTGACGGCGGTTTTGCAGAGCGCATTTCTGCGCAAAGATGTCCTCAAGGATTGTATTGGTGTGGATTGGGCAGACGTAACACAACGGGAGGCTTTTCTGCTTCGCGTTTCGGGTTGGCTGCTGAATGAGCAAAAAGATAACGCTTGATTTTGAACATAACAAAGGAGAAAGACCAAAAATGGATATCAGGATTGGAAAAACCGGAAGCGCGGCCGTCATACTGGGCGCGGTCGGGTTCGCCGTCTGCATGCTGACGGGGCCGATAGCGCTCTGTTATGGTTCGAGCATCGCAATTGCGCTTGGGCTTATGCTGATGAACGGCGCGTTCTATCGCTTTTCGCGACCGGACGCGAAGGCCGCGGCGATGTGCGCGGTTGCCTTCGGCGCGATCTATACGTTTTGCAATGTCATGGTCTACTTTGTGCAGCTTTCGACGGTACGCAATATGGCTCTGACGAGGGTTGCCTTGCAACTGCTGGACTATCGCACGTTTGGCATGATGTTTGATCTGGACATGCTTGGCTACTGCCTGATGGCATTTTCGACATTCTTCGCCGGGTTGACAATCCGCGTGCGCGACAAAGGGGATCGCGCACTGAAGATACTACTGCTTGTGCATGGTGTGTTTGCACCGATGTGTTTCCTCATGCCGATATTGGGGCTATTTTCAGGTGACATGCAAGGCGCGGAATGGATCGGCACCGCGATTCTGGAGTTCTGGTGCGCATACTTTTTACCGATTGGGATACTCTCGTATCGCTATTTTTCACGGCAGGAATCGTAACCCACGCAAAGCCAAGAGGGTGCCCCGTGTATGCGGAGCACCCTCTATTGTGTTTGTGTGCTACTTTAGAATCGTATGGATGGCGCGGAGCGTATCGTCGATCTCTTTGGCTGAGTTGGTGTTGTTGAATGAAAAGCGTACCGTTCCTTGCGGAAATGTGCCATAGGTTTTGTGTGCGTTTGGCGCGCAATGCAGTCCACAGCGTGTGAATATACCAAACTCGGTTGCAAGTCGATCGGCAACGTCTGCGTTATCGCGCCGTGCGGTAAAATCGACAGAGACCAAACCGACTTTTCGCGCGAGATCTCGTGTCCCGAGGATCCGGATATCGGGGAATGCTTCCAGCCCGCTCAGGAGCTGCAACAGGAGCGTTTTCTCCTGCGCGTGGCGGGTGGGCAACCCTTCCTGCTCCAATTCGCGGAGCGCGGCGTGGAGACCGTAGAGGCCGGGCAGATTGGGAGTGCCGCTCTCGAAACGATCCGGCATATAGTCCGGCTGAACTTCCGTATGCGAATCACTGCCCGTACCACCCGTGATGAGCGGGTCGAGCGCCTTGGCAAGCGCGGGCGAGAGCAACAGGGCGCCGATACCGGAAGGCCCGCGCAACCCCTTGTGCGCAGGCACACAGAGCGCGTCAACAGGCGTAGCGGTAAGATCAATCGGAACATGCCCCGCCGTCTGCGCCGCGTCCACGGCAAAGAAGACACCCTTCTCGCGGCAGAGAGTACTGATTTCCAAAATCGGTAAAATCGTTCCGCTGACATTAGAGGCATGTGTGAGGACGACCAGCCGCGTGTTCGGGCGAATCATCCGCCGCGCGGCATCGAGATCCAACGTATCGTCCCCGGCGAGTGGGATGCGATCAAACGAAACACCGTGCTCCAGCAACTGCGTCAGCGGGCGCATGACGCCATTGTGCTCCAAGGGGCTTACCAGCGCATGGTCACCGGGACGAAGCAACCCCTTGATGACCATGTTGAGCGAGACGGTTTGTCCGGGGGTGAAGATGACATGCGTCGGATCGCCAAAGCCAAACAGGGCGCAAAGCTGCTCACGCACGTCCAACACACGCATGGCGGCATCCGTCGCAGCGGCATAGGTGGAGCGATTGACGTTTGCGCAGACTTCGTCGATGTAAAAACGCATGGCTTCGCCAACCCCCGCTGCTTTCGGGCGGGAGGTCGCCGCTTGATCCAGATAAACCGTGCGGGTAGATAAAAATTCTTGAGACATTTTCGTTATCCTTACTTGTGTATAACGATTTTCTATGCTACAGTATATCCGAACAACGGCGAATAGACAAGACCGCCATCCGTAAAATCAGTACAAATCAAGCTGAATAGAAAAGAGTGGAGTCTTTCCCTGCGAAAAACGAAGCCGTTTGAGCGGGCTTAGTTTTGTGTTGCCTATTTTCAGTAAAGAAGTAGGCAAGAGTGAAATACAAAGAAAACAATAAATGGATGAAGGAGAAACATATGAAAAAACGTAACTTCTGGGTCATTCTTACAGGCGTCGTGATCGGCATAGCCGCACTGGCGCTCAGCGCGCTTGGTAATCCTGGCAATATGGGATTTTGCATCGCTTGCTTCCTGCGGGATACGTCCGGTGCACTGAAGCTGCACTCGGCCGAGGTGGTGCAATATGTTCGTCCTGAGATCGTCGGTATGATCCTCGGCGCGATGATCGTTGCCATGCTGACCAAGGAATTTAAGCCGCGCGGCGGTTCCTCGCCAATGACGCGGTTTGTCATTGCGGTTGTTGTGATGGTTGGCGCTTTGATGTTCCTCGGTTGCCCGCTTCGCATGATGCTCCGCGTAGGCGGTGGCGATCTCAATGCGTTGATCGGACTTGTTGGCTTTGTTGCTGGCATTTTTGTCGGTACGCTCTGGATGCGTGGCGGCTTCACGCTCAAGCGCGCTTATGCGCAGAGCCTCACGGAAGGGCTGACACTTCCGATTATTGCGGCGGTCATCATGGCGCTTTCCGCGTTTCTTCCCGCGCTGTTTGCCGCGAGTGAATCCGGCCCAGGGTCGATGCATGCGCCGATTTTGATTGCACTCGTGGTAGGCCTTGTCGTTGGCGGTCTGTGCCAGCGCTCGCGTTTTTGCACCGTTGCGGCAAGCCGAGACGCGATGCTCTTCAAGGATTTTTCTATGCTGTGGGGATTTGCGGCTGTCATCGTAACTACCATTGTCGGCAATCTGATTCTTGGTAAGTTCCATCTTTCATTTGCGGATCAACCCGTTGCGCATACCGACGGGCTCTGGAATTTCCTCGGCATGGCGCTGGTTGGCTGGGGCAGCGTGCTGCTCGGCGGCTGCCCGCTGCGGCAGGTGATTCTCGCGGGCGAAGGCAACTCCGACGCGGGCATCACCGTGACCGGCTTTGTCGTCGGCGCGGCAATCTGCCATAACTTTGGGCTCGCCTCTTCAGCAAAAGGCCCAACGGCAAACGGCATGATCGCGGTTGTGGTTGGCTTTGTCCTGCTCACACTGATCGGGCTGTTTAACCGCGAAAAAGCGTAACACAAGCGACAAATGAAAGGATAGAACCATGTTGATCGTAGATGCAAGAGGGCTTCTCTGCCCCGAACCTGTCGTGCGCACACAGCGCGCGGTGAAGGACGGTCTTTCCGAATTGACCGTGCTGGTTGACGCGGAAGCCGCAAAAGAGAACGTGACTCGCTTTGCCGTGTCCCGCGGATATACCGTCTCCATCCAGCAGGAAGGTGTGGACTACACGCTCTCGCTCAGCCGGGCATGAAGGAATACATCGCAACGTTCCATACGCATCTTTCCGCGATGCGCACACAGCGCGCGCTAGCGGGGCAGGGCGTTGCGGCGCGGCTTGCGCCCGTTCCACGGTATTTGAGTGCAAGCTGCGGTACCTGTGTACTCTATCGTGCAAACGAGGCGCACCTGGGAGACATGGATGCGGATGTGGAACGTGTTGTAGAAAAAAGCGTGCAAGGCGACGGGTTTATGGAACTGCTGAACCGCGCGTAAACAACAGAGAATACACAGGGCAGAGCGCGGGAAAACCGCGCTCTCAGCCCATCGACAAAGTCCTGCGGACTCTGTCGATGGGTTTTACTTTGGGTTAAAATGACGCAAATCGCGCCATTTTTTCACAAATTTGGCGAATGAATCGCCAAATCTGAAGGAACTTGGGGGAAATCCCCCACCCCCCCTGATGGGTTTGTTGACACTTTGAGCGCGGGGAAACCGCGCTCTGTTTCTTTATGATTTCGATTCAAAGCAAAGAACGATTTTGAACGCTATGGATATTGTCCATGCCAGCAAAATCATGTATGATAAATAAGTGAAAAACTGATTGCACAATTGCAGTAATCTGAAGAACGCAGGGGGTCTGAACGATGAAGAAACGAATGAGGCACGGATTGATCCTGATCGCCGTGTTACTCTGCTGCCTGACGCTGGGGGCATATTCCCTCGCAGACGCGGGCAATTTTTCCGGCGGGTCCGACTGGGGCGGCGGTGGCTCCGATTGGGGCGGCGGCAGCTCAAGCTGGGACTCGGGTTCCAGCTGGGATTCCGGCTGGAGCAGCGGATCAACCTATGACAGCAGCTCCAACTATGATTCCGGGACTGGAAACGTCAGCGCACTGGGTTGCCTTGGCGGCAATCTCTTCACGGTGATCATGATCGTCATCGTGGTAGTCGTCGTGCTTCGTTATATGCGCTCCGGTCAGCAGGGCAGCGGACAGAACGTCTACACCGCGGCACAGGAAGAACCCGGATTGCCTTTGGACACGCTCAAACAGAAAGACCCGAACTTCAACGAACAGGCACTGCTCGAAAAGGTCGGGAACCAGTATATTCAGATGCAGAACGCATGGCAAAACAAGGACTGGGAACCCATGCGTGCCATTATGACCGACGCGCTGTACAACCAGATGGCGCGGCAGCTGCAGGCGCTCATCGACGCGAAGCAGACCAACTATGTAGAGCGCATTGCCGTGCTCGAAACGCGAATTGTCCGCTACGCGCTCGAGGCGGACAACGACGTGCTCGTCGTGCGGCTCTCCACGCGCATTACGGATTACACAAAGGACGACCGCACGGATGCGATCGTCAGCGGCAGCACCACGCGTGAGCTCTTCATGGTCTACGATTGGAAGCTCATTCGCCAGAAGGACAAGAAGACACTCAATCAGCCGAGTGTCACGCAGATCAGCTGCCCGAACTGCGGCGCGCCGCTGGACATCAACCACAGTGGCAAGTGCCCGTATTGCGGCACGGTTGTCACGGTCAAAGATCACGACTGGGCGCTCTCCGTCATCAAGGGGATTTCCCAGAGGACGGTCGGGAACTAAGCCGCACGCCAAACGCAAGCAAAAAACCGCCGTCTGCAAATGCAGGCGGCGGTTTTGTGTTCGGGCTTGGTTACATGATTGGAGCCTCTTGAATCGAACTCAGGAGGCCTGATTGGCGGCGATCTTCACAATCGCCTCGTGCTCTGCATCCGGGATTCCGTTGACGCCGGTGAGTGAGCCGGAAAAATAGAGCGCATATTCCGGAAGCGGCTGATTTTCCATGCTGGGTGCGGCTTGCTGGATTGAAGCCGCGATCAAGATTCCATCGACCGCAATCACGACGGGCTGCTTATCGGAACTGCTAGCCGCGCTGAAAAAGCCGCGCAACGTGGCGTTATCCCAGTCCAGCTCCGGCCGCATCTTCGCGTGGCTGTCGACCGAGACGCAGACCATATGCAGCGCGATGCCGGAATAGCAGCTCGTCACATCATACGACTTTCCGGGTTCAAGCTTGGATTGCACTTCCGACCAAGGCATGAGCGTACCATAGGTGACAAGGAATCCTTGCTGCGGGCCGGTCGCAAACACGGATGAGACGGCCGAGACAGCCAATGCATCGTTCGAAAAAAGCAGGGAAGTGAGATTTGCTTCGGTCGTGTTGTTTGCGGTTAAAAAGGCAGCAAGCGCATCTGCATCCGCCTGTTCCCAACGGCCGTTGACTACGGCGGAAAGATAGCCAAGATCGCTCAGACGCATTTCCGCGCGAAACACATCGTCGGAACATTCGCCGATCGTAAAGTTGAAACCCTCCGCTTTTGCGTGCGGCGCGGCGAAAACAAAAAGCGAAACAACAAGCGCCAGCGTGAGCAGGCGGTAAAAGAAAGGCTTGGTTTTGCTGAAAAATCGAGATTTCATAACGCAGAGAGTATAGCATAAATGTGATGGAATTACCATGAACGGAATGTGAAAAGCATAGCAGGCTGACGCCTGCAACGCCCCGAACAAACATATGCATGAAAATTGTATTCAAGTACTGAACGGACAACGATTGCGCATTTTTAATAGAAAACGTGTTACAATAAAAAACGAGAAAAGGAGGCGATCAGCATGCGGTGTTCTTGCCAGAACTGCGGGGCGTACATGGTGCAGGACGAAAAGGGGCTCGGCAGCCGCTGCATCTGCCCGGAGTGCTTTGCAACCTGCAGTGCGTGCATGGGGACGCGGCAAACGCCGATGGACCCAGAATCGTTGCGGTTCATGCTGCTCCAGCGCGAGCGATATGACGCGGAGCATGAGAACGACGACTAACATAGAAGATAAAAAAAGAGAGGGCAAAACCCTCTCTTCTGTGATTGTTAAGGTTGCGGTATAACTTCAGGGGTCACTTCCGTCGGGACCCAAGCTTCCGGTGTAACCTCCGGCATAGGTGTTTCCTCACCCGGACAGATCCAGATTTCACCCTGAAACGCCTTGTAGGTTGAAACCGCGAGTTTTTCTTTCTTCACAAGAGTGCCCGCCAGATAGTAGTTCTTATAGCTCTGGTAGACATAGCCTTTTCTGGGCGTGACGGCAACATAGGTTTCGCCTGCGACCATCAGCTTTCCGTTCGCCTTTTCGGTTCCGGCGGGGACGATGATTTCAACCGGTTCGCCCGGCGCGCTGTTGGAGGAAACCAGAGCGCTCGTGAGTTTGATTTCGTCGTATTCTGTCGTAGCAAACGGGATGCCCCAGATTTCGAAAGTCAGTTTATTGCCGGACGTATAACCGATGACGACGATGTCCGAGGTTGTGTTATTTTTAAACTGAAAGTCGATGATGTTGCCGACGGAGTTGATCGTCGCATCCAATCCTTCTTTCACATAGGCAACCGGCATGGAGTGATTTCTGCGGTAGACAATCTCCAGATCGCCTTTGACCACAGCGTTGTAGAGAGTTGTCGAAAGCTGGCAAACACCGCCGCCTGCCTGCGGAACAACCGCACCGCTTTCATATGCGTTTGCCATCTTCCAGCCGTTGCCCGTGCTGCGCACGCCGAGCGTATCGTTGGTGGAGAACACGCCGCCAGGTTTGAGCACGGTGCCGTTGATGAGCCCCGCGCCCTTGCGGACGTTATACTTACGCTCGCTGGTGCTGGTGGAAAAATCGGTCGTTGCGCTGGCGCGCATGACGAACTGACCCTGTAACGTTGCCGCCGTCAAAGTCGGCTGCGTGACAACGATCGGAATATTGATCGGCGTTTGGATATTTTTTGTCACCGCGTCGGTGATCATGCCCATCAGCGCCGTTTGATCGACCACATAACCAACCACTTCGCTTTTGATGGTGAGCGCATGGGTGGTTTCGTCAATACCGGTGACCTGCGCGTCCTGCGCGGGGATATCGATTTGGGAGGCGATCTGTGCCACAGCCGTGTTCAGGCTTGAAAGGTCATAGCTCACGGTCAGTGTAAATGGGCGGCCGTTGGTGCGGATGTCGTTTACCTCTGTCATCAAGCTTGTGTAGTCGAGTGCGCTCTTGGCGAGGGCAAACGCCTCTTGCAACACCTCGTCCGTGTTTACCGTGCTTGGCATCGTGCTCAGATCCAGCGGAAAGAGCTTGTTGTCGTAGACCAACTGGAGTTGGCGCTGCGCGGTAAGGCTTTGCTCAACGGGGACAAGGGCTAACTTGGCTTCCTCCATTGTCATCCCGCCGATGGAGACCCCGTTGATGCTAACACCCTCCAGAAACTTGTCGGAATGGACGATTGACTGAAACTCCTGCTGCTCTTTTTCCATTTGGATGCGTGCGGCTTCCTCCGCGGCAATGCGTGCCGCTTCTTCTGCCGCTGCCTGCCGCTGATTGCTGACAAACATAAAGATAAAAAACGAAAGCAGCAACACAAACACAACGCCGAGAATAATGATCACGCGCTGTTGCTGCTTTTTCTTTTTGCGTTTGCGGGCAAGGGAACTGCTGCTCTTGCGCTTTTTGGGTATGCCAATATCCTGAATCGGCTCCAAAATCACTTCCGAGTAATTCGGCTCTTCTTGCGGTTGATTCGGCTGCTGCCGGTTGTCCTCCATTCGAACATCCTCCTGGAAAAATGCGATTGCGTTTCGCGGGCTTTCTATGAGCGTGCCTATGCGAAATGATTGCACGGTACGCGGAAACGTCTTTTCCTATTGTAACGGATTTGTTGTTTTTTTGCACCGATGGAAACACACCGCTTTGGAATTGTTACAGAATGTTCATCAGAAAGTTGCACGATTTCTCCTTTATTTGCGCAACCAAAGCAGCTTTCCAGCGGCGGCTGTCCGCGGACGAAAAACTATGGTAAAATAACCCCATGACAAAGAGTATGACAAAACCGAAAAAAGCCACGGAAACCGGACGCACGCCGATGGATTCTGCGCTGCGCTATCTTGGCGCGCGGGCGCGGACGGTGCGCGAGGTGGAGCGCCATCTCGACAGCTGCGAATATGGCGAAGTGGAAGTGTATGAAACCGTGGAGCGGCTCAAGGAACTGGGGCTTCTGGACGACATTGCGTTTGCAACCGAGTTTGTGCGAACGCGCCTTGCCACAAAGCCGATCAGCCGCGCGCACCTGCGGGAGCAACTGCTTTCCCACGAAACCGATCAGGAGGCAATCGAGCAGGCGCTTTCTCAGATCGACGAGGAAACGCAACAGCAAACGGCGATTGCAACCGCAGAAAAGTATGTGCGGCAATATGCCCGACTTGGACAAGATGAGCGGGACGAGATGGTGATTCGCCGGTTGCTTTCGCGCGGATATTCCTATGAGGAAGCGCGCGCGGCTCTACGCGAGGCTGTTGAGGAAACGGAAGAATGAAACGCGTCGTCACCGCGGAGCAGATGCGCCGCTATGAACAAGCGCGATTTTCGGACGGGCGGGCAAATAGCCTCGCCTGGATGGAGCGCGCGGCGGAGGGCGTGGATGCGCTCCTTCAGGCGCAATATCCTGAGCAAACCGTGCTCGCCGTCTGCGGCGGCGGAAACAACGGCGGAGACGGTTTTGCGCTGCTGCGGCTTTTGACGCAACGCGGGATTTCCTGCGCGGGCATGCTGCTCGCAAGCGCAGATAAGCTCGCGGGAGACGCAAAGACGAATTATCAGCGCGCGCTGGACTGCGGCGTGCGCTTTCTTGATACTTGCTCGGGAGAAATGATCTCGAATTATGATGTATTGGTGGACGCGATATTTGGCACCGGGCTTTCGCGCCCGATTGCGGGCATCTATGCGGAAGCGATTGCGCAAATCAACGCGAGCGGCAAGCCTGTCGTCGCCATCGATATTCCATCCGGTGTGGACACAACCAGCGGCAGAATTCTCGGCAGCGCAGTTCACGCAGATTTAACCGTGACGTTTCAGTTTTACAAACAAGGACAGCTTCTATTTCCCGGACGCGGTTGCTGCGGGAAAGTGATTGTGCATCCGCTTTCGGATGAGATGGATGAGGCAGAAGAAGATTTGGAAAATGTGTGGCTCGTCACACGCGAAGATGTTTCACTGTTGATACCGACTCGCCCAACCGATTCACACAAGGGTAAAAACGGGCGTGCGCTGCTCTGTGTGGGGTCTGGCGCTTACACGGGCGCGGCTCTGCTAAGCACAGCTGCCTGCCTGCGCGCGGGCGCGGGGTTGACGACAGCCGCGATACCGGGCGCGGTGAAGCATGCATTCTCCACATTGCCGGAAGCGATGGCAGCCACAGTGAACGACGGCTTGGATTGGGACGAGACAGCATGCAAACATGCAATTGCACTCCTTCCGCAAAAGAACGCGGTCTGTATCGGTTGCGGGGCTGGTGAAGGAAATATCCTATCTCTGGTTGAGGCTGCTTTGACGGCACGAATACCGACCGTTCTGGATGCAGACGCGCTGAATCAACTCTCCAAATCTCAAATATTGCTTGCAAGCATGCATGAAAACGTCATTCTCACGCCGCATCCGGCGGAGATGGCGCGGCTTTGCGGTGAATCGATTGAACGGGTTCTTGCCGACCCGATCGGGATTGCGCAAACCTATGCAAAGCGTTGGAACTGCGTCGTGCTGCTCAAAGGCGCGTCCACGTGCATCTCGAACGGAACCGAAGTGCGATTGAACACGAGCGGGAACGCCGGGCTCGCCAAAGGCGGCAGCGGAGATGTGCTCGCGGGATTGATCACCGGGCTGCTTGCGCAGGGGCTTGCGCCGCTTGACGCAGCAACCTGCGGGGCATATCTGCTTGGGGCAAGCGCGGATACTGCGCTGATTCTGCTCAAGGAGCGCATGCTGCTGGCGCGGGATGTGATCGATGCTATCGGGCAGACGATCGAAGGGGTTTAACTCGAGAAACAAAAAAACAGCGTCCGCGGAAGCGGACGCTGTTTTGCGTTTCGTTCAGTCTTTCGTATAAACCCGTGGGACACGCTCGGAAACGCTCAGCAAAATCTCATAGCTGATGGTTCCGGCCTTGTCCGCAAGCTCGTCCGCCGTGATGGCGTCGTTGCCCTGCCTGCCAAGAAGAACCACATCGTCTCCTACCACAGCGTCCGGCACGTTGGTGAGGTCGATCATCATCTGATCCATACAGATGGTGCCGATCTGCCGCGCGCGGATGCCGCGAATGAGAACCTCCGCCTTGTCCGAAAGGCAGCGCTTATAGCCGTCCCCATAGCCGACCGCGACGGTGCCGACGCGCATATCGCACGGGGTGATAAACTTAAGTCCGTAGCTCACGCCTTCGCCGGCGGGAATGGTCTTGATGTGCGTGATATACGCGTGCCAACTCATCACGGGCCTTAGGTCGATGCCCTTGACCGCGTGTCCTGCCGGATGGCAGCCATACATCGCGATACCACCGCGCACCATGTCGAACTGCGCTTCCGGGATATGGAGCGCCGCCGCGCTGTTGCTTGCATGAAGGATGGGATGCAGGCCGTTTCGGCTGCAAATCTCCACATAGCGGCGGAAACGCTCCGCCTGCAACAGCGTAAAGGAGGTATCCGCGAGTTCGGACACCGCAAAATGTGTAAATAAGCCATCAAGTACGAGATTTGGGCAGCGTTTGAGCAGGAGGATTGCCTCCGTAAACGCGGCTTCGCTCGTAAAGCCGATGCGGTTCATGCCTGTGTCCGCCTTGATATGCACACGGCAGACCATGCCGAGCTTCGCGGCGTGTGCCTGCAGGAGCTGGAGCGTTTCGGTGGTGAACACCGTCGGCATCAGCGAATGGCGGATCACATCGTCCATGTGGTCTTCGTCTGTGGCGCCGAGCAGGAGGATCGGTGCGGTGATTCCCGCGAGCCTTAGCCGCACGCCCTCCTCGGTGAATGCAACGCCGAGGTAAGCTGCGCCGCTTTCCAGCGCGCAGTTGGCAACGGCCTCCATGCCGTGTCCGTATGCGTTTGCCTTGACCACCGCGAGATATTTCGTCTCCGGCTTGAGGCGGGAACGCATCAGCTCGATATTATGTTTGATATTGGCGAGCGAAACGGATGCATAGGTGGAACGCATGGGTTACGCCTCCTGTTTGAGCGTGCTGTGCACGACTTTGCCGTTGATGAGCGTAAGCACGCAATGGGTGCGGTAATCAAACGGATGCCCGTCGAACACCGCAATATCCGCATCTTTACCCGGTTCCAACGTCCCGACACGATCCTGAATGCCGACGATCTCCGCGGCATATCGCGTAATCGAACGAAGCGCTGTCTCTTCGCTCAAACCTTCGCGCATGGCAATTCCCGCTTGAACAGGCAGGAATTGAATCGGAATCACGGGGTGATCGGTCATCATCGCGAAGGGAATACCCGCCTCTTCCAGCACGCGGGGGGCGGAAAAAGAGAGATTCTTGAGCTCAATCTTGCTGCGCTCGGAGAGCAAGGGCCCTATGATGATGCCCGCGCCCTGCTCGATCAGGCGGTCTTTGAGTACGTCCGTAATCATGTAGCCTTCGGTGCAGTGGTCGATGGTCACCTTCAGGTTGAATTCCTTTGCGAGTCGAAGCCCTGTGAGAATATCGTCCGCACGGTGGGCGTGAATCTTCACGGTCAGGTCGCGGTTGATGACGGGGAGGAGTGCCTCCATCGCGATGTCGCGATCGGGCTTATCTTCTTCTTTTGCCATGCCTTTTTGATATTCGATGGCATCCGTCATGGTCGAGCGAAATAGAGACGCAATCGCCATGCGCGTGGTGGGAGCAACCTTCTTTTCGGCGTAGACATTTTTTGGGTTCTCGCCCGTTGCGGCCTTCATCGCGATAGGATCACGAAGGGTCATTTCCTCAATGCTGCGCCCGCAAGTTTTGAGCGCGGCAAACTGCCCGCCAATGACGTTTGCGCTGCCGGGCCCGGTGACGACGGTGGTGACGCCGGCCTCCCGCGCTTCTTTGAAACAGGGATCAAAGGGGTTTAACCCGTCCACCGCGCGAAGCTCCGGCGTAATCGGGTGGGTCATCTCGTTTCCGTCCGCACCCTCTTCGCCCATGCCATCTTCCCACATGCCGATGTGACAGTGCGCGTCGATCATGCCCGGCAGGACGAATTTTCCGCCGAGCTCAATCACCTCTGCGCCATCCGCAGAGAGATTTGCGCCGATGGCGATGATCTTGCCGTTATCAATCAGAATATCGCCGGAAAAGTCTTCCTGCGTCATGGTGTGAATTTGACCGTTTTTCAGTAGCAGCATGCGAGTCTCCTTATTAGAAAGATAGGATTGTGCAATCAAATCAAAAGTTGATCCATCTCGTGTTGCGCAACGTGCGCAGAAAACAAATCTATTCTACCACATCATACGGTATTTGCATGCTTTTTTCAAACCCGCGGGGAATATTCACTTTTCATGCTTGCATTGCTTCTAAAAAGTTGAAAAGCAAGGCGGGTTTTAGGAAGAAAAGCGAAGCGTAGATTTTAGAAGCATCATAGTTGAGTTTTGTGGAGTTTTATGGTTGTGATTTGACCGGAGTAAATGCGTATGATACACTTATATATTAGGTGCGCAATGTACTTTTGCCGCGATTTCTTGTGGAGAAAAGGAACCATTCGTGCCGAAAACAAGAGGATGGAACGGAACACAGCATTGGATCAAACAGCCTTCAACCGCCTGCTCAGCCGCGTGGAAAAACCTGCGCGCTACATCGGCGGAGAGTGGAACAGCATCGTTAAGCCGGAAGCGGAGACCCGCTTTGCGCTTTTATTTCCCGACGTGTACGAAATCGGCATGTCACACCTCGGTTCAAGGATTCTTTACCACGCCCTGAACAGCGTGGAGGGCGTTGCCTGCGAGCGCGCGTTTGCGCCCTGGCCGGACATGGAGCAGGTATTGAGGGAAGAGCACATACCGCTCTTTTCGCTCGAAACGAAGCGCCCGCTCAAAGAGTTTGACATCGTTGGTTTTGCACTTCTATATGAAATGTGCTATACCAACATTCTCCAAATGCTGGATCTTTCCGGCATTCCGTTGCTGGCAAAAGACCGCGGGGAAAACGACCCGCTGATCATCTGCGGCGGACCCTGCGCCTGTAACCCGACGCCTGTTGCCGCGTTTATGGACGCGGTGCTTATCGGCGACGGCGAGGAGATGACGCCGGAAGTCACCCGCGCAGTGCAGAACGCAAAGCGCACCGGAAAAAGCAAAGCGGAACTGCTCAAAGAGCTTTCCACCATGCGCGGAGTATATGTGCCATCGCTCAAGACGGACGATACCTGCGTGGTGCGGCGGATCATCAAAGACCTTGACGCGGCTGCATTCACTGGAGAGCCGATTGTGCCATATCTCGGCATTGTGCATGACCGCGTGGCGCTGGAAGTCATGCGCGGGTGCACGCGAGGCTGCCGTTTTTGCCAGGCGGGATATATCTACCGCCCGATTCGCGAGCGCAAGAGCGAAACGCTGATGGAGCTCGCGCGGCAGCAGATCGGCTGCACCGGCTATGATGAAGTGTCGCTTTTAAGCCTGAGCACCGGCGATTATTCCGAGGTGCACAAGCTCGTGCCGGAAATCATCCGCGAGATGGAGGAGGGCAAAGTCTCTGTCTCGTTGCCTTCGCTCCGCGTGGACAGCGAACTGGCGAGCGACCTCAAGGTCATGCAGACCGTGAGAAAAGCGGGGCTGACGTTCGCGCCGGAAGCGGGCACGCAGCGCCTGCGCGACGTGATCAATAAAAACGTGACGGAGGAAGATATCCTTCGCGCGACGCAGGATGCGTTTTCGGCGGGCTGGAGCAGCGTGAAGCTGTATTTTATGATCGGCCTGCCGACGGAAACGGACGAAGACATCCTCGGCATCGCGCAGCTTGCCAGAAAGATTAGCTGGCAGTTTTATCAGTTACCGAAAGAGAAGCGCGGCAAAGGGCTAAGGCTTAATGTCAGCGTATCAACCTTTGTGCCAAAACCGTTCACCGCATTCCAATGGTACGGGCAGATTCCGGCGGAGGAGATCAAGCGCAAGCAGGAGCTATTGCGAAACGCCCTCAAGGGTATTCGCGGCGCAGAGCTCAACTGCCACTTTTCGCTGCTCTCTGTACTGGAAGCCGCATTTTCGCGCGGGGACGAGCGACTCGCGGATGTGCTTTTGCGTGCCTATCAGCTCGGCTGTCGATTCGATTCCTGGTCGGAACACTTCCAGAGTAAGGCTTGGGCACAGGCGTTTGCCGACTGCGGGCTGAGCGAACAGGACTATGCCCAGCGGGAATATGCGTTGGAAGACGCGCTTCCTTGGGATTTTGTTGATATGCTGGTGACAAAGGCGTATTTGCGCCGCGAATACAAGCGCGCACTCAGCGGCGAAACCACGCCGGACTGCCGCGAAAACTGCAATGGATGCTTTGGAGCGCGATATGAAACTGATTGCCGGATGTAACGATACGATATTGCTTTGGAGCATACTATGAAACTGATTGCCGCCTATCATAAAGGACAAGAGATCGCGATGATCTCGCATCTCGATATTCAAAGGACGCTGCAACGCGCGTTTCGCCGCGCGAATCTGCCGCTGCTCTATTCCAACGGCTTTAACCCGCATCCGCAGTTTTCGTTTGCAACGGCTGCCGCGACGGGGATGAGTAGCGATTGCGAATGGTTTGACGTGGAGCTTTCGCAGGACGTTGACCCCCAAGAGTTTATGCAGCGGGCAAACGCCGTTATGCCGCGAGGAATGCATATCTCGGGGGCTTTTGTTGCGCCGGAACCGTTCGGCTCGCTTTCCGCCAAGCTGCGCGCCGCGGAATATCGTGTTAGTTTTCAATTCGAAGAGCCGGTTTCGCGGGAGAAACTGGCAGAGACGCTCGAAGCCATGCTTGCGGGCGAAATCATCATACAAAAACGGACGAAGGGCGGAATCCGCCCAGTAGACATGCGTCCGTATATCCTGCGGGTTTCCGTGGGGCAGGTCGAGGGCGAACAAGCTGCCCTCTTCGTTCTAGGCAAGTTGCAAGCCGATGGCGGGTTGCGGGTCGATGCATTCATCGACGCACTGCTCGAACGTTTGGATGCGCATGGTGCATACGAAATCCACCGTATGAATCTGTATTTTGCCGAAGATGGCCTGTTGCCGCATCTGCCTGCGGAATAGGAAAGAGAAGGGGAAATGAATAAGGAAATCCTGGTGGACGCAAGCGGCGTGGCAACCCGCGTCGCGGTCGTCGAGGATGGCTCGCCTGTCGAACTCTATGTGGAGCAGGAAGGATCGGAGCGCCTCGTCGGCAACATCTACAACGGCAAGGTGCAGAACGTTTTACCCGGCATGCAGGCGGCCTTCATCGACATCGGACTGGAGCGAAACGCATTCCTTTACGCAGGGGATATCGTGCTTTCGGACGATCCGGACGATGTGATTGAGCAGATGCCGGAGGCAAAGAACATCCGCGACCTGCTCAAACCCGGACAGACCATCATGGTGCAGGTTGCAAAAGACCCGGTCGGCACCAAAGGCGCGCGCGTGACCACGCACATCACCCTCGCAGGGCGCACACTGGTGCTCATGCCGACGATGGATTACGTTGGCGTTTCCCGCCGAATCGACAAGGACGAGGAAAGGCAGCGCCTTCGTAAGATCCTCGCCGAGATCAAGCCGAAGTGCATGGGCGTGATCGTCCGTACCGCGTCGGCAGGCAAGACCAAACAGGACTTCTCGGAAGACCTCGAAGGCATTGTCAACCTCTACGCCGAGATCGAGAAGCGCGCCGCCGCAAAGAAAGCGCCAGCGCTGCTGCACGCGGAGCAGAGCTTGCTCTTCCGAACCGCGCGGGACCTTCTGATGAAGGATATCGATCGTGTGTTTGTCAACGACACGGAGGCGTATGACAAGCTCCGCGAGATTGCGGACGTGATGGCGCCCAAACTCAAGGCACGCATCCTGCTCAAGGAGAGCGAGGCGCTGTTTGACCGCTATGACACGGAAAGCAAGATTGAAAAAGCGCTTGCCCGCAAAGTCTGGCTCAAGAGCGGCGGATATGTCATCATCGACCGTACCGAGGCGTTGACCTCTATCGACGTCAACTCAGGCAAGTTCGTCGGCAAAGACAACCTCGAAAAAACGATCACCGCGGTGAACTGCGAGGCGGCAAAAGAGATTGCCAAGCAACTGCGCCTGCGCGACATCGGCGGTATCATCATCATCGACTTCATCGACATGGAGAAGGAAGCAAACCGCGCGTTGGTGCTCACGACGCTGAAAAATGCGCTGCGCGAGGATCACACCCGCTCCCACGTGTTTGGCTTTACGCACCTTGGCCTAGTCGAGATGACGCGTAAAAAGACGGGGCGGAGCATCTCCGACACGCTGCAGCAGGTTTGCCCGTATTGCAACGGAGACGCAAAGGTTCTTGCGCCCGAAACGATGATCAACCGCATCCGCAAGCAGACGGTGCAGGTGATCAAGGGCAGCAACAACAAGCGCATTCTCATCGAGGCGCATCCGGACGTGGTTGCTGCGATGGAGCTCGCGGAGAAGAAGCACGGCTGCCTGTTTCCCGCCGAAGAAGGCGGAACGTATTATGTCCGCCCGAACGCGACGCTGCACATCGAAAAATTCGCCGTGCGCCCGCTTTCGGAAAAAAAGGTGCCGGAGGCAAAAAAGGACTGCAAGATCATTCGCTGAGGGCATGAAAGATTTTCCGGTAGGGATTCGGAGCCATCCTGCGATGAATTCCTGAAATGCCGCATAAAACGGCTGTTTATTCGTTGACACAGCTTATTCGCTGTGATATGATCTTTCGGTGAGCCGCTCCGGTGCGGTAGAAGTGCGCGGTTTTCCGCGACACCGTGACTGGGCGAGTCTGGTATGAGGAGGTGCAGTTATCGTGTATGCAATCATTCAAACCGGTGGTAAGCAGTACAAGGTAGAGGTGGGCGACCAGATCCTGGTTGAGTTGCTCGATGCCAATGTGAACGCCGAAGTCGATTTTGAAACGTTGCTGGTTGCGGATGACAGCGGCGTCAAGGTGGGGAAACCCGTCCTGAGCGGCGTTGCGGTTCGCGGCAAAGTGCTCGAACACGGCAAAGGCAAAAAGGTCGTCGTTTTCAAGTATAAGCCGAAGAAGGACTCCCGCACAAAGCGCGGCCATCGTCAGCCGTACACCAAAGTCGAGATTCTCTCGATCGGGTAAGGCGCTATGGTTACGGTAACAATGCTTCGCAAGGAGAAACGGACGGTTGGGTTCACCTCAACCGGACACGCAAACCACGGCGAAGCGGGGGAGGACATCGTTTGCAGCGCGATTTCCGCGCTGACGCAAACGTGTTGCCTCGGACTGGTTGAAGTCGTTGGGCTAAAGGCGGGGAAAGACCTCGTTTGCTCGATTGACGATGCAGAAGGAATACACTGCGTCCTTGCGGACGATACACGCGGGGAGCGGTTGGATCGGGCGGAGCTTTTGTTTTTAACGATGGAAGCGGGCCTATGCTCCATTCAGGGGTCGTATCGAAAATCCCTTAAAATACGACACAGGGAGGTGTAACGATATGTTCAAGATGAATCTGCAGCTGTTTGCGCATAAAAAAGGCGTTGGTTCGTCCCGCAACGGCCGCGACAGCCATTCCAAGCGTCTCGGGCCGAAGCGTGCGGACGGGCAGTTTGTCCTCGCGGGCAACATCCTCGTGCGTCAGCGTGGCACGCATTTCCATCCCGGCACCAACGTCGGCATTGGCAAAGACGATACGCTCTTTGCAACGGTCGACGGCGTTGTTCGCTTTGAAACCAAGCACCTTGGCAAAAAGCAGGTCAGCGTTTACGAGGTCGCCGCGGGCGAATAATTCAGAGTTTTACGAAAAAAGCGGGTGGTAGATACTACCCGCTCTTTTTGTGGCTAAAAACACGACGATCAGCGAAGGAATGTCATATTTTTCACCAACAAGTGCCATCAAGATTTACCAGAAAGCCGTGGACAACGTTCCCGTAATCGCGTTACAATGAATGAAAACAGCGGCGACTCTCGCCTGCATGAGATAGATTGCGCGGCATACGTCCGCGCTTTGGAGGAAGAACCGAAATGATAACAAGGGAAACCAAGGTCGGCGAACTGCTGAGCAACCCCATTGCGCGGGACGTGCTTGCACAACTTGTGCAATATGCCGGCGTAAATGAGAAGATCGTGCGAAACCCTATCGTCAAATCACTCAAACTCTCCGCAATTCCGAAGTTTGCGGGAAAGGCGATACCGGATGCCGATTCCGTGATCGACACGATGATCGATCTATTCAATCAGGAGGCGAACACAAAGCCGCTCAAGAAGAGCAATGCGCACTATTGGTGGAAGGAAGCGGTCGTCTATCAGATCTATCCTCGTTCGTTTCAGGACGGTAACGGGGACGGCATCGGCGATTTGCGGGGGATCATCCAACGGCTCGATTATCTAAAAGAACTCGGCATCGATGCACTCTGGCTCTCTCCGATCTTTGATTCGCCCAACGACGACAACGGTTATGACGTGCGCGATTACCGCGCCATCATGACCGAATTTGGCACGATGGCGGATGCGGAGGAACTCATCCGCGAGATGCATGCGCGAGGAATGCGCTTAATCCTCGATCTCGTAGTGAACCATACATCTGACGAACACGAGTGGTTTATTGATTCCGCGAAAAATCCGCAAGGGGATCACGGAGACTACTACATCTGGCGCAAGCCGAAGAATGGCGCGCACCCGAATAACTGGCACAGCTTCTTCTCTGGCCCCGCCTGGGAAAAGGTAGACATGCGGGATGAAGAATATCTGCACCTGTTTTCGAAAAAACAGCCCGACCTGAATTGGGAGAACCCGAAGGTGCGGGATGAGGTTTGCGGAATCATCGATTTCTGGCGTGCAAAAGGTGTGGACGGCTTCCGTCTGGATGTAATCAACTATATCAGCAAAACCTCTCTGGATGACGGCAGCGCAACCCTCGGTGCATTGTTGCAGTTCAGCGGGATTGAGCACTACTTTTACGGCAAACACCTGCATGCGTATCTGCATGAGCTCAGAACGCGCGCCTTTGGTGAATCGTTCACCGTTGGCGAAACACCGGGCACGGGGCCGGAGATGAACAAACTTCTCACCGCGGATGAACGGGAAGAACTGAGCACGGTGTTCAGCTTTGACCACCTCGAAAACCTCGGGGAAAAGCGTTTTGACGACTACCGCTATAACCTCAACCACCTCAAGAAATGTTTTTGCCGCTTGGAGGGGGATTATGCGGATTATGCATGGCCGAGTATCTTTGTAGAAAACCACGACAACCCGCGCATGGTCAGCAAGATCAACCCCAACGCAGACTACCGCGATAGCATTGCAAAGTTGCTTGCCGTCGTGCTGCTCACCGCGCGCGGCACGGTGTTTCTCTACCAAGGGCAGGAACTCGGCGCGGTCAACGTGGATTTTTGCGACATATCCGAGTTGCGGGACATCGAGAGCATCAATAAATACAATGACCTGCTCGCTTGCGGAAAAACGCCCGAACAGGCCTGGAAAACCGTGCTCTGCGGCACGCGAGACCACAGCCGTACGCCGATGCAATGGACTAACGAAATTTATGCCGGATTCTCAGAGCACGAGCCGTGGATCCGCTTGGGCGACAAGGACACCTGTAATGTAGCACAACAGATGGCGGAGGAAACCTCCGTCCTGCGCGCATATCAAGCTTTGATTCAGATGCGCAAGGATCATCCCGCGCTGGTCTATGGCTCATTTGAGCCTTTGGAGAGCGCAAAGGAGGACGCATTCTGCTATTACCGCGACGACGGCGCAGAGCGGCTCTATGTCGAGATCAACCTCTGCGAGCGCACCATCAAGCAGCCCCAGACCAAAGGCGAGATGGAGCTGCTGTACTCCAACTATATGGCACAGGGCGATGGTTTGCAGCCGTATGAGGCGAATGTGTATCGCGTCATCCAGTAAGCTTTGCAATGTAACGTTTTCGTGAATTGGGCGGGAAGCGGCTTGTCTTCCCGCCTGATTTTTACTACACTCAAGTTTGGGGATTCAAACTGGTTTTCATCGATTGATTCTTCCTGCGCATCCCGCGCCAAACAGACTACTATTCGAAAGAGTTTTTGTTGAAAAGAGGGTTTATGAGAAAGCGAATCACACTCGTTTTGATGATGTTGCTTACACTGTGCGCGTCGCTGCTGCCGGTTTCTTCCGCGCGGGCGCTGACGCTGACGACGGGGGTCATCAACGCGGACGACGTTGCGATGCGCAAGACTGCGAGCGCGGGCGGCGGTGTTGTGACGCGGCTCGACGAAGGCACCGTTGTGAAAATTCTGGAAAGCAACGTCAACGCCGAGTGGTATCGCGTGGAAGCCGGAACAAAGACAGGCTATGTCAACCGGCTCTACGTAGATATTGATGCATCGCTACCCTCCTATCAACTGGACTATACAGGCACGATTTTTAATGTGCAGCAAGATGTCAACGTCCGCGCGGAACCTTCCCTGAAGGCAAAAAAACTCGGCAAAGCGAACAAAGGGGATACCTTTAAGGTCGTTCAGGCGTATGCAAACGGCGCCTGGCACCAGATTGAGTTCAATGGCGCGGTCGGCTATGTCTCGGCGGATTACATGCAGCTCAAGGCAAACGTCGCAAACGACCTGCTCAGCGGAATTGAGGTAAAGGGCGGCACGCTTTCGCCCAAGTTTTCGCCGACGGAGTATGGTTATGTTTTGACCGCGACGCAGGGCGAGGTAGACATCAATGCCATCGCCAATGAGGGCGTGAAGGTCAGCATTGGCAACACGGGCATACCATCCGCGAAATACAATATCAAATCCGGCAATAGCAAAACCATACGCATCTCTGTCGGCGGGGTGGTAAAATACTCCATCTATCTTGTGCGTGATGTGCTGACGGTCGGCACCTGGAATATCAAGCGCGGCAACGACAATGTTGAACTGCAAGGCTGGCTCATTGCGGCGCAGAAGCCGGATATTCTAGGCGTTCAGGAGGTGTATATCAACCTCAAGGAGAACAAGAGCAATCTGCTCTCTGTCCGCACGAAAAACGCGCAGTATATGACATTTGCTGAGACCATCAAGTACCCGTCTGGCGGGCAATACGGCATCGGGCAAATCTCAAAATTTAAGCCGGAAAAAGAGGAAGTTACGCTGCTTTCCAGCGAAAACAAAGAGCAGCGCTGCCTGCAAAAGGTGGAATACGAGATCGACGGAAAGCGCGTCTCTGTCTACAACACACATTTTTCTTATGAGTCTAGTTCAATTCGCAAGAAGCAGTTTGCTGAAGTATTGAAGATCATGAATGCGGATACGAATGACTATAAGATTCTTACGGGCGATTTCAACGCCAAAGAAAGCGAGTTTTCAGGGTTTGCGAGGAGTTTTAAGATCGTGAACACGAGCGCAACAAAGTTTTATAATTACGCAAACAAGCTGATCGGCATGTCGCAGATTGACAACATCATCGTTTCCAAGAATATCACCGTGCTCAACGCGCGCGCGATTCCGACCGAATATTCCGATCATTATCCACTGTTTGCGTTCCTTTCACTCAAATAGCAAAAAAGCGTAAGGCAGCAATCGAATGGGCAAAACAACAAGCTCCGCATGAAAGCGGAGCTTGTGTTTTGTGGTTGGTTCTATGTTTTCCTATCATTCAAACGAGATATTGTTGACATAACCCTTGCGGGATTGAATGGCGTTTCCGCCATTATACGTCTTTGCGTCGCTGCCAAAGAGGCGTTCCAGCCCATACCAGCTTTCACCCGCGACACAATTGACGCGATAGTACCCCGCCGGTAGCTTGATTTTCGCGCTCTCCCCGCCGATGATGAATACGCCGAGTTGCAGCGTGCCTTCTTCACTTACATCTTCGCCGGAGATCGCATAAAAACGCACATAGAAATACTTGCCGAGGGATGCACCGGCTTTGAATATGATAGTATTGCCTTCGCTTTCGCCCTCCAGAACGCTCGCGTTGGTGGGGAGCTCCAACGGAGTCACGCGCCATCTTTCGTTTACCGCTGCGGAAGCATCCGCCTGAGCCTGTTTTTTCGCCTCGGCTATGGTTACGGACAGGCCGCCATCGTCAAGCAAGGCAAACGCCTGCGTTGCTTCGTCAAATGAGACAAGAACGGTTGCGCTCAGCATCGATGCGCCGTCCAGACGGAGGTTTTGCAGCCCTTCTGTCGTGAGCTGAACCGCACGTTCGTTGCCATAGAACGGCTGGTTGAAGGAGGCAAGATAGGCCTCCGTGAGCGCGCCATAGACAAACGTCGGATCAGGGTAATCAAACGTTGCCACGTAGTTTCCGTCTTCGTTTTGTGAGATGGCTGTTATGCTGATAGCCTGAGCATATTCTACACCACCGAATGCTTCGGCCAATAGGCCGGACAGTGCGGAAGAAACCTGCATGAGACGATAGTCGCCACGGTAGGCATCGGTTTTTTGCAGCACGCCGAGGATCATATCTTCGATCGATTTCTGGATGTCCAATTTGCTCTGACTGGTGATATTGGCTGCCCAACCGATGCCCTCCTGAGAGAGCGTAAACGTGATGGGCAATTGGATATAACCGGGTGCGCCATTCTTCATTGCATACTGCTCAAGTGCCTGACGAAGCGTGAGAGCGGCCTGCTGCTGATAAGCGGTTGCGCTTCGCGTGGAAACGCTCGGTTCAGGGAGGGTAAAACCGGCTTGCGCCGGGTCCATGCGCGTATAATCCGGGATATCTGCGGTGATCGTGAGATCAATATTCTTGCCCGAAGCGCCCGCTTGATCTGATTGATCCTTTATCTGATCGCCAAGATTATGTGCTTCGATATAGTAATCCGAGTAGGCGATGATTGCGTCCGTAACAGCCTTTGTCTGGGCGTTTATACTGCAACCCGAAAAGAGCGGCATGATAGCAGCTGCAGACAGGAGGAGAGCAATTTTTCGAGAGATGGATTTCATGCTTGCGTTCCTTTCGGAGGGCGAGCGACTTGAACAAACAGCTATTTATTACAAAAACAATTACATGAACAAGCCTCAAAACTATACTCAAACTGTAACACGAAATGAGCGGATTCGTCAAACCGACGATGAATGTTCTTCGTGTCATTTTGGCCCGACCGGAAGCCGGAAGAAGAAAAAGAGAGAGCGGATGAACCGCCCTCTCCCGTGGATAAGACTGAATTACTTCGCGTCAACCTTCGCCATATGCGTGATAAGGTCGAGCACTTTGTTGGAATAACCCCACTCATTGTCATACCAGGCGACGAGCTTGACGAAGTTATCGTTCAGGCTGATGCCGGCTTTGGCGTCGAAGATCGAGGTGCGCGGGTCGGTATAGAAGTCCGAAGAGACGACTTCGTCCTCGGTGTAACCGAGAATGCCTGCCCATTCGGGGGCTTCGGAAGCGGCCTTCATGACAGCCTTAATCTGCTCATAGGTTGCGCCCTTCTCGAGGCGGCAGGTGAGGTCAACCACGGAGACGTCCGGCGTCGGAACGCGCAGGGACATACCGGTGAGCTTGCCGTTGAGGGAGGGGATGACCTTGCCGACGGCCTTGGCTGCGCCGGTGGAGCTGGGGATGATGTTGTGCGCTGCCGCACGGCCGCCGCGCCAGTCCTTCTTGGACGGACCGTCAACGGTCTTCTGCGTCGCGGTGATGGAGTGGACAGTCGTCATGAGACCTTCGACGATGCCGAAGTTGTCATGGATGACTTTCGCCAGAGGCGCTAAGCAGTTGGTGGTGCAGGAAGCGTTGGAAACAACGTTCATGTCCTTGTTGTATTTGTCCTGGTTGACGCCCATGACGAACATCGGCGCATCGGAGGACGGAGCGGAGATAACGACCTTTTTGGCACCGCCAACGAAGTGCGCGCTCGCCTTGTCGATGGTGGTGTTGATGCCGGTGGATTCCACGACGTATTCTGCGCCGCAATCTTTCCACGGGATTTCATTCGCGTTCATGTACGCGTAGACAGCGGTTTCTTCGCCGTTGACGACGAGTTTGCCATCTTTGATGGAGATTTCTCCTTTGAACTGACCGTGAACGGTGTCGTAACGGAGCATGTAGACCATGTAGTCGAGATCGATGAACGGATCGTTCACGCCGACGACTTCGATTTCGGGGTTGGCTGCGGCTGCGCGGAATACCAGGCGGCCGATACGGCCAAAGCCATTGATGCCTACTTTGATTGCCATATCTATGTTCTCCTTTTTTGATATACGGTGTGATTGTTTGGGCCAAACGAGCGATTCATCCGGCGTAATCAGTCTTTTCTGCCGGAATGCGCGTGTTTTCGAAGTGAAAAATTCACTCTTAAAACCCAAAGTATTGTACAATATCTGGACAATATCCGCAAGAAAAAACTTTCTTAGCCTGCCTAACAAATCAAGTGATTTCGTTCGTGTGGTATCGATTCGGGTGCAGGAAACGGGCTAGTCCAGATTATGTTTTTCGGAAACGATGTAGAGCGGGCGGCCCTTGAGTTCGTCGTACATTCTACCCAGATACATACCTTGCAGCCCCATAAAGAACAGCGAAACACCCTGAACAAACACCACGCCGCAAACCGCCCAGAGCCAGGCGGCAACGCCGGTGACAATCGCCAGCACGATCAAAGCGATCAGCCCAAGGCCGGAGAGCAGCATGAGAAAAATTCCAAACGTCATCGGCAATGTCAGTGGCTTATCGGAAAAGCCGGTGATGCCGTCGCTAGCCAGGCGCAGCATCTTTTTCAGCGTGTATTTTGTTTGTCCTGCAAAGCGCTCCTGCCGTTCATACTCGATCGGAACCGCGTTGTAGCCCATCCAGGCAGACATGCCGCGCAGGAAGCGGTTGTGCTCGCGCATCTGCAAAAACACATCCGCAACATTGCGCCCGATGAGGCGAAAATCACCCGTGTCCAGCGGGATTGGATACGCGCTCATCCACGCAAGCAGACGATAATACATACGCGCGGTGAGTTTCTTAAAGAAGGTTTCGCCTTTGCGCTTGAGGCGCTTGCCATAGACGATATCCGCGCCGGATTCCCACATGCGAACCATTTCGGGAATCAACTCCGGAGGGTCCTGCAAATCGACATCGATGATGATGAGCGCGTCGCCTTTTGCCGCATCCATGCCGCAGGTGACGGCAAGTTGATGACCGAAGTTGCGCGAAAACGAGAGAACCTTAACCTGCGGATGTTCGCTTGCAAGCTCCCGCAATTGATCGAGTGTATGATCCCGGCTGCCATCGTTGACATAGATGATTTCATAGGCATAACCGGTTTTCTGCATCGCGGCATCCATCCGCGCAAACGAATCCCTGAGCACTTCTTGCTCGTTAAACACGGGAATGACGAGGGAGAGCAGGCGCTGCTTGGTCGAATCCATCTTATGTTTCCTCCAGACACAACCTTTAAAAGGATTGTGCGCATTTATGGTTCCTTCTCAAGCTGTAGTATAGCGCAACAGCCGGACAAAGACAACCAAACGCCCGAGGTTTCGTTTTTTCGTCACAGAGACGTTCAATTGAACCAAATACACCCGAAAAATGGCAACCGAACCGCGGCAAAGGGAATTTATCGTTGCAATTTAGGCGTCTTGTGATAAAATATGCATCGAAAGAATCGTACAATTGATCCATCAGATCAAGAAAAGGAGATCGTTCTTATGCCTATCGTAACCAGCAAAAAGATGTTTGCGGATGCGTATGCCGGCGGCTATGCCATCGGTGCATTCAACGTCAACAACATGGAGATCATTCAGGGCATCACCGAAGCCGCCAAGGAGCTGAAAGCTCCGCTGATCCTCCAAGTCAGCTCCGGCGCACGCAAATACGCCAACCATACCTACCTCATGAAACTCATTGAGGCGGCGTGCATTGAGACGGATCTGCCCATCTGCGTCCACCTTGACCACGGCGACACCTTTGAACTCTGCAAAAGCTGCATCGACGGCGGTTTCTCCTCCGTCATGATCGACGGATCGCACCACGGCTACGAAGAGAACGTGAAGCTCACCCGTCAGGTTGTTGAGTATGCGCACGACCACGGCGTGGTTGTGGAAGGCGAACTCGGCCGTCTCGAAGGCGTTGAGGATGACGTGAAGGTTGCCATCGGAGACGGCAGCTACACCGATCCCGAGCAGGTGGAGGATTTTGTGAAACGCACCGGCGTGGACTCGCTGGCAATCGCCATCGGCACCAGCCACGGCGCATACAAATTCAAGCCCGGCACCAAGCCCCAGCTGAGATTCGACATTCTCTCGGAAGTCGAAAAGCGCCTGCCGCAGTTCCCGATCGTGCTTCACGGTGCCTCCAGCGTCATTCCGGAGTTTGTGAAGATGATCAACGAAAACGGCGGCAACATGCCGGATGCCATCGGTGTGCCGGAAGACATGCTTCGCGAAGCTGCACGTATGGCGGTCTGCAAGATCAACATCGATAGCGACCTTCGCCTTGCGATGACGGCGACGATCCGCAAGTATTTCAACGATAATCCCAGCCACTTTGACCCGCGCCAGTATCTCAAGCCCGCGCGCGACGCGATCAAGAACATGGTCTCCCATAAGATCACGACCGTGCTCGGCTGCGACGGCAAAGCGTAAGAAACAGTATTTTGCGTAACAAACAAAGGCACCCGCGAGGGTGCCTTTGTTGTACATTCTGGTATAATTATTCGGGTTCGATCTCGTCCTCGACCGGCTTTCTAACAGCGGTGACGGGGGCAGGTTTTGCTGCGACCGTCGGTCTTGCCGCAGGAGCGGGCCTTGCGGCAGGGGATTGCGCGGCTTCCGCCGCTGCCATCATGTTCTGGTTTGCCTGACGTTTGGCTTCCTGGGCGGCGATTGCCTGCTTGCGCTCTTCTTCAAACATCGCGCGGAGCTGTTTATCGAGCTTTTGCGTTAACTCCGGATTGTCCTTGAGGAAGACGCGGGTGTTGTCGCGCCCCTGCGCGATACGCATTTCGCCGTAGTTATACCACGCGCCGCTTTTTTGGATGAGCTTCTTCTCCACGGCGAGGTCGAGGATTGCGCCCTCTTTGGAGATACCTTCACCATAAAGCATGTCGAACTCGGCACTCTTGAACGGCGGAGCGACTTTGTTTTTGACGACCTTGACGCGGGTACGGTTGCCGATGATGTCGGTGCCGTTTTTCAGTGCGTCAATGCGGCGCACGTCGAGACGGACGCTGGCATAAAACTTCAGCGCTTTTCCACCCGGTGTGGTCTCAGGGTTGCCGAACATCACGCCGACCTTCTCACGCAACTGGTTGATGAAGATGACGATGGTGTTGGACTTGCTGACCGCACCGGTGAGTTTGCGCAGGGCCTGGCTCATCAGGCGCGCCTGCAGGCCAACGTGGGCGTCGCCCATGTCGCCTTCGATTTCCGCTTTGGGCACAAGAGCTGCGACGGAGTCCACAACGACGATGTCAATTGCCCCGCTGCGCACGAGTGCTTCGGTGATCTCAAGCGCCTGCTCACCCGTATCCGGCTGGGAAACGTATAGATCGTCCACGCGAACGCCCAATGCCTCCGCATATGCGGGGTCGAGCGCGTGCTCCGCGTCGATGAACGCCGCAGTACCGCCCACGCGCTGTGCTTCGGCAACGATATGCAGGGCGATGGTTGTTTTACCGGAGGATTCCGGCCCAAAGATTTCGATGATTCTGCCGCGCGGAATGCCGCCGACGCCGAGCGCATAGTCCAGCGGGAGGCAGCCGGTCGACACAGTCGCAACCGGCGCGCGCGCTGCAGCGTCGCCGAGCTTCATAATTGCGCCTTTGCCAAACTGCTTCTCAATTTGACCCAGGGCAATTTCCAATGCTTTTTCTTTTTCGACCATCACAGTATTCCTTTCATTCGGTGCAATCTATCGTGTTTTTTCGCTGGCAGCGTTTGTTCATCCAACAAAGAAGGAGCCCCCTTTACTGAAAAATCGAAACGGGCGATGGAAACAAATGATCGCATGTTCTCTTGCCATTATAACACGTGGGGTTGAGCGCGTACAGCGTTTTTTGCCGGAAAACCGCGCGATTTTGGCAGAATCAGTCGAGGCAGAGCTTCCTGCGGAGCAGATCAAACGCATGGAGTGAGGCGATTTCTCGGATGCGGGCGCGTTCGCCGAAAAGCTGCACGCGTTTGACCAGCGTTTCGCCCTGTCTTGCCAACGCGATATAGATCGTACCGACCGGGTTTTCTTCCGTTCCGCCGTCGGGCCCGGCATAGCCGGTCGTCGCGAGCGCGTAGTCCGCACCGGAGGATTTTCGCATGCCTTGCGCCATCTCGCGGGCGCATTGCTCGCTGACCGCGCCAAACTGATCCAGCGTTTCCTGCTTGACACCAAGGCGCGCAACCTTTGCGGCATCTGAATAGGTGACGCAGCCTTCCAGCAGGAAGTTCGAGCAACCGGGGATTGCGACAAACTCGCTTGCAATCATGCCGCCCGTGCAGCTTTCCGCGATGGCAAGTGTCTGTCCGTCGTCCGCCAGCATCCGCGCGCAGGTTTCCGGCAAGGATTCGCCGACGGTGGAATAGACGATGTCACCGAGGCGGGAGATGATTTCACCGATCATCGGGCGGGCGATTTTTTCACCCTCTGCTTCGTTCTGGCAAAGAGCAGTGACGCGGAGTGAAACTTCGCCCGTTTTGACATAGGGAGCGACGGTCGGATTGGTTTGATTTTCGATGATGTCTCTGAGTTCATAGGTGACGGCCGATTCGCCTTTGCCGAAGATACGCAATTCGCGCGAATATAGCTTATTTCCGCTGAGTTGTTCCAAATACGGCATGACGTGATTCTGAAACATCGGGAAGAGTTCCCGCGGCGGCCCGGGGAGCAGAATCGCGGTTTTGTTTTCCGCGGTCATGATGCAGCCGGGGGCAGTGCCAAAGGCGTTTGGCAGAATGATCGCACTCTTTGGAAAACTTGCTTGTTTGAGATTGTTGGGGGTGAACACATAGCCGCGCGTTTCAAAATGCTTGGTGAGGCGCTCGACTTCTTCGGGAATCGGCTCAACGGTGAGCCCCAGCGCGGCGGCGACGGTCTCCTTGGTGAGGTCGTCGTCTGTGGGCCCAAGGCCACCGGTGAAGACGACCACATCCGAACGTTCCACAGCCTGATGGACGACCGCGGTGAGCCGCTTGACATTGTCGCCCACGGTGGTGTGATAAAACACCTGAAACCCGAGCGGGGCCAGCCGCTGGGCGATAAACTGCGCGTCGGTATTGACGACCTGCCCCATCAGCAGTTCTGTGCCGACGGAGACAATTTCTGCGATCATGATTGCGTCACTTCCTTATTCTAACCAGCATATTGCTGAAAATCGCGTGCTTATAACAGAATTAGTTCCAGTTGACCGCCTTGCGGTTTGCGACGATATAGTCCACAGCCGACCAAATGGTGAAGACCGCAGCGGTGCACATCAGCCCGAAATCAAACGGAAAGTCCCAGCGGGAGAAGATCGGGTTGCCCAGCAGCGTCGCGAGGATCGCAACCACCTGAAGCGCACTCTTGAGCTTGCCAAGCCAGTTCGCGGCGATGAGCGTTCCGCTGTTTGCGGTGACAAGGCGAAAGCCGGAGACGATGATCTCGCGCCCGACAAAGATGATGCACAGGATGGGGTTGAGCATGCCGTTGTACGTCATCATGATAAACGCGGAGCAAAACAAAAGTTTGTCCGCAATTGGGTCCATCAGCTTGCCAAAGTTGGTGACCAAATTTCGCTTGCGTGCGATAGAGCCATCCAGAATATCCGTCATGTCCGCAAGAAAGAAGATTGCGGCGGCGTAATAGTTCCAGCCGGGCAGCCATGCCTCGAAGGAGAACACGGCGACCATCAGCGGGACAAGCGCCATGCGAAAGATGGTCAGGCGATTCGGAAGATTCATCTTCCCGCGAGATTCCGGCGTTGGTGGCAACGTTTGTTCCATAGCTCTTTGTCTCTCTCCGTCAGATTTTTAGTTTGATGGATCGGATGAAGCAAGCTCACCGATCATGTCATATTCTTCCGCGCGTATGAGCCGAACCGGCACATAGCTGCCGATCGTCAGGCTACCCGCGTGCTCCAGATTGATTTTTCCGTCTACATCCGGCGCTTCGGCATAGCTGCGCCCGAAGGCGCCGTTGTCTTTTGCTCCCTCGATCAGTACGTCGACGACCTGCCCCACACGGCGCTCATTGCGCGCGCGGGAGATCGGCTGCTGTGCCGACATGAGGCGGGAGAGGCGCTCCTGCTTGATCTCCTCCGGCACCTGCTCGGGAAGGTTTGCGGCGGCGGTGCCATCCTCCGGGGAGAACGCAAACGCGCCGATTCGATCGAAGGGGTGATCCTGAATGAAGCGTACCATCGCGGCAAAATGCGATTCGGTTTCGCCGGGGAAGCCGACCATCAGCGTTGTGCGGAGCATGAACTCCGGCGCGACTCTTGCCACATAGTCCAGCACTTGGCGGATATGCGCCTGATCGCCTCTGCGATGCATCCGGCGGAGCATCTCGTCCTCGGTGTGCTGCAAGGGCATGTCGAGATAGGGCACGATCTTGCCGCCCGCGCGGAAGCGGTCGATCAGCTCCGGCGTGACGGTATCGGGATAGGTATACAGCACTCTTAGCCAACGCAGAGAGTCGATGCGTTCCAAACGGTTCAGCAGTTCGCCCAGCATTGGTTTGCCATAGCGATCCATGCCATAGCCTGAGGTATCCTGCGCGATGAGCGTGAGCTCGCTTACGCCGTTGTCCGCAAGGCACTTTGCCTCATCCACCAGCTCTTCCAGCGGTTCGCTGACGAGGTTGCCGCGAATCAACGGGATTGCACAATAGGTGCAGCGGTTGTTGCAGCCGTCGGCTATGCGTAGATATGCGCTGTAGCGTGGCGTGGTGAGCACGCGCGCGCTCTTTGGCCCGCAGTGCGGCGCATCCGCTTTCCCGCCGAGAAGGCGGGGGAGTGTTTCATATTCGCGTACGCCAAGCAGGAGGTCGATCTCTGGCATGGCTTCTTTGAGTTCGTCCCGATAGCGCTCGGAAAGACAGCCCGTGACCACGAGACGCGTACACTTGCCGCCCTGCTTATAGTGTGCCATTTCGAGGATGGCGTTGATCGACTCCTGCTTTGCGCTCTCGATAAAACCGCAGGTATTGACGATCAGAACATCCGCTTCGCTTGGCTGATTGGTGATCTCGTGCCCTGCCGCGGTGAGAAGTCCGAGCATACGCTCGGTATCCACTTGATTTTTTGCGCAGCCAAGCGAGATGACCCCGACGGTTGACATAATTGGTTCAATCTCCTTTTGATACGATAGAAGGAATGAAATCTATTCTCTCGATCGAGAACGACCTTAGTTGTCGTCCCGATAAAAACTCGACATCGGGTTTGGCTCGCGCTCCTGTACAGGCGGGTCGGCAAGCGGGGTTCCGTCCCCGAATAGCTCCTCAAGCTGCGCGCGTTTGATGAGTACTTCGCGTGCTTTGCTTCCGTTGAAGCCGGAGATATAGCCCTTTTGTTCCATGATGTCGATCAGGCGGGATGCGCGGGCATATCCCACGCGGAGCCTACGCTGGATCATGCTGGTACTGGCTTGACCGTGCTCAAACACAACACGCACGGCTTCGCCAAGGAGGTCGTCTTCCTGCTTGCCTTCGCCGAAGACACCACCGGTGGCGCCGTTCTTTTCCAGAGAGGACACATCTTCCAGTATTTGGTCGCTAAAGACCGGGCGCGCCGTACTTTCACGGAAATGCGCCACGATGCGCTCGACCTCTTCATCCGACACGAACGCGCACTGGAGGCGCGTTGGCTTCGCGGAGCCGTCGGGATGGAAGAGCATGTCGCCGTGACCCAAAAGCTTTTCCGCGCCGCCCATGTCGAGGATGATGCGGCTGTTGGTCGCAGAGCTGACCGCGAAAGCCGCGCGCGAGGGGATATTTGCCTTGATGAGACCGGTGATGACCGTTGCATCCGGCCGTTGGGTTGCGAGGATTAGATGGATGCCTGCCGCGCGGCCAAGTTGCGCGATGCGGCGGATGCTGTCCTCCACCTCGTCGGGCGCGATCATCATGAGATCCGCCAGCTCATCGATGATGATGACGATGCGCGGGAGCTTGTTTTCCGGTTTTTCCACACGCTCGTTAAAACGATCTAGATTTCTCGCGTTCTGTTCGGAGAAGGTTTTGTAGCGATCCGTCATCTCCTTGACCGCCCAGCGCATAGCACCTGCCGCTTTCTTCGGGTCGGTCACGACAGGAATGAGCAGATGCGGCAGAGAGCCGTACATGGTCATTTCGACCATCTTCGGGTCGACAAGGATAAAGCGCACATCCTGCGGGGAACTCTTGTACACCATTGAAACGATGATGTCGTTGATGCAGACGCTTTTACCGGAACCGGTTGCGCCCGCGATGAGCATATGCGGCATGCGGGTGAGGTCGGCAACGATGATCTTGCCGCTGGCTTCGCGACCAAACGCCATCGTGACGGGAGACGCGCTGTTTTTGAACTCCTTGCTCTCCAGAATGTCCCGCAGGACGACGAGCGTGGAGCCTTTGTTCGGGATTTCGATACCGATTGCATTTTTGCCGGGAATCGGCGCTTCCATGCGCAGGCGGGGAGCCGCCAGCGCCATCGTGATATCGTTTTGCAGCGCGGTGATGCGCGAAATTCGCGTGCCTGCCGCGGGCTGAATTTCAATGCGGGTGAGCGCGGGACCAACCGCGATGTTGGTAACCGTCGCCGCGATGCGGAAGCTCGCAAGGGTGTCGATCAGGATGCGTGCCTTTTCTTCCGGCGTATCCGAATCGTCATCCTTCTTTTCCCCAGGGTGGTTGAGCAATTCCAGCGAAGGCGCGTGATATTGCCCGTCACCAAGGATGACTTCCGGCTGCGTCTTCTTTTTATCGGCAAGCGGATCGGGGGCTTTTGCGGCTGGTTTATCGATTGGCTTTTGCTTTGTGCCGGGTTGCCGCGCCGGCATTCCCTCCATCGAAACAGGTTTTGCCGCCTTGTGTGTATTTGCGCCAAAGAGCGGCGTCGGATCGGGTAACTGCACAATCGGCTTGGGAATCGGAGTGCCGTTTTTCGCAAGCACGAGAGGAACGTCGTCATGCGGCTCAAAGTCGATTTCATCCCAAATGTCGGCGTTGACTTTCTCCGGCTTTTTTGTGCGTGCCTTTTCGCCGTTTTTCGTAACGAACTCACCTTTTTGTTCGCCAAACGCCTTGAGGTCGGCATCCTTTGCCGGGGAAGACTTCAACTTTCTGGATTTTCCCGGTTTTTCAAAAAGATCGATCTCCGGCTTGTCGAACGCTTCTACACGCTGGCTTTTCGCTTTGGTCGAAGGTGGCACAACAGCCTCCGGAAGAGCCGCCTTTTTTCCTTTTCCGGGAGCTTTTGATTGTTCGTCCTCCAGAGTCAGGGTAAACATGGGGCGTTCTTCGCGGGATTCATATTCGATCGCGCGTTCGCTCGCACGCTCTTGAGAATTCTCCATGGCTGTGAGCACTTTTTGTGTGAGCACTTCGGAAGCATCCCGCAGGGAGAAGCCCGTGATCTTGATCACGCAAACGAGGAGCAGCGCAATGCAGAGAATATAGGAAAGCGTAGGGCCGCCGAGCTTGAGCAACAGATAGCTCAACACGGCGCCGATAAACCCGCCGCCAAGATGTGCATTTTGTCCGATAGACAGCGCGTCGTTGATATACGCCATGTATTCCATGCCGTCGGTGAGCGCGTTGCGGATGGTGCTAAACAGCGTGACCAGTGCCAGAATGCTCAAAAGAAGATACCAGCCGCCGCCGTTGAGACGCGCGTTACTCGCCCCGCGGATATAGATGACGCCCACGGCAATCAGGATG
This sequence comes from Christensenella sp. UBA7703, assembly GCA_002482505.1. Lineage (GTDB taxonomy): Bacteria > Bacillota > Clostridia > Christensenellales > CAG-138 > UBA7703. Next base: position 19,443 of record DLGD01000016.1, on the reverse strand, counting down.
ACCGGCAGGGCATAGGCGATTACGCCGATCATGCCGAACAGCGCTTTTCCGAGCATTTCGCCAAGGTAACCCGTGGCGGAAAAGAAGAGATAGGCCGCCGCAAGAATGCCACCGGCGATCAGCAGTACGCCGATTCCTTCGGAAGCTACTTTGTTGCGCCCCGCAGCGTCATTTCGTGTTGCCGTGGATTTTTTTCCGCCGGATGTTTCATTGCCTGCTTTGGAAGCCAAAGATGTTTTCAATCCTTTCTTTTTTTAGAAATCGTTCTATTTGTGTGAAACGTGTGTGAATTCTAAAAGCGCAATAGCGTGAAAATGCGTGGACATAAAGCAGGAGCATTCCTTTCAAAACATGTGTTTTTTCGGAAAGCGTCTACTATGCCACAGTATCTACATATTATACTACATGTTGGGATGGCGTGCAACGAATGGCACAGGATAGAACAAAAAACAAGCAGATAGTCGATAAAATATCGCCTTGCTTGTCACAGCAAGCGAATTGCGCTATACTGCAAAAAGAGCCAAAGCAACCTGGAGAAACAGATGAACATCGTGATTTTAGACGCGTATTCCGTCAATCCCGGAGACATCGATTGGGCGCCCATCCGCGCCTTTGGAACGCTCACCATATATGATCACACCGCGCCGGAACAGATTGGCGAGCGGATTTGCAATGCGGACGCGGTATTCACAAATCGCGCGCGGCTGGGCGAAATAGAGTTTTCGCAGGCACCGAATCTGCGTTTTCTCTGTCTCTTTGCGACGGGCTATGACAAGATTGATTTGGCCGCGGCGCGGCGGCACAACATCGCTGTTTACAACGTGCCGGGATATTCGACCGACGCGGTTGCACAGCATACGATTGCGCTGCTCCTTGAACTCACCAACCGCACGAAGACGCTGGATACGGAGCTGCGAAAAGGGCGCTGGACCCAGCATGCGGGAGATTGTGTTTGGGATGCGCCGATGATCGCACTCACGGGGAAGACCTTTGGCGTACTCGGCACGGGGGCAATCGGCTGCCAAAGCGCGCGAATTGCGCAGGCGCTTGGCATGCGCATCATCGGGTACAGCCGAAACATGCGAACAGCGTTTTGCGGCGCGTATGTTTCGCGCGAGGAGCTCTTTTGCCAGAGCGATGTGCTCTCCTTGCATTGCGCAGCGACCGACGAGACGCGGCAGATCATCAACCGCGAGACGCTCAAGACGATGAAACCCGGCGCAATATTGATCAATACCGCGCGCGGCGCGCTGGTCGACTCCCAGGCGCTGACAGATGCGCTGAACAACGGCGTGATCTACGCGGCGGGGCTGGACGTGGTCGATCGGGAACCGATTTTACCGGACAACCCGCTCTTGACAGCGAAAAACTGCCTGATTACTCCGCACGCGGCATGGCTGCCGAAGGATGTGCGGGAGAGGCTTGTCAACCTCGCGGCCGAAAATCTATACGAATTTTTACACAACGGAACACGCAACCGAGTGGATTTGGAGGGATAACACCTTGACGCGAATCACAAAAACAAGCAAATATATCCTGCGTGCGGGAATTGTCTTAGGGCTGATGGGGAGCCTGATGTTTTCGCTTGCCGCCTGTAAAGAGGAAGGCGATATCACGCCGGGACCCACCGCAAAGCCGGAGCAGCCAAACGTTATCGTCAACAACGAAGCGCTACCGCCAGAGCATACCATCGTGGTCAGCGGGTATGGCGTTGTGACGGTGGAGCCGGATTTTGCTACGATTACGATCGTGACAGCAGGCGCGAGCAACTCCTCGGAAGAGGCGGCAACACTCTGCGAAGCCGCGACGCAACAGGTGAAAGACACCGCAGGCGCGCAGAGCGTGCTCGCAAAAAACGTGACCACATCCGGCGTGACGATCAGCACCACGACGCGCGAAAGTGACGGCGCAATCACAGGCTATGTAGCGCGGCAGACGATCACGATTCGGGAAGACAACATCAGCCGCGTGAACACGATCCTTTCGCCGATTATTGACGCGCACATCATTGAAAGCTATGAGGTAACCTATAGCTTGCTGGATGCCTCCTCCGCCTATGCGGGCGCGCTGGCGGCGGCGGTTGCGGATGCACGGGCAAAGGCGGAGGCAATCGCCGAGGCAGGCAGCGTTACGCTGAGCGCTATGCTGGAGGTTACCGAAGCACCGGTTGAAAACCAGCTGGTTGGCGTTGTGTTCAAGAGCAGCTCCATCGCGGTGGAAGCAAACCTGACGGTGACATTCTCGGTCAAAGAGACTGTACCCCAGAGTTAACGGATCAACGAGCGACAGAAACACAAAAGCGGCGGAAAGAAATCCGTCGCTTTCGCAATTTCGTACACAAACAGGTCGATTGAGAAAGATTAGTACGGCTCCATGACGCGAAGGAGCGCGCCCGTTCGCGCGGCCTGCGCCTGCAGTGCCTGATAATCGGCCAGAGTAAACACCTCTGCTTCGGCGCTGGATACGCCGATGACCGCGCCCGTTGCAAAGCTATAGGCATGATCTCCGCCGACGATGATGTGATCAAAGAGCTGCACACCAATGCTCTCCAGAGCCGCACGGACGGACTGTGTCGTCTCCGCGTCCACTTTGGAAGGCGAGGGATCGCCGGAGGGGTGGTTATGGATGAGCAGAATGCCATGCGCGCGGCGAAGGAGCGCCGCCTCCGCAATGTTGCGCGGGTAGATTTGCGCTTCGCTGAGCGAACCGCCTAGGATTTGCTCGCAGCTTTGCACCGTCTTTTTTGCGTTGAGACAGACGGCAAGCACGGTTTCGTAGGTGTTCAGCGAAAGTTGCGAAACGGCATACCGCGCGGCCTCAACAGGCGAAGACAGGCGGATGTTTCCGCGTGCATCCGCGAGGCGATGAAGACGAAGCCTGCGGAACAGATCGCCTTGCATGCGCAGGAAAACCGCGGCGCTTTCACCAACGCCTTCGACGAGCATCAACTGGGGAATTTCGGCCGTGACCACGCCTTCGAGTGAACCAAAACGCGTGAGAAGGAGGTGCGAAAGTTCGTTTGTGTCCTTCCGCGGGATGGCATAGGTCAACAGAAGCTCGAGGAACTGGTGATCCAGAAACGCCTCGGCCCCGTGGGTTTTGTAATGCTCGCGAATCCGTTCGCGATGTCCGCTGTGGATCGAATCCGGCATAGTTCGCCTCCCGATAATTGCTTTATCAGTATAGTGGATTCCCAACCGGGTGTCAAAACCTGCTGCGTTGCAATTGAACCAAAGGGAACCCTTTATGCTTCTAACAAGCAAAAAAACAGCATGAAAAACAACGCAACGTGAATTGTTTGCGACATGTGGCGGTATTTTCGCCGCAACCCTTGTCAAACGAATTTGATGCGGGTAGAATAGCACTATATTTCATTCTGGAGATCTATGCGGTGACTCATGGGCAACGGCGGCTGATCGGTGAAAACGAACTCGCCGCCTGTGAATGTAACCCAACGGATTTTGTGCTTGTTGCGCTATCCGGCGGGGCGGATTCCACCGCGCTCCTGCTTTCGATGCACAAACTGTTCATTGAGGGCAAGATTCGCGGATTGTTCGCCGCGCACCTGAACCACGGCATCCGGGGTGAATCTGCCCTGCGCGACCAACGTTTTTGCGAAGCGCTTTGCGAGCGGCTTTCGATTCCTCTGGCGACAGAGATCGCTGATGTTCCGGCATATGCCAGAGAACACGGGCAGTCGCTCGAACAGGCGGCACGCGAGGTACGTTATGACTTTCTTCGCCGCGCAAGAATCAGCTTTGGAGCCAGTGTGATCGCTACGGCTCACCACCGGGACGATCAGGCAGAGACGCTGCTCTTAAACCTCATCCGCGGCAGCGGAACGACTGGCCTAGGCGGCATGAAACCGAAAAACGGTTCTATCATTCGCCCGATGTTATGCGTCAGCCGCGACGAGATCCTCGCGTTTCTTGCCGAACAGGGCGAGGCGCATTGCGAAGACGAGAGCAACGCGGAGAATACGGCAACGCGAAACCGCATCCGAAACGAGCTGATGCCAATGCTGCGCACAATAAACCCCGCGATCGCGCAGACGCTCTGCAAGACAGCGGAGTTGCTCAATCAGGACGAAGCGCTGCTCGGTCAATTGGCGGATGAAGCGGAGAAAGAGATTTTGCTTGGCGACGGGCTGAATCGAAAGCAGCTTTCTGAATTACCAAGGCCGATTGCCTCGCGCATTGTGAGAAAGCGGCTGTTCCATTTGATCGGTGCGGTTTCGGAAGCGGACATCCGCCGCGTGCTCGCGCTGGCAAATGCGCAGACGGGAACGGCGATTGAGTTAGCGGGCGGATATTCCGCATGGGTCGATTCACAAGCGCTGTTTGTCGGGATCTATCCCGAAACGTTGGATTTTGAGGTGCCATTCGTCATTGGCGTCGAAACAGTCACCCCGCGCGGCACATGGCACAGCGAGCGCACGGATGCATGGCATCTACCAAAGGATGGTTTTGAGGCATTTCTCGATCTGGAAAAGCTGCCCGGCGATCTGGTCGTTCGCTCCCGACGGGACAAAGACCGCTTTTACCCGCTTGGTGCACCGGGCGAAAAGAAGCTTGGCGATGTGCTGACCGATAAAAAGATTGCGAAAGAACGGCGGGATATTCCGCTGCTTTGTTCGGGGAATCAGGTTTACTTTGCCTGCGGACTGACCATCTCGGAACACGCGAAGGTCACGCCGGGCACGCAGAAGATTCTCCATATTATATGTAACAGGGGGACAATGGATTGAAAGGGCTCATCAATCACGACGACATTGCAAAGGTGCTTGTTTCTGAGGAGCAGATTAAAGAGCGCATTGCGGAACTCGGCGCGGAATTGCGCAGAGATTACGCGAATGTGGAAGGCGATATCGTGCTCGTCTGTATCCTCAAGGGCGCTGTCATGTTTTTTGCAGACCTTGCGCGTGCGATGGATTTGAATCTTCAGATGGAGTTCATGGGCATCTCCAGCTATGGCAATGAGCGCAGAACCAGCGGGATCGTTCGCATCACGAAGGATATCGACACCTCGATTACCGGAAAGCACGTCATCATCGCCGAAGACATTATGGACAGCGGGCTGACGCTTTCACATCTGCTGACGCTGCTTGCAAGCCGCAACCCCGCTTCGGTGAAGATCTGCTGTTTGCTGGACAAGCCCTCACGTCGCGAATGCGACCTGACTCCGGACTATCGCGGATTTGTAATCCCGAACGAATTCGTGGTTGGCTACGGGCTGGACTATGATGGATTCTTACGCAACCTGCCGTATGTCGGCGTGCTCAAACCCTCCGTCTATAGCGGAGAAGAATAAGAAGATACGGATTAGAAGATAAAAGGTACCTCTTGCGAATTTTGACTTGAGGTTGCCGATCGCGCGGCAGAAGTTGCCGGGCGAATGGCGCAGCGGCGAACAATTTTTTCGCCGTTCGCAGATGGAGGAAAGTTACTTGAATAGAAAAGTCATCACCGCGTTGATCTGGGTTGGGCTGTTTGTGGCCATCATTTATATGATTACCGGCATGAACCCCGGACAAGCAAAGCCGGACGAGCTGGACTATAACTCGAAGTTTTTACAGCTGGTACGCAACACTGAGAACGCAGACACAACGCAGAAAACGATTAAGGCAATTCTGGTCGACGGCCGAAAGGTCTACGGTCTGTATGCGGACAGCAAGTTTGAGATGAAAGACCTGCCCAAGAGGGCGGAATTCCTCGTAGTGCTTCCGAGCGAGGAGACCTTCCGCGCGGATATGGCGGCGATCGTCTATTCCGCAAAGTCGGATCAATTTGGCAGTGTCTCCGAGATTTCCAGTGCGGACTACGGCTTTGCCTATGAATCCGTTGTCACGGAAGAATCGATTTGGACACTGTTGCTGCCGAGTCTCTTGTTTATTGGCGCAATCGTCGCGTTCTATTTCTTTATGATGCGGGCGCAGGGTGGCGGCAAACAGATGCAAAACTTCGGCAAATCCCGCGCGCGGATGACCATTGGCGACAAGATGAACGTCACCTTTGCCGATGTTGCGGGAGCGGACGAGGAAAAAGAGGAACTCAAGGAGATCGTCGATTTTATGCGCGCTCCCCAACGTTTCAATGCCATCGGTGCGCGGATTCCCAAGGGCGTTCTGCTCGTGGGCCCTCCAGGTACCGGCAAGACGCTGCTTGCAAAAGCCGTTGCTGGCGAAGCGAAGGTTCCGTTCTTCTCAATTTCCGGTTCGGACTTTGTTGAGATGTTTGTTGGCGTTGGCGCTTCCCGCGTGCGTGATCTGTTCCAGACTGCCAAGCGCGCGACACCCGCCGTCGTCTTCATTGATGAAATTGACGCGGTTGGACGCCACCGCGGAGCCGGCATGGGCGGCGGACACGACGAGCGCGAACAAACGCTCAACCAGCTCCTTGTCGAGATGGATGGCTTTGCACCGAACGAAGGAATTATCGTCATCGCTGCGACCAACCGTCCGGACATCCTCGACCCCGCGCTGTTGCGTCCCGGCCGTTTTGACCGCCAGATTACGGTCAGCTATCCGGACGTGAAAGGCCGCGAGGAAATTTTAAAAGTACACGCGCGCAACAAGCCGCTCGGTAAAGATGTATCGCTCGCGACGCTTGCCAAGCGCACACCGGGATTTACGGGCGCAGACTTGGAAAACGTACTCAACGAGGCGGCGATTCTCGCCGCACGCGCCGATCTGAAAGCCATCGGCATGACGGAGCTGGAAGAAGCGATTACCCGCGTGCAGATGGGGCCGGAGAAGCGCAGCCGTGTGATCACCGAGGCGGACAAGCGCATCACAGCCTATCACGAAGCCGGGCACGCCATCGTTGCGATGAAACTCGCAGGATGCGACCCGGTGCATGAAGTCTCCATCGTGCCGCGCGGCATGGCAGCAGGCTATACGATGTCCCTGCCGAAAGAAGACATGATGCATGTGACCAAGAATAAGTTGCTGGATAACATCGCGATGATGATGGGCGGCAGAGTTGCAGAAAAGCTCAAGTTCAACGATGTTTCCACAGGCGCGTATAACGACCTCCAGCGCTCCAGCGATGTCGCAAAGAAGATGGTCACGGAGTACGGCATGAGCGACTCTGTGGGCCCGATGTTCCTCGGCGGACAGGAAGAGGTGTTCATTGCCAAAGACTGGGGACACCAGCGTAACTATTCCGAATCGCTTGCTGCAACGGTGGATTCCGAGGTGCGTGTCATACTCGAAACCCAATTTGCACGCGCGAGCAGCATCATCAGCGAAAACATGGAGGCGCTGGATCGCGTCTCCGAGATGTTGATTGAATACGAACGTGTGACGGGCGAAGAGTTCATGGCTGTGTTCAACGGCACAAGCCCGGCGGAGATTCTCAAAAAAGCAACACCAAAGCGCAAGCGGAAGAAGCCGGAGGCAACCCCGGCGGAACCCCTGAACGCGGAGGTGCAGGGCGTACCGGTCTAAGAAGACAGGAAAAAGAGAATCAGATACCCGACAAACGACGTTTGCAAACCCGAGACGGGGCGGCATGTCCGCCCTGTCTTTATGAACGGTAGAAACACGGAGCATAGATGACCCAAATACAGGAACACACAACCAAACAGGAACCCTTTGACCTGCACCTGCACAGCAACTGTTCGGACGGCTCTGACACGCCGGCGCAGGTGGTGCGCACGGCATCGGAACGCGGGATCACCATGCTCGCGCTGACGGATCACGACAATGTGCTTGGCGTACCGGAGGCGCGCGCGGAAGCGGCAACTCTCGGCATTCGCTTTCTGCCGTCGATTGAGATGGACGCAGAATGGCCGCACGAGATGCATATTCTCGGGCTGGACTTCGACACAGAAGAGCCGCGAATGAAGCACGCGCTTAGCATCGCGTTGACACGGCGCGGCGAACGAAACAGGGAGATCGTAAAACGGCTTCACGCCATCGGCTGCGACATACAGGCGCATCTCGGCGGCGAAATCGGCGCGGCGACGCGGCTGAACATTGCCATTGCGCTCGTCAAAGGCGGATATGCCGCAAACACGAAGGAAGCCTTCGCAAAATATCTGCGCAAGGGCTGCCCGGGGTTCTATACGGTAGAGCGTTTCTCACCGGAGGAAATCATCCGGCTCATCGTTGGCGCGGGCGGGGTTCCGGTTTGGGCGCACCCGATGAACGGGCACGCAGACCCGCACAAGATCGCCCCGATGCTCAAAGAGCTGGGGCTGATGGGCATGGAGGGGTATCACCCTTCGCTGAGCGACGGGGATAGTGTGGTGATCACAAGCATTGCGCGGCAGATGGGGCTCATCATCACCTGCGGGAGCGATTATCATGGCGATCACCGACCTGAGGTTGTGCCGGGGCAGACATGGCGCAACAACGCGCTTCTGCGCGAAACGCGCGCATTTTTTGAGTCGAGACCGCAGAAATAAACGCATAAATCTCCATAGAATAGACAGATATTCCAGGCAAGAGCTGCTTTGAAAGGGAACACCGGGGGAGCGGAGAGGAGAAAATCTGCTCAACCGGCTATATTGTGTTGAGAACCTGCGTGCCCTCTGCTATAATGTGGTTGCAGACACGCATGGGAGACGGAACATTACGCTTTAGGGAAAGAGGAGAAACACATGTACACGGGTTCGGGAATTATCAAGATATTTGCCGGAAGCACGGGCAAACCTTTCGCCAAGAAGATGTGCGCCTATCTTGGAACACAGCTCGGTGACGCGGAGACCATCAAATTCAGTGAAGGGAATATCTTTGTACGGGTCAACGAATCCATCCGCGATAAGGACGTTTATATCGTTCAACCCATCGGCCGCCAGCCAAACGACGAGTTTGTAGAACTGTTATTCTGGATTGATGCATTCAAGCGCGCCAGCGCAAACTCTGTTACAGCCATCATTCCGTATTTTTCCTACGCAAAAGGCGACAAGAAAGACGAACCACGCGTTTCCATCCGCGCCCGTGTTTGCGCGGACTGCATCGAGGTTGCGGGCGTTGACCGCATCATCACGATGGATCTACACGCACCGCAAGTGCAGGGCTTCTTCAAAAAGCCTGTCGACCATCTTTACGCAAAAGAATTGCTATGCGAGTACATTCGCAGGCAGGGGATCGTCAACGAAGACCTCGTAGTGGTTTCTCCCGACGCAGGCTCTGCAAAGCGCGCGCGAGAGTTCGCGACCGAGCTGAACTGTCCGGTTGCCATTGGAGACAAGATGCGCGTCGGTCACGATGAAAACGCGAAGGTGCTTGAGATCATCGGCGACGTGAAAGACAAGAACTGTCTCGTTATCGACGACTTTTCCATCTCCGGCGGTACGCTCGTGGACGTGAGTTACGCACTCACCGACAAAGGCGCAAAGAAGGTCTACGCCGCGCTTTCGCACAATGTGCTCAACGAAGAGGGCATCAAGAAGATCGACGCCAGTCCGATTGAATTCCTCGTCTCCACAGACACGCTCGAATGCCCGGCTGCGAGCCTTTCCAGCAAGATTCGCTTCATCTCCGCAGCGCCGATGTTTGCCCAGGCAGTGAAGATTATCCATGATCGCGCGCCGATGAGCACGATGTTTGAACAGCGCGTGAGTAAACGCCTGCTCGACATGAGCTTTGCTGAGCAACAGACGTTGATCTAAGCACGTTATCAACAAATAAACGCAGGGCGAAGGCTGTTTTGCAGCCTTCGTCCGTTGTTATAGTATGGCACTTTGTTCGTTTAATAAGCGTTTCTTTTCAAACGAAATAAAAACAAAGCGGCTGTCGAGGAAAAAACGTTTGAATCGCGCTAAATTTTTTGTTGACACAGCCGTTACGGTATGATATTATACGAGATTTTGTTGACATTTATGAACGACAGATGATATAGTATAACACATATGAAGTAACAATTTTTGCGAAAGGAGCGTTGCCGGTGTTTGAAATAGGCGATATGGTCTGTTACCCCATGCATGGCGTTGGGGAAATTGAATCTGTGCAGGAACAAACCGTTCTCGGTGAGTCGGCGCAGTATTATGTGCTTCGGTTTGTCATGGGCAAAATGACGGCGATGGTTCCGGTCGCTTCGGCGGAAACCGTTGGGCTCAGGAAACTCGTATGCCCGGACGACTGCCGCAAGATTATCGATTTTCTTACGGAGGATGGCTGCGCGGATGAAAGCGAGAACTGGAACCAGCGCTACCGCGACAATCTCAACAAACTCCGTGTAGGCGACATCTACGGCGTGGCGGACGTGGTCAAGTGCCTTATCCACCGCGACCGCGAAAAAGGCCTCTCCGCCGGAGAGCGGAAGATGTATTTAACGGCAAGGCAAGTGCTCATCGCGGAGCTTGCCGCGTCGTGCGGAAAGGAGGAAAGCGAATTCCTTCCCCTGGTTGGGGGCTAAACCAAACGGGAAAACGCCAATCACTGCATGCGGAAGGTACTTAGGATTCTAATTGCGCTGGTCGGTATTGGCATCGGCTGCGGAATCGTCGCTTGGGTGCTTTATTCGTTCAAATGCCCCGGATACGACTACGTGCTGCGCTATACCACCATACCCGCCGTGATGGCTGCCCTCTATGTGATCGTTGGTGTTTCATTCGGAATCATCTTTTTTATTTTATCTCCAAAGATCATAGATGGCATTCACGGATTTTTCCAAAAGCTCGAACGTAGGTTGACCGAAATGCCCGCGCTGGATATTCTCTTCGGCGTGATTGGCATTATGATCGGTATGCTTTTTGCATTCCTACTGAGCCTGATTATGCGTACCATCGATGTTCCGGTTCTGCCGGAGATCATCACGCTGCTGCTCTTTCTCATCTGTGGGTACTATGGCGGGCACATCGGCATAACCCGCCGCGCGGAACTGATGGATGGCTATGCGCGGCGTGGGCACCTTGCAAAAGGCATTGCCGCAGGAAGCGCGAGGCCAAAGGTGCTTGACACCAGTGTCATCATCGACGGGCGCATCTATGACATCTGCAAAACCGGGTTTTTGGAAGGCAAGATCATCGTGCCCGCGTTCGTGCTCAAGGAACTGCGGCACATTGCGGACAGCTCGGATGCGATGAAACGCTCCCGCGGGCGCAGAGGGCTGGATATTCTCCACTCGATGCAACGAGAGCTCGATCAGCGTGTCGCCGTCGAGGAAAAGGACTATGATGAAGTTGACGAGGTTGACCTCAAGCTCCTTCGCCTTGCAACCGACCTGGGCGGCATCCTCGTGACCAACGATTACAACCTCAACAAGGTTGCCGCGGTGCAGAACATGCCTGTCTTAAACATCAATGATCTTGCAAACGCCGTGCGCTCGGTTCTCTTGCCGGGCGAAGAGTTGCCGCTCGCTATCGTAAAAGAAGGTAAGGAGGCGGGGCAGGGCGTTGGATATTTGCCGGATGGTACGATGGTCATCGTAGAAAACGCGCGAAAACACATCGGCGAGACGCTGGATATCGTGGTCACAAGTGCGCTGCAAACCTCGGCCGGGCGGCTGGTGTTTGCAAAGCTGCGCGCATAGAGGTGCTCCTGCAAAGCTGCGTGTTGGCCAAACGGCAAGAAACTCCTTGACACGGCTTTGCGCCGTCCACTATAATACATAAGGTTCATATCATGCGGGGGACTGCCCGTGTGTGCGATTTTCGCAGGCAAGCGCCTGCTAGACTCAACAACAAAGCGAGGTGTATTCGAGTGTTTCGAACCTATCAGCCCAAGAAGCGTCAGCGGAGCAAGGTGCACGGATTCCGTAAGCGTATGAAAACGGCAGATGGCCGCAATGTCATCAAGCGTAGGCGCGCGAAAGGCCGCAAAGTTCTCAGCGCGTAACGGGATTTTTTTGATCAGAACCGTAAAAGAACGCACAAGCGCTTGCGGCGGGCATTTGCTTGCCGCATGTTTGTATTTCGGGGAACGTGTGTTTGCCCGAAGGGGCGCGTTCTTTTCGGTTTCCTACACGGACAATGCCGCCGGAACTCCGGCAAGAAGGCTTGCCGGACGGATGAATTTTTTAAAGGATGCGGCAGCGTGAAGCACAGTGACTCCCTGCGGCGGAAGAAAGAATTCCGCTATACCTACCGCGTCGGAAAATCCTGCGGTGGAAAGTACGTTGCGCTGGTGCATGCAAAAAGCCGCAGCACGAGCGCAAAAATCGGTTTTTCAGTCAGCAAAAAAATCGGCAATGCCGTTGTACGCAACCGCGTGAAACGGCGCATGCGTGAGGCGGTAACCCCGCTGATCCCCGCGATCAAAGGCGGAACAAACCTGATCTTCATCGCGCGGGATTCCATCATTGACGCACCGTTTCTCAGCATTCGGGAAGGGATGCTTTCCCAACTCCAGCGCGCGGGCCTGATTCAGGCGGAGGACAAGGGATGAAGCGAGTTTTAATCGCACTCGTCCGTGGTTATAAGAAATACATCTCTCCGTTGGTGCCACCAAGCTGCCGCTTTACACCGACCTGTTCGGAGTATGCGATGGAAGCGCTGAGTAAACACGGTGCCTGGAAAGGCAGTCTGCTTGCCATCTGGCGCATTCTGCGCTGCAATCCGTTTTGTAAAGGCGGCTACGATCCGGTTCCGTAAATCGATTCACATTTCTCACCGATTTAGCTAGAATAACAATATCCCGTATATAGAGAGAAGGAGGGCATCCCCCTTGCAAGGCGATTTCTTTATTACACAATGGGCTTTCCTTGGAATGCGCTGGCTTTATGAGGCGCTGACCAACGAGAACATCGTTCTGACGATTATCATCGCGACGTTGTTCATCCGTTTATTGACGGTCTTTGGCGACATCCGTTCGAGAAAATCTTCGATGAAGATGGCTGCCATTCAGCCACAGCTCGACAAGCTGAAGAAGAAGTACGCAAACGATCCGCAGAAACTCAACACGGAGCAGCAAAAACTCATGCGCGAAAGCGGCGCGAGCATGTTTGGCGGTTGTTTGCCGATGCTCATCACGATGCCGCTGTTTTTCATCTTCATTGCGGCTTTCCGTCAATGGGGCAACGAGATGATGGTTCGCCTGATTCTTACGCTGGATGATAACAAGGATAAAGGAATTGAGCTCTTCCAGAGCTTTAAGTTCTTCTGGATCAACAACCTCTGGATGCCCGACAACGGGTTTTCGCCCGTGGTTGCGACCGCGAAAGAATTCTTTGGCGCGGCGAACAACACGCTGCCGAAGCTACTGTATTTCCAGGAGCACCCGGAAGCGCTCCAGCGCTTTGTTGACCTTGGGTTCTTCGTCAAAAATGGCGATGCCTATGCGCTCGCAACACTGACAGACGGATTGGCGACGAGCTATAACGCGCTGATGGCGCCTTGCGCCGAACTCTACAAAGGCTTTAACAATGGTTGGTTCATCTTCCCGATCCTTGCAGGCGCATCGACCTATCTTTCCACCTGGATCATGCAGAAGAACCAGCCAAAGAGCGATGCGACAGCGAGCACGAACAAGGTGATGAATTGGCTTATGCCGGTGATGTCATTTGTGTTCTGCTTACAGTACAACGCAAGCTTTGCGGTGTATTGGACATTCAGCAACATCTTCTCGCTGGGGACATCGCTCTTGATCAACCGCTCGTTTGCCAAAAAGCAGGCTGTGGTTACGGAGGTTATTGAAAAATGAGGAGCATGGAGTTTTCGGGTCACAGCGTAGATGAGGCCATCTTTATTGGCCTGAACGAAATGGGCGTGACCATCGACGAAGTCGAGATCGAAACCATCCAGTCCGAGAGCAAGGGCCTCTTCGGTATTGGCGCAAAGCAGGCGGTCGTCCGCCTGACGCAGCGCGAAGTGCCGCTCGTCATGGAGATGGAGCAGGTCTATCGCAAAGAGAAGGAAGCAAGCTTCCAACAACGTCGCGAACAGCCGCAAAGAGGCGATCGCCGTGACCGCCGCGATGGCGAGCGGAATGATCGCTCACAGCGTGGCCCTTCCTCCTATGGCGCACCGAGGCAGGATCGCAACAACGCCCCGCGCACGGATCTGAACCGTGAGCGCGCGCCGGAAGCACCGCAAGAGCACTTTGACTACAGTGAAGAACTCGCAAAAAATACGCCTTGCGCTATGTTTTTAAGCGATCTGCTCACGAAGATGAACAATCCTGCGCCGGTGCTGGCGGCAGACACGGACAACGGGCTAAGACTCTGCATCGATGCGGAAACGATGGGGTTGCTGATCGGTCGCCGTGGGGAAACACTCGACGCCATGCAATATCTCGTTTCGCTGGTTGCCAACAAGAACCGCAAAGAAGAAGGCTACATCCGCGTCACACTTGACACGGAAGGGTATCGCTCCCGTAGGGAAGAGACACTCAAACGCCTTGCACGCAAAAACGCGCAGCATGTGCGGCAGACTGGCCGACCTGTATCGATGGAACCGATGAATCCTTATGAACGGCGCATCCTGCACAGCGCGCTGCAAGGATTTTCCGGCGTAACCACACACAGCGAAGGGGAAGAACCCAATCGCCACGTTGTCATTACCCCGGCAAAGTAACGAAGCAAAACGAGCCGTCGCAGATTTCGCGGCGGCTCGCATTCTATTTTGGGCAAAAAGCGCATCAGGTTGAGCGAAAATGCTTGACGAAAGATTATGACTGGAGAACGCAATGGAAGACACGATTTACGCGCCGTCCTCCGCCATCGGCGGAGCGATTGCGATCATTCGTATTTCAGGCAGTGAAGCAAGCCGTGTGCGCGAGCTGCTCGATCCCGACCCGACCCAATATCCGCGTGAGCTTTCGCACGCAAAGCTCTCCTACCGAAATGAGTTGATTGACGACTGCATGGTGGTCTATCTTCCCGCACCGCGCAGTTACACGGGCGAGGACATGATGGAACTGAATGTTCACGGCGGCATGCAGACGGTTCAACGCGTGCTCGGCGCGCTGGCTTCGCTCAAATTTCGTCCTGCGGAAGCCGGCGAATTCACCAAACGGGCTTTCCTAAACGGCAAGATGGATCTCTCTGCCGCCGAAGCGGTGATGGACGTAATCAATGCCGACGCAGAGCAGAGCCTGAAATCCGCACTGGCACAGTTGCAAGGCAGTATCAAACGTGAGATCGCTTCTGTGGAAGACCTTCTGACCGATGCGCTGAGCGGGATTGACGCTGCGATCGATTACCCCGATGAAGCCGAGGCGGACACCTTGGAGACGCTGCCGGAATCGTTGATGGCGGCGATTGCGCGCGTGGACGCGATGATTGCCAAAGCGAGACGCGGACGGGTGCTGCGGGACGGTTTGCAGGTTGCCATCGTTGGGCGTCCGAATGTTGGGAAGTCTTCTTTGATGAACGCGCTGCTTGGGAACGATCGCGCGATTGTCACCGCCGTTGCCGGAACGACACGGGATATCATTGACGAAAAACTGAGTATGGACGGCGTTCCCGTTCGCCTCATCGACACGGCAGGCATCCGCGAAGCGAACGATGAGGCGGAGCGAATCGGCGTAGATCGCGCACGGCAGACAATCCGCCGGGCAGACGTAGTTTGCCTTGTGATGGATTCTTCTGCGCCATTGACAAAACAGGATACAGAACTCCTCAATGAAACGCAGCAAAGCACGCGCATTGTCTTGCTGAACAAGAGTGATTTACCACAGGCGTGCGATTATACGGGAGAGGCCATTCGCGTCAGCGCCAAGACAGGCGAAGGCTTACGCGAGCTGCAAGACACAATTCTTGCGTTGGCTGCGCCGGAACGGGCGGACGGTTCGACGATCACCAATGAACGGCACATCCGCGCGCTGGAGCTAGCGCTTGCGGCGCTTCGAGATGCAACAGCGGCAAAGGAGCTTGACTGCGTGGCGACGGATGTGAAGAGCGCGCTGCATCACCTTGGCTCCATCACGGGGACCGACGTGGATGCGACGGTCATCGACCGCATCTTTGAGCGGTTCTGTGTGGGGAAATGATGGATCACAACGGGGATTTCAAGAAGCGAGAACGAAAGGAGAGCGTAACCTTTCGTCCCGTTTTGCCGGACGAGGTTCCGGAAATCGTGAAAATGCGCCTTCAAACCCGCATAGAGACGTACAGTGAGATCTATCCGCGCGAATGGATCGAAGAATTTGACGTTGCGGCTTCGGAGGAGCGTTTTCGGAAAATTGCGGTTGATCCTGACCAGCGACTGTGCTTTATCGAAGTCAATGGCGCATGCGCAGGGCATCTCTGCTTTGGAAGAGAGATGGAAAAGACCATGCCGAAGAATTCCGTCTGTATCAATATGCTCTATCTCTTAGGCGAATATCAGCGCCGAGGAATCGGGACACTCGCGATGGAGTACGTGCGTGAGTTCTGCCGCGCGCTAGGGCGCGGTAGCTTCTACAATGGCTGCAACATGCACAACGAGAAAGCGATGCGGTTTTACCGCGCGATAGGCGGTAATATCGTCGCTGAATTTGGCGGCCATGAAAACCGTGCATTGGATCAGGCAGTGTTTGAGCATTTCGTGTAAACAATGAGCGTGATGTGCAAAAAAAGAACCGGGATTGCTCCCGGTTCTTATGCGTTTTGGTGTTGATCAGCCGAAGATGCCGCGCTTCTGGATGAACGCGGAGTCGAAATGCTCCATCACGCCGCCGTAGGTTCCCGCAGCGTAGATTGCCTTGGTTGTCAGCTCTGTGATCGATTCCTGATCGAGAGGGCTGATGGCGTGAAGCACGATGTAGTACGACGGTTCGCGCTCCGGGATATAATCCGTCTTTCCGATTGCAAACCCGAGCGTTTTTGCGTTTTCGCCAAAGAGGGTTCGCCCGCTGGCACTCGGAAAATAAAAATGGAGATTGACCCGGCGATAGGCCGCATTATCGTCTCCACGTTGCCGGAGGGAGGCGATGTAAGCCGCATTGTCCACGGATTGACGCTTTGCGTTATCCGGTATGAGCAGACGATAGTAGGTTTGGCGATTGGGCTCCTCAGCCTTAAAGCACTCCAAGCGCAGGGAATCCTCCTCCGCGCAATACGCCATCAGCGGAACGAGCAACCGCGCATCCGAAGTGTAGAAATAATACCTGCGCTGCGCGAGTATGTCGATAAAGCCGACGAACGCACAATGTTCGCCAAGGATGCGTTCGCACTCCTTGCTGACATTGTCCAGCACACGCTTTTCCCGCGCGGAGAACGCTTGCGCTTCTGCTTTCTTGGGATAGCAGGAAACATACAGAAGCGTGGTGAAATCTCCGAGCGTGTCAAACTCTTCCACGTATCTTAGATCGACGTGGAACTGGGCGGGCAAACCCTGCAAATCCCAATCGTAAACGTACCAATCACGCATGGATCAATACCGCTTTGATGCGACGAACGCCAGCGCTCGACGCCTCCTCCTTTTTGATTTCGAAACGGCCAAGATCGCCGGTGCGCGCTGCATGCGGCCCGCCGCAGATCTCGCGGCTATAGCCGGGAACGGTGTACACCTTGACCTTGGAGCCGTATTTGCTTTCGAACAGGCCGATTGCGCCGCTCTCCTTCGCTTCATCTACCGTCATCTCTTCGCAGAGGATTTCAACATCCGCCGCGATGGCTTCATTGACAAACGCCTGTACGGCGGAGAGCTCTTCCGGCGTGAGTTTGCGCGGGAAGCTGAAGTCGAACCGCAGGCGTTCTGCGGTGATGTTGCTGCCCTTTTGGGCAACCTCATCGCTGCCGAGCACCTTGCGAAGGCCGGCTTGCAGAAGATGGGTTGCGGTATGCAGCTGCGCGGTCTCTTCCGTATGATCGGCAAGACCGCCCTGGAAGCGCTGCTCCGCGCCCGCGTGAGAGAGCTCCTGATGCGCTTTGAATGCTTCATCAAACCCGACGGTATCGACGCTGAGGTTACGTTCCGCAGCGAGTTCCTGCGTCAGTTCGATCGGAAAACCGAACGTATCGTAAAGATGGAATGCACTGACGCCGTTAATCATGCTGCCGCTGAGCGTGCCAACCAGCCGCTCAAACTCGCGGATACCCTTCTTGAGCGCGTGCTCAAAGCGCTGTTCCTCTTTGGTCAGCTCGTCGAGAATCTTCGCGCGGTTGACGGTGAGTTCCTGATAAAACTCGCCATACTGTGCAATGACTGCCTCGGACACTTTGGTCAGGCTGCCATCCGGGATGCCGAGCTGCATCGCGAAGCGAATTGCGCGGCGGATGAGGCGGCGAAGGATATAGCCCTGATCAACATTGCTCGGCGTGATGCCGCGCTGATCGCCAAGCATGAATGTTGCACAACGGATGTGGTCCGCAACGATGCGGAACATCCGCGTGATCTCTTCGCTCTCGCCATACTGCTTGCCGGAAAGCGTTGCGATACTGGCGATGATGCCTGCAAACGCATCGGTATCGTAAACACTCTTGACACCCTGCAGCGTTGCAACTGTGCGGTCAAGCCCCATGCCTGTATCGACGTTTTTCTGCGCCAGTGGCTCGAAGGTGCCTTCCGCGGTCTTGTTGTATTCCATGAACACGTTGTTCCAAATTTCGAGGTACTTGCCGCAATCGCAGCCTGCTTTGCAGTCCGGGCCACAGGGCACCTTGCCGGTATCATAGAAGATCTCCGTATCCGGACCGCAAGGACCGGTTAAGCCGGCAGGACCCCACCAGTTGTTCTTCTTTGGCAAGAAGACGATATGGCTGGGGGCGACGCCTTCATGCACCCAGCAATCGTGCGCGACAGTATCGCGAGGGGCGTTCTCGTCGCCTTCAAAACAGGTGAAGAATAGCAACGCCGGATCGATTCCGAGCCACGACTTGCTGGTGAGGAATTCCCAGGAGTACGCAATGGACTCTTTCTTGAAGTAATCGCCAAGAGACCAGTTGCCGAGCATCTCAAAGAATGTGCAGTGCGAAGAATCACCAACTTCATCGATATCACCCGTGCGGACGCACTTTTGAACGTCGACCAAGCGCGTGCCTTCCGGATGCTTTGCGCCCATCAGGTACGGCACCAACGGGTGCATGCCTGCGGTTGTGAAGAGCACGGTCGGATCGTTTTCCGGAATGAGCGAAGCGGAAGGGATGATGGCATGCCCCTTCGACACAAAAAAGTCGAGATACAGCTGCCGAAGCTCTTTGCTGGTCATGGATCTCATATGATAAAGCTACTCCTAACGGTTCAAATTTCTTATATAGAATACAGCAAAAATCAAACGCTTGTCAACGCGACGAACGTTGTTGCACATATATATGGAAGCGCGAGCTGTTTGATACCCAGTGGTTGTGGGTGTTCGCCGATGGATATACAAGACGAAAATAAAACAAAAAAGAATGTGCAAAAAACACTTGCTTTTCGAATTCGAAAGCAGTAGAATAATCGAGCACCAGAAAAGTGCAAGCAAAACGAGATCAAACAAAGTCAAAACTTTGAAAAAAAGATCAAAAAAGTGGTTGACAAAACGAACTCCGATTGCTATACTAAACAAGCTGCCTCGCATGAAACAAGCGAGCAGCAAAGCCCGAAAAACAAGCCGAAATGTGAGTGATTACGGGCAGAGCACCTTGAAAACTA
>DLGD01000005.1 GCA_002482505.1 Christensenella sp. UBA7703 | reverse complement strand
CCCCTCCGGGTCGCCATTTTTTTGCCTCGGTAGCTCAGCTGGTAGAGCAAGGGACTGAAAATCCCTGTGTCGGTGGTTCAAGTCCACTCTGAGGCACCAGATTTGCTGGCTGGTGTAGCTCAATTGGCAGAGCAGCTGATTTGTAATCAGCAGGTTGCGGGTTCGAGTCCCATCACCAGCTCCAAAAATTTTTGAAAACTTCATCGTCAGTTCCACACATGTTTACGTGGATGGGTTCCCGAGTGGCCAAAGGGAGCGGACTGTAAATCCGTTGTCGCAGACTTCGATGGTTCGAATCCATCCCCATCCACCAGTTTTTTTACACCATTGCAGGAATGGCGGAATTGGCAGACGCGCACGGTTCAGGTCCGTGTGAGGTCACACTCATGCAGGTTCAAGTCCTGTTTCCTGCACCAAACATGAACAAGTCGGTTTTCCGGCTTGTTTTTGTTTGCAGAAACATATTTCAAACGTATAATGTAGTCAAATCAGTCCATTTTAGGAGGCAATATTTATGCCCATCATCCGCCACACCAACTCCCCGGACGCCGTCTGGACGCGCAGACCGGATCACGAAGTGCACGACTACGAGAAGATCGACCTTGTTTCCCGAACGGAAGCGAAGGGCTGCGTTGCCGCGCTCATCAAGCTCCCGCCGAAGAAAGCAGGCTTCCCTTACCACTATCACACAATCAACGAAGAATGCTTCTTCATCCTCAGCGGCAAGGGTTTGCTCCGCACGCCGGAAGGAGAGCAGGAAGTATTCGCGGGCGACTCCATCTTCTTCCCAACTGGCGAACAAGGCGCGCACCAGCTCACCAATCTCTCCGAAACCGAGCCGCTGCTCTATCTCGACTTCGACACCTTCCATTACCCCGAAGTCTGCTTCTATCCCGACACGCAAAAGGTCGGCATCTTCGGCAAAGATTTCAAACAGATTTACTATGCGAAAGATCAGACTTCGTATTGATCTCTTATGTTCTAGTTGACACAGAAACGCGTCTTCAGAACGCCTCAGACGAGATTTCTTGTATATGCAAAGACGTTTTCCTTCTTTCGCTTTTGTGGTGCTCAAAACGCCTTAGAGCGGGTTTTCTCATCTGGGTTTTACTGCGAATATCACTCTGCTCGCCAAACGAGCAAAACGCAAAGAGCGGGAATTTTCTCCCGCTCTTTCTGCTTCCCATGCTCTTTCCGTTAATCGTTCGCTTGAAACACGGAATCAGTATCGAGGCAAAGATGCTGCACCGCCTCGCGCCCAGACATCAGCGCAACCGGGGTTCCGCCGGGCGAAATCAGCCGCTGTCCGGCAAAATAGAGATTTTGAATACTATCGGGTTTGACGGGATATTGCACCGTCCCCTGCCCTTTTTTCATGATCGACATCCAGCTGCCTTTATATGAACCAAGATAGCGCTCATAAGTCAGCGGGGTTGCGACATCCGAAACTGCGATTTTGCCGATGGTCTGCGGGAATTTCTCCTCAACAGCGCGAATTACCGCATCCGCCAATTTCTGTTTCTCCGTTTCGTAGATGCCGTTCTCTTTGCACTGTTTCCAGAAATCGTAACTATCCCCGATCAAAACCGTTGTCAGCGTCGTGCAGCCCTCCGGTGCATAACCCGCAAAACCCGCATAGTTATTGATTCCGATGCAGCCAAACGAAAGATTACCAAACCGGATTGGCTCGCGCAGGGGGAATGTGACGCTCTCCGGCAACTCATGTAAATCCGCCTCCACGCCAAGCCCGATGAAGACATCCAGAACCGGTGTGGTTTCGCGGCGCATTTTGTCCGCCCACGGTTCATGAATCGGCTCGTCAAAAAGCGTGTCAATCGCGCTGAGTGCATCCTTTGTCACGATCACCGCGTCCGCCGAGATCGCCTCCCCTGCGATCACAACGCCTGTTGCAACCCCGTTTGAAACGATTACCTTCTCAACGGGAGTTTTGTACACGATATGACCGCCGAGCGATTCAAAATACCGCGCCATACGGCCCGCCATCGCAACCGATCCACCTGCGGGATAGCCGCCGTCTCCCGCTGCCAGCGTCGCAATGGTAAACATCGCGCTGGATGCGGAATATTCTTCTCCAATCATCTCGATCAATAGATTCCGAATTTGCGGATTTTGAAACTTCTCGGCATATTCTCTTGCGGAAAGATTCTGGTAATATTTCATGCGCGCCATCGCCGGAATCATGGAAAGCAGCTTGCCGATCAGAAATTTCGCCGGATACTTTGCTTTCAACTTTGGTAAATCCATCACGGGCATTTCTGCTTTGGTAAACTTACGAATATCTGCGCAGAGTTTGTCGATCTCTTTTTTGTCGGCGGGAGAAAGCTCCGTCAGGTGCGCGCGAAGCTTTTCAATATTGCGATACAAGCACGCACGCTTGCCGTCCTGTTCAAAGCTGAAGAACGGGTCGCGATTATAGATCTCTACCGTGTCGTCGATTGCGCCAACCTCACGCCAGAGCCTGTAGAGCTGCGTTTTCGGCGAGGAACCGGTCAACCAATGCAGCCCGCCCTCGAAGTAATAGCCTTTTTTGCGCCAACTCGTGGAGGCGCCGCCGGGAATTGTATGGCTCTCATAAATGGTGGTTTCAAACCCGCTCTGTCGCGCGTAGATGCCCGCGGTGAGCCCTGCCAGCCCTGCGCCAATGATGATAATCTTCTTCATATAAATAACCCTCCCAAATCCTCTACTCTCATTTTTCGTCTTGTTTTGCGCGCAATATGTCCGTAATCCATTCGCTCTTTGGGCAAGGAAGGTGCGAATGCATCGCAAGTGTCTCGGCAACACCCTGGATCGCGCTCCAGTACGCGATTGAAAGCGCAACGGGATCCCCCGCGCGAATGGTACCGTTTTGTTGCCCTTGCCGGAGGATCTGTGCCGTCGGTGTGTAGACATCGAACCCGGCCAAGCGCTCTTTTACGCTCGCCGGCACGTCGTCGCTATAGTACGCCTGATGCATCAGCACGAACATCTTTGCGACAAACGGCTGCGTCTGTATGTAGCTTAAGATTCGCTCCGCCGTCGCCGCGAAGAAAGCCAGCGGTTCCTGCGTGGTTGGCTGCAAGCTGCTCATCGGCCCTTCCATGCCAAGCGTAACGAGCTCTGAGTACAATTCCTCCTTCGAGGCAAAGTAATGAAACAGCAACCCAGCGCTCATGCCGACCGCCTGCGCAATGTCCTTAATCGTTGTGCCGGAATATCCTTTCTGAATAAACAGGCTCAATCCGGCATAGAGTATCTCTTGCCTTCGTTTTTCTTTCTGGTCTTCCCGAATGGTCATCTCTGCACGCTGACCCCTTCTGTTTCATTGAACGATCATTCATTGATTAATCGTTCAATTTATATCATACGCAATATCTGCTGTCAAGCAATCATAAAGAATTTACAGAAGGCCAGAGAGAGGGACTCTGTTCGCAATTTTTATGTATTGTGCGAAACATACTTTACAAGTTTGCTCATGCGGGATAGTATGATTTTATAACGTCTGTCTGTTTTTAAGATACGGCAGGATGTTTGGAAGGCATTTGAAACGAGGTGTATATCGAATTATGAAAAGAATGCCCGTTTTATTCATCGGCCACGGTTCGCCAATGAATGCGATTGAAGATAACACGTTTTCCCGCGCGTGGAGCGAGCTTGGCAAAACGCTGGAAAAACCAAAGGCGATTCTCTCCGTTTCCGCACACTGGTTTGCGCGCGGAACAAAGGTGAACGATTCGCCAACGCCAAACATGATCTACGACATGTATGGTTTTCCGGAGGAACTCTACCAACTGAAATACCCTGCGCCCGGTTCGCCGGAGCTCGCCTATCGCGTGCGATCCCTCATCGGCGAACTCGTCACGATTGACAACAACTGGGGATTGGATCACGGAACCTGGTCGGTGCTGCATCGTGTTTTTCCCAAGGCGGATATCCCGATTGTGCAATTGAGCATCAACGCGATGCTTACCCCCGCCGAGCATTATGCAATCGGTCAAAAACTTCGCCCACTTCGGGATGAAGGCGTGTTGATCTTTGGCAGCGGGAACATCGTGCATAATCTCTCGCGTGTGGACTGGCGAATGAATGACGGACAACCCTGGGCGCAGGAGTTTGATCAATCGATTCATCAGGCCATCGTAAGCCGCGATCACGATTCTGCGATTCATTATGAACGTGTTGGCGAATCAGCGCAGTTGTCTGTCCCGTCAATGGACCACTTTGCTCCGCTTCTTTATGTCATCGGCGCGAGCGATGCAGACGATGCAATCTCTGTGATCAATGCGGACTGCACGCTTGGCTCAATGAGCATGACAAGCTATCTCTTTACCTCAAATGATGGCGAAGCCACTACACCAAACCGACCAAACTGATCAAGGAGTGTGAACTGGATGAAACATCGGGAAATCGTAAAGACTGTGCGCGGATTCCGCGCGGTGGATGGCGCGGGCGTATCGCTCGTTCGAGTGCTGGGCAACCGAGACGTATATGATTTTGATCCGTTTTTAATGCTGGATTCGTTTGATTCGACTGATCCTGCGGACTACACAGCCGGGTTTCCCTGGCACCCGCATCGCGGAATTGAAACCATCACCTACCTCATCAGCGGAAAAATCGAGCACATGGACAGCCTTGGCAACAAGGGAACCATCGAATCCGGCGAGAGCCAATGGATGACCGCCGGCAGCGGAATTTTGCATCAGGAGATGCCGATGGCTTCCGAGCGGATGCTTGGGTTCCAGCTTTGGCTCAATCTGCCAAAGGCGGACAAGATGGCAGAGCCTTCCTACCTCGGCATCACACCGGACATGATTCCGGTGATTGAGGCGGATCGCGCGCAGGTGCGTGTCCTTTCCGGCGGTTATGGCGGCGTGAGCGGCGTGCTTCCGCGGCATATTCAAGCCGGAATTCTTGACGTTTCGCTGCCGAAAGGCGAGCGGATTACCCTGCCCACCAAGCCGGAAGAGACAGTATTTGCGTTTTTGATCCTTGGAGATGTGGTGATTGATGCGCACCTGCTTTCTGAAAAAACAGCCATACTCTTCGGCGCGGGAGACAGCGTTTCGATCGAGGCCACGCCGGATCGTGATCTGCGTTTTATCCTCTTCTCCGGCAAAGCGTTGCACGAACCGATCTCTTGGGGCGGACCAATCGTCATGAACACACGTGAGGAGCTTGATCTTGCGTTTGAAGAGCTCCGAAACGGCACGTTTATCAAACGCAACCCGACTTTATAAAACGAATTAGGAAACACGATAAGGACAACAACATGGAACAGAAACGAATTGCCGCAATCGTCGGCTCACTCCGGGAAAACTCATACAACCGTCAGCTCGCCCTCGCAGCGAAAGAGATCGTTGGCGAGCGCGCGATCTTTGACATCATCGATTATTCCGAAGTGCCGATGATGAATCAAGACATCGAATACCCCGCGCCGGAAGCGGTTTGCCTTGTTCGCGAGCAGATCAAAACCGCTGACGGGCTTTGGATCTTCACGCCGGAATACAACCACTCATACCCAGGTGTGCTGAAAAACCTGATCGACTGGCTCTCTCGCCCAATCAGCAAGGAAGAACGGCAGGTGCTCAGCCGGAAACCAATCGCAATCAGCGGGGCATCCCCCGGCATGGGCGGTACGTTGATTGCGCAGGATTTGCTTGTAATGCTGCTGAGCATGCTCAACGCAAATGTGATGAATTCGCCCAGGTTAGCGATTTCAAATATCGCACAACAGGCGGATGAAGCAGGACATCTTGCATTGAGCACAAGTCTGCCCTATTTGCAAAAGCAAGCGGATGCGTTTTTAAAGTTTATTGGCTAAGAAGGAACGCACAAACTGCCTGCGGAGTCATCCGCGGGCTTTTTGTGTCTGGAAGCACAATCACAACTTTACAAATCATGCAAACGCGAATACTATTAAGTAGACCCTTTCGACAAATTAAAGAATTGGATTCAAAAGCAAACATGCAAAAAGAAGAACCGCGTATCCGCATTCTCAAAGATGGTCCATACATCGTTTCCGGTAGCGCCCCCCTTTCGGAAAAGGTCATCGTCCCCAAAGGCGATGGCTATGTTTATGAAGAAGGGCGTACGTTGCCGCAGAAGGCGACCTATTCTCTTTGTCGCTGCGGTAAAACAAAAACGCCGCCTTTTTGCGACGGCGCGCATATCGCAAGCCATTTTGATGGGACGGAAACCGCCTGCAAAACCGATTATAACGTTCGCGCGGCGCGCATCGTCGGCTCCGGCATCGATTTGCTGGACGACGGGCGTTGTGCATTTGCGCGGTTTTGCCATCGTGACAGCGGAGACGCATGGGAACTTGCGGAGGATTCCGAGAGCGAATTCCATCATGCGGAGGCGGTTATCGCGGCAAACGAATGCCCGGCGGGGCGCCTCACGGCGGTGGAGAAAGACGGCACAGTGCATGAACCGGAGTATTCCCTGGCCATCGAAATCCTGCAAGACCCGGAAGAACATGTCAGCGGGGGTATTTTTGTCAAAGGCGGTATTCCGATCGAATCCGTCGATGGCAGTGTGTACGAAATCCGAAACCGTGTTGTGCTCTGCCGTTGCGGGTTTTCCGGCAACAAACCGTTTTGCGATTCTCGCCATGTCTCGGAAGAATACGACGACAGGAACCCGACGTAAAAGAAATGTACGGAGGTGCTTTTATGTCAACGATGCAACCGATCGAAAAGACGTATGATTCCTCGCGTGGAGCTGTTTCATATTGGGTGTACAAAAACGCCAGTCCTGATGCGAAATGGATGTTCCTTTTGCATGGATTGTCGGCAGATCATACTTTGTTTGATCTGCAAATACCGTTTTTCGCAAGTCGATATAACGTGATCGTCTGGGATGCACCCGCGCATGCGCTCTCAAGACCCTATCGCGAATTTTCCTATGCAAACTGCGCAGAGGACTTGAAAATGATTCTCCAGAACGAGGGAATCAACAAAGTCATATTCATTGGGCAATCGATGGGTGGTTATATCATTCAAGCGTTCCTGCTTCGTTACCCGCAGTTGGCGGAAGCATTTGTGGCAATCGATTCCTGCCCATTTGGGAAGCAATACTATTCAAAATCCGATCTGTTCTGGCTTCGTCAGGTCGGCTGGATGAGCCTTCTCTATCCCCATCAATACTATGTCGAAACCATTGCAAAATCCGTTGGCGTGACAAAGCGGGCGCAAGATAACATGCGAAAAGCGCTCTCTTTCTACGCACACCGCGAACTATGCGAACTGATGGGGAAAGGTTATCTTTGCTTTGTACAAGAAAATCAGGATTTGAACATTCATTGTCCTGTTTTCATTCTGGTCGGTGAATATGACAAAACAGGAAAAGTGTTGTCCTATAGCAAAGCATGGCACGATGCAACCGGTTTTCCGCTGGAAATCATCCCGAGCGCCGCGCACAACTCCAACAATGACAATCCGGACGTTGTGAATGCAGCTATTGATGATTTTCTGAATACGCTTCATGAGGAGAAAACCAAATGAAGACCGCGCTTCTTGTGATCGATGTACAGCAGGCGATGATCGATGAACGACCTGCCCGTATGGACGAGTTTTTGCTCAATCTCAAGCTCCTCATCGATGCCGCGCACAGCGGCGGCACCGAGGTGATCTATGTACGCCACGACGGCGGCGAAGGCGATACCCTCGCCTATGGAACAGAAGGATGGCAGCTTGAACGCTCCCTCAAGCCGCGCGAGGATGAGCAAATCTTCGATAAGCGCTTTGGCAGCGCTTTCCGGCAAACAGGGTTACAGGATTATCTGATCAGCCGCGGCATCACGCGCCTTGTCGTCTGTGGCATGCAGACGGAATATTGTATCGACACAAGCGTTAAGGTTGCATTCGAGTTGGGCTATAGCGTCGTAATCCCTGCAAGTGCCACTACGACCTATTCTAATCCCTTCCTCTCCGGCGACAAGTTGATTCACTACTATGAGCGTATGATCTGGCATGAGCCGTTGGCGCAAGTCGTCGATCTGGAGGATGCGTTCTCCCTCCTAAAAGCATAAGAGCGTTTCGAAATATTTTGGATTTTTGAACCGCTTATGTTGATAGCTGAATTCGAACGTCGGTATCATACGAACAATGATCATTCATATTTTCCCGCGGCAGTGTTGTCCGCAAGAAGGAGTTCTTGTGCAAGATTCGTTTGCCCGTTTTGACATGCTTGCAGTTCCTAAAAAACAAAGACTTCGCCCAATCGCATGGGCAATCAGCTATCCCGACGTTTGGAAACATAAAGCAAAGATTCAGAAGATCAACATGGACGGCATCCAACCGCCCTACATTTTACTTTGCAACCACAATGCATTTCTCGACTTCAAGGTGACTACTGCGGCAATCTTTCCGCACCGCGCAAACTACGTGGTCGCCATAGACGGGTTCACCAGCCCGACGAAAAAAGGTTTTGCCAGCCGTGAGTGGCTTCTGCGCACGGTTGGATGCATCTGCAAGCGGAAGTTTACCAACGATGCAATCCTCGTGCGCCAGCTAAACCGCGTGGCGAAAAACGGCGACATTGCCGTGCTCTATCCGGAAGCGCGCTATTCCCTCTGCGGCACAAACGCTGTCCTTCCGGAGTCTCTCGGGAAACTTTGCAAGCTTCTCAAGGTTCCCGTGGTGTCCCTCATCATGCATGGGCATCATGTGAATGCGCCTGTTTGGAACCTTGTCGATCGTGGTGTGAAGCCGGTTGAATCGGAGATGACCTGCCTCTTCACGGCGGACGCTCTCGCAAGAGCTTCGGCAGAGGAAGTGAACCGTGCAATCAATACGGCGTTTACTTATGACGACTTTGCCTGGCAGCGCGAACGCGACATCCGTATCACATATCCCAAACGTGCGGAAGGGCTCCACAAGGTTCTCTATCAATGCCCGCACTGCAAAACGGAATATCCAATGGACTCTTCGGGTACGGAGCTTTTCTGCAAAGCCTGCGGGAAACGCTGGAAGATGAACGAATTAGGCAGTCTTCACGCGATAGACGGTGAAACCGAATTTTCGCATATCCCGGATTGGTATGAATGGGAACGCGTAAATGTCCGTCGCGAGGTAGAGTCCGGGCACTATTCATTTTCCGCGCCGGTTCGCGTGATGTCTCTACCCAACGCAACCGGATATATACCCATCGGTGAAGGCACGCTCACCCACAACATGGATGGGTTTACCGTGCGCGGAACGGGAGCATACGGCGAGTTTGAGATGGAAAAACCTGTTTCCTCCCTCTATTCCTGCCATATCGAATTGAACTACTTGGGAAAATATGGCGACTGTGTCGATCTCAACACATTGGATGATACTTGGTATTGCTATCCATACAACTGCGAGTTTTCCGTTGTGAAAATCGCGCTTGCGACCGAGGAACTCTATCAACACCACTTGCGTGCCAAGCAGAAAGCATAGCCATTACACGGCTGAATAAAATTTCAAACACACCCGTTTTTTATTGCGATATTCTCTTGACACAGAGGCGATATTTCGGTATCATATCCCTTGTCGCCGCGCTCAGTTCGTCTAGTGGCCTAGGACACCGCCCTCTCACGGCGGGAACAGGGGTTCGACTCCCCTACTGGGTGCCAAACAGAAAAGCTCCAAAGATGTAAGTCTTTGGAGCTTTTCCGTTTGCATTTGATGAGGGAGTCGAAGGGCGAATCAGAAAACGCGCCTGCGACGCGTTTTCCTGCCCCGGGAATTTCGTGTCAGGCGAGACGTGTGTAGTTCGAAGAACAAGCACGGCCTGCCGATTACCGAAATTCGACTCCCCTACTGGGTGCCATTCAAAACACAGAATCGATTTTTCGGTTCTGTGTTTTCTTTTCGTTGATTTATCTTTACTATCTGATTAAAACTTCAAAAAAAGAACCGCCTGTTAGAGCGGCTCTTTGAGGTGACATCTCAGTCTTTGGATTTATCGACCACTGGTCCATCCAGAACGAATTCCGGCGTGTAAACCTTGTGGTAAGGGTTCTCCGGATCGGGATCGCTGGGGTCCCAACCGTACTCGTGCCTCGCGTCCATATAGGGCTCTTCATAGATCAACGCGGGCGGAGTTGGCGGCGTGGGCCCCGTGTCGTCCGAAATATTGATCTCCGTGCCGACGACACAGTTCATATAGATCCAATACGCATCCCCGCAGCGAAGCCGGACGCAGCCGCCGGAAGCAATCGTGCCAAGAGATTCGTAATACTTCACATACATCTGCTTCTTGCCGTATTCTTGATTGGTGCGTTTTTCTCCGCCAATCGGGACAGAATGGAACAAGTAGCTTCCGACGATGCGGCTCGCATATTGCGAATAGACATTTTCGCCTTTAATTTGCCCCATCTTTTTATAGGGATACTGGCGAACCAGATGGAACGTGCCACGCGGGGTCATATCCTTACTGCGCCCGGTAGAGCAGATCATAACGCGCTCCTCGGTCCATTCACCATTGACCGCTTTGTAGACGACAACGCTTTGCGATCCGATATAGACACAGATCATGCGATCCCCTTCCGCGGCCGGAACCGATGTCGGCGTATAGGAAGGAACCGAAATATCCTCCGTCGCAGGCAGCGCGCCGGGAATCATCTTCCCGCTGCTGTCCGCAGGATAGAATGCACCCTCGCCTTCTGCAAACGAACCATAGATGAACGTGCCGCCCTCTGATCCGGAGATCAGCCCGGTTTCCGTCAGCGTATACGTTGAGCGAAGACGGATGGTATCCGGCAACGGCGTGCTGCTGGCCGTGCCAAAGGGCTCCAAGGCAGGATCGACAAACGCTTTTGCATCCGCAAGGATTGCGCCGGTTTCATCCGATGGATAAAAGCCTTGAAACGTTTCCCCTGCAGCGCCGTCTATAAACTCCGTATAGCCGCCATAAACACGATATTGCACGACTCCGGTTTCATCGGTAAACGCGAAAAGTGAGAGTGTTGGATCCTCTGTCTCCACGTGTGTGTACCCCGCGGGAACCGCCGTCGTATCTTCAAGCGTGAGCGGCATCGGATCACCAATGGTAATCACGGGCTCGGCGGTCGGCAACGGAACAGGGGTTGCAACAGGTTCGCTCGTTGCGTTGGGTGTTCCCAGTACCTGAGAACAGGCGGCAAGGCCAAACGCAAGCGAGATGCCAACGATCAAAACAATCAGTCTCTTCCAAGCATTTCTATGTTTCATACCAGCTATTATAATCGATTTGGAGGCATAGTTCAAACACTTGAAATGTGACGATACTGTGGATTAGCGGCGAAAATCGGCAGTTTTTCGTCAAAAACAGCAGCAATGCTTGCCTTATTTCGAATATTCTTTCAAACATCTTATACACGACCCGTTTGACAAACCGATTTACATCAAATTTTCAAAATGCTACAATCCTGTTGTGCCGGGCAAAACACTGCCCCATATCAAGGAGAAGCGCATGAAAAAACTCAGTTCCGCACGCAAAAGCAATCTGTTGCGCATCCTCTCGCTTGCCGCAGCGTTTGTTGTTGTGCTGGCAATCATCCTGCTTTCCCTCAATGCCATTTTACCGGGATTCTCAGAAGTGCTACAGCGCGGAGATCAACAAGAGCTGGTCAAGTATATTCGTGGATTCGGCAGTGTTGGCGGAGTTGCACTCGCGCTTTTGCTCCAATTTATTCAAATCATCAGCATTTTCTTTCCGGGTGGCCCTATCCAAGTTGCCATCGGTGTGGTATTTGGTACGCTCTGGGGATTTATCATCTGTCACGTTGGGTATGTTCTAGCGAACATCATCGTGTTTTTTAGCGCGCGCAGACTGGGAAACCGTCTGGATCATCTGTTTTCAAAAGAAGGCGAAAGTAATTCCCGGTTTCGTTTCTTAACGGATTCGCAGCATCCTGCGTTCGTCGTTGCCCTCTCCTGCCTGATCCCGATGCTTCCGAATGGACTCGTACCGTATATCGCAGCGCGAACAAAAATTACATTCTGGCAATTCGTCATTTCCATTTATCTGGGTAGTATTCCAACGCTGTTGATGCTCAACGCCATCGGCAACAAGCTCCTGCACGGGGATTATGCCATGGTGGCTTTGCTTGGAGCCGCACTGGTCTCTGGCGTTGCGCTACTGTATCTTTTCCGCAAGCATATCTTTGCGCTTGTCGATCAAATCCATGCGCGACGCAGCGAACGAAAAACAATCACAAACGAATAGCCAGCCATGACTATAAAGAAAGCGGCTTTCACAATTTGTGTGAAAGCCGCTTTCTTGCGTTGCTTATGTTATTGTTCGGGGCCTAATCCCCGCACGGTACAGTTGCCAATTTCCCGTGCGATCGCCTCCCCTGCCTTGAGCACCTCCGTTGGAGAATGCGCAAGCGGATCTTGCTCGTTTCGCGGGCGATATTGCTGCAAATAGAAACGGTCACATCCTTTAACCATCCGTGCAGTCTCCAGCGCGTCCTCCTGTGAAAGCTGCGGCGCAAAAGTCATGCGAAACTCATGTGGGATTCCGCTGTTTCGGATGATAGCGATGCTTTTGCGGATGCTGTCCATATCGACGCCCACACAGGCAATTTCGTCATACTTCTCGGCAGGCGCCTTCACGTCCATTGCGATATAGTCGATTACGTTCTTGCTCAAGAGAGAAAGCAGCACCTGCGGCTTTGTTCCGTTGGTATCCAGCTTGATCTTATAGCCAAACGTCTTCACACGGAGGATAAACGCTTCCAAGTTCTGTTGAAGCGTCGGTTCCCCACCGGAGATTACAACCGCGCTCAAGAGCCCTGCGCGCTTCTCCAGATACTCTAAAACAGGTTCCTCGGGGATCAGCGGTGCATCGCGTTTGATGATGTGCGCATTATGGCAATAGACACAGTTCATGTTGCAATAGGGTGCGAATACCACGGCACAAGGCTGCCCGGGATAGTCGACAAACGATGTTTTTTGAAATCCGGCAATCAGCATGCTTTCGTGGCTCCTCCTGTTGGGTCGTTGTTTTCTATTCTATCATACAAGCCGGTAAAAAAGTTGGAGATATGCGGCAGGCACATCTCCAATCAAGATCCAAACCGTTTTATAGCATCGATATTCGTCAGATAACGAACTTTTTGCGCATCATGTACTCTTCCTTCTTGCCGGGGTTATAGTTTTGCACAGGGCGCAGATAGCCAACCACGCGCGACCAAACCTCTGCCTTTTGTCCACAGGTCGGGCAGTTGAAATGCTCTCCTGCGATATAGCCGTGTTCCTTACAAATCGAGAACGTCGGCGTAATGGAGATATACGGCATCTTGTATTTGGCAAACACGCGCTGGATGAGCGTCTTAGCGGTTTCGATGTCTTCAATCCGTTCGCCGATGTAGAGATGCTGCACCGTGCCGCCGGTATAGAGCGACTGCAACTCGTCCTGCAGGTCGCAGCACTCAAACACATCGTCCGTATAGCCGACGGGGAGCTGCGAGGAGTTGGTATACATCGGCTCGTCGACACCGCTCTGAATGATGCCGGGGTATTTATCATGATCGACTTTTGCGAGACGATAACTCGTGCCTTCCGCCGGAGTTGCCTCCAGGTTGTAGCTGTGTCCGGTCTCTTCCTGAAACTCGATCATGAGCGTGCGCAGGAACTGCATGATCTCCAGCGAGAACGCGAGACCTTCGGGGCTGCCAACATCTTTTCCAAGGAAATTGAGGCAGCACTCGTTCATGCCGACAAGGCCGATGGTATTAAAGTGATTCGTCCAGAATTCACCCGTGCGCTCTTTGACATTGCGCAGATAGTGTGTGGAATACGGATACAACCCCTGCTCCGATTGTTTCTCGATGATCTTGCGTTTGATTTCGAGGCTGACTTTGCCCAGCGTCGCAATCTTCTGCAGCCGCTCAAAAAAGTCTTCCTTTGACTGCGCAAGATAGCCGATGCGCGGCAGGTTGATGCTGTATACACCAATACTGCCCGTCATGGGGTTGCTGCCAAAGAGCCCGCCGCCGCGCTTGCGCAGCTCACGTTTGTCGAGTCTGAGACGGCAACACATGGAGACCGCATCTTCCGGCGAAAGGTCGGAATTGACATAGTTCGCAAAATACGGGATGCCGTACTTGCAGGTGATTCGCATGAAATCGTCCACCACCGGGCTCGACCAGTCGAAATCCTTCGTGATGTTGATCGTCGGAATCGGGAAGGTAAACACGCGGCCTTTCGCGTCCCCTTCAAGCATGACTTTGCAGAAGGCATGGTTGAAGATGTCCATCTGCTCCTGAAAATCTCCATACGTCGCTTCCATCATCTTGCCGCCGATGAGCACAGGCTCGTCTTTGAGCGTGGAAGGAACCCTGATGTCAAACGTTAGGTTGGAAAACGGACACTGGAAACCAACGCGCGTCGGGACGTTGATGTTGAACACAAACTCTTGCAGGCACTGGCAAACCTGGTCAAACGTCATGTTGTCATACTTGATAAACGGCGCACAATAGGTATCAAACGAACTCCATGCCTGCGCGCCTGCGGTTTCGCCCTGCGTCGTAAAGGTTGAGTTGACAATTTGCCCCAAAAATGAACGCAGATGCTTTGCCGGTTTGCTCTCTACTTTCCCGTCCACGCCGCCAAACCCATCGGAAAGAAGCTGACGAAGGTCCCAGCCCGCACAATAGGGACCGAAAAAACCAAGGTCGTGAATGTGCGCGTCTCCGCTTTCGTGTACTTTGCAGACATCGATCGGATAGATTTCATACAGCCAATACTTCTTCGTGAACGCCTCGCGGACATAGTTGTTGAGTCCGTTGACGCTGCGCTGCATGTTTGCGTTTTCTTTCACGCCCCAGTCACGGTCGTTGAGGTAGTCGCCGAACATATCGATCGTTGCACCGATGAGCGCGTTGATTTCGCGTGTTCCGCGCCGCTTTTCGCGATAGAGAATATAAGCCTTCGCCGTCTTTGCGTGGCCTGCCTCGATGAGAACTTTCTCAACGATATCCTGGATGCCTTCGACATCGGGCGTGTTATCGCCGTAGCGCTTCTCAGCAAGGCAAACGACCTCGTCCGCCAGCCGTTCGGAGCGCTCCTCATCCGTGCCGTTAACGGCCTGTGCGGCCTTCCAAATCGCATTCTTTATTTTGAGACGGTCAAACGCTTCCAAGTGCCCGTCGCGCTTCTTGATCATTTCAAACATGTCCCTTATCCCTCCCGTTTGATGTGCAATATCAGTTTAGCCTGCGCTATATTTTGTGTCAATAGACGATCTTGCATACCAAATATTGATATATTCAGTGGACAGGCTGTGGACAATTGTGAGGAAAACGAAGCCAAAGATCAAAAAGATGTAAAGTCCGCGCAAATTCAAGATTCTTGCAAGAGTGACATAGCAACGGGAATTGCATATCCTCTGTATAACGTGTATAAACATGTTGAATGTTTAGAAAGATTTCATAAATTATCTGAAAATTGGATACAAAATATAGTAGATTTCCAACAGACAAAATCAATATATTGTGGCTTCCCGGCATTCGAAGCACAAAGATATCCGGTGAAAGACTCTTCGCGAGAAAAAGAGTCTCCGGCAATTCCGCCGGAGACCCTTGAGATGCGTGATATTCGTTTACAGGTTGAACGCTTTGGAGATCAAATCAACGATTTCCGCACCGATACGTGCCTGCGCTTCTTCGGTGGATGCGCCGATGTGCGGGGTGCTGCTCACGCGCGGGTGCTTGTAGAGCGCTTCGTTCTTGCTCGGCTCTTCTGCAAATACATCCAGACCTGCACCGTAAACTTTGCCGCTCTCGAGTGCTTCGAGCAACGCTGCTTCGTCCACGTTGGTGCCGCGGGAGGTATTGATGATGATGACGCGATCCTTCATCATCGCGAGCGCTTCGCGGCTGACCAGCGGCTGGCCGGGCAGCGACGGAACATGCAGCGAGATGATGTCGGAGGTCTTGAGCAGCTCATCCATCTCGACATAGCGCATGGTTTCGCATTCGAGTTCCGGCACCTTGTAGATGTCGTAAGCAAGCACCTTCATGCCCAGCGCCTGGCAACGGCGGCCGAGTGCTTGACCAATTCGGCCATAGCCCACGATGCCGACGGTCTTGCCGGAAAGCTCGATGCCTTCATAGGACTTTTTCTCCCATTTGCCTTCGCGCATGGTGTGACCCGCAGCGGAGAGAAAGCGCGCACAGGAGAACATATGCCCAAGGGCAAGCTCTGCAACCGCGTCCGAGCTGGCTCTTGGCGTGTTGCAAACGGAGATGCCGCGGCCTTCTGCGCAGACTTTGTCAATGTTGTCGATACCCACACCCGCGCGGATGACGAGCTTGAGTTTGCCGGTCATGCAAGCCGCGTTGATCTGTGGTTCGCGCACTTTGGTCGCGCTGCGCACGACGAGCACGTCATAATCCTTCACTGCTTCGCAAAGCGCGTCGGGATCATAGAACTTCACATCAACCTGGCAACCTTTTGCTTCAAGCGCCGCGATTGCGCTCTTTTCCATACCGTCGCTGGCAAGAATCTTAATCATAGCGTTTCTCCTCTATGCGTTGTTCTTACTTGTTCTCTGCTTCAAACTTCTTGAGGAAGTCGACCAGCGCGACCACGCCTTCTTTCGGCATGGCGTTATAGGTGGATGCGCGCAAGCCGCCAACGCTCTTGTGTCCCTTGAGGTTGTCGTATCCGGCAGCCTTCGTCGCGGCAACGACTTTTGCGTCCAGTGCTTCGTCACCCGTCACAAACGGGATGTTCATCAGCGAACGATAGCGCTTTTCCACTGTGCCGCGGAACATCTTGCTGGAATCGAGGAAATCGTAGAGCACCTTGGCTTTGTCCTCGTTGATCGCCTGCATTGCGGAAAGACCGCCGATCTTCTTGAGATACTTGAACACCTTGCCGCAGACATAGATCGCCCAGCAGTTCGGCGTGTTGTACATGGAGCCGTTCTCCGCGTGGATGTCGTAGCTCATGTAGGTGGGCACCCATTCCGGCAGATCTTTACGGATCAAGTCCTCGCGGATGATGACGACCACCATGCCGGCGGGACCAACGTTTTTCTGAACGCCGGCATAGATCATGCCATAATCGGAAACGTTGCAGGGCTTAGAAAGGAACATAGACGACTGGTCAGAAACCAGAATCTTGCCCTTGGTATTCGGCAGTTCGGCATAGGTTGTACCATGGATGGTTTCATTTTCGCAGATATAGACATAATCCGCATCCGGATCGATGGGCAGATCGCTGACATCGGGAACGTAGCTGAAGTTCTTGTCCTTGCTGGTTGCAATGACGTTGACCTTGCCGTATTTCTTCGCTTCTTCGGCGGCCTTTTTCGACCAGGCGCCGGTGACAATATAGTCCGCAACGCCGTTCTTCATCAGGTTTGCCGGAACCATTGCAAACTGCAACGTTGCGCCGCCCTGGATAAAGAGCACTTTGTAGTTGTTCGGAATGTTCATGAGCTCGCGCAGGTCCGCTTCCGCTTCGTCGATGATGGTCTGATAGACCTTCGAACGGTGGGACATCTCCATGACGCACATGCCGCTGCCCTTGTAGTTCATCATTTCGGCCGCGACTTCTTCGAGCACTTCAACAGGCATGGTTGCGGGTCCCGCAGAAAAATTGTAGATACGGTCGTATTTCATACTACTCACTCCTAAAGAATTTTTTATGATATGCGAGAAATGGCTGTTCGACTACATTATATCCTCCTAAGAACCGCAATTCAACAGAGAATTCTCTAAAAATTTGAGGAAACAAAATATATTTTAGCATATATATTTTTGTTGCAGACAAATCAATGCAAAAAACGCGTTTCTTCCAAGGTCTATTTGCTTTTATCGCATCGAACAAAAGAAACCCGAGCGGTTTCCCAGCGCGGGTTTTGAAATTGATTTGTCTTATCGTTCTTCTCGGAAATAGGCAATGCCAAGGCTATGCGGCGGTTGATCCTCGCGCTTCTTGCGCAGAGCAACCATAATCAGCACAAACAGCGTCGCAAGATACGGGAGCATCTTGAATATCTCCTGCGAGCTTCGCGTAAGCCCTGGAATGTAGAAGAAGAGCCAGAACAACGCGCCAAAGAGATAGCTGCCCCAGATGCTTCTGCGCGGCTTCCACGTTGCGAAGATAACCAGCGCAACCGCGAGCCAACCCAGCTTTTCGATGCTGCCGTCGGTCGACCAGGTGCCTTTGATATAGTCCATCGTATAGTACAGTCCGCCAAGGCCGGAGATGCCCGCGCCGATGCAGGTTGCGAGGTATTTATAACGTGTCACGTTGATACCTGCAGCGTCCGCTGTCGCCGGGTTTTCACCGACTGCGCGTAGATTGAGTCCAACGCTGGTCTTGTTGATGAACCAGCTTACGAGGAATGCGAGGATGATTGCAAGATACACCATAAACCCATAAGAGAAGAATATCTTGCCGACTGCACCGAGGTTTGCTAGCTCCGGAATCGTCGTACGAAACGCTCCGCTTGTCATCGCAACAGAAATTTGGCCAACACCGCCAGCCATCTTATTTAGCGTGCCGCCAAAGAGATTTGCGAAGCCGCCGCCGAAGATGGTCAGCGTAAGGCCTGTTACGTTCTGATTTGCACGCAGCGTAATGGTCAAAACCGCGTAGATGAGCCCGCCGAGCATTGCTGCGACAAACGCCGCGAATACTGTGATGAGCAGGGAGACAAACGGGATCGGGCTTGCAACGTTGCTTTCATACACAAACGCTGCAATGAGCCCTGCGATGCCGCCGAGATACATGATGCCCGGAACGCCAAGGTTGAGGTTGCCGGATTTCTCTGCGAGAATTTCGCCAACCGCGCCAAACATGATGACAGTGCCGAAGACAACGGCAGCCTGAATTAAGGAGATGATCTGCGTCATTTGCCTGCCTCCTTCTTTCCGCGACGGAAACGAACTTTGTAGTTGATGAAGAATTCGCTGCCGAGGATGAAGAACAGAATGATGCCTGTAATCATTTCGGACACGAAGTCGTTGAGGTCAAACTGGGACGCAATTTCGATCGCGCCTTTTTCAAGGAACACGAGCAACGAGGAGATGGCAATCATGATGAATGTGTTGAACTGTGCGAGCCAGGCGACGATGATGGCGGTAAAGCCCTGCCCTCCCGCCGTGCTGGTGGAGATCGTGTGGCTAGCTCCCGCGACAGCGATGAATCCGGCAATACCACAGATTGCGCCGGAGATTGCCATCGTGCGAATCACGACGTTCTTAACATTGATCGCCGCATAACGCGCGGTGTTCTCGCTTTCGCCAACGACCGCAATCTCATATCCTTGCTTGCTATAGCGCAGGTAAAGATACATCAGGACTGCGATGGTGAGAACAATGATCACGTTGAGTGCATACATCTGCCCGAACAGCGGCGGAAACCAACCCGACTTTGTTGTGGTGTTGATGATGCCGACCGTGTTAGAGCCGAATGGATTCTCCCATTTTGCAACGAAGAAACTTGTTAGCTGAATTGCGATATAGTTCATCATCAGCGTAAAGAGCGTTTCGTTTGCATTCCAGCGCGCTTTAAAAATTGCCGGAATCGTGCCCCAGATGCCACCCGCGATGATGCTGAGCGCAAACATGAGCAGCAGCAGCGGCAGCGTGGACATCGACTTGCCAAGGTAGATCATGCATGCTGCGGAGACGATACCGCCGGCAAGCACCTGACCTTCTGCGCCGATGTTCCAGAAGCGCATCTTGAACGCAGGCGCAAGACCGACTGCGATGCACAACAGCATCATGATATCTCGAATCGTGACCCACATGCGCTTGTTGGTGCCAAACGCGCCCTTGATCATCGCTGCATACACTTTCAGCGGGTTAAGCTTCGTGAGTGCATAGATGATGACCGCGCAGACAACGAGTGCGAGCGTCAGACCGATCAGCCGAATCCCGAGCGACTTCCAGAGAGGGACTCCGTCCCGTTTCGACATGCGAACGAGCGGTTCGTGATGGACGATTGCTTTCTTCTTACTCACGCCTTCGTTCCCCCTTCCTTCAAATACGTCATCAGGTATCCAACCTCATCTTTCGTGGTTGTGCGCGCATCGACGATGTCGTTCACACGTCCTGAGCACAAAACCATGATGCGATCGCACAGCTCTAACAGCACGTCCAGATCTTCACCAACGAAGATAACGGAAGCACCGCGCTTTTTCTGTTCGCTCAAAAGATGATAGATGTTGTACGAAGTGTTGATATCCAGGCCGCGCACCGCATATGCAGACATCAGAAGCTGCGGTTGCATGGCGATTTCGCGTCCGACGAGGACTTTCTGCACATTTCCGCCGGAAAGCCTGCGAACGGGAGTGTTGATGCTGGGAGTTACGACCTCAAGGTCATGCACGACGGTCTCCGCTAGCTTTTTAGGTGTTTTTCGGTTTGCGATCGGGCCTTTGCCGTCCCGGTAGCTTCTGAGCATCATATTGTCCGTCAGGTTCATGCTGCCGACGAGGCCCATGCCGAGACGGTCTTCCGGAACAAACGCAAGCGCGACGCCAAGGTTTTTGATGTCGAGCGGATGCATGCCGGAAATCAGTTTCTTTTCGTCTTTTTCCGAGATGAACTCAATCGTGCTGCAATCGCGGCAGTTCTGCAAGCCTGCGATGGCTTCCAGCAGTTCTTTCTGCCCGCTTCCGGAGATGCCCGCAACGCCGAGAATCTCGCCGCTGTAGGCGGTGAAGTTCACGTCGCACAGGCGCGCTACACCGTCTTTATCGCAGACGTTGAGGTTTTTCACGATCAGGCGCGGTTTGGGATTGACGGGCTCGGAGCGTTCGATATCCAGCGACACCGCTCTGCCGACCATCATTTCCGTCAGCTTCATCGCGTTTGTTTCCGAAGTCGGCACATCGCCGATGTACTGTCCCTTCCGCAAAACAGCAACGCGATCGGAGATTTCCATGACCTCGTGCAGCTTGTGCGTGATGATGATGATGGACTTTCCGTCCGCCTTCATGTTGCGCATCACGCAAAAAAGCTTCTGCGTTTCCTGCGGCGTAAGAACGGCGGTCGGTTCGTCGAGGATCAGGATGTCCGCGCCGCGGTAAAGCACCTTGACGATTTCCAGAGTCTGCTTTTCCGAGACGGACATGTCGTACACTTTTTTATTGGGGTCGACGACAAAGCCATACCGATCGCAAATCTGCTTGACCGATTCGCGCACGCGCTTAAGATCGACAACCGTCGTTTCATTCAGCCCCAATATGATGTTTTCTGCCGCTGTTAAAACGTCTACCAGCTTGAAGTGCTGGTGAATCATGCCGATGTGCAGGTCGAATGCGTCCTTCGGAGAAGCGATGGTGACGGGTTTTCCGTTGATGGTGATCTCGCCGCTGTCAGGGAAATAAATGCCCGCCAGCATATTCATGAGCGTGGTTTTTCCGCTGCCGTTTTCACCGAGCAGAGAGAGAATTTCCCCTCGCTGGATGTCAAGGCAAACTTTGTTGTTCGCTACCACCTCACCGAAGGTCTTGGTGATGTTGACCATTCGGATCGCTATTGAACTATCCACATGCTTGACCCCTTCTATATTTGATTAAGACTTGCTGAAAATATTTTAGCACACGGGTGAACACAATGTAAACAAAAACGTACGATTCCTTGCGAAATAAAAAAACATTGTTCCGTCATACGCAAAAAGAGAGCGGCGGCGCCACTCTCCCTCGAGTAAAAAACAAATCGTAGGTATGGCAAAGGGGAAACGGAGGTCCGTCTCCCCTTTGCTTTCGTTTGCTCTATGGCAACGATTTTTTAGCTCAATTCGGTGATGCCGTCGATGCGCAGGCCGAAGTACGGTGCGCTGCGGAGTTTGGACTCGAAGAAGATACCGTTTTCGATGGCTTCGCCGGTGTCGCCAACCCAGTCGCCGTCAGTGTCGATGGCGAGGTAAGAGGTGACAGGCTGACCGCCTACGGTGAACTTCGCGGTGTCAAAGATGTTCAGCGTGCCGTCTTTGATGGCAGCTTCCACTTCGGCAACCTTCTCTGCGGTGCCCGCGGCACAGCTCGGGCCGAGCGGCGAAATCATGTTCGCGCCGGTGGCATAGCCTTCGGACCAATCGGTGACGATGTCTTCACCAGCCAGGGCGGCTTTGAAGGCATAGGTGTAATAGGAAGCCCAGTTGTTCTGCGCAGAGGTCAGCGCAGCGGTCGGGGCTGCCGCAAGCATGTCGATGTTGTAGCCAACGCAGTACACGACGGAGCCTGCATCCAGAGCGGTCTGGACTGCGCCCGGTGCGCCGGTGGAGTCAGCATGCTGGCCGATGATGTGCGCGCCTTTGGCCATCAGGGCGTTGGCGGCTTCGGCTTCTGCGGTCGGGTCATACCAAGAGTTCGTGTAGATGACGTCCATGTGGGCGGTCGGGACGATGCTCTGGATGCCGAGGAAGAACGCGGTGTAGCCGCTGACAACTTCAGCATACGGGAAAGCGCCAACATAACCAACATAAGGATCGGTCACGGTGCCTGCATCCATCAGCTCTTTGAGCTTCATGCCAGCGACGACGCCGGACACGTAGCGGGACTCAAAGGTATGCGGGAATGCGTTTTTGAAGTTCGGCAGCTTGCTCAGCGCGGCGCCGTCGCCCGTCATGGAGACGAAGGTCACGTCCGGATTCTCGGAGGCAGCCTGCTGCATGTAGGACTGATGGCCATAGCAGTCGGAGAAGATATAGGTGCAGCCCTGCTCGACGAGGTCGATCGCGGTGTCATAGCACTTTTCATCTTCGGTGACGTTGTACTTCCAGATGATGCTGTCGGCGGGGATGCCGGTTGCTTCTGCGGCGGCTTTGATACCGTCGATGTGCGCTGCATCATAGCCCGTGTTCTCGTCATGAACGAGGATAACGCCGATTTTCACAGCGGGGGCTGCCGGTTCTTCGGCGGGGGCTTCCGTCGCTTCGGCGGCGGGCGCTTCGGTGGCGGCGGTTTCCGGTTCAGCTGCGGGCGCGGGTGCGGCGCAGGCGACCATAGCGAACACCATCGTCAGGACTGCCAGAAGAGCAATGATCTTTTTCATGGTTTTCCTCCTACAGAATTTTGATTTATTGTAGCACCTGTTATCCGGTGAAACAACCTTTTTTGAGAACTATTTTTGATGTATATTCCAATAAAATGTAATATTATACCAAAATAATTTTTAGACTTTTCATCATTTCCGGAGGATATTCCGTGCCGCGTTGCGTTTTATTGACATTCAACGAGCAGCGGGCTCTTGCATATTCAATTGTTGTTTTTACTTTGGGTTCCTTCGCCGTTTGGTCTCTTCTTTAAAATTTTCCTTTTATATAGTGTGTCAGTGAATTCTTCCGCTTGCTTCCAGCAACTTGATGTCCGGTTCGCATTTGAACGGCTCCCCCGCTGCTTCCATCGCGTTCTTTACGTCTTTGAGCCCGCTACCGGTGGAGACGACGGTTACGCTCTCGTGCGGCTTGATGACGCCGCTTGCAACCGCGGCTTTCACGCCCGCCGTCGCGGTCACGCCCGCGGGTTCGCCAAAGACGCCTTCCGTCCTGCCGAGCAAACGCATCGCGTCGAGAATCTCTTCGTCAGAAACGGCGATCCATGCGCCGCCGCTGTCCTTGACCGCACGCTGTGCCTTGACGGGGTTGCGCGGGACGCCAACCGCGATGCTGTCCGCAATCGTGTTTTCCGGCGTGGGCTTGAGAATGCTTCCGGTGCGATCCGCGTCGACAAACGGGCAGCAGCCCGTGGACTGCACACCGAGAATTTTGGGGATGCGATCGATCATGCCCAATTGGAGCAGATCGTAAAAACCATTGTAAACGCCGCCGATGGTGCAGCCGTCTCCAACCGAGATGGCAACCCAGTCCGTCGGATTCCAGTTGAGCTGCTCCGCAATCTCCAGCGCTACGGTCTTCTTCCCTTCCGTCATTACGGGGTTGATGCCCGCGTTGCGGTTGTAGAAGCCCCATTTTTCGATGGCGGCTTTGCTCAGTTCAAATGTCTGGCGATAGTCTCCCTTGACAGAAACGACGTTTGCGCCGAAGATCAAAAGCTGAGCCACCTTACCAAGCGGTGCGCGCTCCGGCACGAAGATGACGGTCTTGAGCCCCATCCGCGCGGCATTCCCCGCGCAGGAACTCGCAGCGTTTCCTGTAGAAGAGCAGCTGATCGTGTCGTAGCCAAGCTCGATTGCTTTGGCGACGGCAACACCGCTTGCGCGGTCTTTCAACGAGCCGGTGGGGTTGAACCCGTCGTCTTTGATATACAACGTCTCCAAGCCCAACTGGCGGCCAAGCCGCAACGAACGATACAGCGGCGTCCAGCCGATGCGTAAAAAGTCCGAAAGGCCT
Organism: Christensenella sp. UBA7703; assembly: GCA_002482505.1. Lineage (GTDB taxonomy): Bacteria > Bacillota > Clostridia > Christensenellales > CAG-138 > UBA7703. Next base: position 31,529 of record DLGD01000005.1, on the reverse strand, counting down.
TCGCCTTGAATCGGCATCAGAGCGCGATAGCGCCACATACTGTTGTCGTGATCTTTTTTTAACGTTTCTTTCGAAAAGACGGATTTGACTTCGGAATAATCGTATACGATGTCCAGAATACCCTTTTCGCCGCAGGACGGGCAGGTCATCAGTTCCGGACCGAACGGGTATTCCTTTCCGCAAATTGTACAGCGATAGCCTGCAACGCGCTTCATAAGAACACTCCAATTATTATCATACTTAGATTTATCGCGGCAGAACGCCGCCTGACATAACCAATCATACATTGGATTTTGTGAAATGTACAGTAAAAATTTTTGCTGAACAAAATTATTGTGCCCGAAATATTTTTGTATATTATGGTCGGCTCGTATTGCGCCGCATTTGAACCATATAGTATAATGAACATGTCATTCTGCAACTTCATGTACTAATAACTGCATATCGCGAAGGGAGAATCACCCATGCTTTTAATTGGAAACGGTAGGCTCGTCACCAGAGACCAAGGTACATATATCGAAAACGGTGCGGTCGCAATCGAAGGCAACCTCATTGCCGAGGTTGGCGAAACCGCTGCATTGCGGGCGAAATACCCAGACGCAGAATGGGTCGATGCCGCAGGCGGCGTGATCATGCCCGGCCTGGTCAACACTCACAATCATATTTACAGCGCCTTTGCGCGCGGCCTTTCCATCAACAACTACAACCCTCACAATTTCAACGATATACTCGAAGGCATGTGGTGGAAAATCGACCGCCTGCTGACAAAGGAGAACGACAGCCTCTCCGCACAGGCTGTTTACATCGACAGCATCAAAAACGGCGTGACTACGGTGTTTGATCATCACGCAAGCTATTATGATATCCCCGGCAGCCTCGATACTATTGCGGACGCAGCAAAACAGCTCGGCGTTCGCACAAGCCTCTGCTATGAGGTTTCTGATCGCGACGGCAAGGCGAAGATGACCGAAGCCGTCCTCGAAAACGAGCGCATGATTCTCCGTGCGCATGCGGACGAGAGCGATATGCTCAAGGGCATGATGGGTCTCCACGCCGCCTTCACCCTTTCGGATGATACCCTCGCGCTTTGCAAAAAGCACACGCCCGACTATACCGGCGCGCACATCCACGTTGCCGAAGGTCCCGGCGATCAGATCGATTCTCTCAAGAAATACGGCAAGCGCATTGTTGAGCGCCTTTTTGAAAACGGCATCCTCGGCGAAAAAACGCTCGCCATCCATTGCGTGCATGTCAGCCCCGCCGAGATGGCGCTGCTCAAAGAGACCAACACGATGGTCATACATAACCCCGAGTCCAACATGGGCAACGCGGTCGGCTGCGGCCCCGTCATGCGCCTGTTCCAAGAAGGTATCCTCCTTGGCCTCGGCACCGATGGTTATACCAACGACATGATCGAAAGCTATAAGGTCGGCAACATCATTCACAAGCACAATCTCTGCGATCCCACCGTCGCCTGGGGTGAAATCCCGACCATGCTATTTGAAAACAACCCGCGCATCGCCGGCAGATTCTTCAAGCGCCCGCTTGGCGTGCTCAAACCCGGCGCCTATGCGGATGTCATCGTCACCGACTATGACCCGCTTACGCCGATGAACGGCAACAATGTCAACGGACACATTCTCTTTGGCATGAACGGACGCAGCGTGGTCACCACCGTCTGCAACGGCAAGGTGCTCATGAAAGACCGCAAGGTGCTGGTCGCGGATGAAAAACTTGTCATGCAGGAATGCAGGGCGAGCGCGGCGAAGCTCTGGAAATCGATCAACGGTTGATCGCCCGAAATGCGTTGGAACGGCAACCGAACGGTTTTGCCGAAACTATTAAGATATAGGAATAAGGAGGCGTCCCATGTCTGACCGTATGACCCCCATTCCCTTCGCAGAATTGATGAATTGGATTCTGGAAGAGCGCAAACAAGGCAGCGTATTCGGTATCCGCCGCCCGTATGTCGCACCCAAGGGAAAGATGCTCGACCTGTTTGGTGAACACCTTGAAACACCCTTTGGCCCCGCGGCGGGCCCGCAGACGCAGCTTTCGCAGAACCTTGTTGCTGCCTATTATGCCGGCTGCCGCTTCTTCGAACTGAAAACGGTACAAACGTTGGATGGCGAAGACCTTCCCGTTTCCAAACCCTGCATTCTTGCGGAAGACGAGTGCTATAACGTCGAGTGGTCGACCGAGCTTCGCGTGCCCGAAGCGTTTGACGAGTATGTCAAAGCCTGGTTTGCGCTGAAGCTGATGAGCTGGGAATTTGACCTCGGCAGCCCCGATGGATTCATGTTCAACATGAGCGTCGGCTATAATTTTGAAGGGATCACCAGCGAAAAGATCGATTCTTTCATCGAAGGGCTCAAAAACGCCTCCTCTACGCCCATCTGGGAAGAATGCCGCGCTTGGGCAAAGGCAAACCTTTCTCGCTTCACGAAGGTTGACGCGAAATACATCGACGCAATCTCGCCCAACGTCTGCTCTTCTATCACACTTTCCACCCTCCACGGCTGCCCGCCGCAGGAGATTGAGCGCATCGCAAGCTATCTCATCAGCAAAAAAGGCCTCAACACATTCGTCAAGTGCAACCCGACCCTGCTCGGGTATCAGTTTGCGCGCAAAACCATGGACGACATGGGCTATGACTATCTTGTGTTTGACGATTTCCATTTCAACGACGATCTGCAGTATCGCGACGCAGTACCGATGTTCAAGCGGCTACTAGATCTTGCCTGCAGCAATGGCGTACAGTTTGGTCTCAAGCTGACCAACACGTTCCCCGTCGGCATCGCGCGAAACGAACTGCCCGGCAACGAGATGTACATGAGCGGTCGCTCGCTCTATCCGCTGACCATTGAACTTGCGCATCGCATCAGCCGCGAGTTCGATGGCAGAATGCGCCTTTCTTTCTCCGGCGGCGCAGACTTCTATAACATCACCGAGTTGTTTGACGCGGGCATCTGGCCGATCACCATCGCCACAACCTTGCTCAAACCCGGCGGCTATCAGCGCAGCAAGCAGATCGCGGAGAAACTCGCCAAGGAAGACTATGTTCCGTTCGACGGCGTTTCCGTCGGCAAGGTTGCGTATCTTGCCCGCGCTGCGCGCACGGATGAGCGGCACGTCAAGCCCGTCAAGCCCTTGCCTGTTCGCAAGATCAAGAGCAAGGTTCCGCTGACAAACTGCTTTATCGCGCCCTGTGAGCATGGCTGCCCGATCAATCAGGACATCCCCGAATACATCCGTCTCGTTGGCGACAAGAAATATGGCGAAGCGCTGAAGCTCATTCTGGAGCGCAACCCGCTTCCGTTCATCACCGGGCGTATCTGCTCCCACCGCTGCATGGACAAATGCACGCGCGGTTTCTATGAAGAGAACGTACATATCCGCGACGCAAAACTCCTCGCCGCGCGCGAAGGATTTGACGGCATCATCTCTACGCTGAAACCCGAAGGCGAGTCGGAAGCCAATGTGGCCGTGATCGGCGGCGGCCCCGCTGGTATGGCGATGGGTTACCTGCTCGGTCGTCAGGGCGCGAAAGTGACCGTGTTTGAGAAACGCGCGGAGCTTGGCGGCATCGTTCGCTATGTCATCCCCGGCTTCCGCATCGGCGACTTTGGTATCGATCGCGATGTGGATCTGCTCAAAGCCATGGGCGCGGAGATTAAGAAAAACACAACAGCGCCAAGCGTGGCGGAACTGAAAAAGAACGGCTTTACGCACGTGGTCTTTGCCACAGGCGCGTGGGCGCACGGCGACCTGAAACTCGCGGAAGGCAAGAGCATGAATGTGCTCGATTTCCTTGAGCAATACAAGTGCGAGACGCTCAAAGACGTTGGCGAACATGTCGTCATCGTCGGCGGCGGCAACACCGCAATGGACGCAGCCAGAGCGGCAAAGCGCATCAAGGGCGTGGTTACGAGCAGCATTGTCTACCGCAGAACGCAGCGCTATATGCCAGCGGACGAGGAAGAATTACAACTCGCGCTGGAAGACGGCGTGGAGTTTCAGGAACTGCTCAACCCCGTTGCGCTCAAAGACGGCAAGCTGATCTGCAAAAAGTGCGTGCTTGGCAAGCTGGACGCAAGCGGCAGACTCTCCTCTGTTGAGACGGCAGAGCTGGTCACAATCCCCTGCACGCTGCTCATCTCTGCGATCGGCGAAAAGGTTGTTGCTTCCGACTTCGTCGAAAACGGAATTACACTGACCGAACGCGGCGCCGTTCAGGTGAACAAAGACACGCTTGAAACCAGCGAGAAAAACGTATTTGTCATCGGCGACGCAAACCGCGGGCCTGCCACCGTTGTGGAAGCTATTGCAGACGCGCGCAAGGTTGCGGACGCAATCGTCGGCAAATATGCCGTCACCGTGCCGGAAGAAGCCACGGCCTGCTCCGGCAATTGCCTCGCCAAGCAAGGCTCCCTTGCGGTCTATGACAGCGCCGGGCGCGAGACCGAGCGCTGCCTCGCCTGCTCCACCATCTGCGAGTGCTGCGTGCAGGTTTGCCCGAACCGCGCGAACATTGCCATCGAAGTCGAAGGCATGGATATGCCGCAGATCATCCACGTGGACCGTATGTGCAACGAATGCGGCAACTGCACGGTCTTCTGCCCGTATGACAGCGCGCCTTATAAAGAAAAATTCACCTTCTTCTCGACCGAGAAGGAGTTTGACGAGAGTGAAAACAAGGGGTTCTTCGTCCTTGGCGGCGGCAAAATTAAACTCCGTCTGGACAATGTCTCCACCGTGAAGCTCGGCACAAACGCCATCGACCCGGATATCGAGAAGATCATCAACGCGGTCATCTGGGATTACAGTTACCTGTTCTAATCGTCCTTTCTTGCTCAGCCGCCGCTTTGTGAACCAAAGCGGCGGCGGGTGCTTCTTTTTTTGCAAATATTTCATCAACGCCTCATCTGGAGGGATCATCATGGCAATTCTCACCGTAAACGGTATTCAACTATCCGTCGACCAAAACCAAAAACTGCTCCCCTTCCTGCGCGACACGCTGCATTTAACCAGCGTAAAAAACGGCTGTTCGGAGGGTGCTTGCGGCACATGCATGGTGCTCATCGACGGAAAAGCAACCAAGGCCTGCATCCAGCAGACCGATAAGCTCGACGGTAAGTCCATCGTCACCGTAGAAGGGCTCACCCCGCGCGAAAAAGGCGTCTACGCCTATGCGTTTGCCGTCTCCGGCGCGGTACAGTGCGGCTTTTGCACGCCCGGCATGGTCATCAGCGCGAAAGGGTTGATCGACAAAAACTCCGATCCCACCCGCGCAGATGTCAAAGAAGCCATCAAAAACAACATCTGCCGCTGCACGGGCTATAAAAAGATTGAAGACGCGGTTCTGCTTTCCGCAAAGCTCTTCCGCGAAAACACGGAAGTACCCGCAACGGAACTGCCCGGTACGGTTGGCGATAGCATCCGCCGGATCGAGGTCGTCGATAAAACCCTCGGAACCGCGATGTATGCGGACGATATCTATCTGCCCGGCATGCTGCTGGGTTCCGCGGTGAGAAGCGCATACCCGCGTGCAAAGGTTCTCTCGATCGACACATCCGACGCAAAAGCGGTGGAAGGCGTTGTCGCCGTATTCACGGCGGACGATGTCCCGGGCGCAAAAAAGATCGGGCACCTGGTGCAGGATTATGACGTTCTGATTCCCGTCGCCAGTATCACGCATTTCCTCGGCGATGCAATCGCCTTGGTCGTTGCGGAAAATGCCGCAGCGTTGGAGGCGGGAAAAGCTGCGGTCAAGGTCGAGTATGAACCCCTTACTCCTATTCTCTCTGCGGACGATGCGCGAAAAGATGGCTTTGAACTCGTACATCTGGATCGCAAGGATAACCTGCTTTCCTATCAGTGCGTCAAGCGCGGAAACGCGGAAGAGATCATCCAAAACAGCGCGCATGTGGTCACAAACCACTATAGCGTACCGTTCACCGACCATGCGTTTTTGGAGCCGGAATGCGCGGTTGCCGAAGTTGAAGGTGACGGTGTACATATCTTCTCCGGCGATCAGGGTGTGTATCAAACGCGTAAAGAATGCTCCATGATGCTTGGCCTTGCGCAAGAGCAGGTTCGCGTGACCGCAATGATGGTCGGCGGCGGCTTTGGCGGCAAAGAGGATATGAGCGTGCAGCACCACGCGGCGCTGGCGTGTTATCTGCTCAAGCGCCCGGTCAAGGTGCGTTTTACCCGCGCGGATAGCCTGCTGATCCACCCGAAGCGCCACGCGATGGAGATGGACTTCACCACCGCTTGCGACGAAAACGGCAAGCTCACCGCCATGCGTGCACGCATTATCGCGGATAGCGGCGCATATGCTTCCCTCGGCGGCCCCGTGTTGCAGCGTGCCTGCACACACGCGGCGGGACCCTATAATTATCAGGATGTAGATATCGAAGGCTACGCCTACTATACCAACAACCCGCCGGGCGGTGCTTTCCGCGGCTTTGGCGTCACGCAGAGCTGCTTTGCGACCGAATGCAACATCAATCAGCTTGCAGCGATGGTTGACATGACTCCGTTTGAGTTCCGTTATCTCAACGGTATTCGTCCGGGACAGATTCTGCCCAACGGGCAGGTGGCCGACGAAACCACCGCGCTGATCGAAACGTTGGACGCGGTTCGCCCGATTCTCGAGCGCAACCCGAAAGCGGGCATCGCCTGCGCAATCAAAAACAGCGGCCTCGGCGTCGGCGTGCCCGATGTTGGCAGATGCCGCATCGAAGTGCAGGAAGGCAAGCTGCACCTGCGCTCTTCCGCCGCCTGCATCGGTCAGGGCATGGGTACGATTCAAACACAGTTTGTGAAAGAGATCACCGGCCTCCCGTTGGAGAAGATTATCTATCATGTGCCGGATACGTCCAGCGCGCCCAACTCCGGCAACACGACCGCCTCCCGCCAGACGCTCTTCACCGGCGAGGCCGCCGTTCGCGCGGCGAAGATGGTCAAGGAAGCGATGGACACTGCGGGCTCACTCGACGCACTCGAAGGGCAGAGCTTCCTCGGCGAATACGAAGGAAAAACCGACTCGATGGGTTCCGATAAGGCGAACCCCGTTTCCCACATCGCCTATGGCTACGCAACACAAGTGGTCGAGCTAGACGACGAGGGGCGCGTTTGCTGCGTCACCGCAGCGCACGACGTGGGGCAGGCGGTCAATCCCGTCTCCTTGGAAGGGCAAATCGAAGGCGGAGTTGTCATGAGCCTTGGCTATGCGCTCACCGAAGATTTCCCGCTGGAAAACGGAAAGCCCGCGCGCAAGTTTGGCACACTTGGTCTCTTTAAAGCGAACATGACGCCGGAAGTCGTCCCTGTGATCGTCGGAAAATCGACCAAGGACGGTCTCGCTTGCGGCGCAAAAGGCGTTGGTGAAATCTGCTCCATCCCGACCGCGCCTGCCGTTCAGCTTGCGTATTTCAACCGCGACGGTATCTTCCGCACAAAACTTCCGCTGGAGAATACGCCCTATAGCAAAAAATAGTCGTTTCGCACATTTCCCGGGCGCGACGCACTCTGTGATCGAGTTTGCGGCGATGCCTTGATTGAAAGCCATTGGCTATGGCTTGTTGTTTCCTCATTCCGAGGCGGCGGGGTTCATCCCCCGCCGCTTTGCGTTTTACGATTTCACAATTAGATTGCAATCTACGTGACGGGAATCATTGAATGCAGCGTTGCAGATGATATAATAGTCACATTACGGCAGAAAAGCGCGTTTTGTGTTCACTGCCGGAGAGAGAATGGAAAGAAAAAGGGAGTGTTTATGTTCAGAGATAAAGCCGGAAATGTAGCGGTTGGAAAAATCATCGCTATCGTCGCAGTGCTCGTTTTGGTTTTGATTGTTCTCGGCGGCAGCATTGTTGTCGTGGAAGCCGGTCGAACCGGTGTTGTGCTCACGTTTGGTAGGGTCAGCCCTGTTGTGATGCAGGAAGGCATCCATCTGAAGGTGCCGTTTGCGCAGAACGTGATTACCATCAACAACCGAATCGTGAAGATCGAGGTTACGACAGAAGCGTTCAGCAAGGACTTGCAGACCATCTCATCCGTGATTGCTGTGAACTATCACATCAACAAAACAGCCAGCGCGGAGGTCTACAAACAGGTTGGGCTTGGATATGAAGATGTCCTCGTCATGCCTGCCATCAACGAGGTGCTCAAAGCGGTCACCGCGAACTACACTGCGCAGCAACTCGTTAGCCAGCGTAATGATGTGAGTATTCTGCTGGATGAGTCGCTCAACGCGAAGTTAAACGAATATGGCATCGTAATCGACGATCTCAACATCATCAACTGGGACTTCTCCGAGGAGTACATCAGCGCGATTGAGGCCAAGCAGGTTGCGGAACAAAACCTGATTAAGACCCGCACCGAGCAGGAGCAGGCGCTTGTCATCGCCAACACTGAAGCGCAAAAGCAAGTGATTGCGGCGCAGGCGGAAGCAGACAAGATCAAGCTCCTCGCGGACGCAACCGCAAGCAGCAACCAGACCATTGCGCTCTCGCTGAGCGATATTTTAATTCGCTATGAACTGCTGCAAAAATGGGACGGCCAACTGCCCAAAGTCACCGGAGGCGCAAGCACGTTTACGGACATCAGCGGACTTCTCCAGTAATAACCATCTTAACGACAACAAAGAGGCGGGGATCAATTCCCCGCCTCTTTGTTGCTTTTTCATTATGCTATTTTAGAACGTCTGCTGCGACAAGAACGCCGCAATCGCCTTTTCATCTTCTCCACCAGAACCGATTAGCCGTGCGCAGAGCGCACCGCCGCCATAGTTGCAGCCTGTGAGCAACTCTTCTACGCGTTTTGCAAGATTTGCGTCCATCGCGTCCGTATAGCACACGGCGGAGGTGACGATTCCGTTTTGCACGTTGAGAAGCAACTCCAGGCAACCGAACTCAAACCGGTTTTCCAGCGAAACATTAAACGATGGTGTCGTGCCAAACTTCCATTCCCAGGAGGAATAAACCTGTCGTTTTTGCTCCAGCTTGTCTTTATCGATCAAATCCCAGCTGTGTGGTTCATACGCGCCGTATTCAGCCGCAAATGCTTCCATGAGCGCCTGTTTCATTGACTCCACGGTCAAAGCCGGGTTGTGAAGCCCCAGATTTGTCACGCGGCTGACCACGCTTTTCACGCCCTTGGATTCCAGCTTCATCTGCGACGGTGCAAGATAACGCCCAAGCCGCGAGAAGTCCGCCGAGATCAAGATGGTGCCGTGATGCAGCGCGACATTGTTGGAAAAACGAAACGCGTTGCCCGAGAACTTCTCTCCCGTCGCAGTCAGAACCAGATCGTTTCTACCCGTAAACGAGGTCTCGATTCCAAACTTGGCAGCAGCTTTTTGAATCACGCTAAGCTGGCGCACAAGGTCGTATTGATCCTTTGGCAGCAGGAACGTGAAGTTCAGGTTGCCCAGATCGTGGAACACCGCACCTCCGCCGGAGGAACGGCGCGCAAGCTTGCCGCCCTCGCTTTCCAGAAGTTCTACACGGCATTCACGCCACGCGTTCTGGTTCCGTCCAATGACGACGGTTTGTTCATTTTGCCAGAGATAGAATGTCGCCCCCTTGCCCTGCGTTTCAAAGAGCAACTCCTCAAGCGCGAGGTTTTCATAGGGATCGACGCAGTCTGTGCTCAAAAATCGGTTCAATGGCAGTCCCTCCTAAAGATTGGGTTTGCTTCGGGCTGTGATCGAATCGGATCATTCCATTCCCGTTCTGTTTGTTGCTTAAAGAACGGGTTTGTTCTAGTTCTTCACTTTCTCAAGGCTCGCTTTTGCGGCCGCAACCACGTGCTCCACGGTGAAGCCGAATTCCTTGAACAGCACGCCTGCCGGAGCGGAAGCACCAAAGTGGTCTATGCAGACGGTATTGCCGTCCAGACCCACGTAACGATCCCAGCTGTAAGCGGAGGCCGCTTCAACGGCAACGCGCGCGCGGACGCTTATGGGCAACACTGCTTCTTTGTAGCTTGCATCCTGCTCGTCAAACAGATCCAGGCACGGCATGGAGACGACGCGAGCGCTAATGCCTTCCGCGGCGAGTTGATCGGCGGCTTTGTAGACGAGCTCTACCTCGCTGCCGCTCGCCATAAGGATCACGTCCGGCTTGTTATTTTTTGCGTCCTTCAGGATATAGCCGCCCTTGTATGCGCCCTCTCCCGTCTCGGCGTATTGCGGCAGGTTTTGCCGCGTGAGCGCGAGCACGGAGGGTTTTTCCGCTTCAAATGCCATGATATAGCTGTACGCGGTTTCCTTCGCGTCCGCCGGGCGGAACACGAGCGTGCCCGGCGTTGCGCGCAGGGCGGCGAGGTGCTCGATCGGCTGGTGCGTCGGTCCGTCTTCGCCAACGCCGATGCTGTCGTGCGTCATGACATAGACCACCGGCTGGTGCATGATTGCGGAAAGTCTCAGCGCGGGTTTGAGATAATCCGTAAATACGAGGAATGTTGCGCAATAGGCATGGAAGCCGCCGTAGAGCTGGATGCCGTTGCAGATTGCCGCCATCGCAAACTCGCGAATACCGAAGTGGATGTTCGCACCCATGCGGTTTTCCGCGCCGAAGAAGCCTTTGCCCTTGAGCTCTGTTTTGTTGGACGGCGCAAGATCCGCGCTGCCGCCAAAGAGGTTTGGCATGTATTCGGCAAAGAGATTGAGCAATTCGCCGCTGACGATGCGCGTCGCTTTCGGATCGGTCGAGGAAAACAGGCGCGGGTCTTTTTTCAGTGCATCCGGCAGTTTCTTTTCATGCCACGCGAGCCACTTGGTGTAGAGTTCGGGATAAGCGTTCTTATATGCTTCAAACATCGCGTCATAGTCCGCGTGCTGCTTGCTGTACCCCTGCTGCAGCTCTGCAAAATATGCTTTCACGTCTGCGGGAACCGCAAACGGCTCTTCGTTCCAGCCATAATACTCGCGCATAGCCTTGAGCGCGTCGCTGCCTAACGGTTCGCCGTGCGCGCTTGCGGAGTTTGCCTTCGGTGTACCGTGAGCAATCTCCGTGTGCACGATGATCAGCGACGGGTGCTTCGTATCTGCTTTCGCGTGTTCAATCGCGTTTGCAATAGCAGCTGTGTCCTCGCCGTCTTTCACGGTCTGCACCGTCCAGCCGTATGATTCAAAACGTTTGCCGACATCTTCGGTGAACGCAAGGCCCGTGCTGCCCTCAATCGTGATTTCGTTTCGATCATAGAGCAGGATCAGCTTGCCGAGGCCAAGATGCCCCGCAAGCGACGCCGCCTCCGATGCCACGCCCTCCATCAGGCAGCCGTCTCCCGTGAGCGCATACGTAAAATTATCGACGACAGGATAGCCCTCTCTGTTAAACTCCGCCGCAAGACGCGCCTCAGCCATCGCCATGCCGACCGCGGTTGCAATGCCCTGCCCCAACGGGCCTGTCGTGGTCTCCACGCCGACCGTGTGCCCAAACTCCGGATGTCCCGGCGTTTTGCTGCCCCATTGGCGGAAGTTTTTGAGCTCCTCAATCGAAAGCCCATAGCCAAAGAGATGCAGCAGCGAATATTCCAGCATGGACGCGTGTCCGGCGGAAAGAACAAAACGATCTCTGCCGGCCCATGTCGCGTCCTTCGGATCGTGCTTCATCTGTTTCCAGAGGGTCAGCGCCATCGGCGCCGCGCCAATCGGCAGCCCCGGATGCCCGCTGTTTGCCTTCTGAACGGCCTCCGCCGCGAGAAAACGAATGGTTGTAATCGCTTTTTGTTCGATTGTGTTCATATCGTATGCGTCCTTTCTGATGATGTGTCCTATCTGTTCTTATAAATGATCCATAAAGAAGATGGCGACGAATATTATACCATATCCGCCGCCAACATTTACTCAATCGATTAGATGCCGCGCTTGTTTTCGCGAATCTGCTCCAGCTCGGTGAAGTTATGCTTGCAGACGTGTCCGCTCAGCGGAAGGATGCGCTCGTGAATTGCGTCCACAATCCATTCCGGTTGCGGGAAGAACGCGTCTTCCATCTCATGCGCCGGTGTGATCCAGTTCTTTGCGCCAACCACGACCGGCGGCGCGTCCAGATAGTCAAACGCAAGTTCGGCAATGTTGCTCGCGAGGTTGCGCATGAAGCTATTGCGCTCGCAGGCATCGCCGGTGACGACGATACGCCCGGTCTTCTTGATGCTCTCGATCACGGGTTCGTAGTTGAACGGAACGAGCGAACGCGCGTCGATGATCTCCGCCGAAACGCCGTATTTCTCTTGCAGCATGTCCGCGGCCTTGGTGACGCGATAGAGCGTAGCTCCAATCGAGAGAATGGTCACGTCCTTGCCTGCGCGCTTGACATCGGGTTCGCCAAACGGGATTTCGTATTCCGCTTCCGGTACGCCTTCTTTGTGGAACAGTTCCGCAACGTCATAGATGCGTTGGCTTTCGAGGAAGATGACCGGGTCGGTGCCGTTGAGCGCGGACTGCATAAGCCCCTTTGCGTCATACGGCGTCGCCGGGAACACAACCTTGAGGCCGGGGATGTGCGCTACCAACGCGCTCCAGTCCTGCGAATGCTGTGCGCCGTACTTTGAGCCAACGCTCATGCGCAGCACGACCGGCATCTTGAGCATGCCCGCGCTCATCGACTGCCACTTGCAAAGCTGGTTGAAGATTTCGTCGCCCGCACGGCCTAAAAAGTCGCAATACATCAATTCCGCAACCGCACGGCCGCCGCTCATCGCATAGCCGATTGCAGCACCCACGATGCCCGCCTCCGCGATTGGGGTGTTGAACAGGCGGTGATACGGAATCGCCTCCGTCATGCCGCGATAGACCGCGAATGCGCCGCCCCAGTCACGCACGTCTTCGCCAAAGGCGACGAGCGTCGGGTCTTCATAGAACTTGTTGATGATAGGTTCCGCGATGCCGTCGCGCAGTTGATAGACGCGGTTCTTGCTCACGGGTTTTCCGTCCGCTTCGAAGCCATACCGCGCGCGCTTGCTCAGCAGCTGAACACGCGGGCATTCTTCGCGCGGGAGCAGCACATCCGGCTTTCTGGTTTCGTCAAACGAACGCACCTTCTGGTTGGAGAACATGAGGTTTCCGATATAGTCGCTCTCTGCGCCAAAGATATCGATGCGCGGGGACACGCTCTCGTCGATGGAGAGCTTCATGTTGTGCAGCATGTTGTCCTTGACCGTGACCCAGATGGCATCCAGCTCTTCCTGTGTAGCAATCTTTGCCTCGACGATCTGTTTGCCAAAGGAGAGGATGGAATCCTGTGCTTCCCAGGCTTCGATCTCTTCCTTGGTGCGGTAGGTGCTGGAGTCCGACGGGCTGTGTCCGCTGAAACGATAGGTGACGAGGTCGAGCAGCACGGGACCTTCCGCCTTCGCCACGGGAATCTTCCTGCGGTATGCGTCGATGACCGCAAGCGGGTTAAAGCCGTCTACGCGCTCCGCATGCATGGCAGAAGGCATCACGCCCGCCGCGATGCGTGCAACCATATCATAGCCCATGGTCTCACCGCGCGTCTGTCCGCCCATGCCATAGAAGTTGTCGTTGATGTTGAAGATGATCGGCATTCCGCCACCATTTTCGCCCCAGAGGGTGCGAACCTGATCCATCGCGGAGATCATCAACCCTTCCCAAACGGGTCCGCAGGCAACGCTGCCGTCGCCGATGTTGCAAACCACCACGCCGGGTTTCTTGTTGCTGAGCTTATACAGCGCCGCGCCTGGGGCGATGCTGCCGCTGCCGCCGACAATCGCATTGTTCGGGAAGATGCCAAACGGCGTAAAGAACGCGTGCATGGAACCGCCGAGACCCTGGTTAAAGCCGTTTTTGCGGGCAAAGGTTTCGCACATCATGCCGTAAAGCAGGAAGTTGATCGCGATTTCCTTGACCGTTTTACCGCTGTCCTTGACCACGGAAAGCGTGCGCCCGCCAAAGAAATTCTCCATGATCTCCATGAGCTTGGCGTCATCGAGAATCTGGATGGAGCGCAGACCTTTTGCGATGATTTCGCCGTGGCTTCTGTGCGAACCAAAGGTGAAATCGTCGAGCGTGAGCTCGTAAGCCGCGCCGACATAGGCGGCTTCCTGCCCGATGCCAAGGTGCGCCGGGCCGGGATGGTTGTATTGCACACCGCAATATTCATTGGTGGTCTTGATGAGGTTGAGCATGGTCTCAAACTCGCGGATATACGCCATGTCGCGGTAGATATTCAAAAACTCTTCTTTCGTGAAGTTCTTCTTTTCTTCCTTGACGGTCTTTTGATACTGGTTGACCGGGATCGACGGGAACGAGAGTGTTTCGGGTTTTCTGACCACGTTGGGATCGATGAAAATTTGTTTTGACATACTCTATCTCCTTATTACTAACGCGTAATTTTAATACTGAAATACCGCTTCGCGGATGATTTCGGCAACCGTCGGGTGCGGGAAAACGATCTCTTTGATCTCATCGAGCGTCAGCCCGAGTTCGATGAATGTGCCGACCGTCACGATGAACTCGCTGGAATAGTTGCTGAGCATCTGCGCGCCGAGCACCTGCTTGGTTGCGTTGTTGACCACGAGCTTCATCACGCCGTCGCCGCCCTCATTTTCCGCAAGATAGCGTCCGGAAAAGCGCATCGGAATCTTCACACACGTTGCGTCAAGCCCCTTCGCCTTCGCGCTCGTTTCGGTTTCGCCGACGGCGGACAGCTCCGGATTCGTATATAGCACGCCGGGAACTGCTTCATAGCGCATGGTGTCCTTTTTGCCGAGCATGGTGTTCACGGCAACTTCTGCCTCGCGATAGGCCGTATGTGCGAGCATCGACTTACCGTTGACGTCGCCTGCAGCGTAGACTTCAGGCTGGTTGGTCTTCATGTGCGAATCGGTCACAACCGCGCCGCGCTCGGTCAGTACATGGATACTCTCTAGTCCGATGCCGTTCGTGTTTGCGCGCCGCCCGATGGAGAGCAGCACTTTATCGCAAACGACTTCGCTCACCACGCCGCCTTTTTCATACTTTACGGCAGTTGCGGTCACTTCCGTGACTTTTGCGGAGAGCTGGAACGTAACGCCGCGTTTTTCGAATCCCTTTTTGAGCAGTGCAACCAGCTCCGCGTCGTTCTCGCCCGCGATGTGATCCAGCATTTCGATGACGGTCACTTTGGAGCCAATCGAAGTAAAATAACTCGCCAGTTCGAGCCCGATTACGCCGCCGCCGATGACCACGAGGTGCTCCGGCTTTTCGGTGAGCGCAAGAATTTCGCGGTTGGTGCAGATAAATCCGCTCGCAATCCCCTCTTTGAGTCCCGGAATCGGCGGCACAGCGGGCGAAGACCCGGTCGCGATCAGCAAACGCTTGCCGACATAGGTTTCACCGTTTGCGGTCACGGTATAGCCTTCTGCGTTTTTGCCCGTGATCACGCCGCGCGCGTTGACGAGCGTGACATGGTTTGCCTTCAACGCGGAGGAAACACCGGCAACCAGCGTCTTGACAACTTTGTCCTTGCGGGCGACGACCTTTGCGTGGTCGATCTTTAGCCCCTCGGCGGTTACGCCGTATTTGTCCCCGTGCGCGGCTCCGTCGTAAATCTTTGCCGAGTAGAGCAGTGTTTTCGTGGGAATGCAGCCTTCGTTGAGGCAGACACCGCCGACGTTGCGCTCCTCGATGCAGAGCACGCTCAAGCCTGCGTGCCCTGCACGCTCGCTTGCGAGGTATCCGGCGGGACCACCGCCGAGTACGATTAAATCAAATGCCATGGCGATATCCTCCTTATCCGATCAGGAGCAGATCAAAGTGCTCCAGCGCGGTTACAAGATCTTTCAGGAAGCGGCTCGCGGGCGCGCCGTCTACCGCGCGGTGGTCATAGGTGAGCGAAAGCCCCATCGCAGGATAAGCGGTGATCTGCCCTTCCACGGTGCGGATGCGCTCCGTGATGGCGCAAACGCCGAGCAGCGCCACCTGCGGCGGGTTGATGACGGGAGTAAAGCTCTCGATGCCAAACAGCCCGAGATTGCTGATCGTAAACGTTCCACCCTGTAACAAATCGGGATTGATGCTGCCGTCGATGGCGGATTTTGCGAGGGTTTTCGCCTCGGCGGAAATCTGGCCAAGTGTCTTTGTCTCCGCGGCAAACAGCGTCGGAACCAGCAACCCCCGCGGGGTGTCCACCGCGATGCCGAGGTTGACGTGCTTGAAATAGCGCATCTTGTCGCCAACCATATGTGCGTTCAGCCCTTCGTGCTTGGTCAAAACGCGCGAAACGGCAAAGAGGATGATGTCGTTGATTGTGACCTTCGGCAGATCCATGCCTTCGGGCGCTGCTTTCAGGCTCTCGCGGAAAGCAAGAATCTTTGTCGCGTCAAAACTCGTGTTGTGGGTCAACTGCGCCATTTCGGCGAGGCTGTCATGCATGGTCTTTGCGATCATGCGGCGAAGGTTCGGCAGCTTGATCTCGTCATACTCCTGCGCATTGACAGCAGCGGGCGCTGTTGTACCAGCCGGCGCGGTCGCTGCCACAGCTTCTTCCTGCGCGGCTGCGCGAGCGGCCAAGCCGCCCCCCAAACGCCCTTCTTTCGCGAGCGCGAGCACATCGCGCTCAATCACTCTGCCATGCGGGCCGGTCGGCGCCGCCTGAGCGGGGTCTACGCCGAGCTTTTCCGCGGCATTCTTTGCGCGCGGGGAAACGCCCTCTGCGCGCGCAGCGGTTGCAGCTGCAACGGGCGCCGGCTCTGTTGCAGGCGCAGCTGTTGTTTCGGCTGCCGCCGGAGCCGCTGCCGCCGCGCCTTCAGGCGCAAACTCGGCAAATGATTCGCCGGGGTTGCCGATAACGGCGACGTTTAACAAAACAGGAACGTCGTCCTCCGCGTTGTAAAACACGGCGAGCAGCGTTCCGTCGACTTTTGCTTGTTCTTCAAATGTGGATTTGTCTGTTTCATAGGAAAACAGAACGTCCCCAACGGAGACGGTATCCCCTACCTTTTTCTTCCATTCCGTGATGATGCAGCTCTCAACCGATTGCCCTTGACGTGGCATGATGACCGGTGTTGCCATAATATGCCTCCTTATATGATCGGATTTGTGTTAAACATTTTCTCGATGATGTTATTTTATAACACGCGAATCCGTTCTGTCAATATATTTTCGTGTTTCACGGGTGGTTAACTCGATTTAAACAACACCTTATTACAAGAAACGAAAAAGAAAAGCGCCCACGTTGGTTCGTGAACGCAAAATATTCGATAGATCAATGTTATATTGTGTTAATAATGCGGTTTTTCATGCATACGATGGAGCGCTTTGGCACCCCTGCGTCAACACAGACCGTATCGCATTTCGCGGTAAAGAGGAAAAACAGATGTTCCTTCTCTACCCCGCTGAGGCTTTCATAATTTCCCTGCCCCTTGGAGAGGATCACGTCCGCCTCCGCAAACGCACTTCGGAACGCTTTGCTTGTGCGCGGCAGAACCGTTCCCGGAGAGGCGTCCCCGTTGTCGATCACGCGCGCAAACTCCGGCATGCCGACCTCTTGAGCGTCCGCATAGGTTACATCGTTGAGCACGGGTGAACCTTTCACGACGAAAGAAAGCTCCAACGCGGGAAACCGTTTGCGTATCTGCTCGATCAGGAGCTTGTCAAACACGATCTCACCTGCGTTGTCACCAAGATAAAGCATTGTTTTCGCGTTTGCTAGAGCGAGAAGTAACAAATCACTGTCGTCAATCGAAAACGCTGTGTTGGCAATCGCATCGATTTGCGCGTTTTGCTCCTCGATCGTAACCGGGTGCTCCAGGCCATAGTCGATTAGGTTTCCTGCGATAGCATACTTGAGCGCGACGGTAAACGGCTCTTTTGCGCGGGCAATCTTCTGCTGTGCCTCCGGCAGCATCTTCATCGCTTCCTGATTGCAAAGCGATTTGATCGACGCATACGGGTCTTCTCCTCCAACGTGCCCCAGCAATATCTGCCAGAGCTCACCCATGGATTCCGGCGTGCAGCCCTCGTAGTTTGCCTGCGCAAGATAGGCATGCGTGTCGTCCATGGCGGCTTTCTTCTCGTCTTCGGATAGTTCAAACATAGTAGTGACGTTTTTGACCTGCGCAATGATGCAGGTGACGCATTCTGGTTGCAGTTTCATAAACTGTATTCTAAACGAAACACAACCGGAAAAGCAACCGGAATTACAATTTGCGCGGACGCCGCATAGAAACATGCTGCAAAAACTTCAACTGCGAGGGCAACCCTTCCCGTTTTTCTTTTGCAGGAAATGTTTGATCAAACAGCTCGGCTGCCGCTTCGTCTACTTCATAAGCGTGGTCTTCGGCGAACCGTCCCTCTTTGCCCCGCAGCGCGCCCGCGACTAGCTCCAACGCCTGTAACGCATCCATATAATCGTCGCCTGCGGTGCCGATGCCAAACGATTCCGCCGGAAGAAAGCCGAGATGGGAATAGAATGAAGGATCACCATAGATCAACACCGCTGTATAGCCAAGCTCGCTTGCACGCCCCAGTGAATGCCGCACAAGCGCGCTGCCAACACCTTTTCCCTGCCAGTCCGGCAAAACGGAAAGCGGGCCAAAGCTCAGCGCTGCGAAGGCCTCTCCGTCGTCGCAGAGCACACTTGCCTTCGTATACATGATGTTGCCGATGATTTCACCTTTTGCTTCCGCGACGAAATCGAGTTCCGGTAGGAAACAATCGCTTTCCCGCAACACATGTGCGAGATAGTGCTCGTCGCAACCCGGCACGTGATGATTCCAAAACGCTTCCCGTGTCAGGTCTTCAACCGCGCGGTAGTCCTCTTCTCGTTCCAATCGAATGGTAAATGGTTCCATGATCCTCTCCGTTTCTTGCTAATCGTTCCATTTTTAGTTGAGTGTCTTCCCCGCAGAAAATTCAACGGGGCTCCATTGCTTCTGTGCTTTATTCCAGCGGTGGTAAATCGCCGCGGCAACCCATCTGCGCGGAAGCAGATTGCCAAAAAACGTGAGCGTACGATTCAGCGCACCGGGGATATAGATACCGCCCCGTCTAAGCAGTCTGGCAATCGTCTGTTTCGATACGATCTCCAACGGATTGGTCGTTGCGTTACCCCAGAAACCCTGCGCCGCGATACCGCTCATCGCTTCCCGCGTGGTCGCAAGCCCGCCCGGGCAAAGCGCGAGCACGTTGACCTGCTTATCCTTTAGCTCCTCGCGCAGCGCAACGGCGATGTCGAGCAAAAAACGCTTGGACGCGGCGTAGGTCGCCTTCAGCGGCATCGGATACATGCTGGCAAGACTTGATGTAAACAATAGATAGAACGGGTTCCCCTCGCACCTGCGGCTCAAGATCGCGTGCGTGATGCGCAAGGTTGCCTCGTTGTTGAGCGAGATAATGCGCACGATGTCGCGCCGTTCGCGCTCTAAAAAACCGCCTTCAAAGTCCAAACCCGCGACGTTTAGCAGCATATCAAAGCGAATCCGGTGCGTATCGATGGTACTCATGAGCGCGTCCACGCTCTCATCGCTGGTCAAATCGCAGGCGGCGGTGGTCACCGTCACGCCAAACTGCCGTTCCAAACCAAGCTGGATGGATTTTAATCCTTGCGCGTTGATGTCTGTCAAAAAAACATTATATCCGCGCTTGCCGCATTCGTTTGCCAGCGCGCGACCAAGCCCGCCGCTTGCGCCGGTGATCATCACATTCATTTTTCTTCTCCTTATCCGGAATAATAAAGATTCCCGGAACCGTTAGCTCTGAATCCAAGAAGGATACTGTATCCCGCAGAGTTTTTCACTCAGCGCGAATAGCTTGTCTGCGTTCTCGTGCGTCACCTGGCAGCTATAGTTGTTTGGTTTGCAGAGATGATAATATAATTCTCTCGGCGCAGGATTGGTTTCGCTCAAAAAGGCATACGTCTTTGCAGGCACTTCCGGCTGCACGCCGTACTTTTTACGTCTGCTCCAAATCCAGTCAACCAATCCGCCTGTGTTCTTGCAGCCGATATCCGTGCAAACCAACCCCGGATCGACCACATAAGACGTGATTCCATCGCCCAGATAACGCTCGTTCAGCCCTTTTGCAAATAAGATGTTGGCAAGCTTGCTCTGCTTGTACGCCGTCAGCGGATTGTATCCGCGCGTCAGCATCACGTCATTCCAGCGCATGCGCATGTGCTTGTGGCTCTCGCTGCCGGTCAGGATCACTCTGCCCTGCGCTCGTTTGAGATGCGGAAGTAACCGATAGGTCAGCAGAAACGACGCCAGATGATTGAGCGCAAACTGCTGCTCATAGCCTTCCTCCGTTGTGGTATACCAGCTTCTCACACAACCCGCATTGTTGATCAGCACCTCAAGCCGACTCTCATTTCGTTCTGCAAGAAGTTGCGATATTTCGCCCGCGATTCGCTCTACCTCGCGCTGCTGCATAAGGTCGCCGCACAAAAATGTGATATCTGTATCGTTTGACAGTGCGCGAAGTTGCTTTTCCGCCTCCTCACAGTGGGTTTTGTCGTGTCCGATTCCGATGATGTGGTAGCCTTTTTGGATAAGCTCCGCCGAGGTTGCGAATCCGATGCCGGAACTCGCACCCGTGATGACTGCTGTTTTCATGATGTGCCCTTTCTAAGTTTTACGAAACAAATCGGATAAAGTCTATTTTTTCGAGACTCCGGTTATGGTGCAATGTAGCCAAACCAGCCAAGCGCATGCCAGAATCCCAGTGTCTTTGTGTATAGCGCAAGGACTGCAAACCCAAGCACGAACATGATGCCGAAGACTAACACAGACCAGAGGAATACACTGCGTAACGTTCTGCGTACCTTTGGCGAAAACTGTGGCGAAAGCGGCAGCGGAGGCAGCGCGGAGTCCGAAAGCTGATTTTTGCGCCAGCGAAGGCTTGCACGTACCAGCTGCCGCAAGAACCCGAAGCAATACAGAGCGGCAAGGAAGAAGATAACACCGAGTGCAAGAAGCATGATTCCAAGCACCAGCGCACCCAAATATGGCATTGGCGGCAAAAGGTTCATCCAGTTGAAGCCCGAGATGAGCTCAATGCCGAATCCCGCGGTCACAAGCGCCGCACCAATGAGCGCAAGCACAAACCCCAGAAACAGCACATCCAGCAAGGCCTCAAAGATGCCGACAAACGCGAGCCAAATCGTCAACAAAATCGTTTTGCCCGTTGTGTGTTTTTTTACGCGGCGAATGCCGGAGAATTGCGCCGCGATTGCAACCGGCGCGCCGAGCTTTGCCGCAATCTCTTCCTCCGTAAATCCATCCGCAAGTTTGAAGAGAAAATGCTGTTCATATTCCGATGTGATCTCTTCCACATCCTCCACGCCGTATTTCACCAGTTCGCTGTTCAGTTCATTCAAATAATCTTGTTTTGTCATGTTCCTTGTTCCTCCAAAATGGATTGCACGATTGTTGCAAAGGTTAAATAGTCCGTCTTGTCGGCGTTGTACATCTCACGCCCTGTTGTGGTGAGCGAATAATACTTGCGTGGAGGGCCTCCACTCGCTTCCGTTAAATAGGTGGTCACAAACCCGTCGCTCTTAAGCTTTCGTAAAATAGGGTAAACGGTGCCGTCCGCAATATCGATTTTTTGAGAGAGATATTCGGAGATTTCATAGCCGTACCAGTCCCTCTTTTCCAATAACGAGAGCACGCAAAGCTCCAGCACGCCTTTCTTATATTGAATATTCATTGCATCACCCAATCCTGTCCCTGTTTCCGGTTGATCGATTCATTTATCATTTAGCTTGGATCATCTACTACTATATTATATTCAGTAGTGATAATTCTGTCAACTACTTATTAAAAACTCCGAAGCTATCTAGCATTCAAGCGATCAAAGTAAAAGTAATCGAAGTAAAGCGAAATCATGATAAAGTGTAATCGAGAAAAAGAGAAATCGTGATAAAGAAAAATCGCCCGACAAATACTGTCAGGCGAAGGAATATGTCAAACGTTATTCGTATTATTGCTTGTTGCTATACCATCTTCTTCTGATAGAGTTTGAACGAAACAGTAATTGCAACAACGTTTACGGCAACTGCGGCGAGCGCACCGATCCCGATCAACATCTCAGGCGTAATTGTGCTAAGTTCCAATACTTTCTTTGCGCTTTCCGCACTCATCATACCGAGGAACACCGTCACCGCAATCAACACCATGAAGACGACCCTGCCGCGCTCAACCCCGAGCCAGAACATGAACGGCAGATTCAACGCCAGCAGGATCAGTCCCGCAAACGAGGTTAGTATGATGGCAAGAACGGTCTCCGTCGTAAACGGCTGCCCGCCCAAGGCGCCGACAATCGCCTGCAAGCCAAGCGATAAAAGCATGCAAACCGCAACACCGACGTATCCGATCAGGAATTTGCTGAACACCAGCTCGCGTTTGCTATATGGCATCATAGCCGCAAGCTGATCCCACTTGCTCCGCTCATCGTAGGCGATAACGGTGATCGGCAGCATCGCAGCATACACGATCGCGATGCTTGAAAGGTTGGTATTCGGAATCACGGACAGGATGACGATGAAAACAAGATAGAGCTTCAGTTGCTTGAGCAATGTGTAATAGTCCTTCAGCATTAGCCCCTTCATGCGCGTTCGCCTCCCTTCGCAAGAAACAGAATGATGGTTTCAAGCGTCGTAAACTCTGTCTGAACCCCGTGCGGAAGTCGTTCTTTTCGTACCAGCGCCTCTACGCCGTAAGGCCCTGCTTTGCTGCTGATAACAGTATCGACCGGATACTGATCCAGCAAGGATTGGGTGGTCTTCACGATTGCGTATTTCTCCAGAAGGCGATCCTTCTCTTCGCAGAGCATGAGCTTCCCTTTGTGAAGAAATGCGATGTAGTCGCAAACCTTTTCCAAGTCGCTCACAATATGTGACGAGAGCAAAATCGAATGTTCCTCATCACGCGTGAAATCGTTAAAGAGCGTAAGTATCTCGTCCCGCACCATTGGATCAAGCCCGCTGGTCGCTTCGTCTAGAATCAGCAACTTTGGCTGATGCGATAGCGCAACCGCGATGGCAAGCTTCATCTTCATTCCGCGTGAGAACTCTCGAAATTGTTTTTTCAGCGGGATATCGAGGAGCTTCAGGTAGTTTTGATAAGCCGTTTCGTCCCATTGAAGGTAGGTTCGTTTCATCACCGCGCCAACCTGCGCTGCATTCAAAACCTCGGGATAATACGCCTCATCCAAAACGATGCCGATGTCCTGCTTGACATCCGCAAACGCTTTGCCGGTGTTCTCCTCGCCCAGCACGCGAATCACGCCGCTGTCACGCCGGATAGCGTTCATGATGAGTTTGATCGTCGTGCTCTTGCCCGCGCCGTTCTCGCCAACGAGACCCAAAATTGCACCACGCGGCAAAGAGAAGCTGACGTTATCAAGTAAAAACCCGTCATAGCGTTTGGTGATTCCGTCCAGTTCAATCGCATTCATGTCCGATATTCCTCCTCTATGATCACGCGAAACTGCTCCTGCAAATCGTCTCCCGTGAGTTCACAGGCAGGCGCCAGACGCAGAATTTCGCGCATGTGTTCTTCAATCTCTTTGAGCTGTCCTTCGCGGATAATTCCTGTGTTTTTTGCCGCAACATAGCTGCCCTTTCCGGCAACGGTATAGACAAAGCCGTCTTGTTCCAGCTCGTCATAGGCACGCTTGGTTGTGATCACACTGATGCGCAAATCCTTCGCCAGTTGCCGGATAGAGGGCAGCAAATCCCCTTCCGACAGGTCGCCCAGGAGTATTGCGTTTTTCATCTGTGCATAAATCTGCTCGTAGATCGGCAGATTGCTCGCGTTGCTGATGATGATATTCAATCGATCACTCCTCGCTTACTGTACATATACAGCATGCACAGTATAGACGCGATCATGTGCTTTGTCAATCAAATCATTTGAATGGTATGCGGTTCATTTCTCTTGTGATTTTCTTGAACCAAGTCGCGTCACATGATAAGATAGTTCCAGATTTGAGGTGATCATATGACCTTTGAAGAACTCTATAACAGGCTGCTCAAAAGCAGCGTTTCCGGTAATTTTGAAGAAGAACTCGACCTTGTCAAGCAGCAGGGTTATGACCCGCATCATCTTTCCTGCCTGCTCGGGCCGGAAAAGCATCCCGTTGTGATTCGCACAGATGCCTGCACATGCGAGAAAACAAAGCTGGAACAATGCCGCGCACGCTGCTATTTTGACGCGTTGTTTATCGAAGACGGCGCTATTGCAATCGACCCGAAGCTCTGCGTCGGTTGCGGCGAATGCATCCGCGGTTGCGACGCGAAGAAGCTCACCGAAAGCCGCGACATTCTGCCGGCGCTCAACGCGCTACGAAACGCGGATGCCCCGGTTTACGCGATGATTGCGCCCGCTTTTATCAACCAGTATTCTGAGGCAGTCACGCCCGGAAAACTCCGCGCGGCATTTAAGAAAATCGGCTTTGCCGGCATGGTTGAAGTCGCGCTGTTTGCGGATATTCTCACGCTGAAAGAAGCGCTGGAATTCGACAAAAACATCCAGACCGAGAAAGATTATCAGCTTACGAGTTGCTGTTGTCCGATGTGGATTGCCATGATTAAGAAAGTCTATGCGCAGTTGATTCCGCATGTCCCTGCCGCTGTTTCGCCGATGGTTGCCTGCGGGCGTTCCATCAAGAAGATTCACCCGAACGCAGTCACGGTCTTCATCGGCCCGTGTGTCGCGAAAAAAGCGGAAGCGCGAGAGGCGGATATTGCGGACTCGACCGACTTTGTGCTCACGTTTCAGGAAATTCAAGACGTATTTGACTACGCAGGCATCAACCTTGCCGAGATGGAGGAAGACGACCGCGATCATTCTTCCCGCGCCGGACGCATCTATGCGGGAACCGGCGGCGTAAGCGAGGCCGTGCGTGCAACCGTTGCGCGCATTCATCCTGGGAAGCCGATCACGGTCAAGACCCGGCACGCAGACGGCGTGCCCGCCTGCAAGCAGATGCTCAACGATATTTTAGAAGGCAAAGGCGACGCGAACTTCTTTGAGGGAATGGGTTGCGTTGGCGGATGCGTCGGTGGGCCAAAGGCACTTATCCCCCGTGACGAAGGGCGGAAGAATGTCGTCCGTTACGGCGCAGAGGCGAGCTATGATACCCCCATCGACAACCCGTATGTCATCGCGCTGCTGCATCAGTTGGGGCTGGACACGATTGAAAGCCTGTTAGAAAAGAGTGACATCTTCGTCCGTAAGCTCTGATCGATCCAACCAAAAACCAAAAGGCACCGTTTCGCGCGGTGCCTTTTTTGACGCTCTTTGGTCTATGAAGGTAATCAGAAACGTGCTATTCCGTTACATCAAATGTCACGCTGACGGAATTTCCGCCACCGTCAACACAGATCGTCGGCGTATAGTTCAGCGATGTTCTGCTGCCGACCTTCCAGCGCCAGGAGACAATCCCTTCTGAATCGGATCGTTTGGTGCCAAGGCCGCTTGCGGTAGACATGCCGGATTTGTACTCCACTGCGCAATCGTAATCCGTATTTGGCGCGCCTTGGATCTCAATAAACGCATACGCGCCCCGGCGAACGGAGTCTGAGTAATCGAGGATCGTAATCGTAACGCTGCGGGTAACGGGTGCAGCCTTTGTTATGGGTTCCGGTGTTGGTGTCGGCCGCTGCGTTGGCGTCGCTGTTGAGTTTGGTGTTTGTGTTGCCGTCGGAGCTGAAGTCGGCGAATTCGTTGGCCTTTGAGTAGGTGTGGGCTCCTCTGTTGGCAGTGCCGTTACGGCTTCCGGTTGCGCCGGTTCTGTTATCTCTGCGGGAATCTCTTGTAGAGCACGTAGGATCGGAGGTTTTTCAGGTTCATTTGCCGGCGTTTCGCGTGCAGCAATCGTCGGCTGTGCCTCCTGCACTGCCTGCGCGGATTCTTCTGCCGGATAAACCGCAACCGCAGCGATGAAAAGCCCGATGGCAAGCAGCGCTGTCAAGCCCTTCTTGAGCGGTATCTTTTCGTGAAACAAAGGATTGATCAGCACCGCACAGCCGAGCAATAGTGTGCTGGTCAAGGCGCTTTCAGAAAGCAGTGCAAGCGCCATCAACAGAAGCGCGCCGGAAAAGATCCAAAATAGAACAGCAATTGCCCGTTTCATGCAGTCTTCTCCACTTCCGCTTTTTGCTCAGATATGCTCCTATTTCATCATAGCGCGAATCGATGACAAGACCAGAGGGATAAAAAGGCAGATTTGATCGAACTCGAAGAACGCTGAACTTAACGTGCTTCTGAATTTAAGTCGCTATATCGATAAATATTATGTTGACATTGCTTTGATTTCAGGTAAAGTTATTTTGTTTCATCATGATGCGGTCTATATCAATCTGATCGGAGCAAAACATATGCCCTCACATCCGAAAAGCAAACACCGCTGGATTATCGTCATCCTGTTTGTCCTCATGACCGCAGTCGGCCTTCTCGTTACGCCTGACTACGGCATGCCTTGGGATGAGCTGACCGAGATTCGAACCCTCGGCACCAACGTGCGCGAATATGCGGGACTGATTCTCGGTGCGGATCAAAAGCCCACGCAATCTTCGACCGGAATCATGTTTCCTGATGTTTCGGAAAATGTCGACATTGACCACGGGCAGTCGGTCTACTATCTCTTCTCGCCTGCATTGTTTTTGCAATATGGTGAAGGCGGCGCGCGTACGCTGATGCTGCTCTGGCACGGTTATACGTTCCTTGTTTTCATGGCGGGAGTTCTTGCAATCTATTGGATTGCATCGTATCTGTCGAACGATTGGCGATACGGGCTTGTTGCAAGCCTGTTGCTCTATCTCAGCCCGCGCTTTTTTGCGGAGGCGCACTACAACAACAAGGACATCATGGCGATGGTCATGATTCTCTATTGTCTGCTCTTTGCGATTCGGCTGATCGAAAAAAGGGCGGTCGGCTCCGCGCTTCTCTTTGCGCTCTTTGGCGCGCTTGCGATAAATATGCGCATAACTGGCCTCGCGCTTTTCGGTCTCTGCGGCGTGCTGTATCTCTTCACGCTGTTTGTCCGGCGGGAATGGAGCACTAAAACCGTTCTGCTTGGCGTACTGTCGTTGGTCGGATTCGTCGTGTTTTATTTTGCGCTCACGCCCGGGCTATGGAACAATCCCGGAAAGTTCATTCAATATGTCTATTCCCGCTCCTCCAACTTTTCGGATTGGCCGGGCTATGTCTTCTATATGGGTTATGCGCAGAGACCTGTCCCCTGGCACTACATCCCTGTTATGATCGCGATCACAACTCCATTGCTGATCCTCGCGCTGATGATCTTTGGCAACGTCTCCGCGTTGGTTTTGCCGTTTCGAACCAAGGCAAAAGAGCTCTTTGCCGGAGAACAGAAGTATTATGTCATGATGCTGGTGTTCGTTTGGGTGTTTCTCGGCTTTGCAATGATCACACGCCCAATTCTCTACGATAGCTGGCGGCACTTCTATTTTCTCTACGGAATCCTGCTACTGCTCGCGGTATACGGGCTGAAAAAGTTGATGGACCTACTCAAAGAAAAATGGAAATGGGTTGCCGTCGGTGCGGTCGGCGCACAGATTCTTGCCATGTTGGTCATGGTGATTCTCAGCCATCCGTTCCAGTTTGTTTATTACAATGCGCTGGCGGGTAGCAACCCCAGCGCAAGATATGACCTCGACTATTGGAATGTGTCTCAGGCCAAGACACTGATGAAGTTGATCGACACCGTAGACTCGGATGAGCAAATCTCCGTTACCGCCGCAGACTGGTATACGGGCGATGGGTTGGAGAAAGCATATAACATACTCCCAGAAGCTTATCAATCCCGCGTACGGCTTATCTTTGTAGGTCAGTATTCGATTGCACGCGGCGCAGATTATCTGATGATCAATCCGCGGGGATTGCAGATTTGCAGCGACAAAACGCTTGAACCACGGCAGAAATGGATTTTTGCGTACGGGTTGGATGTCTACCTAAGCGGGCTAACAAAAATCGTCTCCCAACAGGCGTTTGGTTCCGAGTTTATGACGGTCTATCAGATGCCCTAAAGCAGGAGTTTTATACAAAGCGAGCACCCGTGCGGGTGCTCGTTTTGCTATGGTCACGCTTTCAGTCATTTACAAGAGGGAACGTGATGCTCCAGTTTCCGTCCACACGCGTTTTCGCGCTGTAGAAGTCGCCAAACAATTGGTATTTTGAGAGTGAATCCTGCGGTACATCGAACACATATTCAACGTAATCCGCGCTTCTTTCGATTTCCGAATCACCCGTGTTATACCCGCCGCGATAAATCGGATTACAGTTGACTCGCGTTCCATCTGCATTTTTGAGATATAGAGAAGCGTGATCATCGAATATATGCCGATTTGGCGTATAAAGCTGAATGTGCAGTTGCTCCTCGATATAACCGACGCCAGTGAATGTAAAACCATCCATAATTTCAAACAGCTTCTCTCCCGGAACCAGGACGGTTTCACCATCTTGATTCGATTGCTCGGTTTTGACATCGTTCGAAACTGTGCTCCAATCCATTGGAATCGGGAACGCCAACGTTTTCTCTTTCCCACTCATAATCGTTTGAAACGAGATCGTGATCTTCTTTCCTGTAATCGTGTCGTTAGGATTCATGCTGCTTGTCTCAATCAAGAGCGTTACCGTTCTCGTTGACGCATCATAACCGATTTGGTTGCAGGTGCCAACGCTGTCAAAGCCCGTGCGGAGATCATACGAATCATAAAAATCGATGGAATCATCCAGTCGATTCCCTTCCAAATCTCGAACCGAAACGAGAACTTCCGCGTTCGCGCCGTTGATGTACGCGCTCTCCACTTTGATTTCTATATTCTGATCGACATCGCTCAGCTGGATAGGCTTAAAGAACTGCGCCGTCTCCGGCGATACGAAATAGAGCAGATCGTTCACGGCTGGGATTTCCGCCGCAAGAGCGGGCGTAATCGTCAAAAGACAGGCTGCAAACACCGCAAACGCAACCGAGATACGCATCAAGACGCTGCGATGTGTTCGCCTCTGAAAAGAAAGCCCCAACTCTTCGCCAACTCTCGTTCGAATTTTTTTTAGATGTGATTGGCTAAATACTCCATTCATTCGCCGCATGTTTCCCTCCGTCCAGTTGCGCTCTGAGTTTTTGCTTTGCGCGGTAGATTCTGTTTTCCACTTGCTTGATCGAAAGATCAAGTGCGATGGAGATATCCCTTGGTTTTTGACGATAATAAAACCGACGCAGGATAATCTCCCGATCCGGCTCACCCAAGGCATGAATCGCCGCAAGCAATTCGCGCTGTAATACCGCATCCATCGTCTGATCAAACAATCCTGCTCCGCAGGATGCCAGTTGCTCCTGTAAGCCAACTTCGTTTTTGCGCGCAATCATTCGGTAACGGTCAATTGCGCGGCTTTTGACCGCAACGCAGAGCCATGTTTTAATGCTGCCGCGTGTTTCGTTGAGCTTGCCGGCATTTTTCCAAAGCTGGATAAACGCATCCGCGACACACTCCTCCATGTCCTCCGCAGTTCCGGCATTGCGCAAAACTGCGCGCGCGATGCTCCACAGCAATCTTGAATATGACAAAATCGCCGCATCGAGAGAACGCTCATCTCCTGCTTGCAATCCCGTTAACATCTGCTTTTCCGTCAAGCACAAATCACCTCCTGCCTTTTTATGGTTTCATCTATCATACGAACGAATTTCAAGAATCACTCGTTCTTTATAAAAAATCTGAAATACGATGAGAGCATGATTCTCATTGCACGCGGGAAACAGTTGCTTGCGTTCTGATGAATGTGTATAATCTATTACATATTTTAATAGTACGACAAGTTTTTTCTGATAAAGGACAGCCATGTACGAAAAATATTCGGGCTTGCCCGACACAACCAAGTCGACCCGCACAAGCGAAGACCGTCCGGTCGAACGCATTGAGAGCCGTCCCGCGAAATCAGCCAACAGTCAAATGGAGTTTATTCAATCGCCAAATCGCAACACGACGCAACCTTCCGCCAACCGAATCAGCGCGCGCAAGGCGAGAGCCCGCAAACGAAAGATATTACTCGCGGGAATCAGTCTTGTGCTTCTGGTGCTGATTGTCATTGCCGTACTCGTGCTGGTGAAAAGCTGTTCCGGCCCTGTCGTAGTCGATCCGGTAACCGGAACGTTCCGAAACGGTGTCACGATCAACGGCACGGATGTCTCCGGCAAGCGCATTGACGAGGTGCGTGCGCAGTTGGAGTCCAATGAATCCACAATGATGGATCGCATCGCCATCACGCTCTCCAGCGCGGAGATGAACGCAACCATCACCGGGGCGGATATGAGCGTTACCTCCAACCTCAACGAGGTCATTGAGCAGGCGCTATCCGGCGGCGCGAACCAGAACTATTCCACGAAGATCAGCATCGACGAAGCCGCGCTCGCAACCCGCATCGACGAGATTAACCAAACCTCCAGCAAGCCGCCCGTGAACGCAAGCGTGACAATGGATTTTTCCAGCAGCGGGAAACCCAACCCGCAATATGTGGAAGGCACCCCCGGCGTCGGTTTGGACGTTGCCTCTACCGTTGCGCTGGTCAAGCAGGCGATCGACGCTTGCCAGTGCCAGGTCATGCTGACCCCGACGATCACGAACATTCCACCATCCCAAACGATTGCAGACATTCAAGCGAATTTTTCGCAGATCGCAAAATTCACTACCACATACGACTTCAAGGGCACGGCGGAATCCACGCCGGAACAGATGGAATTCATTCCCAACCGCGCATTCAACGTGGAAAAGGCTGCGGCTGAGATTTCGAAATATGTTGTAAAGCCCGGAAAAACGTTCAGCTTTAATGATGTTGTCGGCGACCGAACCGTCGAAAACGGCTGGAAGATGGCGCAGGGTATCTATGGTGGAGACCGCACAACGCCGCAGGCCGGAGGCGGGGTCTGCCAGGTCAGCACAACGCTGTATAATGCAGTATTGCAAATCTATCCGTATGTGGAAATTGTTGATCGCCAGTTCCACTCCTTTCCATCGACCTATGTCGATATGGGCTTGGACGCAACCGTTGACACGAACCACATCGATTTTCGATTTAAGAATGTATCGGATCACGATCTGTACATCTATGCGTATCCGTCTGAGAACAAGAAGTTCAAGAGCCGTAAACGCGATATAAATGTGGTCATATACGGAAAGGCACTGCCGGAAGGGCATGAATACAAGACGCGAACGGTTCTCGTCGCTGAGGAGTCGCCGGGCCCGGACGAGATTACTGAGACGAAAAAGCTCTATGTTGGAGAAGAGGACGTTCTGGCTCCGGCAAGGTCGAAGTATATTGTAGACGTATTCATCGATCACTATATCAACGGCGAGAAGGTCGAAGAGATCTATCGGGTTCCCGGCCCTGATGTTTACCCCGGTAATCCGCTGAAGAAAAAGGTCGGCATTATGCCCACCCCTTCGCCAATCCCTTCCCCCTCGCCCACACCCTCACCGGCGACGGCACCATAAAAACAGCTATTATCTTGCAAAACAAAGAGAGCATGGATTTTGAACTGAACCCCGTTGATTAGA
>DLGD01000007.1 GCA_002482505.1 Christensenella sp. UBA7703 | reverse complement strand
CTACTTTTTGTGGGAGCAGGTCAATGTTGAGGTGTCCCCCAAAGAGTAGTCCACTTGAATAAGAAAAAAATGGAGTTTTAACGGCCTCAAGGCACGATTTCTGGGAAAATTCGATCGGTGTCAGGTATGAATAAGAGCTGTGCGAACGGAACTAGTTGTAGTTGTTTCGCAGCACCTTGGAATGCATCCCAAAAACAAAAACCACCCGATGTAATGGGTGGTTCTTGTTTTTTGCTAAACCCTCACGAAGTGATACAATCGCGAGAAACGTAGGGGTGGGTGTAAACGTGTATAGGTGGGTGCAAGATGGGCACAAACTTACATAGATACGTGCATTATTAAACACTTGTGTGCTTTTCCAAATTCTCCTAATTCAGATACAGTCATCAATTCTCAGACCGTCGGGCTTTGCGTAATTTTTTAATGATTTTCGAACGATCTAATATACCATTGTTCGCTTCAAACCAGCTATTTGCGGGCACTTGCAGGTTGTTGAGCAAGATCTATTTAATAGTTTGTAATTGCTTTGCAATATCCTCTGTAATGCTAGGATCAATCAAGCCGTCTTCCACCATTCGCCTCATAATTGTTATTGATTCATCATGTGTCAAAGCTTGTCGATATGGTCGTATTTCACCAAGAGCCTGATAAATATCAAGGCATGCCAATAGGCGGGAATTAAAATCAAGTTTCTCAGCATCCAAACCTCTGGGATATCCCGTTCCATTGAGTTTCTCATGATGATTATACGCCCACTCTGATATTTCGGCAAAACCTTGTACTTTTTCTAGGTTTTGTTTTGCTGTTACTGGATGTTTTTTAATTATACTAAATTCCTCATCGGTTAAAGGTCCTGGCTTATCTAAAATAGTATTACTGATTCCAAGTTTGCCAAGATCATGCAAGTCTGAAGCGATTATCAATTTCCAGAACTCATTTCCCTCGATTTTATAAAATCCTGCCATCCGACTCATTAATTTCGTCAACTCTGATGAATGCATCATTGTGAATTTCGATTTGGCATCAATAATATGAGAGAACACTTTGGTTATATCATGAATTTCTTTATATCCCATCTCCCTTCTATGCGATGGAATTGTAAGATTTAGTACTTCATCTATCTTTTCATCAGAAAGATCAGCCCAGAATTCGTTCTCGTACATAATCTGTAAAGCAATCTCGGTTAAATCGGGTGCAAAATCTATTCCTGTATGCTCTCTGATAAACATTGTTATTCTTTCGTGATGGCCATCATTTTTATAAACACTTCCAAGATCAAATTTAAGATCTAAAGTGTCTGCGAAATTTATTAGTTGGGACATCTGTGGTATTTCAAGTCCCTTGAGACCGAAAAAACCAGAGCCGTCAAATTTTTCGTGATGATAAAGAATAACATTTTGAGGTGATGTCAAAAATGGAAAGCTACTAATATTATGTTCTCCAATTCTGCAATGTTCCTTATTGCTTTCTATTATATTCTGTTTGGCTTTCGCATCTCCTAGTAAATTGTCATGCAGAATTTTTAGGCTGGCACCATTATCATGAAGTATTGAAAGTGCAGCCAGGTCGTATTGCATTTCTATTGAATAATTCAAAGCACATGCAAGTCGGTTTGAAACGTAAGCCAATCTTTTAGAATGGTTTGTTGGTATTCCAAAAATATCTGTTTCTATTACATCCAACACATTGGATATAGCTTCTAAAAATTCTTTTATATCAAAAACCATTTTGTCCCCTCTCCACCTTTAACCAATATATTAACAAGTCCCGCCAGACTTTGTATTAAATGAATATTTCTTCGATAGAAGAGCATGTTCCTTCATCGTTGAAAATAAGCATTTAGTAGTAGCAGAATCTTTTCGCTGATATGCGCAAGACTTTGTCAGGCATACAAAATTTCGGCTTGTACTCTATTGTGAAAGAATTTTGTAATTTAAAACATCAATTGATCATCAGGAGGTAGGGTTCTGGACTTAAAACAGTTGTTTTACAGATTCATTGTTTGATCGGGAGCGACAGCACAAACTCGCTTCCTTTGCCAACAGTGCTACTAACGCGGATTTCCCCGCCGTGTGCTTTGGCAATCGCCAGCGCGATTGCAAGGCCGATGCCGCTGCCGCCAGTCTCGCGCGTGCGGGAGGGGTCTGCGCGGTAGAAGCGCTCAAAAATGAACGGCAGGTGTTCCGGCGCGATGCCGCAACCTGTGTCCCGAATGCGGAAGATGGCGTGATCCACTTCACAGCGGGTTTCGAGCGAAATGCTGCCGCCCGCGGGTGTGAACTTTAGTGCGTTGTGCAGAAGGTTGATGATGATCTGGCCGATCTTGTCCCGGTCAGCGGACACGACCGCCGATTCCCCGGAGCAGGTCAGCGATGCACCCTTAAGCCGCGCGGCGTTTTCAAAATTACGAACGGTCTGCGCGCAGAGCTCCCGTAGGTCAAACACCTCGGTGTCGAGCGCGAGGGATTCGGATTCATATCTGGAAAGTGAGCTGAGGCCGTCAATGAGCTTGTTGAGGCGCAGGATCTCTTCCCGCAGGCTTGAAAGATGTGCTTCATCCGCCATCCAAACGCCGTCTAGCATCGCCTCAACCGTGCTTTGGAGCGTCGTCAGCGGTGTGCGCAATTCGTGCGCCACGTCTGCGGTCAGCCGCTTGCGCAGCGTTTCCTGCGATTCCAACGAGGCGGCGAGGCTGTTGACCGAATGCGAGAGCGCGACGAGCTCCGTCGTGTTCTCCGCGTGGGTCAGGCGGTCGCTATAGTTGCCCTCTGCGATCCTGCCTGTAGCGGCGATGACGTCCGTGATGGGCTTAGAGAGCCTGCGTGCAAGATACGCGCCGAGCAGTACACAGGCGCCGAGGGAGACAGCGCCAGCAATCAACAGAATGCGGTTGAGAGAACTTAGAAACTGCAGATCGGCTTCGTTGAAATAGTATGGGCCATAGTAGCCGACGGTGACGGTGCCGACCTTTTGTCCGTTGACGACGGCGGGGAAGCTCTGCTCCTCATACCCGCCCTGAAAATTTGCCTGATAGGACTGCATGTTTTGCGCCATGTTCTCTAAGATGCGGATGCACATGCCGTTGTTATGCACCTGCGCGTCCCAGACCACGAGACCGCTCTCGTCCGTTACGCGCAGAATGATGCCGTCGATGAGCATCGCCATGCCGGTTTCATCAATGCTGGAGACATCCCATTGCTCGCCGTCGCGCACATACAGGTCGGTCACCTGATCCACGGATTTATCGATGGATTGATTCAGGCGGTTGACCGCATATGCTTCAAATTGCTTTCCAAGTGAGACATTGGCAAACAGCCCGACGAACGCGAGCGACAGTAGCGCGATCATTAGAAAGGTTAATGTCAATTTTAAACGTAACGATATCGGTTTCATTTGGTTCCTCCGCCAAAACGGTAACCCATGCCATGCACAGTGATGAGATAGCGCGGCTGTTTGGCATCCGGCTCGATTTTCTGCCGGAGATTCTTCATATGCGTGTCGATCACGCGGTCGTATCCTTCAAAATCATCCTTGAGCGCGAGCTGGATCAGCTCGTCCCGCGTGAAGGTGCGTCCCGGATGGGTTGCAAGCGCTACAAGCAGGCTGTATTCGCTCGGCGTGAGCGTCACCGCTGCGCCTTCGCGAAACACTGTGCGGGTGGTGGTGTCGATGACGAGCCAATCGCCGTCAAACCGCAGCTCGTCGTGTTGCGCGGTTCCCGCGCGGCGCAAAAGCGCATGCACGCGCGCAACGACCTGCCGCGGGCTGAAGGGTTTGGTCACATAATCGTCCGCGCCGATGGCGAGCCCGCCGAGAATCGACGCTTCTTCGGCTTTCGCCGTGAGCATGATGACGGGTGTGTTGCCGCGCGCGCGGATTTTGCGGCAGACTTCCTCGCCGGAGATTTTCGGGAGCATCAGATCAAGCAGCACGAGCACAGGGGATAGCGACGCATGAAGGCGCAACGCCTCCTCGCCGTCCGTCGCCGTGGAAACGGAAAACCCTTCGCGTTCGAGATACGATTTCAGCACATCTGCGATTTTTTCCTCGTCCTCTACGACGAGTATCGTTTCTTTTGCTGCCATATTGCTCCTGAAAAATACGAGTTTGGGCGATGCCTTTTTCTCAGCATACGCCCAAACCTCGTGTTTGGCAATTATGATTCGAGGGAGTAGGGCTTGAGCAGAACGTCAAAGTCCTTGCCCGCGTCGTCCTTCATGGTCTTGAAGATCCAGCCTTCGATGTTCTGCACATCGACGCCGAGGTCCGCAAGCGGTTTCGCTGCGATCACGAACACGATGTCCTTATCGTTGGTGGTGTCGTCCTTCGCCCATTCGAACTTGCCGGCGGGCAGCGCGATACCATAGTGATCGAGGTCTGCGTGATAGGTCAGTACACTGCGATCTGCCTTTGCGCTCTCAAACAGTGAGGTGGTGATGGTCTTCATTTCACCCGAGCCCGCGCCGAAGTCGGCGACGAGGAAGAGCGATGTGTCATCGGTCCGGTAGCCCGCGCCGAGGGTTGCGGGGTCAAGGCCTGCGTCAACGAAGGGCTGGAGCGGGGTTTGGATGACGACGTCTTCCGCACCGGTCATGTCGAACTCGTGGCTGACCTTCAGCGTGGTTTCTCCGTCCACGGAGAGATAGAAGTAGTGGTCGGTCTCGGTGCTATCCGTCACGAGGGTCGGGAATTTCTCCACGATCTTATCCAGCGACGAGGGGCTGTACTTAAGAATGACGTCGGCTGACGCGCAGCCGGTGAGTACAATGGCGACAAGCGCAAGCGCAAGCGCGATGGAGAGTATTTTCTTCATAGGAAGTATGTCCTTTCTATTTCTTGTCTTTTAGGTGGAACCGCTTCAACCGCAGCGCATTGGTCACGACCGAGACGGAACTGAGTGCCATCGCGGCTCCCGCAAACACGGGAGTGAGCAACGGACCACCGAAGGCGTAGAATACGCCTGCTGCAAACGGGATGCCGATGACGTTGTAAGCAAACGCCCAGAAGAGGTTCTGCCGGATGTTGCGGATGGTGGCGCGAGAGAGCGCGACAGCCGCGCTGACGGCGGAGAGGTCTCCGCGCATGAGCACCACGTCCGCGGACTCTACCGCGACGTCGGTGCCGGTGCCGATCGCCATACCGACATCCGCCTGCACGAGTGCGGGTGCGTCGTTGATGCCGTCGCCAACCATGGCGACGCGCTTGCCCTGCGACTGCAGCTTCTGCACCTCGATAGACTTACCGTCCGGCAGTACATCGGAGAGCACATGGTCAATACCGACGGTCTCTGCGACGGCTTTCGCGGTCGCGGCGTTGTCGCCCGTGAGCATGTAGACCTCAAGCCCCAGCGATTTGAGCTGCTGGACAGCCGCCCGGCTTGTGGGTTTCACCGCGTCCGCAGCCGCCATCAGGGAATACAGTGCGCTGTCGATGGCGATGTACATCAGCGTCTTTCCTGCGCCGGAGAGCTTGAGCGCATCTGCGGTCGAACCGGAGATGTCCACGTTGTTCTCGACGAGCAGTTTTGCGCTGCCTGCGAGCACGCGGCGGCCGCCAACGACGGCTTCGATGCCGCGTCCAGGAATCGCGCGGAACTGTTCCGGCTCCAGCAGAGAAAGGTTTCGTGCCTGCGCCGCATTGACAATCGCCCGTGCGATGGGGTGCTCCGATCCGCGTTCGGCGGATGCGGTCAGCGTTAGTACGCTTGCTTCCTCTTCCGCCGTGTAGCGGACGATGTCGGTGAGTTCCGGTTTGCCCTGCGTGATGGTGCCTGTTTTATCAAGCACGACCGCGTTGATGCTGTGCGTGGTCTCGAGCGCTTCGCCACCCTTGATCAGTACGCCGAGCTCTGCGCCTTTGCCAGTGCCGACCATGATGGCGGTCGGGGTGGCTAGCCCCAACGCGCACGGGCAGGCGATGACGAGCACGGTGACGAAGATGTTGAGCACGAAGTTGAAGTCTTTTCCGACCAGCGCCCAGACTACCGCGGCGAGCACCGCGATGCCCAACACGGCGGGCACAAAGTAACCGGAGATCACGTCCGCAAGCTTCGCAATTGGCGCTTTTCGACCCTGCGCTTCTTCGACCAGATGAATGATCTTGGAGAGCGCGGTGTCTTCACCCACACGGGTGACGGTGAAATGCAGCAGGCCTTCGCCGTTGATGCTGCCGCCGGTGACAGTGGATCCGGGCTGTTTTTCCACGGGCAGCGATTCGCCCGTGAGCATGCTCTCGTCTACGCTGGATGCACCGTCGAGTACGGTTCCATCGACAGGTATCGCAGCGCCGGGACGCACGAGCACGACATCGCCCACCGAGACTTCGTCGAGCGCAACTGTCATCTCAATACCGTCTTTGACGATGACCGCTGTCTGCGGACGAAGATTCATGAGTTTCTTGATTGCTTCGGAGGTCTTGCTCTTGCTGACGGCTTCGAGGTATTTGCCGAGCATCACGAGCGTAATGACCACCGCAGCGGACTCAAAATAGAGGTGTTGCGCAAAGCCGAAATCGCCAAGGTAGATCAGAATAGTCGCGTACACGCCATAAAGGAATGCGCTGCCGGTGCCGATGGCTACCAGTGTGTCCATGTTCGGCGAGCCCTTGATCAGCGTCTTGAAACCGACGCGGAAGAATCGTCCGCCCGCGATCATCACGGGAATAGTCAGCAGCAGTTGCACGAGCGCGAACACAAGCGGGAAGGTGTGCGGATTCATGAACGCGGGCAACGGCACGCCGAGTTTCGGGAACATATGCGCCATGGCGATATACAGAATCGGCGCGGAGAAGATGATCGCCGTGATCAGCCGGAAGCGCATCAGGCGAAGCGCTTTCTCGCGCTTTTCCTGTTCCGCGTCGCGGGTGTCTTCGGTCGCAAGATCCATAGGGGTGTAGCCCGCTTTGGTGATCGCTTCTCTCACCTGGGTGAGCTTCACCTTGGTGGGATCATAGGAAAACGCGGCGCGGTTGGTTGCGAGGTTGACCGAGGCTTCGCTCACGCCGTCGAGTTTCTTCAGCGCACGCTCGACTGCGGAGGAGCAGCTTGCGCAGGTCATGCCTTCGACGCCGAGCTCGGCGCGCTTGAGTGCCTTCGGCTCCACAAGTCCGTAACCCGCGCGTTCCACGGCGGCTTGCAGCTTGTTAAAATCGACGTTGGTTTCGTCAAAGGACACGCGCAGGGTCTCGGTCGCGAGGTTAACCTCTGCTTGGCTCACGCCTTCCATCTTGGATACCGTACGCTGTACGGCAGCCGAGCAGGCCGAGCACGTCATGCCTGTGACTTTAAAAGATTGTTCTTTCATGAGGTTTCCTCCTTAACCGCAGCAGGATTCGAGCGTCGTAGCGTCGAGATTCGGTGCGGTTGAATCGATTGCGGGGGTTGCGGTTGCGGCGGGTACTGCCGCTGCTTCGGGCTGCGCGAACAGGTCATCCACCACGAGGATACGTCCGTCCAGCATGCCCATCCAGCAGGTATACGAGATCAGGCCGGTTTCATCCGGAGTAAATGTAATCACATTGTCGCCGGGTGTCAGTGCCTTTTTCACATCGAACGCAGGGAACACGACGGTTTGATTACAGCCGGTGATCGAACTTTCGTCCGCGGTAATGGTCAGCTCCACCGGAATTCCCTTCTGCACGATGATGAACGGATAGACGGAGGGATTCAGATTCGCCTGAATTTTCTGCACGTCGCCATCCAGCGTTGCGGGTAGATAGCCTTTGTCCAGCGCCTGCTGGAGCAGAGAATCCGAGCTCGCCTCTTTTTCCTGCACGGCGGCGGTTGCGGCGGGAGCCGCATCCAGCGTGGCAGAGGAACCAAGGCCAAGTAGCGAGAAGGCGTTGGTCGCCATCACGACGGCGAAGAACACGACGAGAACTGCGCTGACCCGCTGTATCACATAGGCAAACTTGCCTTTGAGCACGGAGAAGAGCGCGCCTGCGCCGAGCATCAGCGGAACCGTGCCGAGCGAGAAGAGGAACATCGACAGCGCGCCGGTCAGAATAGATCCGGTTGCAAGAGCGTAGAGCTGCATCGCCTGCAGCGGACCGCAGGGCATGAACCCGTTGAGCAGCCCGATCACGAGAGGGCCTTTGCCAGCGGCCTTTTTACCGATTTTCGCGGCGAGGAAACGCGGCATACGCGGCGTGAGCCAAGACGGCAGCCAACCGAGCATGCTCAGCCCCATCAGCAGCATGCCGACCGCGGCAAGCGCAAGCAGGATTGCTTTGAGCGTTTCGCTGAGAAACAGCACGGAGCCGATGCCGCCGACCACGCCGCCGATGACGGTGTAGCTGATCACACGGCCGAGGTTATACAAAAGAGGATTGCGAAGGCTTGCCTTGCCCGTGCCTTTCGCGCCGACGCTCTGGGAGAGGTTGATGCCGCCGCACATCGCGATGCAATGCACGCTGGTGAACAAACCCGTCACAAACAGCGCCGTCAACGAGATCGTGCTGTCGATCTTCGGGATATAGCTGAAGAAATCAAAGCCGATGGTGTAGCGCAAAACCAAATACAGCGCAAGGATGATGATGACGATGGGAATCACCTTCGAGACAGGCTGCGCGTTGGTGCCTTTGCTCTGCACACGGTAACCTGCCGCGGAGACGGCCTCCGTCACGGCGGAGACAAGCGTGTCTTCATCGATGATCTCCGCATCATATGTCACCTCCAGACGATTGCGCGAAAACGACGCGATTGCGCTCGTCACACCGGGAACGCTGCGCGCTGCCTTGGAAACGCGCATCTCGCAATGCCCGCAGGTCATGCCGGAGATGTGAAAAAATCGCTTCTTATCCATATCATATCCCTTTCATCTATCAAATGATGTCCTAAACCAGAAAAGAACCTAGCTATCGGGGCCTTTCAATGGACTCATCATAATGAAATTCTGTGAAGATTTTATGTAGATGGGTAAGGAGATTGGTGCGGTGACAAAACCATCTTAATTCTTGGCAGATTGAGTTCAAGCCCGGAAACATTGAGTCCAGGATGATGAAATGATTGACTGACATCACAACAAACAGAAGAATGTGAACTGGATGAAGAAGAGTGGGACAATTACAACGAGGTATGCATTAAGCAGCAGCTTTTGATCTGCCCTCGAAAACAGGACCGGTAAAAATGTTAGGATAGAGAGAAGGGCAACAGGTTTGTTTGAGCGACATTGATTTTTTCTCGCTTCAAGTGGATACTCTTTGGGGGAAACCTCTTTTTATAACACTTTTTCCTAACATTGTAGATGACCCGGTTCCTAGGGACTAGATCATTAGCTACTTCACTGAATTAATCTGATGGATTTCATTTATCAGAACCGTTTTCATTTGCTTCATTTTGCATTACAATTAGACGTTTTTGCAGGTGTTGACCAAAGCATACAAAAGAAATATCCCGCCAACTCTTCAGGTGTCTGCTCGAGATTACAAGAAATCCACCACTGCACCATCCCTACAAACGCGCTGGAGATATGGTTGACAAGAAAAGACTCTGGTACGTTCTGATGTAAAAGCGTGTCACCTGTAAGCAGATACTCTCGGATCATGACACTCAAGTATTCCCTAAAGTAACGTAAAAAGAGCTCATTGCTCTCGTATGTCAACATAGCAATGATATTCTTTTTTTCATCTCGCAGGTGATAAAGAATGTGCGTGATAATCGCTTCTGCGTTTCCCTCGGCGGAAGAGAAATCGTGAGATAGTTCAGCGTTGAGTGTTTCAGACACAACATGTTCGAACAGATTCGTGCACATCTCTTTCAATAGATCATCTTTGGTCTCAAAGTGCGTGTAAAACGTGCTACGTCCAACGTTTGCCTCATCTATGATGTCTTGCACCGTGATTTGCGCAAAGCTTCGCTTAGCAAGCAAAGCGCCAAAGGCAGCAAAGATTGCGTCCTTTGTTCGTTTCTGGCGACGATCCATAAATAGCCTCCTATATAGACAAAGCATTGAATTTGTTTCATATCGAACACACGGTTCAATCTGATTATTGTTCTCTATCGCACAATTCGTTATGATGAATCTGCTATTCGATACTGAACAAATTGTACTGTAATATCGAGTGAGATTCAAGCGAGTTTTTGGAGGCAACTACTATATGTTGAAAAGGTTGAGCGATTTTTTATTCGGCTGGAAAATGACGGTAGTATCCGGTGTGTTTTTAGCAGCCAGTCTGGTTCTTCTGCTGACTGGTGCAAAGTTAGCTGTAGATCCGGCTTGGGTGACGGTACTTATTTCTGGCTATCCGCTCCTGTATTTGGCAATTTCACGACTCATCCGGCAGAGGTGGATCTCTTCGGCACTATTGATAACTATCGCGATGATAGCATCTATCATCATCGGCGAGCTGTTTGCTGCTGGAGAAGTAGCCTTTATCATGGCGATTGGTGCCTTGCTGGAGGACATGACTGTAGAAAAGGCCAAAAAGGGAATTCATAATCTGATGAAACTAACGCCACGACAAGCCCGACGTTTGATCGACGGAACGGAAGAACTCGTGCCCATTGAAGAAATACACTTGGGAGACCTATTGCGTGTTCTACCTGGTGAAGTAATTCCTACTGATGGCGTTGTTTTTGCAGGTAACACCTCGGTCGACCAGTCCGTGATGACGGGGGAATCCTTGCCGGTCGATAAAGCAATAGATGACACTGTATTCTGCGGCACCATGAATTGCTTTGGGAGCGTAGATATCAAAACAACGCAGTTGAGCAAAGACTCTTCACTCCAGAAGATGATCGACATGGTGGCCGAGGCGGAGAACAAAAAAGCGCCCATGCAGCGCATCGTGGACAAATGGGCGACATGGCTAGTGCCCATAGCTCTTGCCATTGCTGTGATTGCTTACGTCATTACGAAAGATGTCGTTCGTGCGGTAACGGTGCTTGTGGTTTTTTGCCCCTGTGCGCTTGCATTGGCGACACCAACTTCCATCATCGCGGCAATTGGTCAGGCAACGAAACATGGAGTGATCATAAAATCTGGCGAAGCCTTGGAGAACATGGGTAAAGCGGATACGATTGCATTTGACAAGACAGGAACGCTGACAAAAGGCAATCTGACTGTCAGCGATACGATTTCTCTTTTGTCCGGGTTATCAGAAAGCGACCTGCTTTTGTTAACAGCTGCCGCCGAAGCAAGGAGCGAACATCCACTCGGCAAGGCGATCTTAAGTCAAGCCAAGCAAACAGGGGAATCGATCGCAGAAAGCGATGATTTCACAATGATTCCGGGCAAGGGTGTTATGGCGAATGTTCATGGCGAGACAGTGCTTTGCGGTAGCAGCACTTTTTTGACAGAAAACGGAGTCACAATTACGAAACCTGCGTTGACAGAACTGGAAGCGCTCCAAGGGCAGGGAAAGGCGGTCATACTTGTTGCAAAGGCGGGACAGCTTGCGGGACTAATCGCTTTATCGGATACGTTGCGCCCAGCGGTGAAGGACATGGTGGGCCAACTGACTAGCATGGGTGTTAAGACTGTCCTGCTGACCGGAGATAATGCCAGAACTGCGACCTATCTTTCCAAGCAAGTGGGTATCACGGAAGTAAAAGCAGATCTCTTACCGGGAGACAAAGTTTCGGCGGTTGTCGCGCTGCAAGCACAAGGACGCAAAGTTTGCATGATCGGCGATGGCGTCAATGATGCACCTGCTTTAAAAACCGCAAATGTGAGCGTTGCGATGGGTGGCATGGGCAGCGATATTGCCATTGAAGCCGCGGATATCGCTTTGATGGGAGACGATATCAACAAAATACCGTACCTGAAACAACTATCCAACACAACGTTACGAACAATCAAAACGAACATTACAGTCTCTATGTGCATCAACTTTGTGGCGGTAACACTTTCTGTCCTTGGTCTTCTAAACCCTGTAACTGGCGCTTTGGTACACAACGCGGGCTCGGTGCTGGTGGTGTTGAATGCTGCTATGTTGTACCAGAAAAAAATATAGGCAACTGTTCTCAAAGAAAAAGGATATGCCATCGAGACGAATGGGCATATCTTTTTTTGATTATGTATTACTCAGCGTTTCTTCTATATAGAAGCTAAACTCAGATGACACACCCGGCGTGCTTTCTACCAATACTTCAATAC
This sequence comes from Christensenella sp. UBA7703, assembly GCA_002482505.1. Classification (GTDB taxonomy): domain Bacteria; phylum Bacillota; class Clostridia; order Christensenellales; family CAG-138; genus UBA7703. The sequence continues at coordinate 156,836 of DLGD01000007.1, read as the reverse complement.
CATGTCGATCGGCAATTTGTTTGGCAATCGAGAGCCCAAGCCCGGTACCATCATTGTGAACGTCTCTACTTCCAACATAGAAGCTCTCAAAGATACGTGGCAGGTCTTCCGCGCTGATCCCGCTACCGGTATCAGCAATCGAGATGACAAATCGTTCCTGCTGTTGATCGGCTGAAATATTAACCTGACCACCCGACAAAGTGAACTTGATTGCATTGTCCAGTATGGTGATAAACATTTGACGCAGCCGCCCGTAATCGCCCAGAATCATGCAGGATGAGAGTTCAATATTGGAAATCAGCGTAACGTTCTTAGTTTCACCAAGTTTTCGTACACCGCGTACCGCATCCTTCAAAGCTTCCACGACATCAACAGGTGTTTTATCAATAGAGTAATTCAAATTTTGCAGCCGTGACAACTCAAGAAGGTCGTTGACCATCCGTTGGAGATGCATGCACTCACGGAGCATTTCCTCATGATATTCCGCTACTTTGTCAGGTTCCGTGACGACTTTATCACGAAGAGCCTCGATAGAACCGCGAAGCACCATGACAGGGGTCCTGAGCTCATGGGATACATTTGCGATATAATCCCGCCGCATCTGTTCGAGTGCAGCGCTTTCTTTTGAGGCGATATCCAATTTATCCGCGAGCACATCGATAAGCGTGGCCAAAGAACCAATCTCGTCTTGTTGTGTTACGCCGGTGTGAGTGGAATAGTCTCCGCTTGCCAAACGATTGGTGGTTAATTCCATCTTCTGAAGGGGCTGTACAAATTTCTTGGAGAGTAATAATGACAATACCAGCGCCATCACCATAGCGCCCCCAAAACAACCAAGCATAATAAAAATTCCGGATCGGGAAGCATCAGCTAGTTCTTGAATATGTGAATGCAGCAGCACTGCGGCAACAACATTACCGTTTGCATCATAGACAGGTGCGCCGGTTGTGATCGACGGACTGCTCAAAAAGACAGAAAATTCCTGACTGCTGACTGTCTGTCCATCAAAAACCTTATCTACTAGAGAGAGCGCCTCAGCGTGTAGTTCGTGATAGGCGATATGGCCGGAATCCACGGTAATGGTTTTGGAGTTTCTATCAACAATCCAGATGTTCCCTGTAAGAACTTGACTGATGATGTGTAAGTACTCGTCAAAGTGCATTTCGCTGTCGGTTGTTGCGTCCTGCGTGGGTAACGCAGAATCACCGATATAGTCGCTTACAGCGCATGCAATGGCTACGGCCTGCTTCTCCAGATCATCTCGGAAAACTTTTGCGGAGTGGTCGGTAAAAAGTGGTAAAAATAGTCCGCCGGAAAGCAGCTCAAATAGGATGATGACCGCCATGAAGTTCAGCGTCAGCCGCCATACGATCTTATTCTTCATGACGCACCACCTCAAATTTGTAGCCAGTGCCCCAGACGGTTTTGATCACCCAGTCGGGGTGTTCAAAGACGTCCGTTTTCGCGCGAAGCCGTTTGATATGCGAATCCACTGTACGAATCTCGCCACAATAATCATAACCCCAGACTGTGTCGAGAAGTTTTTCGCGCGAATAGGTCAGGTTACGGTTGGTCGCCAGTGTCCAGAGCAACTCCAACTCTTTCTTCGTCAAGGCCAACTCATTTCCATTGATGGTTGCACGGAATTCATCAAGACGAATCATTAGATTTCCACACAGGAACAACTGCTGAGATTCCGCGTTTTCCACCGTGCGATCCAATCGTCGCAAAATTGCCCGCACACGAGCCATCGCTTCAGCCGGAGAGAAAGGTTTCACAATATAGTCGTCTGCTCCGATATCCAACCCCATGATGCGCTCATAGTCCTCGCCCCGCGCTGTAATCATGATGATTGGAACGCTGGATCTTTTGCGCATGCGAAGACATACTTCGAAACCGTCTAATTTGGGCATCATAACATCCAGCAGCACTATATCGAAGGAATCCTTAAAAAATGCTGCGAGTGCTTTTTCTCCGTCATCCGCTAACACGGTTTCGAAGCCCTCTTTTTCAGCATAATCCCTCAGGATAGATAAAATTTGTCGGTTATCATCCGCGATGAGCATCTTCATATACTTCGATATCCAATCTGGTCGGTCAGTGAGAGTGAGGTCTTGCCGGGGCATTGCACATAGCGCAAGGTTGCATATTTTTATATTTCGTTTCCGCTAGATCTTCATAGTAGAGCGTTTCTTTTAACGGTAAAAACTGTGCTTGCACGCCGATACAGTTGTTATTCAGGTGATAAACAGAAGTATTCTGCTCCGAATAGAATAACACGAGCAAGTTCGGAATACCGTGATGTTCGCCGCCGGTCATATCCGTAAAAGGGGTTTGGGTGGGAACAGGTGTTGGCACCGGCGTTGGCGTTGGGACGGGGGAGGGCGAAGGCGTGAGTTCCGGTGCGGGCGTATCCAGAGATGCGGCTTGCTGCAATGTTACCAAATCCGCGTTCGGCGTGGGAGATTCTGCGTAAACAGCCTCATCCATTGCCGCTGCTTGTTGGAGTGATGATTCATTGCCTTGTGCAACAGTTAGTAAAACCGGCACGATTGCTAATGCTATTATACCGATACTGTACAAAGCAAACAACGATTTATAGCTGCCAGGCAAGCGTGCAACCCCCACATAGATGATGCAGCCAAGTGCTAATAATGCTACCAGCCAGCGCATCAGGCGAATATCCAAAACGATTGAAACAAGAAACAGCAGCAAAAGTGCGCCGCCAATAGTAAACAGCTTCTTGAGTCTTTTTCGTTTCAAGCGCTCAGCTTTCATGCGTTTCTGTGCCATACGGCGATTATACTCAGTTCGTGTTTCCAAAGATGTACTCCTTAATGCGAATGTGGTCTCGCTGGCGAATCGCAGGTGGCGCAGGGCATCATGCCAGAAAATTTGCTGTCCACCAGTTCCTTGTAATAAAGTTGGTTTTTCAACGGGAGATATGCGGTTACGACTGCCGGGCAGTTCATGTCCGTATGATAATAGCTGCTGCCGGACTCATGATAATATAGCACCAGATTGTTGGCGATGCCATGATGAAATCCAGCGCTTGCATCCACCGTTGGTGCAGGAGTTGGCGATGGGGCTAAAATGGACTCTACGTCCTGACGGTTACCCTGCTCATCTTTCTTCAATACCGGCAACAAAGCAATGCCGATCAAAAGCAAACAACCAACGAAATAGACTCCTCGTGTCATACCGGGTATCGGCATGATACATCCAAGAATTGCCAAACCAACCGCGAAGACCGCGAAGACCCAACGCATCCAAGCGGCACCGATGATTAAGGCGAGAATAAACAGCAACACAATGATCCCAAAGAGCAAGTAAAGACTGCGTTTTCGTTTCTTCAACCGCATCGCTGCTCGATGTCTACGGCGCGCGTCCAATTCTCTAGAATCACGATATACAGCTGGTGGATTGTTTGAATTCGGGTAACGATTCCTATCGTCTGGCATATGACCGCTCCTTTCTGATTAGTCGCATGCGCGTATTTCGTCGATGATAGCAGCCTTGGTGATTCGCCGAATGGGTGTAGCGCCCGCTAAACAGGCGATCAACAATGTGACCGCTATTGTGACAGATATAATTTGTACAGGGCTGGAAAGCTCAATGAAAAGATAGCTTTTCATCACTTGAACGACACCATACAGCCCAAGAAAACCCAAGATGCAACCGGGCACTGCGCCAAAAACCGCATACTGTACGCACTCTGAATACAGATAGGAAATCAACTGACGCTGACCCATGCCGATTGCTCGAAGCAGCGCGATTTCTTTGCGACGGCTTGAGAGATCCGCCCAGATTGTGTTGAAGATGTTCAGCCCGCAGATGATTGCGATCAGCACAAGAAACCCGTACACAAACAGATTGATGACATCCACGGTTTTCACGATTTCCTGATTGTTCGCAAATGAACTATTAAAGACAAAGCCAGTGAGCGCGCCAAATGCAGACTTGGCTCGCTCGGACAACCTCTCTTGCATGACGGGTAGGTTTTCTTCAGCCACCTGTATGCAAAGCATGCCGGTGGTATATAGATTGTTTGTGTTCCCGCCTTGCTCATAGTAGCTGTCGATGGTTTCGATTGGCACCAATACGAACCCGTGCGTACGCTCCGGCGCAAACCACGGGGTTGCATTCAACACAGCGCCGACACTGAGATTGCGTATTTGTTGCATACCATCAACGGTTTCTTGGGCGATGGAGATCGTGTCGCCGACAACAAAGCTCCCAAAATCAGTTACTTGCATGATAGCGTTGTCACGAAACACTTCACTTTGACAGAGAATTACGCTTCCGCTGGCTAACAAAGAATCATAATCGACTGAACCTTCCGCTAGATCAAGCAGGGCATAATTCTCCCTGTTTACCGGCAACACTTCGATGGATTTTAAACGTGTGCCCAGTTCAGCAAAGGCGGGCAGTGACATAAAGGGAATGTCTACAGGATAGAACTGCTGCCATACCGCCTCATACTCCGCGCGCACCTTGTCTTCTGGAACATTGAGCATGTATTCAATGGGATAGACCTCCTGCATGGTAAGGATCTCAGTGTATTGCGCAAGATCAGCTCGGAGCGCGGCATAGGAATCAGCAGATTTTTCCACATGGTGGCTGGAAGCAAAGACGAAGTCCATGCCGCCTTTATTGATGTAACGACCCATAAAGTCGGTCACCGCAGTAGCCGCCCCAGCAAAGAACACAAACAGCAACACGCTGACTCCAATAGCAGAAACAGTGATACGGAAGCGGCTAGCATTTTTCTGTCGATTTCTTTTTGAGAGAAGTTGCCGGATCGACATGCGGCGCCCGCGCTTCATTTCCATTTTCGTGATGCTTACGGCGTTCTTTCCCTGATACGGATCGTTTCCCCGGAAAGCTTCCACGGGCGTAATGGCACAGGCTTTTTTGCATGCGCCGATTATGGAAAGAAGCATAGTCAGGAGAGTTGCGCTAGCCGCTGCAAGAAAAGGCCACGCGGGAACGGCAAACCGGAGCCCGTCCAGGGCGGAGATACCCAATGTTGCGGCTTGATTCACAATCACGTACATCGCCGCAAAGGCGGCGAGTCCACCAGGAAGCAGCGAAAGCGCCCAAGTAAACAAACCTTCCCAGAACACAAACGCATAGATCTGTTTCTTTGTGGCGCATAGACAGCGTAAAATGCCGAACACTTCGGTTTTTTCCACCACAGAAAGCATGTACGAGTTTTTGATAACGATCATCATGACGGAAAGAATGATGACTGTAAGCAGCAGAAAAGCACCGCCAAACAGGTACTTGACCATATCGCCACCCTGCCCGATGAGCCGCAAGTAGCCACTGTGAGGTTCCAGCACCGTCTCGCTTTCAAGACCTGCCGAAGCGAGCAGTTGAGCCATGGTGCGATCAAAGTTGCCGCGATTATTCAATTGCACATAAAGGGTTACGCCTGTCGACAGTTCAGGATTAAGAGTGGCAGCTTCAGAAATATTCGGGGCATTGCTGGCCCGAAACCTCTCGAATGTACCAACAACGGTGTATTCCTGCGGTTGGGCGTTGATGGCGGATATGGACGCTTCTTCTCCCTTAACGGTCTGGACAATCTCCATTTCGCTAAAACGGCTGGTCATCAAAGTAATGGTTTTACCAAGAGGATCTCCATCCGGCCAGAAGGCGGCGGATGCATTTGAAATGATGATTTCGCGTTCGTTCTCCGGCATACGTCCGGCTGTGATACGTCCCGCATAGGGCATGAGCGCCATAGCGGCAGCGTCAAATTGCTTGAGATTATAATAATTATTTGTAGTGTCCGAAACACGCAGGTAGGTTTGTTCGTCAGAAAGGCCCGAACTTGCTATCTTGTCGGAATCCAGCATGGTTTGCCAATCAGCGCGCGTTCCGGTTAGGCTGGACGCATCGCTAAGCGAGATCCTGTAGTGCCAGACGCCATTATTGCCGGTCTTTGAGGCAATAAGCATGTTTCGCAAGCTGCTGATGAGCAGACCAACCGAAGCCACCATAGCAATAGCCAGTAGCATGCTGATCACTGTGATGGCGGTACGTCGTTTTTGTACTTTGAAATATCGGAAGGCAAGACTGGCCATGGAGTTCATAGGTTGTTGTCCTCCGCAACCTGACCATCCCGCATGACAATGATCCGATCCGCTTGCTCCGCCACACTGTTGTCATGGGTAATGAGCACCAATGTCTGCTCGAAGTGCTCGACCGACTCCTTGAGAAGGCGCAACACTTCTGCGGAATTCTCCGAATCCAAATTGCCGGTTGGTTCGTCTGCCAGTACGATAGCCGGACGCGCAATCAGTGCACGGGCAATAGCAACTCGCTGCTGTTGGCCTCCCGATAATTGCCCGGGTAAACGTGTCTGTTTTCCTCCCAAGCCCAGCAGTTCGATCAGCTCGTTATAGTAGTTACGGTCAGGCTTTTGCTGATCCATTTTTAGCGGTAAGCAAATATTTTCCTGTACGGTCAAAACGGGGATTAGATTATAGGATTGGAATACAAATCCGATCATTTGTCGCCGCATTGCCGCCAAAGTACTATCGCTAGAGGCAAACAATTCAATGCCATCGATGCAAACTTTGCCGCGGGTGGGGCGGTCGATCCCGCCAAGCATATGTAGCAACGTCGACTTACCGCTGCCGGACGCGCCGGTTACTGCGACAAACTCTCCCTTTTCTATACTTACATTGACCCGCCGCAAAGCGTGGACGGCGGTTTCACCCGTACCGTAGATTTTCGTCAAACTTCTTGTTTCAATAAAGCTCATTGAGACCCTCACTTATAGTTCATCGAATATCTGATCGCGAATGACCAGATGACCGAGTCGCGGTATAGAAAAACACAATGAAAGAAGCATACCAATCATTCATGACGAATTTATGTTTTTCTGCGAATTTATTTTTTTAAATGTTCACGGGCGCGGTGTTTGTGCTATTGAGCACAGCGATCAGCGGGCGATAGGTTTGTTAGTCATACATGCTAAGCCAACGCAATTTTCTTTGCAATTGAGCGAGTTGCTTGAACAAATGCAGACAACGCGATAAAAGCACTCGCGAACGTATCCGTTCGTGAGCGCTTCTCGGCAACAAGATATCGAATTATGCAGTCATGCGTTATCTACGTGTAGGGAAAGATCAGTCTTTCCAGCAGTCTGTGTTGGGACAAAGAACGCCGACAACCTGTTTGTTCGGACGCGTAAAAATCCGCTAATATTGACTACCCGGAATCTTAATCGTAAATATGCTTCCGGTACCTTGAGTGGATTCCAGCTCAATACTGCCACCGATTTTGAGAAGATTTTCTTTTACGATATAAAGCCCGATTCCATCTCCGACAATATTCAACGAGTTGCTGCCACGATAATATGCATCAAATACTCGCGGTTGGTCTTCTAGCGCGATGCCGACACCCGTGTCTTGAACAGTGATCATAAGTTCCGCTCCGGCCATCTGATACGAAACGGTCACGGTTCCGCCTGATTCTGTAAATTTGTAAGCGTTTGTCAGGAGATTGTAGATCGCCTGACTTAGTTGATACGGATCGGTCTGTACCATAATTTTCTGATGGCTTTGTACGTGCAAGGCGAGCGATTTTTTATCGAACTGTGCCTTAAGTCCGGCGACGATTTGCCGGATTAAGCCTGAAATATCGACTGCTATGATATGCGTATGATCAATCTCTTTTTCGGCGTCGATCAACCCGCTCATATTGGTAATGATAGACGAGAGATTTTCAATCTGCGCTTCGCAGGTTTTTACCTCGTCTGGAGTAAACTGAATAACACCATCTTGAAACCCCTCCAGATGCGTGCGCAAAATCGTTAGCGGCGTTCTTGTCTGGTGTACGAGTTCGTCAATCAGTTTTTTTCGGCTGGTTTGCTTCAGCATTAATCGGGACTGAAGAGCTACGAGGCTCTGCTGAATGGTTTTTATCTCCAGCACGTTCGACTGAGGTGTGCGGCTCTCTCGTCCGAGATCGATATCGACCGCTTGTTGTGCTGTCAACATCAGATCCTTACTCATTCGCTTACTGATGAAATACCCTAGCACGAACGTCAGCGCAAAGACAATTCCGAATGAGAGAAGACTGTTTGTGATTAGAGATAACGAGAACCGCTGCGTTCCAATCGAATTACCAATTGAGCTGTATCGCGTAATCATCAGTTTGCCGATCAAGTTGCCGTCTTTCTGAATATCAATCGAGTCAACTTCTTCTGCGGTCGTACTGAGCATCCGCTCGGCCATTTCGTTTCGCATCATACCCATCATAGGCCGATCGACAGCGCTAATGTCCGCAAGAAGCACGCCGTCAGTGCGATACAGTCGGATACGGGTGATGGGATCGCTCAAATGCGATGTAAGCTGCATTTCCAGTTGCTGGGACGTGTACTCGTTAGCAGACAGCGCTTCGGTTGAGAATTCTACAACCTGAGTCACGTGCGCTTCGTAATTTTCGGTTGAATAGTCAATAAAGTAACGATTGATTCGGACACTAAGCACGAGGGAGTTGACGATGACCGACAACGCGACTGAAATGACCAGCACAAGCATCCACTGCCGCTTGATTGTCATTGGTTCTTCCCTCCAAACTGATAACCTGCGCCGTATTTTGTCAAAAGGATCTGCGGATGGCGCGGATCCTTTTCGATTTTCTGACGGATCTTCTTGATATAGCTGTCGATATTTCTATCGTATCCTTCATAGCCCTCGCCATAGGCTTGCTCAATCAGCTGTTCGCGAGACATAACGTGCCCCTGGTTGCGAAACAACGCGTGCAGGAGTTGATATTCCGCAGTCGTGATCGAGAGTTCCGCCTCGCCGCAATAGAGTTTCATGCCGCCTGTGTGCAGACTTAGATCCTCGCAACGGTAGACGATTTCATCCGATTCGTGATAGACGCGCGACAGGAGCCTGCGGATGCGAAGCATAAGCTCCTTTGCACTGAAGGGTTTTACTACATAGTCGTCTACGCCTGTACGAAAGCCGCGAACGCGGTCGATTTCGCCCTGCCGCGCAGTAAGCATAATGACGGGCAGCTCGGATAGTTTTCGAATCTCTTTGAGCACCTCAAAACCGTCGATTCCCGGCATCATAACGTCCAAAAGAACGAGGTGGACGGCGTGGCTGTTGAAGAGCGCCAGCGCTTCAAATCCGTCGTTTGCGGTTAACACCGCGTATCCTTCTTTCAAAAGATACTTTTCAACGATCGTTCTGATTTCCGGCTGATCTTCAACAACCAATATCTGATATCGCACCGTTCCACCTCGTTGTGTTTGAGAGCCCAGTCAGCGGTTATTTGCCGATGACATCCTTCATCTTCATGTACTCTTCTTCCGTCAGCTCGCCTTTGATATAGCGAAGCTTCAGAGCTTCTGCCGTGCTGTCGCTCGCACCGTGATGCTTTTTCTTCGCGGTCAGGACGATGATGACGACCAGTGCCGCTACAAAGATTGCAGCAAGTGCAACCCACACGCCGGGATACATAGCGCCAAACCCTCGGCAAAAACTACCGATACCACGGAAACCTCTAGTTAACATCATTGTAACATACCTCCTTAATTATTGATGACTTTCTGCATCTTTTTGTATTCTTCTTCCGTGATTTCCCCGTTGATGAATCGCTTTGTTAGGATATCTTCAGGGCTTTCACCGGACTTATGCCAATCGCTGAATCGTTTGCCGGGCTTTGCCACCAGCGCATAAATGACCAAGCCAATGAGTAGAAACCAAATGAACATCATAATCTATTACCGCCTTTCTGTTTTAGTTCCAGTTGTAACCGCGCATCATGCCGTGGCCAAAGTAATTGCCACTTGAATCGGTGTTGTTGTCTTGGCCATAAAAACCGCGCATCATGCCGCGACCATAGTAATTGCCACTAGAACCGGTGTTTTCGTCCAGATCATAGCAACCGTTCATCATGCCGTAACCATAGATGTCGCCGTTTTCTGTGTGGTAGGCTGCCATTTGATCGAGTTGCTGCAACTCTATCTGAGCTTGCTCTGCGGTCAAAAGACCATCTTGAACCATTTTGTTGATCGTTTCTTTTCTGAGATCGATCATCTTCTGGTGTGACTCTTGCAGGTCTGCCTGTTGCTGTTGAGTCAACTCCTGTCGATCCGCTGACCCGTTGTAATAAGCGCGAACATCTGCTCGAACTGGTGTGTTGACGACCAACGCATATGCGGCGATGGGTACGAGAACCAGAACAACGATTGCGATGATGAGTAATGCCTTTCTCATGGTGTACCTCCTTTTCGTGAAGTATTCTGTATCTCTAAAATAGAAGCAGATTATGGTTGAATTATGATTGTAGAGAAGGGGGGCTAGTCAGAAAAAGAAAAAGCAATTGTTTGCCAGAAAAATTCAATCCTAGGTATATGCTAATATGTGAGGGCTTTATAATTCCGCGATAATTCAATTAAAAAATCAGGCACCCGCGTTCAATGCGGGTGTCTTCGTTTTTTTGAGTTGATGCAAATCAACTTTGGAATCCAGATCTGATGAATCACGAAGTGTGAATTCTCCAACAAAATATATTATTTCGAATCTACCGCATAACTTCTCGCTTTTTGATTATTCGAACACTTGGTTGTATATATAGGCGTTTTAGGACTCGTTATAATCCTCCGTGGAAGTTTCGGAGGACGATGTTTGAGAGTTCGCGCCCGTGCAATGGTTGAATGCGAAACCGTTAGTTTTTCTTCAGAAAAAGCACAAAAATACCTCGAAATAATATATTTTCGCAAAAATGGACGTTTTGCTTCCGCTTTTGAAAAGTCAGATTGTTTTATTTATATAGGGGGAGAAGAGGCAAAACTCGGACTGCACCTTAAAAACCAAATATGGAGGACAAACCGTTGAACTGCGAGAGCGAACAGGCTGCCGCTGGCGCTATGTTTGATGCATTTTGCAAGGAGGTCCTCCGTAACACAGTTTTTAATTACAAACGGAAGATCAAGCGCCAGTCAAGTAGAGAAGTGATCACGCCGGATCCTGAACAATATATCTCTGCGCGGGATGCCGTCTTTGATGTATATGAAACGGATCATCTGGTTATCGAATTTGAGGGAAGTATATATCCGTTGGACAATGAAAAGCTTTATCAGTCGATGCTTACATTGCCGAAGAATCTGCTGGGTGTATTGTTGCTCAAGTTCTGGCATGGTCAGAAAGACGCGATAATCGCGAGTCACTTTGGCGTTTCAACAAGAACGATTCGTCAATGGCGCAGTCTTGCGATCGCTGAAATTCGGAAGTGGTATCAAGATAAGGAGGTTGAATTTAGCGACACCTCGTGAAATAAAAGAAGGGCTTCTTTCAAATCAGCCGATAGGAGAGATATGATTCTAAGTTTCGAGACAATTTGTGCCGCAGTAAAGGGAGATAAGGACGCAATAGAAGAAGTACTAAAGTACTACGATCCTTATATTGTTACGATGTGTACGTTCCAATCTAGGGATGAGGATGGATTTGAATACATGTACGTAGATCATGACGCTATCCAATTATTAAAAAAACGACTCGCTGAACAAATTCCAAAATGGAAGGAAATCTGCAAATGATACTTTTACCCGATCTGTTCGAATTCGCTTATGTGCCCAACTGGTTTGACCATCTGATTGCGCTGGCTGAGATGGCAGTGCCAGAATCATGGCGTTTTACAAATCCAAAAATACCACCGAGGAACACGAATACTCCGATCCTGGAGAAATATGTCAATTACGTTTTCAGGAAACAAATTATCGACTTCAACAATTTCAATTATGTGTCCAATCCAGAATATGGGGACAGAATTTTTTACGTCAGAAATGAAACCGCATGTTTTAACACAGGCCTCTACACAAAGAACTACAAGAGCATCTTTGGATGTTTTACCCGAAATAAGCGTAAAGACGCGAAGCAAGACTGGCTTTTCCGAGGGTTTTTTGACGATACTGCGCCCGATTTGAAGTTTGTGCAGCCATTGCCGGATAAGCCGGGATTGCTAGTGCCGATCATGGGCATGACTTACTTCCCCGTGTGGGACATCCGCGTCAATGTGAACCACATTCTGTGTGATCCCGACAACTTTGCGCGGCTGCCACTGGAAGTGCAGCGTGCGAAGAACTTGTCGCTTCTGCTTGAAACCGCCGTCGAACTTGCGCGGCGCAAAGCGTCGTTTGAACCCGGCATCGTGGTTCCACAGGGATATCAGGGGAAGGTGCAGTTCTTGCTTCCGCTGTGTTTGTTGGATTCTGAGCGCACAGACCTTGCCATGACGCTCACGCCCATGGACGGCTATTATCTCGGCCATACCTGCCTGGCGCTGGAGATGGCTTATATGAACGCGCGGCTGATCGGCAGACCGGTCGCTCCCTGGCTTCTGGAACTCGTGACCTGATTCTCCGGCTGCCGCCCTCAGGGGTTAAGGATATAGCACATTAAAACTAAATAGGGCCTGGCGAGCGGCGCTTTTTGTGCCGTGCCGCCGGGTCCTTTTTTTCGTGCGCTCAAAAATGCGCCAATCGTCTGGCTCTGAACGAAAGGAGCCGGACAAATGGAACTGGTCAATATTAAGTATCGCTTTGCTGACGGGCACATTGAGGAATTGGAGGTGGAACAAGAGATCGCGGAAGCACTAAATGAACTAGATCGGAAGGAGTACAACAACACGCAAAAAGAGACGCGCCGCCACGTAACCTTTGACGTATCCGAGGAACTGTCGTGGTTGGCGGTTGATGATCAGAGATTAACTCGAGTGCTTGATGGTGCAACAGAGATAACTCGGCTGCATGTAGCGATATCCAAATTGAGCACCAGACAACAGACCCTGATTCGTGATTTGTTCTTTCATCGGAAAACACAGGCTGCAATCGCAGAACAGCATGGAATTACACAGCAGGCTGTGAGTGATCAGTTGGCGACGATGATAAAAAAGTTGAAAAAACTTTTATGAGCATCCTTGTATTTTGCTTTTTTCGTGACCTACAGGTGAAGGGGTTATTTTTCGGAACCTTGACATCTGAATATCCGGTGGTCATGAGAAGCCCGCATAGTCGAGGATAACGTCCCAGAGTGCGGCCCGGCGGGATGCGGGGAGCGAAGAGCTGCGCGGCGAAGAGCCGATCATGACCACCGCCCTATCTCCGGGATAGAAGCGTCAAATAGGAGAAATATTAAAATCCGTACCCCTTCGGGAAGGGATCATGGAAAACAAGAAATTACATATGCCCATCAGAGCGCGTCCGTATGATCATCAACGACGCGCTTTTTCGTTTGCTTGCCGTTTGCTTGGCCTGACAGGGCATGACCCGCCGACCAGCCGCGGAGTGGCGCTGCTCATGGAAATGGGAACCGGCAAAAGCCTGACCGCGATCGCGGTCGCCGGGCGACTGTTTCTCGAGAGTAAGGTCGAGAGAATGCTGATCGTCGCGCCATTGTCCATCCTAGGCGTTTGGCAGGAGGAGTTTCGAAAATTCGCTGATTTCGAGTACTCGCTCGTCATATTGAATGGCGGCGAATCCAAGAAAATCGAGAAACTGCGACAAATGCCGACATCGGGCTTGCAGGTGGCGGTCATCAACTACGAATCCGCCTGGCGACTGGAAAAAGAGCTTGCCGCGTGGGACGCGGACATCATCGTCTGCGACGAAGGCCACAAGATCAAAACGCACAACATCACCGCAAGCAAGTGCATGCACCGACTTGGCGCGAAGGCCCGGTACCGAATGCTGCTGACTGGGACGATCATCACGAACAAAGCGATCGACGTGTTCAGTCCGTACAAGTTCCTGAATCCAACGGTGTTCGGCAACAGCTTTTATGCTTTTCGCAACCGCTACTTCGACATGGTTGGGTATGGCAATCACACGCCAGTCCTTAAAGCAAACATGGCAGAGGAGCTTACGCGACGCATTCATAGCATCGCATTTCGTGCGACGAAGGCTGAGTGCCTCGATCTGCCGGAAACGACGGAGATTGTCCAGCGGGTCGAACTGGAGCAGCAGGCACGGAAACTGTATCAACAGCTGGTTCGGGACAGTTACGCACAAATCAAGTGTGGCGAGATCACCACCGCAAACGTGCTAACCCGGTTGTTGCGACTCTCGCAACTGACTGGCGGGTTCTTGCGCGGGGATGAAACCGACCGCGTTGAACGCATTAGTTCCGCGAAACTGGACGCGCTTTCGGACATCATCGACAGCGCGGCGCAGGAAGGCGGCAAGCTCGTGGTCATCGTACGGTTTCTGCCGGAGATTGACGCAATCACCGCCATGCTGGAACGGAAGTCGATCGGATACGCACTGATCACCGGCGCGGTGAAGGATCGAGATGAGCAGGTGCGTCGGTTTCAGGCGGATCCCGATGTGACCGTGTTCGTCGGTCAGATCGCGACGGCTGGGTTGGGCATCACGCTCACCGCCGCCGACAAGATGGTGTTCTACTCGCTGGATTACAGCATGTCGAACTTCGAGCAGGCGAAAGCACGCATCCACCGCGTCGGGCAACGGAATCCCTGCACCTATATCTACCTCGTTACCGCCGGCACCGTAGACGAGAAAGTGCTCCAGGCGCTGCGCGATAAAGCCGATTTGGCCAGAGTCCTGATCGATGAGTACTGGACAGGCAAGAACCCATTCGAGACACCCTGAAAGGAGTACATATGGAATCAAACGAACTGTTCGCGTTAGCGGATGAGCTGCGCGCATTGAAGGAAGCGAAGAAATACGCGGAGCAAGAGCTCAAAGAGATCACGGAAGAGATGGACCGCGTGGATGCCATCCTCGCGCAACGCATGGCGGATTCCGAAACGCAGAACTTTACCCGTAATGGCACAATGTTCTGCCTAACCAGCACGACGCGGGCTTCGGCGGCTGCCGGGCGTAAGGATGAGTTATTCGCGGCGCTGCGGGAGGCGGGCTACGACGATCTCATATATGAGACCGTCAACGCCAATTCGCTCTCGGCGTTCGTGAAGGAACAGACCACGGAGAACGGCGACACCCTGCCGCAATGGTTGGATGGACTCGTGACCGTGTTCGAAAAGACAACCGTGGGTGTGCGGAAAGCCGCCCGATAAGAGAAAGGGAAAGGACAATATGACACAGGAAACAGGAATCGTAACAACCAACAGCGCGTTTGAGGAACTCACGAACTTTAACCTGATCGACGCGATGTCGCAGGAACTTGAGGGGCTGAGCCTCTCATTTGAGCGCATCAAGATTCCCTCGGCGGGAAGCACGGTTTTCGAGCTACCCGCTGTTGACGGCGGCGAGCCGGAAACGGTGAAGGAATTCACGGGCGTGATTCTTTATCATCACCCGCTGTTCGCGTATTATCGGGACAAATACGCGGGCGGCAACGAACCGCCCGACTGCGGCAGCTTTGATGGCGTGACCGGCGAAGGCGATCCCGGCGGCGCGTGCGCGAAATGCCGCTATAACCAGTTTGGCTCGGGTGAGGGTGGCGGCAAAGCGTGTAAGAACCGCCGTCGCATCTACATTCTGCGCGAGGGCGAAGTGTTCCCGGTTCTGCTTTCGCTGCCGACCGGCTCGCTCAAGGAATTCACACGATATATTCAGCGCCTCTTGAGCCGCGGCAAGAAATCGCTTGCCGTGGTTACACGCTTCTCTCTGAAGAAAGCTGTGAACATGGGCGGCATCGCGTATTCTCAGGCGCAATTCACCGCTGAGCGTCCATTGATGGAAGCGGAGCTCACGGCAGTATCGAGTCTCGCGTCGCAGGTGAAAGAGTACGCAAAGCACGTCGGCGGGTACTCCGTCGATCTGGATGAGTTCGTCGAAGTGCCGACACCGTTCGATCCCGTGACAGGAGAGATCGTGGAATCTCAGAACTAAGTGAACGGAGGAAGGGGCGGCGAAAGCCGCTCCTTCGTTCAGAAAGAAAGGAGTCAGCAAATGAATGAATTACAAGTTTTTACGAACACGGAATTCGGGCCTGTGAGGACATTGGAAGAAGACGGCATAGTTTTGTTTTGTGCCAAAGATGTTGCGGGAAACCTCGGGTATAACAATACTGCGGATGCCGTTTCACGTCACTGCCCCTACATCGTGAAACGCGATGTAGGGGTACAGACGGGTACACTTGCAGACGGCGATCCGGCATTTCAAGTTCATAGCATGACTTTTATACCCGAATCCGACGTCTATCGCCTGATCATGCGCAGCAAACTTCCTGCTGCCCAGCGGTTCGAGCGATGGGTCGTAGAGGAAATTCTGCCGACAATTCGCAAGCATGGAGTGTATGCAACTGGCGAAACACTGGAAGCCCTAGTCCGCGATCCGCAGTTCGGGATCCGGCTGCTATCGGAACTGCTGGCTGAACGCGAGCAACGAAAGGTGATCGAACAGGAGAGTGAGCAGCACAAACAGATCATCAGCGAACTTGAACCAAAGGCGCGTTATTGTGATTTGGTGCTGAAGAGCAAGACGCTGGTGCCCGTCAGCATGATCGCGAAAGACTACGGTCTTTCCGCGATCAAATTCAACCTATTGCTGCATGAGCTCGGCGTTCAATATCGTATGGCAGAGACATGGCTGCTGTACCAGAAGTACGCCGATCAGGGGTATGCGCATTCGCAGACGCATGTATTGGACAATGGCACTACGATTGTCACCACCTGTTGGACCCAGAAAGGGCGGCTGTTCCTGTACCAGCTGCTGAAAGAGCAAGCGGGCGTGCTTCCCGTGATCGAGAGGGAGTACGGCATATGCGAAAGGTAATCGAACGCATCGACGCCCCTTTGCCCCAGAGCGTCCTTATGCAGCGAAAACTGACGTCTTTGTTCGGACATACAGACCTTCCAGTTCGGAAGGTCTTTGTATGTTCGCCATATGCCGGGTGTGTGAAGGAGAACGTTCATAACGCGCGTATGTATTCCCGTTTCGTGTTTCTCTGCGGGTGTATGCCCATCACTCCGCACCTCATGTATCCTCGCTTTCTGGAGGACAAAGATCCCAAGGAGCGGGATGCGGGGATTCAGATGGGGCTGATTCTTCTGGATTTCTGCAATGAGATATGGGTATTCGGGCAACGGATCAGCAACGGCATGCGGCGTGAAATCGCGTTTGCGGAAGCGCACGGTATCTTGGTGCGATACTTCTCCGATACCTGTCAGGAGGTGATCAAGCGTGGCAGAGCATGACGTGTTCCCGGCAGAGCTCGCCGAGCGGCGACAGTGGATCTGTTGGCGGCTGGAACCGAGCAGCAAGGGCGACCGACCGAACAAAACGCCTTACTCGCCGCATGCGAATCGCCGCGCATCGTCAATCGACCCCGCTACATGGGGGACTCTTGCGGAAGCGAAAACGGCGCGCGATCGGTATGGATACACCGGTCTTGGGTTCGTATTCACAAATGTTGACGATTTCGTCGGCGTGGATATCGACCATTGCAGAAATAAGGAAACCGGCGCATTGAACGAGACCGCCGCTATGATCGTCGCCAAGGCATCGACGTATACGGAAATCAGTCCGTCGGGCGAAGGGTTGCACCTGTTCTTTCACGGCAAAATACCTGAGGGCGGGAATAAGAACAGCGCTACGGGCGTTGAGATGTACGCATTCGGGCGCTATTTCACCATGACCGGTAATCGGCTCATTGATTTGCCTCTGGAGGTGCGACAGGATGACGGCGTCCTTGCTTGGATTCACGCAGTGTATGTCAAAATGCCAAAGCAGGACAAACCAACGTCGGAACGGAAAGCGCCGAAAGAGCGTGAACAGAGAAAAAAGAGAGCATCTGCAGCACCGGTATCCGACGAGGTGGTGCTGGAACGCGCGCTCGCGGCGGATAAGGAAGAGCGATTCTCAAAACTCTGGTCGGGACAATGGGAGAAGCAATACGCCAGTCAGTCCGAAGCGGATATGGCACTGTGCTGTAAGCTCGCGTTCTGGACGGGGAAGAACCGTGATCAGATGGATCGGCTGTTTCGACAGAGTAAGCTGTTTCGGGAGAAGTGGGATGAGCGGCACCATGCCAACGGCGCGACCTATGGCGAGGAGACGATTGGGAAAGCAGTCGATTTAGTAGAGGATTCCTATAGCCCAGCCGCAGCCGCTCCGGTGTTCGAGTTTGAAGGCAGGTATTATCGCGCAAAGGGCGATGCTGTGACTCCGCTGACCAACTTTATAGTTAAGCCCGTTGAAATGGTCGAATCAGACGAGGAAACACAGCTCACCGCCGATCTGGTTACAGTGCGCGACGAAACATTCCGTCACTCATTCCTGACAACCGATTTCACGAACTTGCAGCGCTTCAAATCCGCGCTGAACAAACGCACGATCGCGCTGAGCTATACCGGTTCGGAGGGTGATTTGGAACTATTGAAGGCGTTCTTGTACGAGTTGGAATGGAATCGAAAGAAAGGCGTGAAGACTTCCGGTTTGTATCGGCACGATAAATGCTGGGTATTTGTTTGCGGGGATCAAGCGGCAGATGGAGAAGGAAACCCGGTCGATGGGTTGCAGCAGTTCGAACAGCACCGGCAGAGTGGGCCGAGCATGCTAGATGTTCAACCGATCAACGCGGAACAATTCATGGTACTCGGATCGTTGATCTTTAGCTATAACGAACCTGCCAAGACAGTCTCGGTGCTGGCGTGGTGCGCTGGATGTTTTCTCAAAGAGCACTTCAAAAGCCGGAAGATCAAGTATCCGCATCTGTTCCTGATCGGCGAGGCGGGGAGCGGGAAGAGCAACACGCTTGAGCGGATCATATTGCCGATCTTTTCAAAAGCACGAATCACCGCAGCGTCGCAGGTGACGAAGTTTACGCTCATGAAGGAGTCTGTCGCTTCCAACCTGATTCCGCAGGCATTGGACGAGTTTAAACCTTCCAAGATCGATCGATCGACGCTCAGTGTGCTTCTGAACCACATGCGAAACGCATATGACGGCACAGATGGGGAGCGAGGCCGCGCGGACCAGACAACGACGAGATACACTCTTTGCGCTCCGCTTGTCGTCGCGGGTGAGGAATCGCCGGCCGAAGCTTCGATCCGGGAACGGAGCATGGAACTGCTTTTCTCGAAGAAGGACCTCAAGCCGGATAAACATAGAAGGTCGTTTTCAAAATTGAGCGCCATAGCGGATGTTTTAACGGGGTTCGGTCGTGCGGTTTTAAATGTCGCTTTGCGCACCACCGTCGAGTGCGCTGAAACATGGTATCGAACCGCGATGGACGAGATCGACTCGGAGCTTCCGTCGCGGGTTCGGAACAACATCGCGTGCTGCGTAGCTGGGTTGAACTTATTGGAAACACTCTGCGGATCGTATGGGTTAACTTGGGATCGGGTGTTCGAAATACCGATCAAGCGTTGCCAGACGTACCTTGAGTATGGCGCAAAGGAATATCTACTCGACGGCGGAAGCGCGAACAAAGGCATCATTGAGCAGACGCTCGAGGGAATGGCGCGTATGGGACTGTACGCAAATGAGTGGACGATCATGGAGAATCTAGATCATGTGGCGATCTACTTCAAGCTCTGCTACGACCGATACACGCAATACCGCCGCGATCACGCCATTGTTGGCGAGTGCCTGGAATACGCGCAGTTTCTGAAACAACTAAGACAATCCGATCTGTTCGTTGCGTATAAGCCGGTGCGAATCAGCGGGATGCTCAAACGGGCGTATGTGCTCGACTATGAAGAGATTCAGAAACGGTGCGACATCACAAGCTTCGATCCCACCACTCCCGAGCCAATCAGTCCCTGGGATTAAGATTTTATGTTACTTGTTACTAAGTTACCTTCTTATTTAGAGCTACACGGAAAACATGTTTATTTTTCTCACGTGCGCGCGCACGTGCGCGTATGCGCGTGTATAGTTCCAGACCTAGATGGGAAGGAGTAACACGTAACAGGTAACGGGAAGGAATGGAATGCTGGAAAAAGATATCACCGCAGCGATCATGCGGTTCTTAAGGATGGTTCCACGCTGTTTTGCGTGGAAAGAACATGGCGGGATGTATGGGACGGCGGGTATCCCCGATGTGATCTGCTGTCTCGATGGCCGATTCTTCGCCTTTGAGGTGAAGACACCGGACGGCGTTGTCACGAAGCTACAAGAGCGCACGATTCACAAAATCAAAGTCGCCGGTGGCCACGCGTATGTGGTTCGTTCGGTGGACGATGTGAAAGCCGTGCTGTGGGCATATGCGGGAATCGACATTTAAAGGGAGGGTTCAAATGAGCACGAAGGATTACCTTTCGCAGGCATACCGGATCGACCAGCGAATCAACAGCAAGCTGGCACAGGTGATGTCCCTGCGTGACCTATTGGGGAAAGCGACGGGGACGCTGTCTGACGCACCGAAAGCGGCGACGCCCAATCCGCACTCCATGGAGGATACCATCGCTAAGATGGTGGATTTGGAGAACGAGATCAACGAAGACATCGACGCGCTCGTCGATCTCAAAGCGGAGATTATGCGGCGCATCAAGCGCGTTGAGAATACGGAGTACCAGACGATATTGGAACTGCGGTATCTGTGCTTCAAACGGTGGGAAGAGATTGCAGTCGACATGGGATATAGCTTACGCAGGCTGTATGAACTGCACGATTGCGCTTTAGAAGAAATTTCTTAAAAGTCCGCACTAAATCGCATTGTTTCGCACTCGGGAAGTTTGATATTGTTAGACTGCAAGAAACATAGACAGAGACTTTCGCAATGCGCGGGAGTCTCTGTTTGTTTTCAAAGGAGTTTTAGGTGCCGAGAAAACCCAAGCGTCCATGCTCTTATACTGGATGCGGCAAGCTGACGGACGGTCAGTACTGCGACGAACACAGACAAACCGCCGAGCGCCAGTACAATCGATACTTTCGCGATCCAGACACCAACAAACGATATGGCCGCGCGTGGAAGAAACTCCGCGCGCGATTTCTTTTACTGCATCCTTTGTGTGAGCAGTGCAAGGGTAAAGGTAGACTGACCGCCGCTGAGGAAGTGCATCACATCCTGCCGCTGGTAAACGGTGGTACGAACAATGCGAGCAACCTAATGGCGTTATGTAAGAGCTGTCATTCGAGAATCACGATTAAGGACGCCAACACACATCGTTGATGCGTTAGGGGAAACAAGGTTCATTGAAATGAAAACGCACCTACTTGAGGTGCGTTTTGTGTCAAGAGAATCGTTTTTGATCATGCGCCTTTTTTGATTTTCTTAATCAACTCAGGCTGAGGAATTTCTTCCTTCACGATATCAATCTTCTTTGTGTCCTTCTTCTGCTTGGGCTGCTTGTGTGGATTCTTATCACCCATGATACTACACTTCCTTTCCGTGAATACAGAAAAAGCATATCGCTGTGACTAGCAAAATGCCTTTGTCTTCTGCGTCGGGTTTGTAGTTTTCACTGTTTGCTACATAAGCATTATAACACGAAAGATAACAAAAAGCTTAGTTGAATGAATAACGTACCCAGATAGACCGGGGGTAATAAAATCTCCACACTATTTCCAACTGGACAACGCGGTCGGGTCACGTACAAACTTTCGCGGTTTCAAACGGGGTAATTGCCATTCATTTAAGCAGTATCGTTCTCCAATCCGGTGGGAAACCAATGAACGACAACCGGATAACATCGGAATATGTGTCCATGATAGATTCGAGTCCAGTTGCGAACTCTCGCCAACGTTCGTCGTTTTGAAGCATACGACGAATCGTAAGTATTGTGGGAAACAGTTTATTTATAGAGCCAGTTCGATATTTTCTATTCTCGTTGTAGAGAAATGGAGCCTGCTTTAACGGAAGATTGTAAAGGCGCCCATAATGTGCACAGATATTCCTAACCTCGACGAGAGCAAGAATCCAGCTGTTGAGGTAGTTTGGATCGGTACAATAATGACTGGCTATTACCTTTTTGTCAGTTGGTGACATGATATCGAACAGCGATGCCAGATTGCCAAACGTAAACAGTTCTATGGCGACCCAAATCGGAAAGTGCCCGTCATAGGTTAATGCGTGATGTTTGACAAATGGGATGTCTCTCTGATAAATACATTGCTGCTTGAATTTTTCAATTGTAATTGTGTGGATACTGCTGCCGTCCTTGGTGTACTTCAGAATAAAATTTGCAGCCTCCATATATCCTTCTGGGCCGTATTTAATCCCCAGATGATTCGAAACTTGTGTTCTGAGCTGGACTTCGAGCTGCTCAATAACATGGACAAGCTGATTCCTTAGAAGACTGTCAAAGAGGTAAAGACGATATAAGGACTCAAGAGTAATACCATCTATGTACTGCTCTTTATCATCAGGCTTAGCTAAGCCAATGCCGTATGCACTTAGACGGTAGTAGTTCACTTTTTTGAGAATGGCAATCGCGCTCTCACGGCTGGAGATTTTTAAGTTGTGCTCAGTTAGACGCGTCACCTGCTGCTCATAAGTGAGGGCTTGTTTTAATTCTGGCACCGCTTACCTCTTGATATGAAAAGTCCCACCGTGGTCCGCAGTGCATCGCTGCCTTATGCGTGGTGGGCTCTGTCACTAGTAGTATATGCAACGGGAAGCGAAATGTCAACATAGAATAGCGAAAGGGTGGAAGTGTTAACTTGGCAAAGGACGGCACTAACAGAGGCGGCGCTCGTTTAGGCGCGGGTCAAAAGAAAAAACCGCTCGCTGATAAAATGCTCGACGGTAACCCTGGCAAGCGGAAGCTGACCGTTGTGGAGTTTCCCAGCACCGCTAACCTTCAAGGAAACGATATGCCGTTGCCAAGAGAGCTGCTTTCCGCCCGGCAGAAGGATGGGCGCAACCTCGATGCGGCGGAGATCTACGCGAACACGTGGGATTGGCTCGACCTACGCGGTGCGGCGAGAATCGTTTCTCCGCAGTTGCTTGAACGGTACGCCATGAGCGCCGCGCGCTGGATTCAGTGCGAGGAAGCGGTCACGGAATACGGCTTCTTAGCGAAGCATCCGACCACCGGCAGCGCGATCCAGTCTCCATATGTGGCGATGAGCCAGAATTACATGGCGCAGACGAATCGGCTCTGGTACGAGATCTTTCAGATCGTCAAGGAAAACTGTGCGACTGACTACACGGGCGCGAATCCGCAGGACGACGTTATGGAACGACTACTTACCGCGCGCAGAGGTAAATGAGCATGGATCAAGTGCAAGCGTTCATTCGCGCTTTGAAATACCACCGCCTGACGAGCCAGCAACGAAAGACGCTACGCGGGCAAGCGCTCGCAGGGAACCTTCTTGCGGCACAGACCGGCTTACAAAAAATCGTATCGAAAGGAATCCAGCATGGTCATTCAAACGCTGCCGGTCGATAATCTAGTACCAGCGGATTACAATCCACGCAAAGACCTGAAGCCCGGCGATCCCGAATATGAAAAGCTGAAACGTTCGCTTTCGGAGTTCGGGTATGTGGAGCCGGTCATCTGGAATCAGACCACAGCCCACGTCGTCGGCGGTCACCAACGTTTGAAAGTGCTGATCGACACGGGTGTGACTGAAGTCGAATGCGTCGTAGTGGAAATGAGCGAGGAAAAAGAGAAAGCGCTGAACATCGCGCTCAACAAGATCAGCGGCGAATGGGACAAAGAGAAACTCTCCCTGTTGATCGCCGACCTACAGGGCGCGGATTTCGATGTATCGCTGACAGGTTTCGATGTACCGGAGATCGATGCGCTGTTCAAAGATGCGCAGCGCAACGGTTTACAGGACGACGATTTTGACGTTGACGCAGCGCTCAAGGAACCGGCGATCACGAAGGCGGGCGACCTTTGGTTGCTTGGCAAGCATAGGCTCGTCTGCGGGGACAGCACGAAACGAGATGTGTTCGACCTTCTTATGGACGGCGGACAAGCGAACCTCGTGGTAACAGATCCTCCTTACAATGTGAATTACGAAGGCAGCGCGGGTAAAATCAAAAACGATAATATGGCCGATGGCGCGTTCTACGAGTTCCTGCTCGCTTCGTTTCAGAACATGGAAGCCTGCATGGCATACGATGCGTCGATCTATGTGTTCCACGCGGATACGGAGGGTTTGAACTTCCGCAAGGCATTCTCGGAAGCTGGGTTTTATCTCTCCGGCACATGCATCTGGAAAAAGCAATCTCTGGTGTTGGGGCGAAGCCCATATCAGTGGAGGCATGAACCGGTCTTATTCGGCTGGAAGAAAAAGGGAAAGCATGAATGGTATGCAGATCGGAAACAGACAACGATCTGGGAGTTCGACAAACCCAAGCAGAATGTCGACCATCCGACCATGAAGCCTGTGGAGCTGCTGGCGTATCCGATTCTGAACTCCAGCATGGCGAACTGCGTCGTGCTTGACCCGTTCGGTGGCAGCGGTAGTACCCTGGTCGCATGCGAACAGACCGATCGCGTCTGCCGCATGATCGAGCTGGACGAGAAGTACTGCGATGTCATCGTAAAACGGTACATCGAGCAGGTTGGTGATTCCAATCTGGTGATGCTCGTTAGGGACGGTGTAAAGATTCTGTACAATGACATTTCCCAAAACACAGATAATTAGCTTGATATTCACACCCGAAAGAGTGATGTATGTGACTACCAAATCGAAAGGAAGGTATTCACAATGCAAATCAAGTACAACGTTACGGGGGACAGACGAAAGGCACTGGTTGCGGTCATGCGGGATGTGCTGCAGGACACGACGCGATACCTCGGCGCTCCGAGCTTCGCGTTTCAGGTCGGAGCTTACACGGTCGACAAGAATGGCACGGTCACTTGCCCAGATGGCACAGATGAGGCACAACTTGAGATGCTGATCCGCGAACTGGCACACGATGGTTTCATCGGCGAACGGGTCGGCGAAGCGGCAAAGCCCGCTGAACCCAAAACTGTCGAACCGGATCAACTGGAAAATGAAAAACCTCACACTGTCGATCCCGACCGCCTCGCAGTCGAGCTGCCGAAGGATGGCATGACGCCGGCCGCCATGGAGAACCTGTGGCGGCTGGTCGCGAGCAAGGAAACCCTGCTCAAAAAGGCGCTAGGAACAGACAGTCTGCCGATCACAGAACAATCTGACAGGATCGAGTTCGGGTGGTTCCGACCGACCGACGATCAGGCTGAGATCGCCGCATGCTACCAACTGGTACAGGGGCTTTGCGAACTGGCGCGCACACAAAAGCGCGTCAGCGCGACGGAACAGGAAGTCGAAAACGAGAAATACGCCTTCCGCTGCTTCCTGCTGCGACTCGGATTTATCGGCTCGGAGTACAAGGAAGCACGAAAGATCCTGCTGAAAAATCTTTCTGGCAACGCAGCGTTTCGCACCACGCGGGAAGCGGGTGACGAGGAATGACAACGATTCATCCAGAGATGTTGAAACAGCTCAAAGAGTATTACAAACCCGGCACACGGGTGATGCTGATTCGCATGAGCGATCCTTACACCAACTTGCGACAGGGTGACCGAGGGACGGTCACCTTGGTCGACGATATCGGAACGATCCATGTGAATTGGGATTGCGGGAGTACGCTCGGAGTCGTATTTGACGAAGATGAGTGTCGGAGGATTGAGGAAAATGAGTAATCGAGTATTTGCCGCTTACAGCGTTGGGTTGAATCGCGCTGAAATGGCGAAGCATTGTCCGACCGCGAAGCCGATCGGTACGATCGAGTTAAAGAACTTCAATCTTGCGTTTCGCGGCGGCAACGCCTGCGCGGTTGCAACGATCGAAAAGGCGAAGGGCGGTGGCGTACCCACGCTCCTGTGGGAGATAACCCCACAGGACGAAGTTGCGCTCGACCGCTGGATCGGAGTGCCAGATTTGTACCGAAAGGATACGGTAAAGGTACGCTTGAACGGTGCGGCGATGGAGGTTCTTGTGTACATACTGATTGGCAACAAGCCACCGAACAAGCCGAGCGCCTTCTATTACAGTACGCTTCTTGAAGGATACAAAGCGGCTGGGTTTGATACCGAAATTTTGAAGGCGGCGGTGCAGGCCAACAGCGCGGACGCCGCGACCTCTTGATTTTGAGCATCCCAACGTGGGGCAACGTCGCCGCCACTGATGCGTTTATGAAACGGATTGGGCGGTTGCCCCAAGTACGGTTGAGAAGCAAACCAAAGCGAGCACGGAGGCTCACGCGGGCTTCCGTGTTTTGCTATCAACCCTCAAAACAGATGAGTTCCTTACTCAAGACTATTACGAAAATATCTAGGATTTATTACAGAATTCACTTGCTATTGAACGCCCCTAGAGTGATAGATACACATGCCGAAAGGCAAACAACAAAGCACGGAGGGCAAAGCAATGTGGATCAAAGGAACGATTGACGGGTACAGCTTTTACATCAAGCAATACGACGAAGGCTCGGAGTACGGGATTTCAGGCGGACGGATTTCGAAGTTAGAGATTTGGAAAGACGGACAACTTTTCGTACAATACGACAGAGGCTGGTCGAAAAAACCGAGCGGCGCGCAGGTGAAGGCGGTTTACAAGCAGATCCTGAGAGAATACAACTAAATCGCACAGGCTACCACATGAGCTTCCTGAAGGGAGGCTCTTTTTTATGCCTGCTGATTTGAAAGAGGCGGCTGTGATTAGGAAGCTGAAGAAGTACACGCCGACTCCATTCAAAGCGAAGGACTCGGCATATAACAAACAGGCGGCGGACAACGCCGTCGCTTTCATAGAGTGCCTTGCGCACACAAAGGGTACATGGGCGGGGAAGCCGTTTCTGCTGATCGACTGGCAGGAACAGATCATCCGCGATGTGTTTGGAACGCTGAAGCCCAGCGGATACCGCCAGTTCAACACGGCGTACATCGAAATACCAAAGAAGAACGGAAAGTCTGAACTCGCGGCTGCGGTCGCTTTGCTATTAACATGCGGCGATAACGAAGAACGCGCCGAAGTATACGGATGCGCAGCAGACCGACAGCAAGCTTCGATCGTGTTTGAAGTAGCCAAGGACATGGTTACCACGTGCCCTGCGCTGGCAAAGCGCGTGAAGATTCTTGCTTCTCAGAAGCGGCTCGTGTACCTGCCGACCGGAAGTTATTATCAGGTGCTCAGCGCCGATGTAGCCAACAAGCACGGATTCAATACGCATGGCGTCATCTTCGATGAGTTGCACACGCAACCGAACCGTCGCCTCTTTGACGTTATGACCAAGGGCAGCGGCGACGCGCGGATGCAGCCGCTTTACTTTCTGATCACTACCGCCGGCGACAACACCAACTCCATCTGCTGGGAGGTACATTCGAAAGCGAAGGATATTCTTGACGGCAGGAAAACCGATCCAACATTTTATCCGGTAATCTACGGTACCGAAGAGAACGATTCATGGACAGATCCGAAGGTGTGGAAGAAGGCGAATCCGTCACTGGGGATCACGGTGGGCATCGAAAAGGTGAAAGCCGCGTGTGAAAGCGCGCAACAGAATCCTGCCGAGGAGAATGCGTTTCGGCAGCTTCGTTTAAACCAATGGGTCAAACAGGCGATTCGCTGGATGCCGATGGATGCTTGGGATAAATGTGCGTTTCCGGTTGACCCTAAATCGCTCGAAGGCAGGGTCTGCTACGGCGGCCTCGATCTTTCGTCCAGTACGGATATCACGGCATTTGTGCTCGTGTTTCCGCCGGTGGATGAAGATGACAAGTACTTTGTCTTGCCGTTCTTCTGGATCCCTGAGGAAAACATCGACCTGCGTGTGCGGCGCGATCATGTGAATTATGACCTTTGGCAGAAGCAGGGCTTCCTGCTGACGACCGAAGGGAACGTCGTGCATTACGGCTTCATCGAGACGTTCATCGAGCAGCTTGGGAAAAAGTACAACATCCGTGAGATCGCGTTTGACCGCTGGGGCGCGGTGCAGATGGTGCAAAATCTTGAAGGAATGGGGTTCACGGTCGTTCCATTTGGGCAGGGGTTCAAGGACATGTCGCCACCGACGAAGGAGCTCATGAAGTTGACGCTGGAGCAGAAGATTGCGCACGGCGGTCAGCCGGCCTTGCGCTGGATGATGGACAACATCTATATCCGCACCGACCCGGCGGGGAACATAAAGCCGGACAAAGAAAAAAGCACCGAGAAAATCGACGGTGCTGTTGCGACGATCATGGCGCTGGATCGGGCATTGAGGAATGGTGGACTTGAAAACTCGAGCGTATATGACGGGCGAGGTTTACTATTGATTTAGAAAAGGCACATCCGGTTAAGGATGTGCCTTTGAAATTACCTGTTGCTTCTGAAGCAATCGCTGCACATGACCGGACGGTCGGTGCGGGGTTGGAACGGAACCTGACAGGGTTTTCCGCACTGTGCGCAAACCGCATCGTACATCTGGCGGGGGGCATTGTCACGGTAGCCGCCGTCGCGGGAACCGCCACTGGAGTTACCCTTGCGTGCAACCCGGCAGGATTTGCAACGCTGCGGTTCATTCGTAAAGCCTTTCTCGGCGAAAAACTCTTGTTCGTTGGCAGTAAAGGTGAATTCTTGTCCGCAATCTTTGCAGACGATGGTCTTGTCGTTGTACATCTAATACCTCATTTATAATATTGCGCGCTGCAGATTTGCACCGCACAACTGTCACTGTAACCTACTATCTACAAGATGTCAATCATTCCAATGCTTGGAGGACGTTCATGAATCCACTCAGATCCTTGTTCCGCTCTCGCGATAAGCCGAAGGACTCTCTTAACGGAAGCCGCTATAGTTTCTTATTCGGTGGCACATCGAGCGGGAAGCCGGTGAACGAAACGACCGCCATGCAGATGACGGCGGTGTACTCGTGCGTGAGGATTCTGTCGGAGACCGTTGCGGGGCTGCCGCTCAACGTTTATCGATATAACGACAGCGGCGGAAAAGAGAAGGCGTTCAAGCATCCGCTCTATCGGTTGTTGCATGACGAACCGAACCCCGAGATGACGAGCTTCGCGTTTCGGGAAACGCTCATGAGCCACCTGCTTCTGTGGGGTAATGCCTACGCACAGATCATCCGAAACGCAAGAGGCGAGGTGATCGCGCTCTACCCGCTCATGCCGAACAAAATGACAGTCGACCGTGATCAAAGCGGCCGGCTTTTTTATTTGTATCAGCGTGGGTCGGAGGACCCGACCACGCTCGGCAAATCAAGTCAGGTGACGCTTCCTACCTCGGATGTGCTGCACATCCCCGGGCTAGGCTTCGACGGTTTGATCGGCTACAGTCCGATCGCCATGGCAAAAAACGCGATCGGTTTGGCCATCGCAACAGAGGAGTACGGCGCTAAGTTCTTCGCTAATGGCGCGGCTCCGGCAGGCGTGCTGGAACATCCAGGCACGATCAAGGATCCGCTTCGGGTAAAAGAAAGCTGGAACTCGGCATATCAGGGCAGCGCGAATGCACACAAGATCGCAGTGCTCGAAGAGGGCATGAAGTATACGCCCATCGGGATCGCGCCGGAGCAGGCGCAGTTTTTGGAAACGCGCAAGTTTCAGATCAATGAGATCGCGCGTATCTTCCGTGTGCCGCCGCACATGCTGGCGGACTTGGAGAAATCGTCGTTCAGCAACATTGAGCAGCAGTCGCTGGAGTTCGTGAAATACACACTAGACCCTTGGGTGGTGCGCTGGGAACAGAGCATGTGCCGCGTACTGTTCAGCGAGAGTGAAAAGCCGGAATACTTCATCCGGTTCAATGTCGACGGACTTCTGCGCGGTGACTATGCCTCCCGAATGACTGGGTATGCCACCGCGCGGCAGAACGGCTGGATGAGCGCAAACGACATCCGCGAGCTGGAAAACCTCGATCGCATTTCGTCCGATCTCGGCGGCGATCTGTACCTGATCAATGGAGCCATGACGAAGCTGGAGGATGCGGGCTTGTTTGCGGGGACACAATACAAAAAGGAGGATTCCGCTTGAACAGAAGGTTCTGGAACTGGGTGCGAAACGAAGACGGCACCCGAACACTGACATTGAACGGCACGATCGCCGAAGAGAGCTGGTTTGAAGACGATGTCACCCCAAGGATGTTCAGGGACGAACTGAATGCCGGAGCGGGTGACGTTGTGATTTGGATCAACAGCCCGGGCGGCGACTGTGTGGCGGCGAGCCAAATCTACACCATGCTCATGGACTACAAGGGACATATCACGGTCAAGATCGACGGTATCGCGGCAAGCGCAGCATCGGTCATCGCTATGGCGGGTACCGAGGTGCTTATGGCACCGACGAGTTTGCTCATGATCCACAATCCGCTGACGGTAGCAATCGGCGACAGCGAAGAAATGCAGAAAGCTATCGCAATGCTGGATGAGGTCAAGGAGAGCATCATCAACGCTTATGAGCTGAGAACGGGCATGTCCCGCGCGAAGCTAGCGCACCTCATGGACGCGGAAACGTGGATGAACGCAAACAAGGCGATTGAACTTGGCTTTGTGGATGGCATTCTGACGGATGAAAAGAAACATACCCAATCCGACGATGTGGTGTTCAGCTTCTCCCGCCGTGCAGTCACAAATTCGCTACTGAACAAAGTGCAGCGAAAACAGGCGAGTAAGGCATCTGTAACGGAAGAGACAACCGCCCATCAAACAACTGAACCGAGATACCCTGCGGAGCCGCTTTACCAGCGGCTTTCTTTGATTTCACATTAGGAGGAAACGAATGAATACGATTTTGCAACTGCGCGAAAATCGCGCGAAGAAATGGGATGCCGCAAAGGCATTTCTGGACGTCAAGCGCGGCACGGATGGCCTGCTCTCCGCCGAGGACGCAGGCGCATACGAAAAGATGGAAGCCGAGGTCATAGCTCTCGGCAAAGAGGTCGAGCGACTGGAACGTCAGGTCGCACTTGACGCGGAACTGAACAAGCCCACTGCCGACCCGCTGACCAGCAAGCCTGCGCAAACAAATGCGGAGCAGAAGACTGGCCGCGCGACTACCGAGTACAAGAAAGCGTTCTGGAACGCGATCCGTTCCAAGAACCCCCGAACGGAGATTCTGAACGCGCTCCAAGAGGGCACAGACAGCGAGGGCGGATACCTTGTTCCCGATGAGTTCGAGCGCACATTGGTTCAGAAGCTGACGGAAGCGAACGTGCTGCGTCCGCTCTGTCATGTGATCCAGACCAGTTATGGCGATCGGAAGATTCCCGTGGTTGCGTCGAAGGGCACCGCTGACTGGGTCGATGAAGAGGGCACCTATCCGCTGTCGGATGACTCCTTCTCGCAGATCGTCCTCGGCGCGTACAAGCTTGCTACCATGATCAAGGTGTCCGAAGAACTGCTCTCTGACAGCATTTTCGACATCGAAAGGTATGTGTCGGAGCAATTCGGCAAACGCATCGGCGACAAGGAAGAGGACGCGTTTCTCAACGGCAACGGTGTGAGCAAACCCATCGGCATTCTTCACACGACCGGCGGTGCGGAGGTCGGGGTCACCACGACGGGTGTCGCCGCGATCACGGGCGACGAGCTGATCGACCTTGTGTACTCGCTCCGCGCACCGTACCGCAAGGGCGCTGTGTTCGTTCTCAACGACACGACCGTAAAGCTCCTGCGCAAGCTCAAGGACGGCGACGGCCAGTACCTCTGGCGCCCGGGCATCACGGAAAACGCGCCGGACACGATCCTCGGCCACCGCATCGTGACGAGTGAGTTCATGCCATCCGTCGCGGCGGGGAACAAGTCTATCGCGTTCGGCGACTTCTCCTACTATTGGATCGCCGACCGTCAAGGCCGCACCTTCAAGCGCCTGAACGAGCTATACGCGACCACCGGTCAGGTCGGATTCCTTGCTTCCCAGCGTCTCGACGGCAAGCTGATTCTACCCGAAGCGATCAAGGTCCTGCAGCAGAAGGCATAGCGGAGGGCGCACATGGAAATCATTGATACCCCGGCGGGCGACGTCACGCGCAACTGTAAGAACTATCTCACCGACGGCGGAGATCGGTTGGTGATTGGCGGTACTCTGGAGGTTTTGGATACCGCCACCGTCACCGGCCTGCAATCGGGATACGCGACCGAGCAAACGGCTGGCAGCGTGTATCAAGCAGCAAATCAAGCTTCGAGTAATGCCTCGTCTATCGCCGATTTGAAGAGTGACCTCAACGCATTACTGCAAAGGCTCAAGAACGCGGGTATTATGGCGGCGGACGAAGCGGGCGCGTCTTAAGGAAATGGCGACGCTGCTGAGTAAGGTTAAAGAGAACCTGATCCTGACGCATGACGCGGATGATGAACTCCTTCAGCGACTGATTAACGCCGCAGTGTCCTATGCCGAGAGCTACCAGCACTTGACCGCCGGAACATACGAAGTGGCGGGTATGCCGCCAACAACCGAGGCTGCGGTGATCATGCTGGCATCTCATTTCTATGAGAGCCGGGACGGCAGCACGGGCGGGTTCTTTGCGGACAATGTGCAGGCGGGGCAGCAAGTATGGAACTCGGTGAACACGCTGCTTCGCCTCGATCGTGATTGGAAGGTGGGTTCATGAGTTACGGCAAGATGAACACGCTGATCTCCATCGCGCGGGAAGTCGTGACAAAGGATGCGGAGGGATTCGCGACAAAGACCGATCAGGTTTTGATTTCGGCATTTGCTTATAGGGAAGGGCGGCACGGTTCTCAGAAATGGGTTAACCGCGCCGCCTTTTCAGAGGCGACGGATTTGTTCCGGTTTCGTATCATCCCGACCCTAAACGTAACCACGGCGCACGTAATCCTCTGCGGCGATGATCGTTTTGAAATCACGTCCATCGAGGATGTGAAAGGCAGAGGAATGTATCTCGAAGTGTTGGCAAAGAAGGTGACGGCAGATGGCTAAGGTGAAGATCGAAATGCCTGACGAATTCTTGAACCAGATAGCAGGCATGGGCAACGCGCTCGACGCGGCGATTCCCAAAGCACTCGCTGCGGGCGGTAAGGTCGTCATGCAAAAGATGAAATCAAACCTGCAAGCAGTGATCGGGCGAGGCGCGAAATATAAATCCCGCTCGACCGGCAAGCTTGCAGCATCGCTTGGTGTATCACCCGCAAAGCTGGATCGCGATGGCAATCTCGACGTGAAAGTTGGCTTTTCGGAGGGACGCGGTGAAGTGAGCAACGCCATGCTCGCGAACGTACTGGAATATGGTAAACACGGTCAGCCACCGAAGCCGTTTTTGAAGCAGAGCAAGTCCTCGAGCCGGAAACCCTGTATCGAGGCGATGCAGTCGGTGCTGAAGGAGGAACTGGATCTCCTGTGAGTATGCTGGAAGAACTGAATACGATCGTCGAGAGCGCCGGACTTCCTGTAGAGACCGGCGTTTTCTCTACCGCCGCGCCGGACGAGTACGTCGTGATCACACCGATTTCGGAGCACTTTGAGCTGTTTTCGGACAATGCGCCGGGCATGAACATCGAAGAAGCGCGGCTGTCGCTCTTTTCAAAGGGTAATTACGGCGCGAAAAAGCGACAGCTCGTTCGGCTACTGCTCACGGCGGGATTTCTGGTATCCGAACGCCGCTATATCGGGCTGGAAGAGGACTCGGGCTATCACCAATTTGCCATCGACGTGGCGAAGGAGTATATGGAGGAAGATTAGATGGCAACCATCGGATTGGATAAACTGTATTACGCGAAGATCACCGAGGGGACGAACGGCGACGAGACTTACGCCGCGCCCGTTTCGCTCGCCAAGGCGATGTCTGCGGAACTGAAGATCGATATCAACGAGGCGACGTTATATGCCGACGATGGCGCGGCCGAGGTGGTCAAGGAGTTCAAGAGTGGCACGCTGACGCTGGGCATAGACAACATTGGCGCGGCGGTTGCGAGCGATCTGACCGGTTCACAGATCGACGATAATAAGGTGCTGGTTTCGCAGAGCGAGAACGGTGGCCAACCTGTCGCGATCGGTTTCCGTGCGAAGAAAAGCAACGGCAAATACCGCTACTTTTGGCTCTATCGTGTCGTGTTCGGTATTCCCGCGACGAACCTGCAGACGAAGGGCGATAACATTACGTTTTCGACCCCGTCGATTGAAGGAACAATCATCCGGCGCAATAAGTTGGATGGTCAGGGCAAGCACCCGTGGAAGTCGGAAGTCAACGAGGACGATACAAGCGTACCGGCGGCGACGATCTCGGGTTGGTACACGCAGGTCTACGAGCCGACATTTGCGGCGGAGGGTTAACAGATGGAAAACGACAGAGGCGCTATGATCCTTATCGGGAATCGGGAGTATGAAATGCTTCTGACCACCCGCGCGACAAAAGAGATCGCGAAGCGTTACGGCGGGCTGGAGCACCTTGGCGACAAGCTAATGAAGGCGGAGAACTTTGAGCTCGCGTTGGACGAGGTGGTGTGGCTGATCACGCTGCTCGCGAACCAGAGTACTCTCGTGCATAACCTGCTTGAGCCGGACGATAAACGCGAGCTTTTGACCGAGGAAGCGGTTGAGCTTCTCACCACGCCACTGGATCTTTCCGGTTATAAAACCGCGATCATGGAAGCGATGGTCAAGGGGACGAAGCGCTATGTCGAAAGCGAGGAGGAACCCTCAAAAAACGTGTTGGTCGGGCAAGCGACGAAGAGCTGTTTGCCCGACTGATCTTTTACGGGGTGACTCTTCTCGGGCGGTCAGAGCGTGAAGTTTGGCTCATGCCGCTTGGCGCTCTACTCGACCAGTGGGAGGTGTATCGGCAGTGGGCTGGTATAGCCAACGTGAGTCTTGATAAAAACATCGAAGAAATCATTACGAGCGCAATGTAGAACAAGGAAAAGCTAGTGATGTTTTAAATAGATCAGTGGGTGATCTAAAAAGGTTTTGCAACTTATCCTCTTAAAACGCAACTCATCCAAATTTGATTGTTTCCCTAAAAAATGGAACCTATACTGAAGCACGAGAACGATTTGGAGGAAACATTTATGGGAACTATTACACTTATTCTATTGCTTGCACTGGAAACTTTCTTGCTCGGCTGGTCAATCGTGACCAAGAACAACCACAGAGAAGAAAAAGGGATTGTTAGCATTGCATTACTGGTTCTGTTCGGTCTGCTGGTATTTACAGGGGTTTATGAGTGGAGCTTTCGATATGTGGCGCTGCTGGTCGTGTTGGTGATTCAGGCGCTCATGGGTGCTGTTGCGCTCATCTGGAAGCGTGAGAAAGAATACAAATTGAGTAAAAACATCTCCCGGTTTGTTGGACGCTGCATGATCTTCACATTTGCGCTGTTTCTCGCAATCTTTTGTCCGCAATATCAGCCGCTCGATACAACGGGTGAATATGAAGTCGCCACGGCAAAACATACATGGGTCGATAACAGCAGACTCGATGCATATTCGGATTCCGGCGCGAACAGAGCTTTGACGGTTGAATTCTGGTATCCGGAAAACGCGGATCAGGAATTTCCCCTTGTCATCTTTTCTCATGGGGCATTCGGCTTCAGCGGGAGCAATCATTCGACATTTGCAGAGCTTGCTTCAAACGGTTATGTCGTCGTCAGCATCGGGCACACCAACCAAGCCTTTTTTACGATGGATGTAGACGGAAAACTCACGACAGTCGATCCGGAATTTATCACAAGAGCAACCGAAATCAATGCCATGCATGATACAATGCATGAAGAGGAGATCTATCACACCACAAAAGAATGGATGAAGCTTCGCACCGATGATATGAACTTCGTGATTGATCAGATTCTCGCAGAGTGCGATGCGAAACAGAATGACTCGCTTTTCTCCGTCATCAATACGGACGAAATCGGATTGATGGGACATTCTCTCGGTGGCGCTGCCTCGGCGCAAGTCGGCAGGGAGCGCAGCGACATCGACGCGGTAATTGTCTTGGACGGAACCATGCTAGGTGAAGAAGTTGCGTTTGAGAACGGCAGCGTCGTGCTGAACAATACCCCGTACCCTATTCCGCTTCTGAATGTTTACGCGGAAGATCACTATACGGGCGCAAAAGAACTCGTTGGAGATGCCTACAACAATTTTTATGCGACGAATCACGCCGTGCTCGCATATGAGACTGTATTTCAAAACGCCGGGCATTTAAACTTCACCGATTTACCGCTGTTTTCCCCGATGCTTGCGAAAATGCTGGGCGTTGGTACGATTGATGCTAGGTATTGCATTGAAACAACGAATCAGGTGGTATTAAGCTTCTTTGACAGCTTCCTGAAAAATGTGGGAGAACCAAATATCCAAAAGGAATATTGATTGTGAAAGTAATTCTCAAAAAAATCAGTGACAAAGCCGATGAGTGTCTCATCATTGAATGTGTTGAGGTTACGCCCGACGTCGAGAGCATACGATCGTATGCTCTGACGAAGGGCACAACCTTGAGTGGAAGCGAGGATGAACGCATCTATCAATTCAATCTGTCTGACGTGTTCTATTTTGAGGCGGTAGATGAGCGAGTGTTTGCATATACAAAGAACCGAACACTTGAGTTGAAAACAAGGTTGTATGAATTGGAGAATGCCTATGCAGACAAACATTTTGTCCGATGCTCCAAGTCCTTCATTATCAACCTTATGAGGATTGAGTGCATCAGTCCGATCTTGAATGGAAGATTTATGGCGCACATGAAAAACGGTGAGAAGATCATCATCTCAAGGCAATATGTAGCGGCTATCAAACGTGCTGTCATGGGAGGAAGTAGAAATGGACTTTAAGACATTCTTTGTAAAAAAAGTGCTGATGAGCTTTTTTGTATCAACCACTTGTATTTGCGGAGCGATGGCTTTAATTGGCATGGCGTTTTCGCCTGATGTCCGCTTTGGCTATCAAGCTTTTCTATCTCCGCTGCTCTTTGGCGCTTTGGCATCGCTTCCCACGCTTGCGACATTCACGAAGAAGGAGCTATCTCTGAAGCAGATGGTTTGGAGAAATGTGTTTGAGTTCTTCTTGCTGGAATTTGTAATTCTCTCCGCACTCTATTTTGCAGGGCTGCTCACGAGCGTGTCGGTTGCAGTATCTCTCGCAGTGTCAATTCTTATCATATATTTGACTGTTAATCTCGTCCTGTGGATGAATGATAGAAAGACCGCCAAAGTTTTCAACGACGCGCTGAAGAAGTTTCAAGTTGCAAATGGAGACATTGATTAGTAAGTATTGGTGTAAAATAGAACAACCCGAGAGGTTGTTCTATATCTATATTTGCTAACTCGCTTCAATTCTGGCCGTTGAAATATTGTTTTGGGGTTATAGATTGCTTTATATGAAGTAAA
Organism: Christensenella sp. UBA7703; assembly: GCA_002482505.1. Lineage (GTDB taxonomy): Bacteria > Bacillota > Clostridia > Christensenellales > CAG-138 > UBA7703. The sequence goes on along the minus strand of DLGD01000007.1, from coordinate 119,683 downwards.
CCGATAAGAATTGATTTAAGCCCAAGCAGATTTATATAAAATCTTGTTTGCGAGCCAATGCGCGCTCGGTTGATTGGTGCGAGGAATGATCTTATACTTTGAGTACTACAACCATGTGTGTTATAATAACTTTAAAAAGGGGGTATATACATGAAGAAGTCGATTCAAGCTTTGACGGCTGTGACCTTCATCCTGATGGTTGTTGTGAATGCACTGGCAAACATTCTACCTATCAACGGTATTGGTACGGGCGCTGTATCAGACTCATACCCTAACCTGTTTGCGCCCGCGGGCATTACCTTCGCGATCTGGGGTGTCATCTATTTGCTGCTAGCCGCGTATACGGTCTTTCAGCTCGGACTGTTCAAGAAGAACAGGAGCATGAGCGATGCGCTCATGAACAAAATTGGAGTTGTTTTCTCCATATCGTCGATCGCGAATACGGTTTGGATTTTTTCTTGGCATTACAGGATCATCGCTCTTTCGATGGTACTCATGCTATTGATCCTAGCCTGTCTCGCCATCATCGTCAGCGCGATTCGTAAAGAAACGCTGAGCACGAAAGAAAAAATATTCGTCAAGCTGCCGTTCAGTATTTACTTCGGGTGGATCACCGTTGCAACCATCGCGAACTTTACAACGCTTTTGGTGAGTGTGGGTTGGAACGGATTTGGATTATCTCAGACAGTATGGGCGGTTGCTATCATTGCAATCGGCGCAATAATTGGTATCATTACTATCTTGCGCAACAAGGATTATGCTTATGGTCTTGTGATCCTTTGGGCATATGCCGGAATTCTCATAAAGCATGTTTCTGCAACAGGATTTAACGGTATGTATCCCGCTGTTATGATAACCACAATTGCTGCAATGGTTCTGGTCGTCGTTGCGCAAGTGATAACTATCACAAAAAAGGCATATTAATCGGATATCTTGTAATCAAAATAAGGAATAACAATGATTTATACGCCATTGACAAGGCGCGCGATTCTGTTCGCGTTTGATGCGCATCGGGGACAATACGATAAATCTAGGCTGCCGTATATCACGCATCCGCTACACGTTGCGGAATCCATGAAGTCAGAGGATGAGTGTGTAGTCGCGCTTTTGCACGACGTTTTAGAGGACACGGATTGTACTGTCGAAGACCTGATTAATATGGGTATAACGAATCGGCAAATTGCGGCTTTGGAGCTGCTTTGCCATGATGATTCCGTTCCTTATTTGGAATACGTGCAAGCAATCCGCGTTGACCCAATCGCCAGAACAGTAAAGGTGGCTGATTTGAATCACAATTCCGATCTGACTCGTTTGAACTTGATAACGACTCAGGATATAGAACGAATCAAAAAGTACAAACAGGCGATTGAAATTTTATTGGATTAGTAATTGCAATCGATTTATGTTATGCATCAAGAAACGACCGTCGGGTCGTTTCTTGCTTGTTATAAAGCGCGGCCATTGTTTGCGTCTCGACTTTGTTCTCAATATTGAAATAAGAGTCGCTAAGATTACAAAAAAGTATTCTCCGAGGTCAACTCATCGTTCATAGCTTGTGAGAGAAAAGATCTTATCGCCAGACAAGAAATAACCTATTAATCGAAGCGCATTACAAGCGAATACACTCGATCTGTTAACTAGAATTTTTGCTTAACGAGTTTTGTTGGGAAATTTTTCCCAAAGAGGAGAAGATTCTGTTTTTGATAGACGCAGGATGGTTTAATTTTACTAAATTTTGCAACAATATTCTTATCTAGTATGTTGACAGCGCTAACGCGTGGTGGTTTAATCAAAAAGATGTTTTCTAATCATAACAGTGTCAATCATAATCGTGTGTATGCGAGGGAAAGAGATCATTTTCATCTTGAAGCCAAGTATTCTATTTAGGAGCCAAGTCACATGAAAAAGCTTATTTGTTTCTTATTAGTTCTTGTATTCATACTTTCGTTAACATCTTGTTCGACTCAAAATGCGGAACCAACCGCAACCATTGCCCCCACGATAGAACCGGCTGTATCGGAAACGCCAGTTGTCAGCACCTTGCCAGAAGTTGCAGAAGCGAAAACCATGGGCATTGAGCCGGATGCTTGGGAATCCGATTTGAGCGGTTCAGCAGACTTTATGTCGTTCTATGATATGGTGAGCAAACTGATTTCTTCCGTAGACGAGAATGCTTTGACAAGCTGGACAGAGAAGGTGAATAAGGACGGATTTCCTTCGCGCTCTATGCGCCGGGATGATGCGTTGGTTATGATTATGGAGGCCGCCGATGCACTCGGTTGGACAACTTACAATGCGCGCGACTACGGTTTTTGCATTGAAAACGAAGTGAACTATGACCTGATGTTTTCTCAACTGTCATGGGATTATCCATATCTCACTGATGCAGAACGCCAGATGTCTCTTTTGTTTTCTGATGGGTCACAGGATCCCGTTGGGAATGTTGCATCAACCGCTGTTTACTACATGCAGCGACGTATGGATTTGAGTCAACGGACGCATTTTTTATCCTGCGATGAAAACATGGATTTCCAATTAAATTCGGATTTAACGAAAGAAGATGCAATTGCCGCTGTAATGCGGTTGTATCATTCGGAAATTCTTGGAATCGATATTATGCAGAGTCGCGTACCCACAGAAGAGGACGAGGCGCTTTTGAAGCAGGCAGATGACCTGAAACTGCGGATTCTCAATAATCAGGATAACCTCACATGCACCGGCACCTCTTACTACATCTCTTCAAGCGGCGGTGATGATACCGCTGATGGCAAGAGCCCAGAAACGGCTTGGGCAACATTAGAAAAGGTAAACACCGCTCCTTTAAAAGAGGGAGACGGTGTGTATTTCATGCGCGGTGATCTATGGCGCGGTCAGCTCTGGGCGCAGAAGGGTGTGATCTACTCTGCATACGGAGAGGGAGATAAACCCAAGATTTATGCCTCCTCCTGCAACGGCGCAGACCCGTCAAAATGGACACTTGTTGAAGGAACAGAGAACATTTGGCACTTTTCCGAACAGCTGATGCACTGCGGCAACATCATATTCAACGAAGGGGAATCCTACGCACACGGGATTTATCCAGCCTATTTGAATGGATACGTTTCCACTGTAAATCAAGGGCAGCCCTTTGATTTGGTACAGGAGTTATCTGAGGATCTTGATTTCTTTTCGGAAGCGGACAGCATCCTATATGACGGCGCACCCTTTCGTTATACCGTGATGGATAACTGCGATTATAACGAGAGTCCTGAAGTCGTGGGCGATCTGTATCTTCGCTGTGATAAAGGAAATCCTGGTGAGATATATGAAAGCATCGAATTTGCAGAACGCCAGAACGTCATAATTCCTGCGGACGATGCGGTATTTAACAATCTTTGCATAAAGTACTGCGGCTCGCACGCCATTTTTGGTGGCGATATTGGCTTTGACGTCAGCTTTTGTGAGATTGGTTGGATCGGCGGCAGTATACAATATTATTCCTATGATACTGGCGAAGCTGCTATATATGGCAATGGCGTTGAGTGTGACGGCAGCTATGATCATTATTCGGTCACGGATTGTTATATTTATCAATGTTTCGACGCAGGAGTCTCCAATCAGGATCCACAGGAAAACGCAGCAGTAACGGGAAATGAGAATCCTGGGTATCATGATGTTTTGCAGCAAAACATCACCTATGCACGAAACTTATTCGCATATATAAACATGCCCATTGAAATCTTCTTCACGCTAGAGGACAACGCGGGTTTTGGCACGCATAGAATGGAGAATACACTGATCGAGGATAACTACTTCCTTTACACTGGCTTTGGATTCACGTCCACCATTATGCCAGAATGGTCTGCGTATAGCTCTGCATACGAGGGACACCGGCACCCGAATGCAGCGAAGAACTTCGTTATGAGAAACAACGTGTTTTATCTTTCAACTGGACCGTTGATCACCTCTGGTGCGAAAGCTGAGTTTCTACCCGCGCTAGAGGGAAATACTTACGTCCAAACAAACGGCGGGTGGCTTGCTTATTGGACACCACAAGGAGAGACAGAAAGTCGATATATAGCTTACAAGCAAGCAACGATTGCAGAAATCATTGCCAATGAGTTGGGAGACAAACAAGGCACATCTTTTGCAAAGTAAGTGTAGTTGCTGAGGGACTAGACAGTAAGTCAATTCTAAAGATTGTGTTTAGAATCATCAGAATTGTATGAGCAGTAATTGCATAGCAAATATTTCTCTAAAACGACCTTCGGGTCGTTTTTTTATGCCCATATATCCTAGGGAGGTGATGAAATGCCGTCCGATTTTGGACTCAAGATTGGAATTGAGGGCGAAAAAGAGTTCAAGAAAGCCCTCTCTGAGATAAACCAGTCTTTTAAAGTACTCGGGAGCGAAATGAACCTCGTCACCTCCCAGTTCGATAAACAGGACAAATCGGTCGGCGCACTGACCGCTCGAAACCAGGTCCTGCGAAAAGAGATCGACGCTCAAAAAGATAAGGTAGAAACTCTCGAAGCCGCGTTGCAGAACGCGGCTTCTTCTTTTGGGGAGAACGATAAGCGTACTCAGGCATGGCAGGTTCAGCTCAACAACGCCAAAGCCGCCCTCAATGGCATGGAGCGTGAGCTTGGCGCGAACGAAACCGCGCTGGAGGCCGCAGCGGACGATCTAAATTCTGCTGGTAAGCAGGCGGACAAGTTCGGAGACGAGATCAAACAGTCCGCCGATCAGGCAGACGACGCGGGTGGAGGGTTCGACAAGCTCGGTTCGGTTGTCAAAGGGATTGGTGTCGCGCTCGGCGCGGCCATGGTGGCGATCGGAACGGCGGCGGTTGCGGCAGGCAAAGCGCTCATCGACATGACCATCAATACCGCGGCATATGCGGATGAAATGCTGACGCAGAGTTCCATCACCGGCATGAGCGTGGAACGGTTGCAAGCGTACTCCTACGCGGCAGACCTCGTGGATGTGTCACTGGAAACTATGACCGGCTCCATGGCGAAAAACGTGAAGTCAATGTCCAACGCCGCTGGGGGCAGTGAGCAGTTTGCCAAGGCATATGATCGCCTCGGCGTATCGGTAACCAATGCGGACGGATCGCTGCGCGACAGTGAGGCCGTCTATTGGGATGCCATTGACGCGCTTGGACAGGTATCAAACGAAACGGAGCGCGATGCGCTTGCCATGCAACTCTTTGGAAAGAGCGCACAGGATCTGAATCCTCTGATCGCGCAGGGCAGCGAGGGCATCGCGGCTCTGACCGACGAAGCCAAGCGGATGGGTGCGGTGCTGAGCGAGGAAACGATTGAAAAATTCGGTGCGTTCGATGATTCCGTGCAGCGACTCAAGCAGGGTGCTGCGGCGGCACAGCGGGTCATGGGGGTGGTGCTGCTCCCGCAGCTTCAGACGCTCGCGGACGATGGGGTTTCTCTGCTTGGCGATTTCACCTCTGGACTTGCGGAAGCGGGCGGTGATTTTGACAAGATCACCGTTGTGCTAGGCGAGACGGTGGGTGGGATCGCGAACATGATACTCGGCAGCCTGCCGCAGTTTGTGCTGGTGGGTATGAGTATCGTGAGCGCGATCGGCGGCGCGCTGGCGGCAAACCTGCCGGTGCTGATCTCAGCTGCTTCCAGCATCGTCATGACGCTGCTGCAGGGTGTGATCACGGCACTTCCGCAGTTTACGGACGGCGCGGTGCAGCTGATTACTACACTCGCGCAGGGGATTGTCGATATGCTGCCAGCGTTGGTGGAGGCGGCGATTCAGATGATTGCATCACTCGTGCAGGGAATTGGTGACGCGCTGCCAACACTGATCCCCGCGATCATTGAGGCGGTGCTTCTCATCTGCGATACGCTGTTCGACAACATGGACAAGATTTTGGATGCGGCGTTTTCGATCGTGAAAGGCTTAGCGGAGGGCATCATCCGCGCACTGCCAAAGCTGATCGAAGCGCTGCCGAAGCTCATTACGGGGATCATCAACTTCTTCATGAACAATCTCCCGACCCTTATGGCAATGGGCATCGAATTTACGGTTCAGCTTGCGATCGGCCTGATCAAAGCGCTCCCGCAGCTGATTGCCGCCTTACCGCAGATTGTCTCCGCAATTTTGAACGGTTTCGGATCATCGGTATCTTCCGTGGTGGAAATCGGTAAGAATATCGTCAACGGGCTGTGGGAAGGCATCAAGAGCATGGCCTCGTGGCTCGCAAGCAAGGTGCGTGATTTCTTCTCCAACATCGTGAAAAGCGCAAAGAGAGCGCTTGGCATTGCGTCGCCTTCCAAAGTGTTTGCCGGAATCGGCGAGAACATGGGTGAGGGCGTCGGTGTCGGGTTTACCGACGCCATGGAGGACGTAAACAAACAGATCCAGAGCGCGATTCCGACCAGCGTGGATGTGGGCGCGATCAATGTTCTGACGAATCTACCGAATAGCATTGGCATCGGCGGGACAAGCGACTTGCTGTCGCAGAAACTGGACGTGCTGATCGGCGAAGTGCGGCGGTATCTGCCGCAGTTGGCGGGGATGCAGCTCGTCGCGGACACGGGCGCGACGATCGGCTGGCTCGCGCCGGCCATGGACGACGCGCTCGGTGCGATACGCAGACGAAAGGAGCGGCTGACGTGAGCGATATCCGATTCGGAACGAAGTGGGCGCGCGCGGACTACGGTCTGATTGTCGCGCCCTACGCCATCCCCATGCCGGAACCGCAGATGAACTTCGTGGAGATCCCCGGGCGCGATGGCGCGCTCGATTTATCGGAAGCGTTCGGCACGGTGCGATATGCTGATCGGGTCATATCGCTGACACTGTATGCGCGCGCACCATTCGACGCTTCGGTGTCAGCCTTTGCAGCTGATGTACACGGACGGCGCATGAACGTGATCTTCGATCGCGACCCGACCTTTTATTACGACGCGCGAGTTACAGTGGATGATGTCGAACGGCACTCGGGATACTGCGAGCTGTTACTGGAATGCCGAGCAAAGCCGTATAAGCTGGAACACTTCGAAACCACCGTTACGATCCTGCCCAACGGTACCGCTACAGTAACACTGACGAACACGCGCATGCCGACCGTGCCGACGATCACTGTTTCCGCTGAAATGACGCTCGCGTTCACGCTCTTAGGTAAGGACTACACCGTCAACCTTTCAGTGGGAACGCACATCATTCCTTCACTGGTACTCTTGGAGGGCGATACTGCGATCGAAATCACTGGGACGGGGCGAATTACGTTCACCTACCGGAAAGGAACACTCTGATGTACCGAATTCTCTGTGATTCCTACGTGTTATATGATCCGCGCTTGCCAGACCTGTTCATACTGGAACCAGATCTGACACAGAAGAAGAACGAGCCGGGTGAGCTGACGTTCACGATTCCGAAGGAGCATCCGCATTATGGAGTGCTGGAAAAGCTAAAGAGCCGCATCAAGGTCTATCGAGACGATACCTTGATCTGGGTTGGGCGTGCGATCGAGGACGAGCGCGATCTGTACGAAAACCGCAAGGTGGTGGTAGAAGGGACGCTGGCTTTTCTGCTGGACAGCATCCTCCGCCCATTTGCTATGGATAGTACAGCGGCTGATGTCTGGCAATACATCCTGACCCAACATAACGTCCAGGTAAACTCGAACCAGCGTCTCGGCATTGGGAATTGCGATCTTACTGGCTCAATCAGCATCGCGACAAAGGACTACCTTTCAGCTTGGCAGATAATGAAGACCTGTCTAATAGACTCGCTCGGTGGCTACCTGATCGTGCGATTCGACGAAAACGAGAATCCGGTTCTGGACTATCTTGCCGACGTGCAGGACACATCAACACAAAAGATCGAATTCGGTGAAAACCTGATCGACCTCGTAATGAGTAAGAACGCATCTGAGACCTTTACCGCCTGCGTCCCGCTTGGTGCGGCTCTTCGTGACATCGACCCGGAATCGGAAAGCGACGCACGACTCACGATCGCGAGCGTGAATGAGGGACAGGATTTTGTAAAAGATTCGGCACTTGTTGCCGAATATGGGATGATTTTCGCGCCGTCTGGTTTGACCACATGGGATGGAATCACGGATCCGACGATCCTCATGAACAAGGGTCGCGATTGGTTGCACGGGACCGGCGCGCGATTCAAGCAGACGATCAAACTCTCAGCGGTCGACTTGCACAACGCCGACGCGAACGTCGAGTCGTTTCACTTCTTGGATAAGGTGATCGTCTCCTGCAGCACACTCTGCCCGGAAGAGACGTATGTGCTGTCCGAGTTGACGGTTCCACTGAATAACCCGGCGAGCACTGGAATCGTGCTAGGGGATTCGCGTCCATCGCTGATCGGTGAGGAGATAAGGCAAAACACATCTGTCAAGAACCGTATCGAGACGATCGAGTCGGACTATACGACGCACGGCGAAATCAAAGAAATCGTGCAGGAGCAGCTCACCCAGAACACCTCGATTCTGCAATCGGCGCAGCAGATTATCATGATCGCGCTGGAGGACTATGTCCGAACACAGGACTTCGTCGCGCTACAGAATACGATACAGACGTCGTTTTCCATCATGGCGGGGACGATTGAGGCGAACTTCACAGAGACCGCTAGCCGCATTTCAACGCTGAATGGTGAGACGTCACAGCAATTTGAGTCGGTGAGAAGCTTCATCCGCCTGATCTCATCCGGCATTGTGATTGGAAAGAGCACGTCCGCGATCAAGCTCAAGCTGGAGAACGACATCCTGTATTTCTTTTCCGGCAGTGAGGACAGCGTGACAACCGACAGCGCAATCGCCTACTTTTCGTCCGGCAAGTTGTACGTCAACGATGTACAGGTACTATCGTCGCTGCGGATAGGGAGTTTCGCTTGGGTGCCTGAGAGCGGCAATTTGAATTTCAAAAAGATCGCGGGGTAAGGATATGGCAAATTGGCCGTATGAGTCGATTCACGACGGATACACGATCGTCAACGGTTCTCTTTCTGGAACTGCGGCAAGCAAGATTTCCTGTTGGTTGGAGTACAAGATCGTTTCGCAATCAGCCACCAGCAACGCCTCAACCATCCGGTTCTATGTGTTTCTGGCGACCTCGGGAAACACCGAGCAGTTTGACGTCTATTGCAATAACATCGATTCGAATTCGCGGGGCGCGATGAGCGTAACGGTCGACGGAAGCGTTGTCTACAACCGCATAGGCAGAGGCTTCGCGATCTCACGCATTCCTTACCGGGACGAATACATCACGCAGTATCAGGAACCCTACGGTACGGCGCTGGGCTACCAATATCTGATGATCCTGACCGACAATGCGAGCATAGAGAACGAAGCATATGGCGAATGTACGGTAACCCACAACTCGGATGGGACAAGGCAGATCACATTGGCGTTTACAGCGAACTGCACCTATTCCGCATCCATTGGAACGGCGAACGGCAGCGTAGTCATTTCACTGCCTGCGATTCCTCGCATTACCACGCCCACCGTCTCCGCCGTCGCACTCGGCAGCGCGGCAACGATCACGCTTACGCCGGCGTCGAGCGCGTTTCTACATACCTTGCGAGCGAAGTTTGGTTCGCGCGTGGAGACGACGATCGCGGCCCAAACCTCAGCAACTAGCATTTCATGGACACCGTTGCTGGACGAAGCCAACGTCGCGCCAAACGCGACGAGCGTCGGAGGAACGCTGTATTGCGATACCTATTCAAACGGAGTTCTTCTTGGCACTACGCAGGTAAGCATTAATGCCGCGATCCCAGCTTCTGTTGTGCCAACAGGATCGATCTGGTTTTCTGAAGCGGAGGAAGATCTGGCGACGCAATTCGGGTGTTTTGTTCAGCGAAATAGCAAGTTAAGCGTCAGTATTTCTGTTTCCGGTGTCTACAGTTCGTCGATTTCATCGATCTCGACCACGGTTAACGGGGCGACGTATTCGGGCAACTCCTTCTCGACGAATGAACTGACCACCGCTGGAACGAATACGATCCGCGCGACGGTTACGGACAGCCGGGGACGAACTACTGTTCTGACAGGAACGTTCGAAGTAGTGGCGTATAATTCACCATCCATCCCGTCAGTTTCGGTCTTTCGGTGCGACGCTGCAGGGAATGCGAGTAACACAGGAACATATGCCATGGTGGCGGTAAATGGTGTGATCTCCTCTGTAAATAACAAGAACACCCGCGTACTCAAAATTGGCTATAAGCGCAAGAGCGAAACGTACTATACAGATACGACGATCGCTCTTTCTGCTTATACCGTTAACGGTCTATACCGAATCGGCGGTAGCCTCTCAAATCAGTACACTTACGACATCCGTGTTACACTTGGCGACTATTTCGGTGAAGCGTACGGGTATATCGATCTGAGCACAGCGGAAGTGATCCTTTCCGTGCGCAGCACCGGTATGGGACTTGCGGTTGGTAAGGTTGCCGAAGAGGACAAATTCGATGTTGGCTGGCCGGCGCGGTTTCGAGAAAACGTGCAGTTTGACGATAGCGTTGCCTTTACAAGTGTTCTCTGGTTGGCAAACCTCATCTTCCCGGTTGGGAGTATCCGGATGACGGTATCCGCCGCGGATGAGAGCACGTTCCTTGGTGGAACGTGGACAAGATGGGGTACAGGGCGGGTACCGGTTGGAGTGAACACCTCCGACACGAACTTCAGCACGGTGGAGAAAACAGGTGGCGCGAGCACGCAAGCGCTGTCCGTAGCGGAGATGCCGTCGCACAATCACTCGTTCAGTGGTTCGGTGACAGTCAACGCGAACGGCGCGCATGCGCACCAAGCATCTTCGGGATCGTATAAGGTCGGCAGTGGTTCAGGCTCTACTTATTACTATATGACCAATGGAGGAAGCTCTAGCGGACAGACAACGGGATCCGGCGGTTCGCATGACCACACAGGGTCTGTATCCGGCTCAGTCGGCAGTAACGGTAGCGGCGCAGCGCACAACAACCTGCAGCCCTATATCACATGCTACTTCTGGAAAAGAACGGCATAGGGCATGTAAGAAAAAAGCACTCCTTACGGAGCGCCCCAAAATAGCGAAAGGCACTCAGCCGGGGGGAAGAGTGCCTTTCTAATTTGCATGGTAAATCTTATTAGGGATTGGGACATACCGGGTAGGTAGGTTGTATACCATGCAAGCTTTGATGTACCTGCATCATAGCAGATTTTTCAAGGAAATACCATGAAGAAATCATGAAATTTGTTAGGTTCGGAATGGAGGAAATGAGTGGAATTCACGCGCGTTTTGAAGAAAGGCACGTCCGGAGAGGACGTGCTTTTTTGCAAGCAAAAGCTCTTGGAGCTTGGGTTCTATGGCGACCACATTACAACGGTCAGCAAGAAGACATTTGGTGCGGACACGTTGGAGGCCGTGAAGCGGTTTCAGGCGCAGGCCGGGCTAACCGTCGATGGAGTGATCGGGAAAGAAACGTGGGCGGCGCTGATTGACGGCACGATTACGGAGACGGAACCGGTCACAAATGATACGGTTTCGGACAAAGCAGCTGCGGTCTGCTCGCTGGCTCTGACGCGTATTGGTGATCTGTATGTTTGGGGCGCATCTGGAATGACCGACCTGTCAAATTCAAAAATTCAAGCGATGGACGAGGAGTACGCTCGCGCGATCACGTTTCGCGATAGCCAGTATAAGGCAGGCTTTGCCGACCTTATGGCACATGACTGCTCCGGCTTTCTTTCATGGCTCATGCGTGAGACTGGCATTTGGGACGATCGAAAGAACTGCGATGGACTTTGGACGCTGTGCGACGTGGTAGCGCGAAACGAGCTGATTGCGGGCGATTTCCTGTTCCGCAACAGTACCACGAATGCCGAAGATGAAACGCACGTGGGGCTTTATCTGGGACGAGGCATGGTTATCCATGCAAAAGGCCGCGATGTCGGCGTCGTTGTGGAGGGAATCAATCAGGGCGGTAGCGGGTACTGGCATAAATGCGGTCGCTGCAAGCTCTTGAATCAATAGAAGTGGGGGAACGAAGTTGGATTACATCGGGGAGATCATTTCGGGCGTGTTCGCGCTGCTAGTCGTTTGGCTACAAGTGCGTATGACGCGCGACCGAAAACAAACAGAAAAACGCGCTGCTATTCGTGCAAAGGAGTCAAAACTCGCCATGAAGATGCAGGATGCGAGCCTATCGCTTTCATTGGCGACCTGTATCGCCGTAGAGCGCGGCGAAACAAACGGCGAGATGAAGACTGCGCGGGACAAAGCAAAGACCGCGCAAGAAGAATACGAAGATTTTGTCCATGAGCTTGCTTCGGAGCAGGCTACATCAATCTAGGAGGAACAAACATGAAAAAGAAACTGATTCTGGTCCTAATCGCGCTCCTGATGCTTGCACTGCCAGCCGTCGCGCTGGCGGACTTCGGTGGAACCGCAGACGCTACCGTCGCCGATATTCTGATCGAGAATGCCGTGAACATTGCCGCGGCATTTTTTATTGCGCTGATCGGCGTGTTCGGCGCATGGTTGACGGCGAAACTCGGCAAAGCAACCCAGCTCGATACCGTGAACCACGCGCAACAGGAACTGATTAAGCTCGCGCAGATCACGGTCGGCGAGCTGAAACAAACGGTTGTGGACGGCATGAAGGCCGCGCATAAGGATGGCAAACTGACCAAAGAAGAAATTGCGCAGCTCGGTCAACTGCTCTACGAAAAGACCACGGCGAAACTCTCCGCATCCGCGATGGATGTGCTGACCGCCGCGCAGGTGGATATATCCGCTCTGATCACCGGTACGGCGGAGCATCTGATTGCGGGAATGAAGTAAACAACAACTGTATTCGGGGAAACGGGAGCGTCTTTCGAGGCGCTCCTTTTTTCATTGGAGGAGATATGACACTAAAGGAACGAGAAGAAATCCTGCATTTACGGCTCGAAGGTATGAGTTATACCCAAATTGCTGACAAACTACGCATTTCGCGAAATACAGTGAAATCAATATGCCAGAGAATGGGAATCCAGCCAGCTGAGGTCACAGGGGAGAATCACGATGCGGATCACTGCAAATTATGTGGAGCAGCCCTTGTTCAGAATGTAACTGGCAAACGAAAACAGTTTTGTTCAGATCTTTGCCGGAGAACATGGTGGACACAGCATCAAGACAATCGGAGTTTGAAGTCCGCCGTCAAAGCAAAGTGCACGCTCTGCGGTCGCGTTTTCGAGGATTATGAAAAGAATCACAGAAAGTACTGCTGCCATGCCTGCTATATTCATGCTCGCTTTGGGGATAAGAAAACACATGACAAACGAGCAGTTTGAACAGGAGTTGCGATATCGCGTTTCGATGGCTTTGGCTAATTGTATGCTGCGGAAAGGGCTGATTTCGCAGGCTGAACACGAAACTTTCGATGCTCTTATGATCGAGAAGCACCAACCGCCGATCGGGAATATCTTGCTCAAAACATCTGTTGATAAAGCACCAGATAAGAGCTAATATGCCACATGATAGGAGCATAGGTATGAATCGAGTGATACACAAAGTACAGCCAACGATTCCGGCAATCCCGCAACGGTTGCGGGTGGCCGCCTATGCTCGCGTTTCCAATGATAAAATGGCTATGGTTGAATCCCTGGCGGCTCAAGTCAGCTACTACAGCGCGCACATACAGAGAAACCCGCAATGGATTTACATCGGGGTATATGCGGACGAGGGCCTATCAGGCACGAAAGACAATCGTCCGGAATTTCAGCGGTTGATTTCGGATTGCTATGCAGGAAAGATCGACATGGTGATCACGAAATCGCTAAGCCGATTTTCGCGAAACACATTGGATACGCTGAATATCCTACGTGAACTGAAACAAAGAGGCGTGGATGTGTTCTTTGAACGGGAGAATATCCACAGCAATTCAGGGGATGGCGAGCTGATGCTCACCATCCTCTCTTCATATGCACAGGAAGAAAGCCGCTCCGCTTCTGAAAATATAAAATGGCGGATTCGAAAGAAGTTTGAACAGGGCGAAATCTCGGGATGGTGTCAATTGTACGGGTATACGATACGGCGCGGCAAGGTCACGGTCGACGATTACAAAGCGGCGATCGTACGCAGAATTTTCGAAGAATACCTTGCCGGCGACAGCGCTACCGTGATCGCGAAACGGCTCCGTCTTGAAGGTATTCCCTGCGAACAAGGCGGACAGTGGAAGCAGTTTACGGTCTCGGAAATACTCAGGAACGAAAAGTACACCGGCAATCAGCTCTTGCAGAAGACGTTCACGAAAGACCACCTATCCAAACGCGCGAAAAAGAACCACGGCGAATTGCCGCTCTATCTGGTCGAAAACGCGCATCCCGCGATTATTGATGCTGATACATATCAGCACGCGATGAAGCGCATGGAGAGCAATCAAAAGACAGCCAAACGCCCTGAACCGAAGATGGATAATCAGCTGTTCCGGCGAAAAATCGTTTGCTCACAATGCGGCAGGCACTTCATTCGTAAGAACACAAACGGAACGCCAGGGTACGTTTGCAGTACTTATTCAGCGGAAGGGAAGGACTTTTGTCTGAGCAAAAAGATACCAGAAACAACTCTGGTCGAATTTTCATTAAAAGCGCTGGGAATACCTGAGTTTGATAAAGAACTCTTTGATAAAGAGATTGACTATATTGTCGCGCGATACCCTAACGATTTAGCATTCGTTTTTCGTGACGGTCATACCTGCGAGTATATATGGGAAGACCGATCCCGGGTGGAAAGCTGGACGGATGAAATGAAAAAGTCAGCTGGGGATAAAACCAGATCTAGAAAAAGGAGTATTTCTCATGGAAGCCATCAAGAAAGTCACGAAGATTGATCGTGCAGTCGTTGCCAAAACATCAGCGCATCAAGCGATTGCGAGCTTGCGTCGCGTTGCCGCGTATGCTCGAGTATCGACCGACAGTGACGAGCAATTCACGAGTTTTGAGGCGCAGGTAGACTATTACACCCGCCAGATCACCGCTAATGCGGATTGGACTTTGGTCGAGGTGTATACGGATGAAGGTATCAGCGGGACGAATACGAAAAAGCGCGACGGTTTTAACCGCATGATCGCGGATGCTTTGGTTGGGAAGATCGACCTGATCATAACGAAAAGCATCTCACGCTTTGCCAGAAATACGGTCGATACGCTGACTGCGGTTCGACAGCTGAAGGAGAAGGGGGTAGAGGTGTATTTCGAGAAGGAGAACATCTACACCATGGACTCCAAAGGCGAGCTCCTGATCACGATCATGAGTTCGCTCGCGCAGGAGGAGAGCCGTTCGATCAGCGAGAACGTCGCCTGGGGCAAACGCGCTAAGTGCGAGGAGGGGAAGGTCTATCTTCCATACAAACAGTTCCTCGGCTACGAGAAGAGCCCTGACGGGCAGCCGCAGATTGTTGAAGAGCAAGCGAAAACCGTCCGGCTGATCTACTCGCTATTTCTGGAAGGGCTTATGCCATCCGGTATCGCAAAACGGATGGAAGCCATGGGGATCTTATCCCCGGCTGGTAAACAGCGTTGGCAAACCAGCACGGTGGAAAGCATCCTGCGGAACGAAAAGTATAAGGGTGACGCACTGTTGCAGAAAACCTTCTGCGTAGATTTCCTGACCAAAAAGATGAAACGAAACGAAGGCGAATTACCGCAATATTACGTGGAGCAGAGTCACCCAGCGATCGTTTCGCCGGAGGTTTTCGAAGAGGTTCAGCAAGTGTTGAAGCGCCGTCGCGAAGCCCGATATGTAGGCAGAAGCGGCTGCTTTTCCAGCAAGATCATCTGCGGGGAATGCGGCAGCTATTACGGCAGGAAGGTGTGGCATAGCAACGACAAATACCGCACCGTAATCTGGCGCTGTCAGCACAAATACGATAATGGTGAACCATGCAAAACGCCGCACGTGACCGAAGATCAGGTCAAGGCGGCGTTTGTGGCTGAGATGAACCGTGTGATAGCGAATAAGGATCAAGTTCTTTCTGATATCAGGATGCTAATTACGACGCTAACCGACACTCGTGAGCTGGACGAAAAGGAAGCCTCTGCGGGTAAGGAGCTGGAAGTTGTATCCGCTTCGATGCGCAAATTGGTAGACGACTACGCGCGAACTTTGATCGAACAGAACGTATACGACGATCAGTACGCAGAGCTCTTGACGCAAAGCCGGCTGCATGATGAACAGATCGCTGCGATCGGGGAGCAGCGTGAGCAACAAAAGGCAAGGAAGCGCGAGCTAGATGCATTCTATAAGGTGCTCAAGACGACGGGACCGATTTTGGAGTTCGATGAGGGCCTGTGGAATGTGGCGGTGGAGAATTTAACAATACATGGCAAGGGACACGGCATGCTTCGTTTTAATACAAACAACTCGTTGCAGGGCTGGTCCGAGGTGATCGAATAAAAACGATGACGAAATGGCTAGGAGTGTAGATATCGATAAAAAACCAGTGAATGAAAAAACACTGTATTAGTTAGAATTTAGCCCCCAATTTCTTGTGCCTAAATGAATCTTCCATCGAATTTCAGCATCAAGTATTGCTTGATTTATTCCTTCTTTCACGAGTGGCAGTACTTCGAGAATTGAGTAGTGGAAGTGTTTTTCCGCGTACTCTGGATCCTGTGAAAGCAACTTTACAAGTTCGGTGTTACCTGTTTCAATAGCTCCACCTGTCGGAAATTCGGCATAATGATTCCATCTTCCCCAAAATCCGAATTTGCCATATGCTGACCCAACATAATTTTTACCTGAGTTACCATCATGAATTAAATAAACACCACCGAACCGCGAGAGCATGTCTTTCCACTTCTCATCTTGAACAACTAACTTTAATTCGTTATATGTAAGTCGAACGCTTTTATAATCAATAAACTCGGTTGCAACTCTTAGGGGCTCAATTTGAGTAACAATGTACTTACCAGCGCACAAAAAGGTTGGCGCATTTTGTTGCCCGGAATTAAAATTCACAAGTAAACGTCCTTCCACACCGCCTGGTGTTACATGCTTTCTCAAGACGAAGAATGGTTCGTGATCGAAAGATTGCCAACCTTCACCTTCGATTTTTGTTTTATAGTCAGATGGAATTAACCCGCGCTGGTTTGCATCTTTTCTTGTAATACTCTCCAGCACTTCATAAAGGGCATAAAATCTGGCTGAATCACCTTCGCCCATGAACATATAGACGAAAGGATATGATATCATCCGCTTAGCAAAATGACCACCTTGAACGGAGTTGAAACAGTCGAATAGTTCCTCTCCATGAGCACCGCCATATTTCAACTCGTTTACAGCGCGTTGTGCTGACATCACATGAGTGGCTGATTTAATACAACAACAATTCTCTTCTTTTATAATCTGTCCATCGATGCCCAACATTTGTTTAAAATCATTCAGAATCATTCAATTCTCCATTCTGCGACTTCATAATAAGTAGTTCCATTTCAATCAACGAGTTTTTATCGGATGCTAATAAATTGTAGACTGTCTTTTCTATATTTCTGTCTCATTCAGAAGAAGATCTGCAACTTCACTAATGCAATTCTTTTCCTGAAGGAAAGGCAAGAACTTTTCCTGTTTCAGGGGCGGTTTGCGATATTACTATCGAGATAGGCGGTTTCCCATCATATGCTTTGGGCGCAAGCCTTAGAATGGCGTACAGTCGTTCCCCGGCATCCATTAACGATACAAGGGATTGATTTTGTGTTCTCGGTACATATCCCAAAACATATCCGTCTTCTGCCGTAACAAGAATTGCATTGCTATCATATTTATTCTCTGGTTCTCGTTTCAGGTATAAGATGTCGCCGGCATCAAGAACATCAATGACAGCATCCATATCGCGAAAGAATGTTCCGGCTATTTCTGTTTCAAGAAAAATCCTATCATAAGGGGTTGGGGTTATGGTTTCATCAGAGATGTCTACATAGCGGTGCTCTTTTTTTTGGTCGAGACTAATGCCAAGAAGTCGCTTGATTCGCTTGATAATTTTCTCGTCTGGCTCGCTTAACATCGCTTTCTCAAGCGCGGGAATTACTAGGTGCGACCATTTCAACTTTATGAATCGAAGGACTGTAATTGCATGAATGCGAACATCTTGGAACCTAGCGTGTAAGCAACGCAAACAAATTTGCTCACATTCGAAATCAACTTTCTTACGTGACGATAATAAATATATGAGCCAAATATCCGGACGATTTTCTTGGGACAGTTCAGCGGGTTCAATTATTGCTGGCGAACTCAAGACATCTTCCGGTATGACGTTGAGAATTCGTTCTGCGATAGATTTTGCGTATTTTTCAGGATGTTCAATGAGCATGAACCTTGCAATATCCATGTCAAAGGGGTCGACCGTCAGCATTTGAGAGAAGGCAAGGAAATCTGGCAACGGGAATGAGTAGTCAAAAGCATAAGTTTCAAGCACTTTCACAATGATTGCATGATCTTCTTGAGGATGATTCATTTCTCTTAACAGAAGGGTTAAACGATATTCTGGTTTATGCCATAATGTCTTGCATTTTTCGAGAACAGAATACTCAATATCGCTGCTCCAGCCATTTTGCTTAGGTACATCGACGCCAGCTTGCTGCCAACTCGGCAGCATAGAACGACGGATCATAACTATTGCTGCTTGATCAATAAAACTATTAGAGAATTGCGCCGTGCGATCTAGGTATTTCGAGATTAACGATTTACTGACTTGATAATCCTTTGCGTTTTTCTCGTGAAATGCGTAAGCAAACAAACGTGAGAGCGCGTGATATTCAACTTCGTCAATAGTTAACGAATCGAGATGCTCTTCTATATCGGGTAAAGACATTATGCGTTGAGCAATGAGATTTCTTTCAATAGTGGTTTTCATTGCGTTAATGAAAAGCCACTCCTGCTGCAGGGTGGTGATCGGAATGAGTCGGTGGACCGACATGAGTCTACCGTATCCAGTCGTATTTTGTGCGAAGTCAAACACTATATCATTATATTTTGGCCAAGAATACATTGCTTCCAGCGATGCAAATGTAAATTCGCTGTGTAAACCAAGCGTGCGAATGACTGCGGCAGAAATGTCGTTTTTGAAAAGTCCTAAAATATAAATGCCGAGCTTAACCTCACCAATGGCTTGTCGATCTGTGGCAAGCATCATTCCAAATTGGAACAACTCATCTGGCTGGAACTTACTTTCTTCAAGGAGAATTTTCGTTCGTAACGAAAATTTCTCCGAATACATGAACATGGGAGGGAAGGCAATCAAAGATCTCAGCTTCTCTGATATGATCTTTGCTTGAACACATAAAAGCAGTTCGTCTGACATCGCTTTTGCATACTTTGATTGATCATGTGCTTGCAGAGGTTCGGCACGCAACACAAAAGAGACGTCATGAATTCCCGCATCACGAACATCTTGAAAAATATATGGTGTGCCTGGGGTTTGCGTCAGTGCTTGACAAATACTTCTATAGGCGCTTTGAATTTGACTCGGTTCCATATATTCGATCTTTCAAACATATTTTTCGACAATGCTTTTTATAGGGCTTTGATGATTTCGATAAATCGATCCACCTGAAATGCTCCGTCGACAGCCAAATCTTTATTCTTAAAGACCATATAGTAGCGATAGTTTGTGCCAGCTTTATGTTCCCAAGATCTGCCGAGAGCGACTTTTTGTCGTGACTCGGAATTCTCTAGATGATCCCCTTTTGGCTCAACCAGGATGATCGTTCCGCGTTTCGTCAGCACGATAAAATCCGGGTACATGTTGATGAACCCATTGATATAGAATCCATTGCGCGAAATGTTGCGGTGCCACCATTTGACGTTATCCAACGCGGCTAATCTGCGGGCAACTTCATATTCGAAATCATTCATATCATCTTCTTCAGAATAGAGCGATTTCGGTAGAATTCCAGTATGCCTCACTGGTGTGATTGCGGCCTTTAGCGCATACGATGGACGGCAGATGATTTTTCCTTGCTCAATCCAAAGGTTGAATGTATCCTCATTATGTTTCAGCAACAATGACTTTACCTTGTCTTCAAATCGCTTCACGTAAGGATATGGAGATTGTTCAAGATCGCTGAGTTGATCCGCGGAGAACCCATCGACGACGAGCTTGATATAATCCTTGAGCTCCTTATCATTGATCGCGTCGTTTTTCGAGAGCTGCTTGTAGATGATACTCATACCATGCTGCAAACGGCTTTCCGGCGGGAGGGAATTGAACCATTCCTTGATATAAACACTATCGCGATTAGAGAGATCAAACACGCGCGGTTTTGCATTCGCTGTTTCAGCAATATCAACCTTAGCAATTTCTGCATCCAGGGTAACGAAATCAATTTTCGTATCTTTCCCACGCAGTGAAAAGCCCTTTGCTAGACGGCTTTCATCCAGTAGAGCATACGCGGTTTCAGAAAACAGGCTCGCAGGAGCATCAACAAAAAACTGAGGAATCCGCAAGGTTCTTGCTTCTTCTTCAAACTGTGGCTCCATACGAAATACGTTCATCTTGCTAGATACCTCCATCGGTCCGAACTGGAAGTCCTCATCCATATGCGCGAACGCTTCTTCGTATTGACCAGCCTGCTCAAGCGCAGGCGCAAATAAGCTCTCTGCCTGCTTCTCTGCTACGGGTTGATTTTCCAGATATGCGCGAATGCGAGCCGTGTCGATTTCCGGAAGGTCATCTTCCTGCACTGGTTCCTTCAGCTGCAATTGCTCCGACACAGGCGCTTCTATGATCGTTTCCGTCAAGTCCTCGGCGTGATAATCCCGGCTGCTGAATCCCGCACGATTCAACGCGGCGATAACATGCGTGAGCGTATCGCGAAAATCATTCGAAGAAGTCAAAACATAGGAGATATTGAGCATGTCGGTTTCATTCTTTGCCGTATAGGGCAAGCGGAGAATACGCCCCAATATCTGCTCAACATCTACTGCGGAAGTACGGTTTGCAATCGTCGCCAAGACGTAAGCGAACGGGCAGTCCCAACCTTCCTTCAATGCGTTGACCGTGATGATATAGCGGATGGGGCATGTTTCCGAAAGTAGATCCACGTTTTTTAGCTCGTTGATCTCGGCGGTTTTGATAGCGATCCAATCCTCCGGTATTCCCATCTCTACCAGCGCATGACGCAGCTTGGTGAACGTCGTATTCTCGTCCTTGCCGCGCGGTTGTGCCTGCAGCAACACGATCGGTCGAATATATCGACCGGTTCTTGCCTGGTCAATCTTTGCTTTCGCTTCCAGATTGTTGCGGATGGTGATTGCATCGAGAAACACATCCGAATGCGTTTTCCGGTTATAGACAATCACGGGCAATTTCACCATGTTCTCACGCTTGAGTTGCGCGGCGTCGACATAGGAAATCACGTTGCTGTTTGATTTCGGCGTTGCGGTCAGATCCAGAATGAAGCTGGGATTGAAGTTCTTCAGCATTTCCAAGCTAAGATCGGATGTGGCATGATGGCTTTCATCCACGATCACGATAGGTTCTAACGAACGGATGGCTTGAATCAGCGCGGTATCATCCGCATCTTCCAGTTTGTGCTCCGGTTTGGCATAGCGCGCAAATGGCGCGAGATTTCCGTTCTCCTGATAAGCTTTGCGCCCATCCTTTTTGCTGATTCGGAAAGAATCGTAACTCAGCACGAAGATAGACAACCTTTCCCGCACCGTTGTCGGGCTAAAGTCTTGTCCGTTTAATAGCTGCTGTTTTCCATACACTTCCACGCGATTGCCAAAGTCTGAATTGATGCGTTGACGATATGGATGATCTGCACTTGTCAGCGCTTTATAAGTCTGCTCCAGAATGGAATCGGACGGAACAAGCCATACGACAGCCTTTGCTTTTGTATACGGTAGCGCATCAAAGATCGGCTTGATGGAGTTGCAGGCGATAAAGGTCTTGCCGCCTCCGGTCGGAACTTTGAAACATACATCGGGTACGCCCGGAATCTCTGTTCGATACGGCGAGAGCCCGGAAAGTCCGATCGGTACATTCTTTTCGTTCCAGAAGGCTTCGTATGCCTTGGGGATATTCTGCTTCTCCGAAAGGAGCGCAAGGAATCGCGTCAAATCGGCGATGACATCCTTTTGAAAGCGCTTGAGTTCCATGATCGATCTCCTTACAGCCGTGAAATATCGCGCGGAATCTTTTTGAAGACAATATTGTATTTTCGTAAGTCGTCGGCACTCAGCGCCAACCGATCCGCATAGATCAAGTAGCCGTCTGCACGGGTGCGGATGGTCGCGAGGAACGAATCATCCAACGTGGTCACGGTATCCGGTTCATAGTAAAAATAGTACGCTGTCTGATTATGCGTTCCAAGGTAGTAATCATTTTCTTCCGGAGATTTCTCACCGATGGTCTGCTTCGTCTCCATAAAGTACACATAGGCGCGAATCCGATCCACACCAACGGATTCGTTAAGGTTTCCGTCCGCAAGGAGCAGAACATCGCCCAACTCATAGAAGGAGAAGTCGCCCCCAGTGCCTTCCACCGCGCTGTTGCCCTCGCCATAACCGCGAATAACGCGTTTAACGCGCTCTGCAGTGATGGTTTCCGCATAGTCCTCTGTTTCGACAAGGATGAATTTGCGGTTGCCGCCATCCTGTTTGTTCAGATTCAGTACTGCGTGGGCGGTGGTACCGGAACCAGCAAAGGAGTCAAGGAAAATGTCATCTTTTCCAGCTGCAATTTGAAGTACTCTCTCGACAAGAGAAGCAGGTTTTGGCGTGGGAAATCCACCATCGATAACGGCATTAATCTCATTTGTAGCAGATTGAGTATGTCCTACCTCATCATAATGCCAAAGCGTTCTGTTAACTACACCTTGATGTGTTCCAAGAAATTTCTTCATCCTCGGGAACTGAGACTGTCCATCAGCACCCCAATAAAGCAAATTCTGAGCTACATGTAGTTTTGTTTGATCTTGCGAGTATTTCCAGACGGCTGTCTCTTTTGGATAGATTTCGTGACCCGTATTAGGGTTGGTAATCGCATAGTACAAGCTTGGTCGTTCAGACTTTGATTTATTACACGTGTAAGTAGCCGAATTCCAATCACCTCTTGGATCACGATCTGGGTTTGAATAGTATTTTAATTGAGATTGCGACAATGGAAGACGTTTCGGCTTCCAATTCTGTTTTTGTTTCGCATAAACAATAATATACTCAACATCATTGCTGAAATATTGGGCATCATTTGAAGGTGATGCTTTTTTAAACCATGAAATGACATCTACAAAATTGCTTGAACCAAAAATCTCATCGCATATCATCTTTAAGCTAAATAGCTCATTTGAATCAATTGAGATAAAGATCACGCCGCATTCATCCAGTAATTTCTGCAACAAAGCCAAACGCGGATACATCATGCACAGCCACTTATCATGGCGCGACAAATCTTCACCCTCTCGACCAACCACATCCCCAAGCCACTTCTTAATTTTCGGATCGTTGACGTTGTCGTTGTACACCCATTTCTCATTCCCGGTATTGTACGGCGGATCAATATAGATGCACCTGATCTTGCCCTCATACTGCGGCAACAATGCCTTCAGCGCGACAAGGTTATCCCCGTGGATAATCATATTCCCGCTGCCGTTGTCCGCTTCCGTTTGTCCCTTTGCGCTATAGCTATACTGACGTTCCAGCACGCGGTATGCAACGTCCTGATGATGGTTGATGACTTTGTCTTTTCCGATCCATTCAAGGGTGGGCATGTATGTTCTCCTAAATGTTAATTCTGAATTCTTAGTGTGCCAAGGTAATCGCGAACATCAACTTTTATCGTTGCAAGATTGTCGCGAAATTCACGCGACTTTGTATAGTTTTCACGTGTTATTTGATGATAATCTTTTGCTAGTCTTTCGTCAGGATTAATTCGGATGTCTGGATACATGCAGCTGATGTCATTTGCTTGTTGTCTGATAGCCACAAATGAATCATAGAGATGTATGGGGATAAACGGAGCATTCTTCTCAAGTACAGATGAAAACTCATTATATGCGTCACAGAACCTTGTGTAACGTTCTATATAGAGCTTCTTCTTCTCTTCCGCATCCTCGGGCACTTCGTCATATATTGGAAACAGAACCGAAGTACTTGTTCCAAACTCATACAAACTTTGAAAGAGCGATTGGTAGACCTTGAATTCCGTTTCAAATTGCAACTGGCTAACATATGTATACTCAGCTGCTCTTGTCCGGTACTGTTCAAGTTCTAACTCGAACTTTGCACGCATTTCAGCCTGATCTTTTTCAAACTGCTGTTGCTTGCTCTGGATAATACGGTCGGCAATTAATTGCGCCAGCCATTTCCCTACAAACGCAATGATTAATCCTGCACCACCGACACTTCCGACGATGGCCAGTACGGTTTTCCAAATCTGATCCATAATCTGTTCCCTTTTTCAGTGGCAAGTCGGATTAAAACAGAAATCAAGCGTTATATTTGTACACTTGTTTATTATACCATTACTGCCATAGCAAGCAATTTTTTTCTGAAATAAAAGGTTAGCTAATGTGAATTTACACTCATTTTATGTAAGCGGTTCAAGCACTCTCACAACTGCTCGTTGGTAGCATATCTTTTTGTAAGCTTTTAATTCGGTTGCAGAACTATTCAAGCAATTAAACTCGTGAAGAAATACATTTGTATGGCAAATGCGATTTAGTAGTTATATAATTGAAACAACTGTATTTTATCACAAACCAAGTAATAGTTTTCCCGCCTAAGATCATCTGTGAAATTGGAATTACTCAAGCATTATTATGAATCTTCAACTGATAAGAAGTGAGGTTTAAAAATGGAGATTAGGCTATTTCCAATTTGGTTTGGTTTGATAACGATTCCAGAGAGTCCATTCAGAAACGAAAAAATCGCACAGCATAGAGTAAGTCAACAAGCGTTTCGAGGAGCGATTACAAATGCAGAGATAATTGCGACGGATAATCGTGGTGTTTATATGATCAAGACTGATTTAGCTTACCCATTTAATGAAATACTGCTAAATAGGAATAGAACAAGACTTTCAAAGTCATTAGGATTAGTACTAAAAGCTCCAAAGTTGGAGAAGATATCAGATCTTGATCGCAACACTTCATTAGAATGGGAAGACTGTTCTTTGCTTACTAACGAATTAGCGAAACCATCCAAAGTATTAGAAAATTGGAAAGGAAAGTTTTCTTTTCGAGAAGAAGATGTTGAATCTGGACAGAATGGTCTTCGCGCTCCACAATTAGGAGCATTGCATGCACTTTCTGCGCATTTTGCTGTTGGCCAGAATTTCGAACCAGCTACAGTAATATTGCCAACAGGCACAGGAAAAACGGAAACGATGCTCTCGCTACAGGTATATAAAAGGCTTCCTCTTACACTCGTAGTTGTCCCATCAGATGCATTAAGAACTCAAATGTTTAGAAAATTCATTGTTCTTGGAGTTTTATCGAAAATTAATGTTATTCCTAAAGAAACAATATGTCCCAATGTGCTCAAACTTTCAAGTGGTATTCGATCGGTAGAAGAAGCAAGAGCTATAGCTTCTAAGACAAATATTATTGTCACGATTCCAAACACATTGAATTCATCAGACCCCGAAGGATTAAAATATTTGATTGATCAATGCACGGACCTAATTGTTGATGAAGCACATCACATTCCGGCAACACAATGGTCGAACCTTCAAAAGATGTTTTTGAATAAAAGAATCATACAATTTACGGCTACTCCATTTCGACGTGATAACAAACGTATAGAAGGGAAAATCATCTACAATTACTTTTTGGGTGAAGCACAGAAAGACGGTTACTATTCTGCGATAAAATTAAAGACAGTAGAGGAGTATGGCGATTTAGAAAAACGTGACAGACAAATAGCGCAAGAAGCAATTAAGGCTTTGCGCCGTGATCGTAATGAACTACATCTTGATCATGTTCTTATGGCGCGATGTGAAAGCAAAGAACGTGCAATTAAAGTGTTTAAAATTTATGAAGATTTAGCACCAGAAATGATTCCACAGTTGGTGTACTCGGGACAAAATCGAAAGCGAGAGAATGAAGCGGCTCTCGAACGAATATCAAATCGGGTGAAAAGGATTTCAAATATTATTGTTTGTGTCGATATGCTAGGTGAAGGGTTTGACCTACCAAATTTGAAAATTGCCGCATTACATGATACTCATAAGTCGCTTGCTATTACATTGCAGTTTATAGGTCGTTTTACTAGAGAGAGTTTTTCAAATCAGATTGGTGCCGCCACAGTTGTTGTAAACATAGCCGATCCGGATACTGAGAAAAAGCTTGAAGAGCTTTATGCAGAAGATGCAGACTGGGATGCAATAATTAGTAGGTTGAGTAATGAGAGAATTAATCAAGAGTTGAGCCTTCAAAAAATCGTGTATGACCTTAGAGATAGTGGGGATCTTCACACTCAGATATCTTTATGGAACTTGCGCCCATCATTATCAACACAAATATTTAAAACGTTTTGCACTGATTGGACCCCAGAACAATATAAAGAATTGCTACCTCGTGATTCAAAAAGTTGGTACTCTTTGAGCAATGATCGCAGACTTTTAGTTGCAGTTATTTATAGAAAGATCCCAGTTCATTGGGGGAATTATCAAGATTTACTTGACCTTCAATATGACTTGCTAATTTTAAGATGGGATGAAGATAATAAAGTCCTGTTTTTGTATTCAAGCGACTATGATGGAATTAAAAGTGAAACTTTAGCAAAATTAGTAACTGACGAAAACACATTACTTCTTCAAGGAGCTGTAGTATTCAAGATTTTGAATAATGTTGAACTTCCACTAGTAAAAAATCTCGGATCATCCAAAATTGGCGCTATTAGTTTTACATCTTACTTTGGACCGAATGTTACAGATGGATTAGCATTAATAGAAAAAGCTGAATCTACGCTTAATAATATTGCTTGTGTAGGATATGAGGATGGAGAACGTGTGCTTTGGGGAGCAACACAAAAACGCGGAAAAATCTGGCAACAATCAGCGGGAACAATATCTCAATGGATTGAATGGACTAATCACACATGGAAGAAAGTTACCAGTGATGATGAATCGGAAGAAAAGAATATAACACGAGGTTTTCTCAGACCTGTTCGTTTAAAAACTCCACACAATTCATATCCAATTGGAATACAGTGGGGGGAACAGGTTCAATCATCTATTAGCGATCGGTTATGTATTTTGTTTGGCTCGCTTGAAGTACCGCTTTATTTGACAGATTTAGCTATATCAAACGTTGAGAAAAATGGTGATGTTGATATTTCTATCTCGTGTGAAGAGATTTCTTCATTAGTTCGCTTCGTAATCAGTGAGATATCACAGCAAGGATTTCTTTACAAGAAACTTTCGGGACCCGATGTTAGCTTTGTTAAAGCGAACGGAGTAAAAATTTCACTAGATGAGTATTTTGTTATAGATCCCCCGATAATAAGATATGCTGATGGAACCTATTCTTATAATTGCTACCATATTCCGACAAATATAAATGCAGGGGAGCTACCCAAAGATCAAATTGAAGTCTGGGACTTTTCTATAATCAGTCTAAACAGAGAATCACTAGGTAAGAGCCATGACACTAATACAATCCAATATATGTGCTTTCAAAAAGTCGCAGATGAGTATGATGTCGTATTTAATGATGATGGTTGCGGGGAAGCAGGAGATTTGGTTTGTCTAAAGGAAGAAGATGGGCAGACTATAAAATT
Source organism: Christensenella sp. UBA7703 (assembly GCA_002482505.1). Classification (GTDB taxonomy): domain Bacteria; phylum Bacillota; class Clostridia; order Christensenellales; family CAG-138; genus UBA7703. The sequence continues at coordinate 91,974 of DLGD01000007.1, read as the reverse complement.
ATGTCTTGTACATTGCAAGGGAGCAATTAATGGGAAAATCTCTAGCGACATTAGAAATTTCTACACGTTATGCGGACAGGCGCAAAAAAGTATCACAATAAAGCATCTTGGCCTTCCTCACCTTTATCGTGATCTAAAACATCGTAATGAAATTTGGGAGAAGGAAGGGGCTTCTAGATTTCTGAAGGGTACAATTAAAGAACTTTCATACTTTAAAGAAAAATCTCGTTCGTCTAAAATTCAATTCGAAGTAGTAATTGTTCAGCCAGGTTGCTCAATATCTTCAATTAGTTCTGATATATTAAAGTTGCTTGGGACGACGGAACTTTTCATTAAAACGACAACTCAAGGTATGTTTCGTGTTGTCGTCTCTGAATAATCAGTATTATTCGAGTGAAATCTCTTATAAATTGTACTCTCGTGCGTTTCCCCGTACTCCTGCGCGTTTCTTAAGGGATGGGTGCAATTCTATTGCCTTTTATGACGCGAGGTAATATCGGCTTGTTCTTGCAAGAACTATCAAAATATCAAACACTGAAAAAGCCCGGATAGTCTGGGCTTTTTGCATAAAAAAAGTACCCACGAATTGTATCATTTCGTGAGTACTTAGCTGGCTCCCCCTGCTGGACTCGAACCAGCGACACTGCGGTTAACAGCCGCATGCTCTACCGACTGAGCTAAGGAGGATCGGTATGAATTTTATGCATTTTCGGGTTTAAAACATACATTTCAGAATCCCGAAAATTTGGTTCCCCATTGCCGACGTCAGTATGTAACCCTTACATTGTCCTACCAACTGAGCTAAGGAGGAACGTTACTCGGAGATTCTACACGAATTTGAGGTCGTTTGCAATCAACACGGCAGGCGATGAGCGGTGATTATAATAAAATATGCAGCGAAATCGTGCGTTATCTTCGAAATGCTCGTCTTTGATTGACGTTTTGAAGTTCACTTACTATAATATTCACATGGATGAGAACGCCGTAGTCAACCTTCTTGCCATCGAAACCGCTGTGCCGAAACGGAGGATTGTACGCTCCGTCGGAGCGGTATATCTCGCCTTGATCGTGTTGATGATTGGGTGTATTTCGATTGGGAACCTGCTTTATGCGAACCGGCAGATACCAAGGCATGTGACGCAACCGATCCTTTACGCCGTGATCGCGATATCCGGGGCATTTCTCTATCGGTGGCATTTTCTATGCTTTCGATATACGCTAACGGATGAACAGTTCGCTATTGAGCAAATTGGAGGCAGCAGGGAAAAGACGATTGCGGTGATGATGATAAGCGAGATTCACGGAATCGTCAAGCAGACAGAACGTGATAACGTGCATGGCAAAAAAGTGGATGCATCGGTACTGCCAAGCAAGAACACAATTTGGATTTGCGCAACTTTGGGTGGAACAGAGATGGCATATCGCATCAGCGCGAGTGATGCGTTTCTTGAGAGATTGATGCAGCAAATGTTGAAGTTAAAAGATTTAAAAAGTGATATCAACGGCCAAAGCGGCAGCAATGCCGCACAGAAAGAACGATAGATCAACCGATGGACAAGCAAAAACTCGCAATAACCCAAACATTACAGGAATCGCTGGGCGCGTATGAACGCGAAAACCCTGCGCGCTTTCACATGCCCGGGCACAAAGGACGTGGGCTTTCGGGGTTTTGGCGGGACGAGTTGCAGCTTTGGGATGTGACGGAACTGAGCAACACCGACAACCTGCATGCGCCAAGCGGGGCGATTGCCGCAGCAGAGGAGAGCATGGCACGGGCTTACAGCGCGAAGGCTTCTTTTTTTGTGGTCAATGGCGGAACGAACGCCCTTCAGGCGATGATTCTGGCGCTGGATGAAACCGACAAGCTGCTATTGGCACGGGATTGTCACCGATCCGCTGTGAACGGTGCGGCTCTACGCGGGATTCATACGGACTACATCTCTCCACGGTATGACGAGACGCGCGGTTTGCTTGGCATGGTGACCCCGGATGATCTGGATCGGGCACTACAGGAGACCGGCGCGACCGCAGCACTGATCACTTCTCCGAACATGTATGGGTTTTGTGCGGATATTGAGGGCCTCGCAAAAGCTGCACATAAGAACGGCGCGCTCCTGCTCGTCGACAGCGCGCACGGGGCGCATTTTCCGTTTTCGGATGTGTTACCACGCGCACTCGGCGGGTATGCCGATGTTTATGTACACTCCCAACACAAAACGATGGATGCGCTGACCCAAGCGGCGAGTTTGCACCTCGGCGAATGCCGCATCACGCCGGAACAACTGCGAAAAGCACTTGCGATGACGGAAACAACGAGCCCGTCCTACCTTTTGATGGCATCGCTGGATTGGTCGGTCTATATGGCGAAGCGGCGGGACTGGACAGGACAGGTTGCGCGCTGCATCGCGTTGGAAGAGAAGATTGAAGCGATCGACGGCTTAAGCATATTTCATGAACCTGTCGGCATCGGTGTTTTTGAGCGGGATCGAACGCGGATTGTGATCGACGTCACCGAGCGCGGATACACCGGTTATGAAGCCCAGACGATACTGGAAGAGAACCATATCTATCTGGAGATGGCGGATGCGCGGCGGCTGGTTTTGATCACCTCGCCAAACGACGAAAAAAACTGGTACGATCAACTTCTGGATGCGCTTTCTTCTCTGCCAAAACGCGTGCCGCGTAACGCAAAGACGGCAGGAGAGGAGATTCGATTTTCCGCCAACGAGCAGCGTATGGGGATTCGCGAAGCGACGTTCTCCCGCATGCAGGCATTACCGCTCGATGAAGCGAAAGGGTTCGTTGCCGCAGAACCGATTGGCATCTATCCTCCGGGGATTGCGCTCGTCATGCCCGGCGAGGTGATCGACCAACGAGCGATTGACTACCTTACCACGCAGGAACGCGGCGGCGGTACGCTGTTTGGCGTGCGCGACGGCAAGGTATTTGTCGTTTGCCAATGAACCAAGATATTTCAACAAACTATTATGAATCTTACGGATAATCATAACCAAGGAGAAACATGCCAAACCGACTACTGGAAGCAATACAACAAGACCGCGCATCGCACGCAATCCTGATCTCCGGGCCGGAAGGCAGCGGTAGGCGGGAGCTTGCACGCAGATGCGCCGCTCTCTTTTGCCTCGGGGAGGATGCGCCAAAGCGGCTGATCAACTGCCCGAACTATTATGAAATCGGCGAAAACGCGGTCAAGGTGGATGATATCCGGACGCTGCTGTCGTCCGCTGCCATGCAGGGATTCAACGGCGGGCAGCGTGCATTTGTTTTTGTCAACGCGCAACGTATGAGCACGCAGATTCAAAACACGCTGCTGAAAACGCTAGAAGAACCGCACAGTGAGACGATGCTGATCTTAACCGGAAACGAATTTGGGCTTTTGCCGACCATTCGCTCCCGCTGCGTGATTGAGCGGCTCGGCGCGGGAAGCATCGAGGAGACCGCGCAGGCGCTCGTGACGGACGGAATGCTTGCGCAGGAAGCGAACTTTTATGCCACGCTTTCGGACGGAATCCTCAGCCGTGCGCGTGCCTATGCAACGGAAGAAGCACGGACATTTCGAGCCGAAGCGATTCGGATTCTGGAACGCGCGATCTTTGAATATGCGCCTTTCTCAGATGCGGCGGACTTGATTACGATCCTCAGCGCAGAGCCGGAGCCGGACGATGGTATTGACGATGAACCCAAGGCAAAAGGCGGCAAGAAACGCAAGAAAGGTGACGTACAGCTTGCGCTGTCGCTGCTTACCATATTCATCAGCGTGTTTCAGGATGCGCTCAATGAAAAGCTGAGGGTGCTTTCACCGCGTAACAGCGACCAGACAATACTGATTCACAACATTGCATCGCACTTTACAACAGCGCGGATACAAGGTATCATAGAAATGTTAAGCAGTTCTCAGCAAAAACTGACGGCAGGCGCGAACGTTTATTTGACATTGGACAGTGCGCTTGCGAAGTTATTTACAGAGAACGGATAAAGAAACACAAAGAGATACACCTGATCTGCGCGCATTTTCGCACGCGGATATAGTAAGGAGTTTGAACACATGAAAGTGATTGGCGTACGATTCAAATCGAGCGGACGCATCTATTATTTCGATCCGTTGGAATTTGAGTTTCACGAAGACGACGGCGTAATCGTTGAAACAGCGCGCGGACAGGAATACGGCGAGGTGGCGCAGGTTGCCATGGACGTGGAGGAGACCGCAATCGTTTCCCCGCTCAAGCCTGTTATTCGCCCCGCCAGCGACGCGGACACAACGATGCGCGAACAAAACTGCGCGAAAGAAGGCGACGCATTCCGCGTTTGCCAACAGAAGATTGAACAACACAAGCTGGACATGCATTTAGTCAGTGCGGAGTATTCGTTTAACGGCAGCAAGCTTGTCTTCTATTTTACCGCAGACGAGCGGGTCGATTTCCGCGAACTGGTTAAGGACCTCGCATCGCAGTTCCGCACGCGCATTGAACTGAGGCAAATCGGCGTGCGCGACGAAGCAAAGATGCTTGGCGGGCTTGGTTCCTGCGGCAGAGTGGTCTGCTGCAAACAGTTCTTAGACGATTTCCATCCCGTATCAATCAAGATGGCGAAAGAGCAAAATCTCTCCCTCAGCCCGACGAAGATCAGCGGGCTTTGCGGCAGGCTCATGTGCTGCCTGCAATATGAGCAGAGTGGATATGAAGAGATGAAGCGGCGCATGCCGCACGTCAACCGCGAAATCCTCACGCCTGACGGCATCGGCACCGTGGTGGATAACAACGTAATCACCGAGAAGACAAAGGTGCGCCTGACTATGCCGGACGGGAGCATCGATTTGAGAGAATTTCACTATACATTGCTTGCAAAGCCCGGCGAACCGCTGCCGCAGCAACCGCAGCAGGAAGCGCAAATTGCGCAGAGCGCACAGCCCGTGCCAGCGCAACCGCGGCAGGAGCGCACACCGCAGGCGGCACTCAAACCCGCCGAGGACGGCGCGAACGCCCAGGAGCGTAACCCCGACCATAAGCGCCGCAGACGCGGAGGCAGGGGCAAGGGCGCGCCCAGACCGAACGGGGCAGCACCCGTGCAGGAAGGCGCACCGCAACCCGTGCAACAACAGCAAAATCAGCCGCGTCCACAGGGCCAACAGCAGCAACAGCAACGCAGACCGGATGGACAGCAGCCACGGCAGAATCAGCCGCGCCCGCAACAGCAACCACAACAACCAAGCCAGCAACCGGGGCAGCAACCTCGCCAGGGCGCTACACCGGAAGCGCAGCGTAGCAACAATAACCGGCGCAGACGCGGGGGCGCGAACCGACCACGACCGGAAGGGACAACCCCGCCGAAGCAGGAGTCGTAAAAGAGAAGAAATGCTGAAGACGTATGATGCAAAAGTGTTATTTTAGGGACTTTTGCGACAAAACGTAGCATGATGCTGATTTTACACACCGTTGTGTTGACGTATGCACACGCTGTGTTATAATGTTTACGAAATTTGGACACGGAGGAACGAAACATGGCATATAAAATTTCTGACGAATGCATTGCTTGCGGCGCTTGCGCGCCCGAGTGCCCCACCGAAGCAATCAGCGAAGGCGCGATCTACGTGATCGATGCCGACAAGTGCATCGACTGCGGTAACTGCGCAGACGTTTGCCCGGTTGGCGCGCCGAAGCCCGAGTAAGCTCGAAAACAAAAAGCCCGAACGGTATCTGCCGTTCGGGCTTTTTTGTTTTTGGTGGTAGACGATCGGTTGATTGTGAATCGTTCGGGGATCAACCGCAGCACACGGCAAACGGCAGATCGTTGTAGATGATTGGCAAGAGCACATCAGTCAGATCATCAAAATTCGTCTTGTCCGGGGTATAGAAGGTATATCGCACATCATCGTAGCCCCACTCTGCGAGCGCGCCCTTTTCGCCGCCATCGATGGTTTTGACAACCAAGGTGACTTTAAAACCGGGGCCTTCCAGATCGAGCGACTGCGGCAAAGGATCGAACGATTCATATACGCCTGAAATATCCTCCGTTGTGACCGCGCCGCGATAGGTGAAGGCTTTGCCATCCAGCGTGAAGATGATCTGGGCGACTTTGCCGCCAATGATACTATAGCTTGCACTGTCCGCCTGCTGATGCGGCGTAATGATAAAGCCTAAATCGGAAAAATCGGTCGAATCTTCCACCTCGACAATCGGATTTGGAATTTGCACTTGTGGCTCGGGAGTGCTTTCTGGCGCAATGGTTGCGCTTTCTGTTGGAATAGCAGATTGCGCTTGTTCATCCGCCGCTTTTTTGCAAGAGGCAAAAACAAAGATGAGCACAAGTGCAATAACGATCGATACAATCTTTTTCATAGTGATAATGTCCTTTCGGGATGATGCAATGTCGGTCAACTTCGATCCAATAAACCGACCAAACTCAAAAACTGAATTAATTATAACACAAACGCCCGACTCCAAGCGTGACGAACGCACGCTTAGGAGCGGGTGCTTCTTTCTTATATGCAAAAATCCGGATTTATAAGAATTCGACTTTTCCGGAATTGTCGTAATTTTCCATGATGCTTGTGCTTTACGATGGTTTCGGCGGCGGGAAAGAGCCTCGAAACAAACACCGCCACGCAAGAAAGGAGCATGATCGAATGGAATCGTCCAAACCAAAAAACCTCAAGAGCAAAATGGAAGCGTATTTTGCCGCATGCGATGCGACCGCCGAACGTGTCACACTCAAAAACGGCAGTGTGACCATCCGGCAAACGCCGTATACGCTTGCAGGCCTGAGTGAGCATCTTGCCATACCGCAGGGCGAGATCCTCACAAAAGGGCGAAGAGGAGGTGACGGCGCGGAGTGCAAGCTTTACGCAGACGCACTCCGACGGATTGGACGCTACATCGTGGAGCATGCGCTGCTTGGAGAACTCCAATACAGCGTTGCCGCGAAACTGCTGGAAGAACTCGGCACCGGCGAAAAACTGCCGCCGAGCGAGGAGGACCGCAGGATCGTCATCGTGCTGGAGGACAAGGAAGGCTGGGGTGAGTGACGTGGAATTCCAACTAAAGGGGTATCCAAATCCGCGTCAGCGGGCGTTTTTCGAAAGCAAGGCACGGCACACCGCATATGGCGGCGCGCGCGGCGGCGGTAAAAGCTGGGCCATGCGAAGAAAGCTCGTGCTACTCGCCCTCCACTACGAAGGACTCCAACTCCTTCTGCTCCGAAGAACGCTCTCGGAGTTGACCGAAAACCATGTGCGGTCTCTGCAGACGGAATTATCAGGGTTTGTTGACTACAACCAAACGCAACGCGTATTCACGTTTCCGAACGGCAGCCGCATCAAACTCGGTTATTGCGACAATGAGCATGACGTATACCGCTATCAGGGGCAGGAATACGACGTGATCGGATTGGAGGAAGCGACCCAGTTTACCGAGAGCCAGATGCAGTTCATCTCGACCTGCAACCGCTCGGTGCGAACGGACTTCTCGCCGCGCATGTACTACACATGTAATCCCGGCGGCGTGGGGCACACATGGGTCAAACGACTCTTCATCGACCGCAACTATCGCGCAAGCGAAACGGCGGAGGATTACGTTTTCATTCCGGCGCGCGTGACGGACAATCCGGTTCTGATGCGGGACAAGTCCTACCTAATCATCCTCGAGAATTTGCCGGAGCCGCTGAGGCGCGCCCACCTAGACGGGGACTGGGACGTGTTGGCGGGGCAGTACTTCGGCGAGTTCTCGAGAGAGCGGCACGTGATTGAGCCGTTTGAACTCTCGAAATCGTGGCGCAGATTCCGCGCAATGGACTGGGGTTACAACGATCCCTGCGCGGTACTCTGGTTTGCGGTTTCACCCGGCGGGCGGGTGTATGCCTATCGCGAATATTATGAACGCCAGGTGCTCTCCAGCGAGACAACACGGCGCATCCGTCAACTCACGGGTGACGAGAAGATTGCATATACCACTGCCTCGCCGGATGCCTGGCAAAACTGTGGCATGAGCGCAAGCGGGGACATCGGCGGCATGAGCATTGCAGAGGTGTTCGCACACGGCGGCGTGCCGCTCATCCGCGCGGACAACGCCAGAATCCCCGGCTGGCAGCGCGTCCGCGAATACTTAAGCGACGGAGACGACGGACAGCCGAAGCTATTGATCTTTCGCAACTGCGAAAATCTGATTCGAACGCTGCCAATGCTGACCTTTGACGAACACTTCGTCGAAGACGTCGGCTCCCACTGCGAGGACCACGCGCCGGAAGCGCTCCGCTACGGGCTGATGTCGAGGCCATCCGCCACGAGCGAGCCGAAGAAAAAGAAGGCGCGCGCCTATGACCCGTTTGCAACCGGCGAGATGCATGCGGACGGATTCACCAGATTGTAAACGGGTAATACCCCAAGGAGGAAATACACATGAAAGGAACAGAACAAGGGCAGGCAAAGCGCGCTCTCTGCGAGAAGGCGTATGAGCTCTTCCGCGAGTTTCGCGGGGCATATGTCTCCGAATGGCAGCGACTGGAGAACTGCGAACGGATGTATCGCGGGGATCACTGGCACGATGTGCCGCAGCTTGACCGCAACGAACCGCGCCCCGTGACGCCGATTATCCAAAGCACGGTGGAGAACATCAAAGCAGAGCTCATGGATCGCGTACCGGAGGCGGTGATTCTGCCCGAAAGCCCGAAGGACACGGAGGTGGCGCACGTCATCGAAGCCATCATCCGACAAAACCACGACGCAGACGGTTACGTGAAGGAGTACCGCAAGCTCGTGCACGACATGCTGGTCGGCGGCTACTGCGTGCAGGAAGTCGGCTACGACAACACCCTCAATGCCGGGCTTGGCGGCGCATTTATCCGCCATGTGGACGCGAGGAGCATTCTCTTTGACCCGCTGGCGACGGATGCGCAGGAAAGCCGCGCGGTATTCAAGATTTCGCTCAAAACGCGCGAATTCATCCAGTCCCGCTTTCCTGCCAGCGCACCGTTTCTCAGGGCGGATGCGTTCGGTACGCCGGATGCTGTCGAGGACGGAATTCTGCACGGAGACCGCAACGGCGCAATGCTCTTTTTGGAGTATTGGTGGCGCGAGTACGACGCGGAAACCGAACACTCCAGCATTCACATGGCGCAGATTGCGGGTAATCAGGTGCTCACGGATAGCCGCGACACAAAACCTGACGGGCTCTTTGAGCACGGGATGTATCCCTTCCTGATTACGCCGATGTTCGTGCGAAAGGGTTCCTGCCTCGGTCTCGGCCTCGTGGACATGTTTGAAACGCAGCAGCGCTACGCGGACAAGCTCGACCAGATCGTGCTCAAAAACGCGCTGATGGCGAGCCACAACAAGCTGCTCGTCACCGAGGCCAGCGGGTTTGACACGGAGGATCTGCGCGACTGGAGCCGTGAAGTACACCGTGGCGAAAGCCTCAGCGGAGTGACGTGGTTTTCTACACCGCCGCTGCCCGCCTATATCATCGGCTACATCGACCGCATCCGCGAGAGCATCAAGCAAGAGAGCGGAGCCAACGATTTTTCACGCGGGACGACAAACGGCGGCGTGACCGCTGCCTCCGCCATCGCGGCGATGCAGGAGATGAGCAACAAGCGAGCGCGGATGATGGCGCGGCTGCTGCACGAAAGCTTTAGGGACGCGGTGCGTCTTGAAATCGAAGTCGAGCGGGAGTTCAACTTCTTTATGCGGCGCGTGAACGTGACCATCGACGGCAAACTCAAAGAATGCACGTTTGAAAGCGCACTGCTCGTGCGAAAAGCGCCCGGCAACGCGATGCTGCCGATTGAATTCTATATTTCGGTCAAGGCGCAGCAGGAGACAAAGTATTCCGCGATGAGCCAGAACGAGCTGGCGCTTCGAATGCTGCAAAGCGGCATGATGACGCCCGCGCAAGCCGTGGAACTCATGGTATTCGAAGGCAAGGATCAACTGCTCAAACAACTAAGAGAACAGAGCGAGAAGACGGAAGCGCTCGCGAAACAACAGCAACAGGCGCTGCCGTCGACGGCAGGAAAAGCAGGAAGGATGGCATAAACCCAATGAAAAACACGATTCAGCAGCGGCTGGACGCCGCAAACGCAAAGAAACCCGCGATGAACGCGGAAAAAGACCCGGAGTTTGAAGCGATGGTGGACGAAGTCTCCGTGCTGATGCAGGAGGGGAAGCTGCCCGACGGGTTTGACATGGAGACAGCGGCAAAAGACCCCGCGTTGCTTCAGTTGATGTATGAATACGGCGCGAATGCAGGAATCCGTATTTACGCCGCGGAACAACGCGCACAGGACGCAGAGGATAGCGCGATGGAGCGCATGAGCGCACGCGTCCGCGAACGCAGCCAGCTGCCCAAGAGCACGCGCGGCGGCAGCGCGGCACCAGCCGCGACCAACTATCACGGCATGAGCAGCGAATCATTTCGCCAGCTCATGCAGCAGATGAAAAAGACCGCCCGCGACGGCGGCAAGACCAGACTCTAAACAATAGGAGGCAAACAACATGAGCAACAGCAACACCACGGTGAACACCGCAGGAACCACCTACAGCAACAAGACGTTCTATGACAAAGCACTGCTCGAGATCGCAAAGACGCGGCTCGTGCACGCAAGCTACGGCCAGAAACGCAGCATCCCCAGAAACAGCGGCAAGCGCGTTGAATTCCGCCGCTATGAACTCTTCACGCCGGACGCAAATGCACTGGTGCTGGAAGAAGGCGTCACCCCGGCAGGCCAGAGCCTTGCGCAGAGCAAGATCGAGGCGGAAGTCAAGCAATACGGCGCATATGTCGAGGTCAGCGATCTGCTCGACCTGACCAGCTATGACCCCGTTCTCACAGAGAGCACGGAATTGCTCGGCGAGCAGCTCGGTACCGTTGTGGAATGGATCACGCGGGACGCGATGTGTGCCGGCACCAACGTGCAGTATGCAAACGGCAAGACGAACCGTCTCTCGCTCGAAGCGGGCGACAAGCTCACCGTCACCGAGATCCGCAAAGCCGTTCGTTCGCTGAAAAAGGCGAAGGCACGCATGTTCAACAACGTGGATGGCGGCATGGTGCGCAAACCGCACTTTGTGTGCATCTGCTCGCCCGACGCGACCTATGACCTCCAGAGCGATCCGCTTTGGCAGGATGTTTCCAAGTATTCCGACATGGAACAGATCTATTCCGGCGAAATCGGCAGGCTCTTTGGTGTGGTCTTTGTCGAAAGCACCGAAGCGAAAGTGTTCGGCCAGAGCGTGCACACCACCGTTTCTGCGCATACGGCGGGCAGCGCGGTTGTGACCCTTGCAGACATCTCCGATTCGGCAGCGCTCTTTCTCATCGCGGGCGCAAAGATTAAGATCGGCTCGACAGAGTATACCGTTGCATCCTGCGATGCCGGAGCGAAAACCGTCACTCTCAGCGCGACGGTCTCCGGCGCGATTGCTGCGGGCACCGTCGTATACAGTGAGGACGCGGGCATCATCGAAAACACCACGAAGAATGGGACAGACATCCACGCGACGCTCGTCTTCGGTGCGGATGCCTACGGCATCATCGACGTAGACGGCGAAGGCTGCCTGCAGACCATCGTGAAACCCGTCGGCAGCGGCGGAGCCTCCGATCCGCTGGATCAGCGCGCGACGGTCGGCGCAAAGGTTGCCGCCTTTACGGCGAAAATTCTCAACAATCTTTGGATTGTGCGCGTAGAGCATGGCGTAAGCTTGTAACCTGCGGAGAGCGAAGCGGGGAGGGCGGAGACGCTCTCCCCACACTTTAAAACACGAAAAACAAAAGCATAAAGGAGAATACAACCATGCAGTACATGACAGAAGCGCAGATCGACAGTATATCCACCGAGACAGGGAAAGCCCTTGCAAAAGAGGACAAGATCACCATCACGATTCAGCCGGAAAATGGTGAATCTCACTGGGAAGGCGGTATCAACGGGCATTTTTTCCGCATCCGCACCGGCGAACAGGTAGAAGTCCCGCAGAGCCTTGCCACACTCATTGCCCAGAGCGCCCAGGTGCGCTATGAGAGTGACGCAAGAGTACGCGCCTACCGCAAGAGCGGCGGCAAGAAGGTTTCGTAAAAGGAGGGCACATGCATGACGCTCAAAGAACTACTCACGGGCGCGCTCCTGCAGCTCGACCGCGGAACCGACGCACAAACCCTGGAAAGCTGGCGAGACAAGCTCACGCGATATCTCAACGACGCGATGATCGACCTCACGAGCGAGCTACAGCCGCGCCGGAGCGACACGTTGCAGCTAGCCGGCGGTGTTGTCAACCTCTCGACATTGCCAAGGAGTGTGGTAAAAGTGATTGCACTCTCGCGCACAGGCACGCGGCTGCCGTTTTATTACGGGGCAAACACAGAGCTGCTGCACGTGCCCGCCGTCTCGGACGGTGAACTCCTCGTGACCTATCGCTACATGCCAACACCGCTCAAAGTGGACACCGATGTGCCAGAACTGCCGGAATGGTGTCATGGAGCCATGATTGGCTATGCGGTAGGGCGCGAGCGGGCAAGCGGCGACGCAGGCAGCATTGCCTCTGCACGTGCCTGTTTTGAACTCTACAACGCGGCAAAGCGTATGATGCGAGCGCACCGCGGCGAGCTTGACGCATATGCGATTGAAAACCGATAGAGAGGAGGCGCAAACATGGCATTGCGGCAGTATCGCATCCCGGTCTTCTACGGTATCGCGCAAAATATAACGGAAAACCGCCAGAACGACGGGGAGAGCCCGGACGCCTGCAATATGGACACGCAAAACGGCAGGCTCAGCGTGGCAAAAGGATATGTGCGCGAAAGCGAAACGGCGTTCCCGGCACCGGAGGAAGCACGCCGGCTCTACGTCTGGCGGCGAGCGGAGGAGAGAAAACTGCTGATTGCAACGGGCGGAACGCTCTTTGTGCTGGATGAATCGGCAGGTGCTTGGAAAAAGCTTTACGAATTTGGCACCGTCGCAACTCTTGCGCAGTATGATTTTTTACCTGTAAAGATTGCAAGCACGGAGTATCTGCTGATTGCAAACGGCACTGCGCGGATGGCGAAATGGGACGGCGTAAGCGAAACGGCGGAAGCATTCGGCAGCGCGGAAGGGCTCTCCGACATGGCGGTGAACTTTGTGGAGTTCTACTACTCGCGCCTTTTTGCGGCGGGAGATGTGCAAAATCCGAACCGATTGTATTACAGTCAGGCGCCGGGCGATACGCGCACCATTGAAAACTGGACTTCTGCTGTGGAGAGCGAAAACGTTAGCGGCGGGTTTGTGGAGGTTGGCACCGGATCGGATCCGATCACCGGACTATTTGCGCTGAGTAACCAACTCCTGATCTTCAAGCGGGATTCGCTCTATCGCCTGCTCGGCGACCGGCCGGGAAATTTTCGCATCCAGCCCGTCAACGGCACCATGCAGCAGCCTGTCCACACGGCCTGTGTTCGCGCGGGAGATGTTCTCTATTTTCTCACGCAGGGCGGGATGTACTATTTCGACGGGCAGACGGTGCAAAGAAAGGCGGATGCGGACAAGGTACAGCTTCTTTTGCAGAGCGCAACGCTTTCCAACTGCGTAGCCGCCGTGCGCGGGGATCGGCTCTATTTCGCCTGTAGTGAAGGCGCAGGCGAAACGGGCAACAACGCGATTTTAATCTACGACCTTGCGCACGGCACATATATGATCCGGCGCGGGTTTCAGGCACGCGGGTTATATGCGGCGGGTGGCACGCTTTACTTGCTGGATGGGAACGGATTCGTCTGCCGGTTTGAGGAAGGGGACACCTATGACGGCGCGCGGATCGACGCCTACTGGAAAACGCCAATGACCGACCTCGACAGCAAAGCGGTCAATAAACGGCTGGAGGAGCTATATCTGCGCGGCAGTGGGGGGATTCTCTCTGTGGAGGCAGTCACCGAAAGCGGAACCGTCTACAACGAGCGGCTGATGCCCGGAGGAAGCGAGCGAATACTGGAGCTTGGGCTCAACGGTGACGGACGCGCGTTTCAGCTTGTGTTTCGAAATGTTAACGGTTCGCATGTTACGATTGACGGCGGCGTAGAGCTCATCCTAGATTTGCAGCGCCGTGTGCTTTAACTAAACAGGGAGGAAAACACCATGGCATACGAAAAGACAGGCGTTCAAGCACTGTTCCCGGTCTATTTTTCCCGAAAAGCAGGTGAAAGTGCTTCCACAGAGGACTACGACATCTCTGTTGCGCAAAACGAAAGCAACCTAAACCAGAATTTGGAAACGCTTTACCAGAAACTGTTGGAGCTGGAAGACTATCTCTCCACGGTTGAATAAGACGAAAGAAAGGAGAATAAACATTGTGAATAGAATCAAGATACCACGGTTTCAGGACCCGAACGGATTGCACAACAGCGGTGCTGTGTTGCCCAATAAGATTCTGGCACCATACACGCCATACAGCGCCCCGGAATCGGAGCCCGCGATCAGCGACGAGGATGTGCTGAGCGGATATGTCGATGAGATGTATTCCCGTTTTGCCCCGCAGGAGGTGGAATATGACGCGCGAGACGAGGAGGAGATTCGCATTTCGGTTGCCGCGTGGCTCCGCCCAAGCTACGAGCAGGCAATCGTGAACCGCCAAACGCAAACACGCCAGAACAAAGCAAATCTGGATGCGGACGCGATTGCACGCGGAATGGGCGCAAGCACGTACGTGACCGATGTTAAGAACCGCCAACAGAACGCGGAGGCAGGCGACATTGCCGCGATTGAAGCGGACTACGGCGCGACGCTTTCAAAATATGTGCTCGACGGCGTGGACAGTGAACAGGATCGTTCACTGGAAGCGCAGAAATTCAATGCTTCTGCAAGGCAGGATGCGTTTGACAAGGCGTATTCGGCCGCGCTTGCGCTCTTTGCGCAGTATAAAAAGAGCGGTGGCGGCGCGAAAAAAGCGAAAACGCCGACGACTTCGAAGGAGAGCTGCGAGGCGTTTCTGGCATCACTCTCCGGCGAGGAGCGCAGAACGGTCTATGAGAGCACAACGGCTGCGGGTGCGCGCTATCGAGCGGAGCTGATCGCCTCGGTCGGAACGCTCGGTTACATTCAGCTCGTTGGCAAATATCCCAGCAAACCATAGGAAACAAGATAATCGCAAAACAGCGATTCGGAGAAATTTTACCGGATCGCTGTTCTTTTTGTGTTCAGATGCACAGAGTAAGATTCAGGGAACGTCAATGCCGGATCAAGCGGGGTTGATACAGGGCACGGAATGCTTTATACTGACGGTGGGCATTTACGGGATCATATCTAAAAAAAGAATATTTGGGGGGTTGTGTATGGTGGCTCAACTGCATTTGATCTGGAACCCCGTTGCAGGCAACGGCGCGGCAAAAGATGCATATCAACTGGTTACGGATGCGTTGGCAGAGCGCGGGATTCCGTTTTCCGCAGAGAAGAGCGAATATGCCGGCCACGCGACAGAGCTCGCCAAAGAGGCGGTTCAAAACGGCGCAAAAAAGATCGTCGTGCTCGGCGGAGACGGCACCATTCGCGAAGTAGCGAGCGCGCTGATGAACACAGACACCGTCCTCGGCATCATCTCCTGCGGCACGGGAAACGATATTATCCGCCCGCTGAAGATCCCCAAAGACCCGCTGAGCGCACTGGACATTGCGCTCAATAGCGAAGCAAGACAGATGGACGCCGCACTGGCGAATGACCTGCTCTATTTTAATGTGGCGGGATTCGGGTTTGATGTGGATGTGCTGCGCTATGTCGAAATCTATAAAAAACGGATGAAGAACGGATCGCTGGCTTATCTGCGCGGGCTGCTGACGGCGCTGCTGCACCTCAACTCCCGCAAGACAAAGATCAGCTGGCCGGGCGGCTCCATGGAAGCGGATGTTTTGATTATCGCCGCGGGAAACGGAACGCACTTTGGCGGCGGCATGATGGTAACGCCCAAAGCCGACCCGTTCGATGGATTGCTGGACATCTGCGTGATTACAAACATCTCAAAATTTCGCGCCTATACGATCCTGCCGAAGTTTATGAAGGGCGAACACCTGAGCACGAAGTATGTAACGTATTTTCAAACGACGGAGCTGACGGCGGTTTGCGAACCCGCGTCGCTTCTGGATGTGGACGGCGATATCCTTCCGGGAACGCCTGTCACCTTCAAAATATTACCAAAGTCCCTCTGGGTAATTGCTCCGCAGTAAGCAGTCTTTCAGCCCATCGGGACACAGAAAGTTTGCTTTACAGCATCCGCGGGGGCTGATAGACTAAAGCGAAGCATAGGGGAATGAAGAAACAGATGGCAACACAACAAGGCGGTATGCGGCCTTATGCGCAGAATTACAGCGCGGGCAGCCAACCACGCCGCAAAAAGAAAAAGAAAAACAATACGCTGATTTTCTCGGTGATCACGCTCGGCGTGCTCGGTATTGGACTTGTGATCTTTCAGTTTATATTCAACAAGCAAGAAGCGACCGTTTCGATGGACATCACGCCGATTTCCACGACTTCTACCTATATCAACACTGGCGATGGACTTTTGTATCAGACCGACGGTCAGATTCACTTTTACCACCTGACAGACAGCAAGAAGAACTATACCTATGGTACGGGCGCTTCGAATATTCGCATGTCTGGCAGCGAATCCATGACCGTTGTTTTCAATCAATCGCAGCTGCAGGTTGTCGGCGAGAAAACGCCGCTTACGTTCACCGGCGTTGTGGAAGAAGTAGAGTGCGGAACCAAGCACCTTGCGGTCATGCGGCAGGCGGAGGATGGCGCGGAGAGCGTTCTGGTCATGACCAAGGGCGGCGAGCAGCTTAAAGATCTCGCTTACCCGGATCAGTGCATTGTAGACTTCGGATTCTACACCACAACGAACGAGATGCTCTGGATCGAATTGCTCAACGTCAGCACCGGAACGCCGATGACGACGATTGTCACCTATGATCTGAGCAAACAGGAAGTGACGGGCATGATCCACGTGCAAAACCAGCTCGTCAACGATATCTATATCACGCCAAACAGCATGTTTGTCGTTTGCACCAACCAGATCATCCGCTATATCCATGCCGGCAACAAAGAGATCTACCGCACGATGATCTACGGGTATGAGGTGCTGGATTTTTCCTATTCATCCGGAACGCCAACCTTCCTTTTGACCACGCGCGGAGGAGATTTCCATACCGTGCGCATTCTTACTCTTGCGGAAGATGCCGCTCCGGCCCCGGTTGAAACCACGCTGCAACTGCCTGCGGAGGGCGTCAGCGCGTTTATTATGGGCAGCAGGCTCTCGGTTGCTTCGCGTGAGCAACTCTTTACCTACACCATCAAAGGTAAACTTTCTGCCACGGCGACATTCCAGCAACCTGTTGATGCTGTCGTAAAACTAACGGACAACAAGATGCTGCTCTCCAGCAACGGCATGTATTATCTTGCAAATGCGGATTAACACACACGCGTGCCTTGTCCAGACGAGGAAGACAAACGCATGAACTTTATCGACATAGCAATTCTATTGGTCTTGGCGATCACGATCCTCGGTGGGTTATACCGCGGATTTGTCAGCACTGCGCTGAATGTTTGCGCAACCGCTGTGGCAATCCTTTTCGGCAGGATTTTGATACCACTTATCTCAGGAATTGTAAAAGGCAGTGCGGATCTGTTTCAGATGCTTCTGTACTATACCGAAGGGTCTGAATATGTTGCAATTACAGATGTTGAGCTCACGCGTGCGCCAATTGCATCAATTTCTTCCGAACAATTGCATGCGGTGCTGCAGAACGCGGATATGCCGCTTCCCATGGATCGCTGCGTGATAAAAAACATCGCGTCTGAGGCGTTTAGCAGCAGCGGCGTGACCACGTTGGGAGACTATTTCAACCAGACCATCGTTTGCGTGGTCATCAATATTCTTGCGCTCTTGTTGCTTTTTACCATTCTTCGGCTGCTGTTCGGGTTCCTGATTCGCGGCGTGGAGTTCGGGCGCGGCGGGTTCCCGGTGCTTTCGCGCGGGGATGGCATCATCGGCGCTGGCGTTGGGCTGATTCACGGCGTTCTGATGCTGTTTGTGATCTTTCTAATGGTACCGGTCTTGCTGACCGTGCTGCCAAAGCTTTATGAGTTTCTAAGCGAATCATTCTTCGGCGAGTTCTTTTATAAGGCGAACTTTTTGCTTGCGATTATTCCGTCCACCTAACGGCGAATGATTTCGCACAGACTTTGCCAAGATATGCATCAGCACAATTTGATAAAATAGTAAACTACTACCGGGAATAGACGCGAAAGGCAGGATAGATCGATGGTTCGGTTTTTGCGAAGTTGGCTGGTGCCAATACTGGCGGGGCTGCTGTTGATCGGAATTGCGCTCGCGTTTATTCCGTTTTCACGCCAGATGGAGACGCGCGCAAAGACAGAGCTGACGCTGCTGATGGATCGCGCGTTTGCACGTATTGACGCGGAGGATCGCCTTGCTGAGCCGATGATTGCGGCTGAGGAAGAAAACCTGCTGAGCAAAGCCGTTGCTGTTTCGCGATTCCTGACGCATGACGACACCCTTCTGGCGAGCGATGCCTTGACGGCGCTCTGCCAGCAGCTCTCGATTGACCGCATCGATGTCGCAAATCTCGAAGGTACGCTGATTGCTTCCTCAGATGCGGCGAGCATCGGCACCGCAATCGGCACGCAGGAAGCGTTTCTCTGGACGATGGCGGCGGCGGACGATCCAACGGCGACGCTCACCCAACAAGACAAGACAGATTTAAACGTACTCTACGCTTGTGTTGGTCGTTCCGACATTGAGGGATTTGTTCTTTTGACCCGGTCCGACGCGCATGTGAAGAGCGCACTTGCACTCGCTGGTGCGGAATCGGTCACGAGCGACATGCCGTACGGCGGGGATGTACTCTTTCCGGCGGAAGCGGGCGCGGACGGGTTTTTCTATGAATCCGGAAACTTGTGCCTGCGGCGCACGCAGGGCGATGTGACGCTGATTGCAGCGCGCCCGACGACGGAAGTGTTTGCGGTTCGAACAGCCGCAATTCTCGCCTTTGGTGCGGCGCTGGCGTGCATCATGATCTGTGGGGTCGCTGCCTATCTGCTCCGTCTTGAACCTGTTGCCGCCACGGAAGAGGACGAAACGCTCTCACTCGACGAAGCGGTGTTACAGCACGAGGAGCCGCTGGAAGCGCAAGAACAGCAGGAGCAGGAACAAAAGCGCAGGCGGCGCAAATTGCCGCGTACACGCGAGCAGGACGAGGAAGAGGTGCTGGCAGAGGCTGTTGCGGAGGTTGAGCGCGAACATGAGCAGGCCTTAGAGCATGCGCCAAGACAGATTTCCCGCGGGAAGAAACGAGCGCATGAAACAGCAGCCGATGAAGGCGCGCAGGGTCATGATGAAGATGGCTTTGAAAAGATCGTAGAATAACCTGTGACAACAAGCAATTGAGCAAATACAAAGCCGTCCGGCTTATACGCCGGGCGGCTTTGTATTGGTTTGCTATCTATTATTTTCTAAATGCGGCTGCAAGGATAATCTTGGAATCGACGGTTTTCACGATTGGCTCAAACAACTTCTGCACCTGTGAGAGTGCGGCCGTGTCCGCCTTTGCGAGCATATCCGAGTTGTTGAGCTGCTCTTTCATCGCGTCTTGAATGTTCTGCTCCAGAAGATTGAGCTGTTCGTTTGTCAACTTGATTTCGCCAAATGCAAACAATGCTTTTTTGGTCTCTTCAAATTCCGTTTTCTCCACGTCGACAGTGACATAAGAGAGCGAAGCATGCGGAATCGTGATCGTCACAAGATTTAATTTGCTGTCAAATGTAATGTCATCAATCGAGAGCTTGGAGAGATCGACAGTATATACGCCCGTACCAAAGGTACGAATAATTTGCGATTTTTCGAACAGTGCGAGATTGGCGAGTGCCTGCGACACGCGGGTGGAGACGGTGACATCCTGCTCCAGCAAGACGAAACCGCTTTTGGTGCGCGATTCGCCGAGGATTGCGTCGGAAAAATCAAATTTATTATAACCCATCTGCTCGTCCGGCAGGAGGCTGTTGAGTGAGTCCGGAATGTCAATGTTGATGTCCGGCGTCAGCAGATCCCTCACCTTTGGCAGAAGAAACAACACCGCAATCAGAACCGCGACGAGTACGACGCCGCGAAAGATCCACTTGAGATGATGAAAACGAAACCTGCCGTGCGGTTCGCGTTCATAGCGTTCAACATCGTCCGGCTGCGTACGCCGGCTTTTGCGCGCTGCTTCGTCGCGCACGGCAGAGGAACGTTCTTCGTCGCGCAGATGATCTGCGTTCGGACGGGTTTGCTCGGACATTCTGGCACCCTCCTTGCATTCCATCGTTGGGAAGCGTATATCAACAGTATAAAAACGAATCGTTTCTGTGTCAACGCGCGGCGGCATTCTCGACAAAACGTTTGCCTGCTGGACAACATTGGGAGTATGCCACATAAGATTTTGCGCAAATCAAAAGAACGAATCAAAAATCGAACGATACGCAAACCGCTCTCAAAGATGAAAGCGGTTCGCAATTCACAATTTCACTTTTTAGCCATCGACCTCAACCTGAAATCCGCCGTATGCCATCTTTTTCATGTCAAATGGCATCGGCATGCCTTCCTGCCCAGCCATCTGCTGATTCATTTCTTCCATAACCTTGGCGTTGACCGCATCGCGGTGTTCTTTGGATTGAAAGAGGATAAAGGAAAACCAAACGTTATCTTCTGCGGTTGCTCCGGCCATTTCCGTAAATGAACGCGCGCTCACACCGCCCATGTCTTGTGGGACCAGGTCGTCTCCGCGCGTCTCATAATATTCAAGTGCACCATGTTTCATCCATGTATCACGGCCGAGTTCGGCCATTTTCTTATATTCTTCTGTCTTGTCGTTTGGCACGACAAGCACAAATCCGTCCACATATTTTGCCATCACTGATTCACCTCCTGTTTGTGAAGCTATTTTCATTGTATCAGTTCAAAATTTGAATTCAATAGCTGTCAATCGTTCACTGTGACGAATGTCACACAAACCTGTTCCGATAGAGCAGAAACCTTCAAAACAATCAGGATCATATATCATTCGATCTGTAAGTATATACAAAATTGACGCATAAATCGCGAAAAAACGAGGTTTTTTGCCTTGACGCGATGAAGTGCCGCTGATATAATAATCGATAAATTATTGTATACAAGCATGCAAGCATGCTGCAAGGAGGGGAACAATGAGCAAGATCGTTTTTGATGATCACACGAACTTACTGCGCGAGAACTATTATGAGTATGATGTGCAGGATGTGCCGGAAGCGAACCTGTTCACGGAAATCTTCAACTTTGACGAGATTCCGAAGATTGCGTTCAACCAGCGCCTTGTGCCCATGCGCATGCCGAAGGATATCTGGATCACCGATACGACCTTCCGTGACGGGCAGCAGTCCCGCGCGCCGTTTACGGCGGAGCAGATCTTGCGCTTGTTTGATATGATGCACGAACTCGGCGGCCCGAACGGGCTGATTCGCCAGAGCGAGTTTTTCGTCTACAGCCAGCAGGATCGTCAGGCGCTGGAGATGTGCCGCGATCGTGGTTATCGTTTCCCGGAGATCACAACCTGGATTCGCGCGACCGAGAGCGACTTTAACCTCGTCAAGGAGCTTGGCGTGCGCGAGACGGGGATTCTTGTCTCGTGTTCGGATTATCACATCTTCCACAAGATGAACCTAACCCGCAAACAGGCGATGGACAAGTACCTCGGCGTGGTCAAGATGGCGCTGGATCGCGGCATCGTCCCGCGTTGCCATTTTGAAGACATCACCCGCGCGGATTTCTACGGCTTTGTTGTGCCCTTTGCGCACGCGTTGGCCGGGCTTTCGGAAGAAGCGGGGATTCCGATCAAGATTCGCTGCTGCGATACCCTTGGCCTCGGCGTGGCGTATCCGGGGGCGAGCCTTCCGCGCAGCGTGCCAGGTATCATCTACGGTCTGCGGCACTATGGCAACGTGCCGAGCTCCCTGCTCGAATGGCATGGTCATAACGACTTCTACAAGGCCGTCTCCAACGCGGCTGCTGCCTGGCTTTACGGCGCTTCCGCTGCGAATTGCTCGCTGCTCGGCATCGGGGAACGCACGGGGAACTGCCCGCTGGAAGGCATGGTCATGGAATATTGCTCGCTGCGCGGCGACACGGACGGCATGAACCTCGAAGTCATCACGGAGATTGCGGATTATTTCGAAAAGGACATCGGCTACGAGATTCCGCCGATGACGCCGTTTGTTGGCAAAAACTTCAACAGCACCCGCGCGGGCATCCACGCAGACGGCCTGCTGAAAGACGAGCGCATCTACAGCATCTTCAACACTGGCAAGATTCTCAACCGTCCGGCGGAGGTCATGGTAGACGCGCACAGCGGCACGGCGGGGATTGCATACTGGCTGAACACCCACATGGGCGTGGACATCGACAAGCGCAACCCGGTCGTCTCCGCGATCAAAGATCGTATCGACACACTCTATGAAGCCTGCCGTACGACGGTGATGAGCAATGAAGAGCTCGAAGCCATCGCGATGGACGAAATCGCCAAAGCAAACTAAACCCAATCAATATGTAAAAGCACGATACAAAAGAGCGGACCGCAATGATCCGCTCTTTGTGTTTCTTATACTGCTTATGCGGCTTTTACTTTGGTCCAGGCATCCGAGAACACCTTGACAAAATCGCCGAGGTCTTGGAAAATCTGGCAGCGATCCAGTACGTCCTGCGGGGGATTGTAGGTCGGGTCTGCCGCGTAGGACGGATCCATCAGCTTGAGTGCTTCTGCGTTTGGGGTGGAGAAGCCGATATAGTCCGAGTTTTGCGCGGCAACCTTTGCATCGCAGAGGAAGTTGATGAACTGCTCCGCTTCCGTCGTATGCTTGGAGGTCTTCGGGATGATGATGTTGTCAAACCAGACATTGCTGCCCTCTTTCGGAACGACATAGGCGAGGTCGGGATTTTCGGAGATGCAGTAGACCGCGTCGCCGGAATACACAACGCCCATCGCCGCGCTGCCGTTGATGAGCTCCATCTTGATATCATCGGTGAGGTATGCACGCACGAGCGGTTTTTGCGCAATCAGCGCTTCCTGTGCGGCGAGGATATCCGCTTCGTTGCGGGTGTTGATGTCGTAGCCGAGTTTTTTGAGCGTGATGCCGATGGTATCGCGCATGCTGTCATACATCAAAATCTGTCCCGCGTATTTCTCGTCCCAGAGGATGTTCCAGCTATCGACGGGATCGCTGACCATCGTCTTGTTGTAGAGAATACCGACCGTGCCCCACATATACGGCACGCTATAGGTATTGTTCGGGTCAAACGAGAGATTCAGAAAGCGGGAGTCGATATTGCTCAGGTTCGGGATATTCGCCTTGTTGATCGGGTAGAGCAGATCGTCCGCAACGAGTTTCTCGATCAGATAATCCGAAGGGAAGCACACGTCGTAGATGTTGTCCGCCGAAGCAAGCTTGACGAGCATTTCTTCATTGCTGGTCATGGTCGTATACTTGACCGCGATGCCGGTTTCGTCTTCAAACTGGCGCAGCAGTTGGGGGTCGATGTAATCGCCCCAATTGAGTACGTTCAGCGTTACTTTGCTCTTGCCGCCTCCGCAGGCAAAGAGCGAGAGCGAGAGCGCAAGGGCAAGCGCCGCGCAGATCATTTTCTTCCAGATTTTCATGTTTGATTCCTCCTAGTGTAATGGGTAACAGATTTCTATTGTTTCCGCCGCCGTGCGGCAAGGGGAGAGCGGTTAGCGCTTCATGCCGACTTTCTTACTCTGCAGCTCCGCGTTTCGTTCCTCACGAATGCTCTTGAGGTTGACGATGAGAAGCAGGGTGACTACTGGCACGAAGATGATCGTCGAGAGCGCGGGGTTCACGCCGCGGCGCGCGGAGGCGTAGATATACATCGAGAGGTTATCCACGCCGTTTCCGGCAAAAAAGCTGATCACGAAATCGTCCAACGAGAGCGTGAATGCCATGATCAATCCCGAGACGATGCCGGGCATGATATCCGGGATGACCACCTTCTGAATCGCCTGCATGGGCGTACAGCCAAGATCCAGCGCCGCCTCATAGAGCATATCCGAACTCTGCCGGAGCTTTGGCAGGACGGAGAAGATCACATAGGGCAGGTTGAAGGTGATGTGCGCGATCAAAAGACGCGTATATCCATCCCTTAAGCCCACAAACAGGAACAACAGCATCAGCGAGATACCGGTGACCAGATCGGGGTTGACCATCGGAAGCTGGGAGATATTCTCCAGCAGCATCCGGTCGCGCCGTTTCATCGCATGCAGGCCGATTGCGGCAAGGGTGCCAAGCACGGTTGCGACAATCGACGAAATCGCTGCAACGGAGAGCGTCACCGCCAGCGCATCCGTGATCTCCGGCGTGCGGAAAAGCTGCGCGTACCAGTCGAAGGTGAATCCCGTCCAGTTGCCGAGGGTCTTGCTCTGGTTAAACGAGAAGATGATCAGGATCAAAATCGGCGCATAGAGAAACACGAGCATGAGCCCCAAGTATGTGCCGGAGAAAAACTTCTTCAGGCGGTTTACCATAGCCTTCCGCCTCCTTCATCGCTGGTTTTTCGCTCGGCCTTCTTCATAAACGTCATGGAGACGAGCACAAACACGAGCAGAATGATCGAAAGCGCGCTGCCGGTGTTCCAGGATTGCTCCGTGATGAACTTCATGTAGATGAGATCGCCGTAGAGCATCGTCTTGCCGCCACCGAGCAGCTGGGAGATGGCAAACGTCGTCGTACTCGGGATAAACACCATCGTGATGCCCGAGATGATGCCCGGCATGGAGAGCGGAAGAACAACCTTGAGGAACGTCTTGGTCGGGTTTGCGCCGAGGTCTGCCGCGGCTTCGATATAGCTCTTGTCGAGCTTGATCAGCGTCGTATAGATCGGCAGAATCATAAACGGCAGGAAGTTATAAACCATGCCCAAGAGCACAGCGCTCTCGGTGTAAAGCATCTTCGTAAACGCGCTGAGCAGTACCTTCCACGCATAGGTGCGCAGAAGGAAGTTCATCCACATCGGAACGATGAAAAACACGGACAGAAGAGCAGCCGTCGTTTTTTTCATCTGCGAGAGCAAATAGGCGACTGGGAAGCCCAGCAGCAGGCAAAGAATCGTCGTATACAGCGCAAACCGAACGGAATCTGCCAAAACGCGGAGGTTATCCCAACTGGCCGCCTGCACGATGTTTTCTACCGTGGCTCCGCCATCGCTCGTGAACGCATAATAGAGGATGAGCAGCATCGGGGCGAGGATGAAGATTGCCATCCAGACGACATACGGGTAGGCAAACACACTCCTGCGGATGAGCATCCCTTTTGCTATATTTACTTTTTTCGTCTTAGTTTGCTTCATTTGCGCTCACCGCGATCTTGTCCGCGGGGACAAAGATTCCGATTTCTTCGCCGGATTCCATGTATTCCGCCGAATAGGCGATCCAATCTTCTTCGTCGCTGCCGATGGTTACTTCATAGTGTGTGCCGAGGAACATGCAGGCGCGCACAACACCGGTCAACCCACTTTCTTCCGGCGGGATGAGTTGCACGTCGGCGGGCGCAATCGCGACCAGAACGTCATCCTTTGTTTCAAACGCGTTTAGCCCATTGCAGGCAAAGCGATGTCCCAGGATCTCAACTTCGTTGTCGTCGGGGTATGCAACCGCGTCAAACAGGTTTGTCTGCTGCGTTTTCTTCATAATATGAATCGCGTCCGGCGGAATCGAAATGCCCACCACTTGCCCGCGCTCGACATAGTCGGTTGTCTGGATGATCCACTCGTAGCCGCCGCAATCCACGTCCACCTCGTAATGCACGCCCATGAACACGACGGAGACGGCTTTGCCGACCACACGCGCGCCCTCGGCGGGGACGATGTCGATATCTTCCGGGCGGACGACGACGTCCACCTCGGTGTTCTTGCCAAAACCTTTGTCCACGCAATCGTAGACCACGCCGTTCATACGCACTTTGTAGTCCTGCAGCATGATGCCGGGGATAATATTGCTTTCTCCGATAAAATCCGCGACAAACGGATTCTTCGGCTCGTTGTAGATGTCCGTCGGGGTACCGATCTGCTGGATCACGCCGTCTTTGAGCACCACGATGGTGTCGCTCATGGTCAGCGCTTCTTCCTGGTCGTGAGTGACGTAGATAAAGGTAATGCCGAGCCGCTGCTGCATGTTTTTGAGCTCAACCTGCATCTCCTTGCGGAGCTTGAGGTCGAGCGCGCCGAGTGGCTCGTCGAGCAGAAGAACCTGCGGCTCGTTGACGAGTGCGCGTGCGATTGCCACGCGCTGTTGCTGTCCACCGGAAAGCTGTTCGATATAACGCGAACCGTAACCTTTGAGGTTTACAAGCTCCAGCATGGCTTCCACTTTTTCCTTGATGACCGCTTTGTCCACATTGCGAAGCTTGAGCCCAAACGCGATATTGTCCGCAACATTCAGGTGCGGAAACAAAGCATACTTTTGAAACACGGTGTTGACTTTGCGCAGGTATGGCGGCGTGTTCGCAATGTCCACACCGTCCATCTCGATTCGGCCTTCGTCTGGCATGATAAATCCCGCGATGAGGCGGAGCATGGTCGTTTTGCCGCAGCCGGAAGGGCCGAGGAGGGTTAAAAACTCGCCGTCCTTGATATATAGATCGACATGCGAAAGTGCGACGTCGCCGCCGTAGAGCTTCGATACATCGATCAATTCGATTAAGTGTTTGTCCTTCATTCGCTCACTCCTTTAAAACAATACGGCGCGGTTTCTTTTTTTCACGCCGAAAAACATAATAGCCTTAGAAACTCGGCGGCGTGCTGACCCAGAGCACGCGTGCTTCGTTCTTGCCGCTGTTGATTAAGTAATGTACACGAGTCGGGCGAAAATAAAAGCTTCCGCCTTTTTTCAGACGATATCGCTTACTGCCGAGGACGAGCGTGACGCTGCCGCTGAGCACATAGCCGAACTCTTCGCCTTCGTGCGGGTCGTCTTCTACACCGCTGACTCCGGCGGGAATGGTCACAAGGATGGGCTCCAGCGCGTTTTTCTGCGCATTGGTGACAAGCCACTGAATCGTGTAGCCGTCCGCTTCTTCCTTGACGAACATATCGTCCGTACTATAGGCGACCTGCTCCTCCTGCGTTTCGCGAAAAAAACCCGCAACATCGGTTCCGAGTGCGGCGAGAATGTCCATCAACGTGGCGATAGAGGGGGAGGTGAGATCCCGCTCGAGCTGGGAGATGAATCCCTTGGTCAGCTCCGTGCGGGCGGCCAGCTCCTCCTGCGTCAAACCACGCTGCAGGCGAAGCTGCTTGATCTTGACGCCGATCTCCATTTGTGTCTACCACCTCTAAACTTTGAGTTTACAGTCACTAAACGGAATTAAACCAAAATGCACGCAAAATGTCAATGTATTTTTCGTGATTTTTTCACAGAAAAACACCTGCTATTCTCTTGCAAAGCACCCCGAAAAATACAGCGTGAAAAGTCACCGGAATAAGCCCGTAGATACGCGTGTTTTCAGGGTTTTTACAACTTGTTTACACATGTGTGTTTCCATGCGTTTGGAGCGCTCTTGCGCACGTGCTTTTTGCATGATACACTCGAAAGGAAAACACGAGAAGGGGAACTGCACAAACCGGGATTTGAAAAGGGGAGATGCGTATGAAGACGGGGATAGCTGTTTGCTTTCCCGGCACGGGGTTTACCTGCAAGGAAGCGCTGTTTGAGCGCCTTGCAAGCGATTTTTTCGCGCGAGGGTATGAGATTGTCCGCCTTGACTTTTCACACATTCCGTTTCGCGAGATTGAGACGCTGGAGGAAGCGGTTGCGCTTGCACAGCGCGCCGTCAAGCGTCAACTGATGCATATCGCGTTTTCGGAGTATGAAGATGTGGTGTTTATTTCAAAAAGCCTTGGTACGATCCTTGCCGCGCAGTATGAGCGGGACAACGACCTCAGCCCGAGGCAACTGTATCTTACCCCACTCAACAAAACGCTGATGCTCATTCGCCCGGAATCACGCGTGATTGCAATGGTACTTGGCACACAGGATCGCTTCTTGACCGGGCGCGCGCTGATGAGCTTCTGCGAGCCGCGCAACATGACCTGCTGCCTCATCGAGGGCGTTAATCACAGCCTCAAGGACGACCTGAACGCGGAACGCACGCAGAAAATCATCGATCAAATCGCAAACCTCTGCGACTAATCGTTCGCGAAACGATAGAGAAGCAACAAGGACGACGGAATATGGAACAATATTGGAATAACTTTCTCATCAGCGATAACCCTGCCTTGCTGCAGATCGATGCCATTCACGCCATGCTTCACAAGAGCTATTGGGCAAACGAACGGACCCGCGAGACGATCCTGCGTTCGATTGCAAATTCTCTGTGCTTCGGTGTCTATTATGAAGGGGAGCAGGTTGGATTTGCGCGTTGCATTACGGACTATGCAACGTCGTTTCTTCTGGCGGACGTGATTATTGACGAACGCTTTCGCGGCCAAGGCTTGGGCAAAGCGATGGTCTCCGCAATTTTAGCGCATGAAGCGCTGCAGGGGTTGACAGGAACCCTTGCCACGCGTGATGCGCACACGCTCTACGAAAGATTCGGATTTGTGCCCGTAGAAGCAAAATACTATATGAGAAGACCTGCGGTCAAACCAACGTCGGCACAAAAAAAGCAAGAATCTTAAAATCAAATATCATATTGCCATGCATCATAAAACGATTTGCACTTCCGTCAGAGGAAGTGCTTTTTAATTGTAATAGTACAATTCACGGTCTGAAAAGGAAAATCGATACATTTCGTACCAAACAACAGAAAACGGTGCAAAAAACACAACAGATTGTAGGTTTGTGAAGAATAAAAACAAAACATGGCAATTACGAAAAGATTGCCGAAACTGCATCGACGCATGGTTGACCTTGTGCTATACTTTCGGCGTTACATGAAGGAGGGATATCCATGAAAAAAATCGTAGCAGCGGTGTTAGCCCTTGCGGTGGGCTTCACGCTCTTCATACCGGCAGCGCTGGCAGACGAGGATGGTCAGGAGCGCGTCACGATGGGCGCGGATCTCACGGACCGTCAGCGGGAGGCGGTGTACGCCGACTTTGGCATTGAAGAAGGTTCTGTCACCGAGCTGAGCGTGACCAACAAGGAAGAGCGCAGCTATCTGGAAGGCCTCGTGCCCGATGGCAAGATCGGCAGCGTTGCGCTCTCTTGCATCTATATCAAGACGCTTCCGGCAGGATCCGGCATGACCGTCGAAATCCACAACATCAACTATTGCACGGAAGATATGTATATCAATGCGCTCACAACCGCAGGAATCGCGGATGCACAGGTGATCGTGAGTGCACCTTTCCCTGTCTCCGGCACAGGGGCACTGACGGGCGCATACAAAGCTTATGAAGACATCACCGGCAACTCGCTCAGTAGCCTTGCAAAGGCTGCCGGCGCGGAGGAGCTTGTCGTCACAGGTGAACTTGCCGAATACATCGGCAGCGACGACGCGACGCAGATGATCAACGAGCTTAAGAACATGCTCGACAAAACGCAGAACATGACCGACGATGAAGTTCGCGCAGAGATCAAGAATCTGGCTCAGATGTATAACGTCTCATTGACCAGTGCGCAGCTGGAGCAGGTGCTCTCGCTGGTTCGCAAACTTGAAGGCTTGGACGCGGATCAACTGCAGAAGCAACTTGTCGGCATTGCAAAAGCCGCGCAGACCGCAAACAAGGTCGGCGAAGTGACAAGCAAGGTGTTTGAGGATGTAAAAGGCTTCTTCTCCGCCGTTGGGAGTTTCTTCTCCGGTGTGTTTGGCGGCAATAAAACCGAGTAAAACAGCGCCCATTTCGGCGCAGAACGCAAGAGGATGCCGTAGCCCGCGGTATCCTCTTTTGATTCGAATCCGGCTTCAAAACTGAAAGAAAACAAGTTGTGCCCGAGAGGGGAAGTGGTTTTGTGACACGAAAATATCACCATATTTTGTGGCAAAAGGGTGAACTGTTTACAATATAACAACAAAATACATGCACATGGGTGCTATAATGATTTAGATTTATCATGTCCAATATGTGTCCGCGCGGCAGCGGCCGAACCAAGGTGATGCGATTTCTGACGATTGCGATTGCCCAGGCAGCTCAGACAAGGATGCATTCATGATGCAGCAATGAATTCTCGCAGAGGGCGTGCTTCGCCCGCCTGCGCAGAGGAGGAAACATGGACAACGATCATTACAACGAATACCCAAACCGTGAGAGAACCCGAACAAGCCAACCCAGAAGCGGGTCTGGCTCCAGCGGGGCATCCTCCGGCGCGGGACGGAGTGGTTCCTCCCCTGCAAGACCGTATTCTCAAGGCAACGCGCCAAGCAGCCGCGGGACCTCGTATCAAGGGCAGTACAGCGGGCACGAGCGCAGCGCGACACCTCCCCACAACAATGCTTCGCAAGGGCAATATAGTGGATACGAGCGCAGCGCAACGCCCTTCCGCAGCAGCGATTCCCAGGGGCAATATAGCGGCTATGAACGCGGCAGCTCGCCGACAGGCAGGAGCAGCTCTTCGCAAGGACAATATGCCGGATACGAACGCAGCGCTTCTTCCGGCAGAAGCGGCGCCTCCGCTTCCGCCAGGCCTTCGTCCTCCTCCGGCTCTGGCGGGAGCAGGGGATATGGTTCCTCCGGCGGCAGTTCCGGCGCGCCAAAGAAACGGAAGAAAAAACGTCGTTACCGTCTCCGCATTCAACCGAGAGCGTTTTTTATTCTCTCGATTGTGCTGGTCGTCATCGCGATGATCATCGTTGGTATCAAAGCGTTTGGGAGCTCTCAGGCGCCGCAGTCAGTGGAGTCCACGCAAAAGCCCGGGCTCTTCGCAGAGCTGTTTAAAACCCCGACGCCCTCTCCAACACCGACGCCGTCTCCAACGCCGACACCTACGCCGACACCGCCATATGACATTCCGCACGCGGTGGACAGCACGCAGCCCAGTGTTTACGGTCTGACGACGGCGGTAGAAGAAAACGGCACCAAGGTAGACAATTATCAACGACTCGAAAAGATCGAGTTCCTGCCGGACGTGCCATACTCCAACGTCAACGGCATCGTTACCTTCCGCGGGAACAACCACCGCGACAGCGCGTCCTATGGGACAGCGACAATCAGCGCGAAAAAACTCTCGCAAGCGTGGAAGATCGACACCGGCGAATTACAGCGTGGCATCGGATATGAAGAGGGGCGCACCTGGACCGGCAGCGGCTGGGTCGGGCAGCCTTTGATTGTGAAGTGGCCGGATAACATCAAGCAGCTCATGAATATGTACGACTGGGCCAAGCAAAAGACCGACCTTGTCGAGGTCATCCTCGCGACCATGGACGGCAACGTCTATTTCCTCGACCTCGAAACGGGTGAAGCGACGCGAGACAAGCTGAACATTGGCATGCCGTTTAAGGGAGCAGGCTCGCTCGATCCCCGCGGATATCCGATCCTCTATTTGGGTTCGGGAGACATGTATACCTCGGACAACATGAAATCCCGCGCGATGGCGTACTCACTGATCGATTTTACGCGACTCTACGAGTTTGGCAAGCAGAACGACGAGTTTGCGCTGCGCGACTGGCACGCATATGACAGCGCGCCGCTCGTGGACGCAGCGACCGATACGCTGATCTATCCCGGCGAGAACGGTATTCTTTATACGATCAAGCTCAACACCGTCTTTGACGAAGCGACGGGACAACTGAGCATGAATCCCAGCGACGTGGTCAAGATGCGCTATGTGGGTACGCGCTCAACGTATCCGGATAGCACAAACAATAAATATTGGCTCGGTTACGAGACCAGCATCGCAACCCTTGGCGAATTTGGTTATCTGGGCACGAACGACGGTTTCCTCCAGTGCATCAACCTCAACACGATGTCTGTCGTTTGGGTGCAGGATACACAGGACGATACAAACGGTTCCCCCGTGCTGGAGATGGATCTTGCAAACCGCACGGCGTATATCTACATTGGTGCATCGCTTCACTTTACAGCGGATACTGAGCATCTTGGCGACGTCTCGTTCTATAAAATCAACGCGATCACTGGCGAAATTGCCTGGAAACACAGCGAACATGTGAGTACAAAGAGCGGGGTTTCCGGCGGAATTCAGGCAACAGCGTTGCTCGGGCAAAAGAGCATTTCGGATCTTGTGATCATCCCCTTTGCCAGAACGCCAAATGAGGACAGCGGCGTACTGCTCGCGCTTGACAAAGCGACAGGAGCGGTTCGCTGGCAGTTTAACATGGAGAAATATACCTGGAGTTCCCCCGTTGCAGTATATGATGAAAGCGGCAATGCATACATCGTCGTCTGCGAAGGCAGCGATACGGGCGGCAAGGTATTCCTGCTGGATGGCAAGACCGGTACGCTTTTGAGCACGTTTGACGCAGAGAAGAACATCGAGGCAAGCCCCGCCGTCTACGGCAATATGATCGTCTTCGGTACGCGCGGCATGAAGATCTGGGGCGTGAGGATCAGCTGATCCACACAAACGACACAAAGAAGGAGCGAGGACCATGGCTAAGAGAAGAAAAAAGCGTGTCCGCATGCAGCCGCGATTCTTTCTGATCCTGTTCGTGGCGCTTGGCACGGTTATCATCGTGCTGCTGTTGGTACAAAAAGTACAAAATGATAAAAAAGAGGTTCTTGCGGCAACGCCGGTACCCACCGCGACACTTGCGCCAACCGCAACGCCAAAACCTGCGTTGCCGGACGATGTGACCGTTACCCGCGTGGACAGCGCGAACCCCACGCAGTTTGGGTTTTCCAACGCGATCAAAGTGGACGGCAAGGATGTTTCCAGCTTCACGCGGAATGATCCCCTGAGCTTTGGACGCGATATGGAATATAGCGTGCTGCCCGGGGTAACGACATTCGGCGGCAACAATTACCGAAACTCGTTTGCTTACGGTACGGTAACCATGACGGACAAACGCCTGCGCGAACAATGGACGAAGACCATCGGTGCGCTTGGCAACTGGAGCGGAACAGGCTGGACAGGACAGCCGCTCATCGTTCAATGGCCGGTCGAAACCGTTGCGGCGATGAACGTCAAGCAGAGCTATAAGGACGCGGCGGCTCCGCTGACCGAGGTGATCTATCCCGCGATGGATGGCAACATCTACTTCCTTGAGCTGGAGACGGGGAATGCCACGCGTGACCCGATTAACTCAGGGATCATCCAAAAGGGAACCGCCTGCATCGACCCGCGCGGATATCCGTTGCTCTATGTTGGCCAGGGAATTCCGGCGGACAACGAGCAGGGGAATCCCGCATCGTATGTGCGCGTTTATTCGCTTGTATCAGGCGAGCAAATCGGACAATTCGGTGGATTTGACTGGTTCGCTCGCCGCAAATGGCAGGCGTATGACGGCAGCCCAATGATTGCGAACGACACGCTTGTCTACGGTGGCGAAAACGGAATATTCTACACTGTCAAATTAAACGCACAGTTTGATGCGGCGGCAGGTACGGTCTCGATCAAGCCAGACGGGATCATTAAGTCCCGCTACGAAGCGTCCGGCTATTCGCGGGACGATCTGACGGGCACGCGCTGGTATGGCATGGAGAGCTCTGTTTCCGCGTTCCGCAACTATGCGTTCTTTACGGATAACGGCGGCAGGTTGCAGTGCGTCGACCTCAACACGCTTTCGGTGAAGTATGTTGTGGATGTGACCGACGAGAGCGACTCCTCCGTCGTGATCGACGAAAGCTATGACGACCACGCGATCTATCTCTATACCGGTTCTCAAACACGCACAAAGGGGAGCGACCTGCCGGAAGGATACGGTTATAGCTACCAGCGCAAGATCAACGGTTTAACCGGAGCAATTGTTTGGGAAAAACGCTGGATTTGCTCCACGGGAGACGCGAGTGCGAGCGGCGGCATCGTCGCGACTCCGCATGTCGGCCGCGGACAGATCAGTAACCTTGTGATCTATTCCTTCAGCCTCGCCGCGCAGTCCAACGGCGCTGCCGCAACGCAGAGTTCGCAAACGCCAAGCCCGGAGGAAACGGCGGAGGGCGAGAGCACGAATGCGGATACAACAGCGCAAGGCGAGGTGCTGCCGCAGCCGAACGCGGGCGGCGGCTATACGCTTGGCGGGCGAATTGTGGCCTACGACAAGGCAACGGGCAATATCATATGGTCGATTGAACAGACGAACGATTATTGGGCGAGCCCAGTCGTGGTGTACGACGCGCAGGGGAAAGCATATCTGATTCAGTGCGACCGCGGTGGTTACGTGACCATGTATGACGCTTCCAGCGGTATCATGCTTAACAGTGTCGATCTTGGCAGCCGAATCGACTCGACCCCGGCTGTGTTTAACAACCTCCTTGTCGTCGGAACGCGCGGCAAAGGAGGCAGCGGGAAAGGCCCGCAGATCGTTTGCCTGAAGATCAGCTAAACGTGAATTGAAAACGTAAACGAAAAGACCTGCGGCGTAAGCGCAGGTCTTTTGATACGTATACTCTGCTATTGGTTAGTGGAACGGATTTTCGGTCGCATTTGGATTTAAGAAAGCGACCGCTTTGCCGAGGATGCGGACATTGGAACCCGCGCGTATGACGACCGGCGCATAGGCGGGATTTTCCGCCATGAGCACGATTTGGTTCTCGTTCTTATAGACGCGGCGCAGGGTTAGACCACCGTCCAATAGAACGACCGCTACTTCATGGCTGCGCACATCGTCCATCATGCTGGCATAGATGATGTCTCCATCATTGATGTTGAGTTTCTTCATGCTATCGCCTGAGAAACGCAAGGTGAAGTCGCAGCGGATATTTTGCGGCACCTCATCGTAACAGGCGACATTCTGCTCGTCCAGCAGCGGGAATCCTTTCACACTGCGATAGATACGGGGCTTTACGATTGAAGTTGGCAGAGCGGTGATCTGGCCGGACTTTGGCGAAACGCTCGGATAAGCACGGCGGGTTTCCTCGTCGATAATCAGATAATCAACCGTTACCTCAAAAAAACGCGAGAGTTTAATCAACGTAGAACGCTTGATGTTCTCCGTTCCTTTTTCGTAAAAGTTGACAATCGTCATATACGGGATGCCGGAAAGGCGAGAAAGCTGTGATTTATTGATGCCCCGTTCAGACATTAGAATATCCAGTTTTTCGGTCATGGTCATGGTCATATACCCCGCAAAATGTTATGCCGCATGAGCGGGTACGGTTCGTAGCTGTGCGTCATAGTGCCATCATAACCAATCAATTGGGAAAAGGCAAGCTTTTTCTACCATGTAACGTAGGATTTTTTGCGGTTTTGTTCAAAGTTTGTTCAAATATGGCAAAGAAAATGTGAACACCACAATATGTTGTGGGTAGCGGTCCGACGCGTCTCTTATGGCGTGGGGTAGTATATGAGCATATATTGCACAAAGAAGATTGTGAACAATCTTGAATTTGCATCGCATGCGTTGACGTGCGCTTGCATTTTATACATAAAAATGATATGGTAACAAAAAACGGAGGCGAATTAATATGGGTAAATATGTGATCAAGCAAAGCAAAACGGGACCGTATTTTGTACTCAAAGCTGCCAACGGCGAGCCCATTGGTACGTCTGAAGTATATTCCTCCGAAGCAGCCGCGAAGAACGGCATCGAGAGCGTAAAAAAGAATGCGCCTGTTGCGCAGATTGAAGACCAGACGGTTGAAGGCTGGAAGAACATGACCAACCCCGTGTTTGAGCTGTATAAGGACAAAGGTGGCGAATTCCGCTTCCGCCTGCGCGCGAAAAACGGCGAACCGATTCTTGCCTCCGAAGGATATTCGGCAAAGGCATCCGCAATCGGCGGAATCGAAAGCGTCAAAAAGAACGCGGATTCTGAAACCGTTCCCGAGTAAAAAGTAAGCCAACAGCCCAACTCAGCAACCAAATTGCAATGAAAATGCGGCGGCGTATGAAAAGATATGCCGTCGCATTTCTGAACTTTTCCTAGTTCCGGTTAGGCAGCAACTCGCTGGAGGATCGTATGATTAACTTTCTGTCAAGACTTTTCATCAAAGACAATCAAAATTTCGCATCTCCCACCGTGCGGCTGCGTTATGGAATGCTATGCGGCGCTGTTGGAATCGTCTTTAATATCTTGCTTTTCACGGGAAAGTTGATCGCAGGTACGCTGACCGGCAGCATCGGCATTACGGCGGATGCATTCAACAACCTTTCTGATGCGGGAAGCTCCGCCATCACGCTGGTCGGCTTCCGGCTTTCGGACGCCAAAGCAGACAAGGAACACCCGTTCGGGCACGGAAGGTTTGAATATATCGCCGGGCTGATCGTTTCGATGGCGATCCTGCTGATGGGCTTTGAGCTTGCAAAAACTTCTGTCGAAAAAATTATCCACCCGGAGTCGGTTACGTTTTCGTTTCTCGCGCTGGGTGTTCTTCTTGCTTCCATTCTGACCAAACTCTATATGTTCTTCTACAATCGTGGTATCGGCAAGAAGATTGATTCCGCTGCGATGCGGGCGACCGCAATGGACAGTTTTTCCGATGTGGCGGCAACTTCAATGGTGCTGCTCTCTATGCTGATTGGTAAATGGACGGGCTGGAAAATTGACGGTTATGCAGGGTTGCTGGTTGCGATGTTCATCGGCTACACAGGGATTCGCGCAGCAAAAGAGACAATCAGTCCGCTGCTTGGGCAGCCGCCGACGCGTGAGTTTGTTGAAACGATCGAGCAGATCGTGCTTGAACAAGAAGGCGTCATCGGCGTGCACGATCTTGTGGTGCATGACTACGGCCCCGGTCGACGCATGATCTCGCTGCACGCAGAAGTCCCTGCCGACGGGGATATGATTTTGCTGCATGACACGGTCGATAACCTCGAAAAGCTTTTACGCAAGGAATGCGGCTGTGAAGCGGTCATCCATATGGACCCGGTAGAGACGAACAACACGGAGACAAACCGCCTCCGCTCCGAAACGCAGACGATATTGGCAGAGCTTGATCCGCGGCTGACCCTGCACGATTTTCGCGTGGTGCCCGGATCAACGCACACAAATCTCGTGTTTGACGTTGTCGTCCCGTTTGAATTCTCGTTGACGGACGAGGCCGTAAAGAGAGCGATTTCCGAGCGCATCCATGCGTTGGAAGGGAACTGCTATGCTGTGATTGAGGTTGACAAATCCAGCATCCGTGCGGGAGAATAAAACGACATACACTATTTACGAACCGAAGGAGACTGCATATGCTGACAAAATGGGGTAAAGCACTCGATAAGGAGCACATTCTGCCGGATTACCCGCGCCCGCAGTTTCGCAGGAGCAATTGCGAAATACTCAACGGCGTGTGGGAATATGCGATCTCTGCTAATACCCTGCAAACGCCGCCGGAGCGCTTTGAAGGAAATATTCTTGTGCCGTTTTCGCCGGAGAGCGAGCTTTCCGGCGTGAACCGGACGCTCAAAGAAAAGGATTGTCTCTGGTATAGAAGGCAAATAGAAGCGCCTCTTGCATTTGACGCAAACACGGAGGATTTGATTCTGCACTTTGGTGCGGTGGATCAATTTGCCGAGGTACGGCTAAACGGCGTTACCCTTGCGCATCATGCGGGCGGTTATCTGCCGTTTTCTGTCGTGCTCAGCGAAGTGTGGGTCAACGGCATTGCAAACGAGCTGATCGTGCGCGTGCGGGACGAAACGGACACCGCCTGCTGGTCGCGCGGGAAACAGAGCAGCAAGCCCGGCGGAATCTGGTATACCCCACAGAGCGGCATCTGGCAGACAGTTTGGTTGGAGCGCGCGCCAAAGAGGCGCATTGAAAGCGTGGTCATTACTCCGCTCTTTGACCAGAGTGCTGTTGAGTTCACCGTCTGGACAAACTGCGGCGGTGCAGGCATCCTACAATTGCTTGGCAACGAAACCGTGTTTCTCAGCGGAACGCCTCTGCGTCTGCCGATGGAGCATTTTTCGCCATGGAGCCCGGAAGAGCCGAATTTATACGAGTTTACGATGACGTTTGAGCGGGATGTTGTGGAGAGTTATTTTGCGATGAGAAAATTCTCCGTCGAACAAGACGAACAGGGGATTTTGCGCCTGTTTCTGAACAACAAACCGTATTTTCATAACGGGGTATTGGACCAAGGCTACTGGCCTGACGGGCTGTATACGCCACCGAGCGATGAAGCGATGGTACAAGACATTCAGCTGATGAAAGAGCTGGGGTTTAATACGCTGAGAAAACATATCAAGATTGAACCACTTCGCTGGTATTATCACTGTGACCGACTTGGTATGCTCGTTTGGCAGGATATGGTCAATGGCGGCGGGATCTACGGGAAAGCCGCGATCTCACTGCCGCTGATCTTTGGAAATTCACATCCGGACAGCGACTATGCCTATTTTGCGCGGGAGGAAGTGCGCGGAAGGGAAGCATACCAGCGCGAGCTGCACGAGACGGTATCGCTTCTCTATAACTGCCCGTGCATTGCCATGTGGGTTCCGTTCAACGAGGGCTGGGGACAATTTGACGCGAATAAAGCGGTAGACGCGATCCGTGCGCTGGATGGCACGCGCACGATAGACCACGCCAGCGGCTGGCACGATCAAAAAGGCGGAGATGTCAAGAGTCTCCATGTCTACTATAAACCGTATCGCTTTTCTCTGGACGCAAGCGGGCGCGCGGTTGTTTTGAGCGAATTTGGCGGTTACAGCCAGCATATTCCGGAGCACAGTTTTTCACAGAAAGAATTTGGCTATAAACGGTTTTCATCCTCTGACGCGTTGACGGAAGCATTTGAAACGCTCTATGCGCGCGAGGTGATTTCTGCAAAGGAAAAGGGGCTTTCTGCCGCGATTTACACTCAACTTTCGGATGTGGAACAGGAGACGAACGGGTTCATCACCTACGATCGTGAGGTCGTGAAGATGGATAAAACGCGGATTTGTGCTGTCAACGCGCAACTCAGTGACGCGCCGAAGCCGCAGGGCGACACAGCGCAGGCGCTGGAAGAGACCGCAGCATCCGAACAGGAGACAAGCGAACCGCAAGCCCAAATGTAACGTATTCGTC
This sequence comes from Christensenella sp. UBA7703, assembly GCA_002482505.1. Classification (GTDB taxonomy): domain Bacteria; phylum Bacillota; class Clostridia; order Christensenellales; family CAG-138; genus UBA7703. Next base: position 52,863 of record DLGD01000007.1, on the reverse strand, counting down.
AACTTCAATACAAGTGCGGTTTACTTGCGATGCGCAGTTTGCCTGCGGTATAATAAAGTCATCGAAAACAAGGCGGTGATGGCATGGAACAGGCTCTTGCGCGGCACAAACGCGTGTTTCGCTTCTGCAAGGCAACCCTCGGCGGAATTCTGAAATCGATCTACGGATTTCATCCCGAACCGGCGATCGTTGGGAAAGGCCCGTTTCTGATTACCGCAAATCACAACGGAGAACTGGATCCCGCGCTGATTGCGATGAGTTTTTCGGAGCATATGTACTTCGTTTCAAGTGAGCACGTGTTTCGGAAGGGGTTCCTTTCCTGGCTGCTTGTCTATTTTTTTGCGCCGATTGCGCGGGTCAAGGGAACGACGGATGCGGCAGCCGCGCTAAACATCATCCGTACCATCAAAAAAGGCACAAATGTTTGCCTCTTTGCGGAAGGCAACCGTTCTTATAATGGCGTAACCGGTCCGGTCTTTCCCGCAACAGGAAAACTCGCAAAGGCGAGCGGGGCGTCGCTTGTCACCTACCGTTTTGAAGGCGGCTATCTCACCACCCCACGCTGGAGCCGATCAACCCGGAAAGGGTATATGCGCGGATATGTGGTCCATGTCTATACGCCGGAGCAGCTCAAGCAGATGTCCCCAGAAGAAGTCAATGACCGAATCCGTGAAGACATCATGGAGGATGCATTTGAGCGGCAGTTGGCGATGTCATCTCCGTATCGCTACAAAGGCAAAGACCTCGCAAAAGGCCTCCAGAACGCGCTCTATTTCTGCCCGAAGTGCGGGGAAACGGGCACGCTGCATAGCTCAAAGGACATCTTTTCCTGCTCCTGCGGGATGCGGGTTCGCTACACGCAGACAGGCTTCTTCGAAAAGGTCGAGGAGAACGATCCGGAACCGCCGTTTACCACCGTACGCGATTGGGACTATTGGCAGGACACGCGCGTGGCAGAATATGCGTCCGAACGGCAGGACGACGAGATTGCGTACTCGGACGATGGGGTGACGCTCATCGCCGTTGGTGCCGGACACAAAGACCGCGTACTGGAAACGGCACGGTTGGTGATGACGAAACGAACCTTGTCAGTTGGAGATCAGCATTTTTCACTGCATCAAATCAGTAGTATGGCGTTGGTCGGCGTATACAAGATGGTCTTTTCTGTAGACGGCAATTCCTATGAACTGCGTGCGGCAAAAACACCGTATTGTGGCAGAAAGTACTTTACTCTGTTTGAGTATTTACGCCACAGCCGGAACAACGAAACGCCATGAGGCAATGATCACGTTTCACTAATGAAGCCAATCAAACACTTGCAAATCGGCGCGGAAGTCTTTACGATAGACGAAACGTCGATTTTTTTATATGCGTTTAAATGAAAAAGAAGGATACTGTATCATGTCAATCGAACGGGTCAAGGCATATTTTCGCACGATGAATCTTGAACAGCGCGTTTGGGAGTTTGAGACCAGCTCTGCAACGGTAGAACTCGCGGCGGAAACGCTTGGCGTGCGCCCGGCGCGCATTGCAAAGACGCTTTCGTTTGAGATGGGGGAAGGATGTGTGCTGATTGTCACCGCGGGCGATGCGCGGATTGACAACCGCAAGTTTAAAGAACAGTTCGAGCGTAAGGCAAAAATGCTTTCGCCGGAAGACGTACTTCGCCTGACAGGAAGTGAAATCGGCGGTGTTTGCCCGTTTGCGCTGCCGGAGGGAACACCGGCTTATCTGGACGTTTCATTAAAGCGCTTCGCAACCGTTTTTCCCGCCTGCGGTAGTACCAACAGCGCAATCGAGGTCACGCAGGATGAGCTCCTCCGCTATAGCCGCGCATGCGGCTGGGTGGATGTATGCAAGGATTGGGAGCAGCAGAACGATCCGGCAATCGACAATGTGCCAAAGCAGGAAAGGCAGATGCCTTCGGACGGCGAAATCACGCTGCGCATCGCTTCTGTTTCTGTCGCAGATGAGACAAAGGGGTATGTGCCCGCGTATCATTTTGACATCGTCCGATTGAGCGACGAAACGACGGTTGGCGAGATCGACCTGCGCTTGGGATACGTGCGTAATCTCTATTTTGGCGGGAACATCGGTTATAGTGTGAAGGAAGACTACCGCGGCAACGGTTATGCAAGAAAAGCATGCAAGCTTGTCTTTGAAATCGCTCGCGCGCACGGCATGCGGTATGTCATGATCTCCTGCCGGGAGGACAACATCCCCTCACGAAAAACATTGGAGGGTTTGAATGGAGTACTCCTGGAAACGCGCGTTCCGCCAAACTACAGCTCGCTCTATCGCCTCGGAGAAACAAGCCCGCATTGCTATTTTCGTTTTGACTTGTGATGAAACAGTCATTCTGTCAAAAAATATGCTTTCTACATTCTTATAATCTTTTTTCTTAGAATTATTTCGCTGAAAATCATACAAACTGGTATCGGATACCCCGGAAAGAGGAATCGATGCCAGTTTTTTTCGTTGTTTCGGTTTTCCTTGTGTCAACGGAGCCCGGCAACATGGCAAGATCGCGTCCACAACTCGCATTCTGCGGGAAGAAATGCGGAAAGGAGGGCGCGGCATGAGTCTAACGAGAACGTTGCGCTTTGGCAGCACAGGTGAGGACGTGCTTCGCATCAAACAGCGGCTGCTTGCGCTCGGCTGCTATGAACCGCACATCACACAGGTGACCACCAGCACGTTTGGGAGGGATACGCAGCGCGCGGTGCAAGTTTTCCAGGCACAAAACGCATTGATTGCAGACGGAATTGTGGGCCCGCTGACCTATGCCGAATTGTTTCCAGAGGAAGCAGTTCCGAAGCCTGTTCAAGCGGGCAGCGAAGACGTCCCGAACATCGGCGAAACGGCGCTTGCCTCGGTTTGTATCGATCTGGAGAACGTGAACGAAATCCGCCGCGCAATTGTACTTGACGCATTGCAATTTGCTTATGACGCTCAAAAGCCGCGCACGTATCCGCTCAGCCTCTATATTCGCGGCGGAAATCTCTACAACGCCGATCTTGCGCCGAACGTGATCACGCTTACGCGCATTCAAAGCGGCGCAAAACGGCAGCCGGAGTTTTATGACGGCGGCAGACGGGAGATGATGGAGCGAGCAGTGCGCGAGAACCCAAGCATCACCGGCGCGGACTGCTCCGGCGGTATCGTCGGGCTCCTACGGCACGCGGGCGTTGTGAAACCCGCGTTTGATCTCGCGGCGGATGGTTTTGCGTCAAGCAAGTCGATGAAAGCGGTTGAGCCGGAGGGGCTGAAGTCTGCCGATCTGCTCCACAAAAGCGGCCATATCGGGCTATATGTTGGGGGCGGATATGCGGTGGAATGGATGGGCGGAGCGTACGGGTGCCAACTTACGCGGCTGAATGCAAGGCGCGGCTGGAACTTTGTCAAGGACAGGGAGGACCGCTTTGGCGCATGGACATCCTTCTTGCACACAAGCTGGTATTAGGAGGAAATCGACATGCAACAACGGGATATCGTTGGCGTCATCGCCACGCTGGTTGCGCTGTTTTCCGCTGTGATTGCGCCAATGATCAAACTCACACAGGCAATCTCGCGGCTGACAACGGCGATGGAACACTTGGAGAAAACCACGGACTGCCTTACGGTGAGTAACCGCAGCGCGCATGAACATCTTTGGCAGAACGCGCGTGAACAGGGGGTTCTCATCAGCGATCATGAAGCACGCATCCGCGTGATAGAAGAAACTTAATGAAAATGATTTGAAGGAGAGACAAAAATGGAACGACTCATGGAATATGGTATGCAGGTTGCGGCGACGCTGCTGATTACGCTTATCGGCGTACTGGGCACGTATCTATCGCTCCAACTTGGCAAAAATGCAAACCTGAAAAACATCAACGATGCGCAGAAAGAACTCATCCGCGCGGCAAAGATCACGGTCGGGGAATTGCAGCAGACCTTTGTGGGCGATTGGAAAGCCGCAAACGAGGATGGCAAGCTCACGGACAAAGAGGTTGCAAGCTTGCGCGAAAAGCTGCTCGATAAAACAGTCGAAAAGCTCTCAACTCCCGCCTATACGCTGCTGCAAGCGGCTTCGGTGGATGTAGAAGGGTTGATCCTTGGCGTTGGGGAAAGCTGGATTGAGCGCATCAAACAGCAGTCCAATTCGGCAGAATAACATCATGGCAAAAAGCATGCTGCCCGATTCTGGGCGGCATGCTTGTATTTGGCATGTTTTCTAGAATTCTTTTAAGATGACGCTTGGCGAAACAGTATCTTCCAGCGAGCAAACACTCAGGCAATAGCCGGGGAATGCTGACAGCTGCTCAAAACGATAGTTGGTTTCACCGAAAAACGTTGCGGACGATTCGCCGGACGGCAGAACCGCAAAGGATGCGGGGGAGACCGAAAACCCGGTGCCCTCCGCCTTGAGATAGCTCTCCTTGAGTGTCCAGATGCGAAAAAAGTCCTTTTCCGGTTCCTGCGAACGCGAAAGGAAAGCGCGCTCCTCAGGATGAAAAAAACGTTCCGCAATCCGTCGCCAGTCAAGCGGACGAAACTGCTCCAAATCAACACCGACGTTCTGCTTGGAGAGCGCAAGTACGGCATAATCTCCCGCGTGGGTGATGTTGAACGGCGCGTGATCCGGAAGAACGGGCTTTCCGCGCCTGCCTCGCTCAAAATGCGGGTGGCTCGTTTGTTCGCCAAAGATCGCGTAGAGCAAGAGCCCGGCTGCGAGTGTCCGAAGCCCGCTGCGGGAATCGCCAAAGGCGCGAACGCGCGCTTGCCGTTCCTGGTCGACAAGTGCGATCAACTCTCCCGCACGCGGGGCAATCTGATGAATGTTTGCGGCAAACAGCTCGACCAAGGGCGGCTCCTTTCAAAGGATGATTATGTGCGTAGAACGGTTTTTGTTTTCCATTTTCCGTTGCGATATCGGAAGAAAAAGAAGACGGATCGCACAAACCAATCGATCATCATGCAATACCAAACACCCTCAAGGCCGACGTGAAACTGCTTGATAAGCAGATAACTTAACCCAAAGCGCACGATCCACATCGTAGAGGCGGAGACGATCATAGTATAGCGCGCGTCTCCTGCGGCGCGCAGTACGTTTGGAAACGCGAACGAAAGCGGCCAGATGATACAGCAGGAGATGGCGAGGCTTGGCAACACTTTTGCTGCGATGGTTGTGGCATCCTGACTGAGTGAAAACCACTCGAGTACCGGCTTTGAAAAGAGCAATAAGGGTAGATTGACCGCGATCATCAATAGATAGGTGATGACCATCAGCTTCTTCGCGTAGCGGACCGCCTGCTCATAATCGCCGGCTCCGATGCACTGGCCAACCACAGTCAAAATTGCGAGGCTCATACCCATGCCGGGGACGACCGTGATGTTGAAGATACTGCCGATGATCGCGTTTGCCGCGATGGCGGAAGTGCCAAGCCAGGCAACCAATGTTTGAACGAGGAGTTTGCCGAAGTTGAACATGCCATTTTCAAGGCCGTTCGGCACGCCGATGGAGAGAATGCTCTGCACCATTGTCCGTTCAAACCGAACCGGAAAGAGATTGCGAAGATAGATGACGTTTCCCTGTTCACGGATGAGCAGGAGCATCAGAAGCGCCGCCACCGCGCGGGCTACCGCGGTGGAGATGCTAACGCCGAGCACGCCATAGTGCAGCCCGTAGAGAAACAGCGCGTTGAGGGAGACGTTGACGATGTTCATCACCAGAGAAACATACAACGAAATCCGCGAATTGCCCATTGCGCGGAAGAGCGCGGCGCAGGCATTGTACAACGCAAGAAAAGGGAAGGACAGCGCGCTAAAGACAAGGTATGTTCTCGCGCTTTCGGCAACGCTTTCCTCCACTGCGCCGAAGATGATACGAATAAAAAAACGCGGGGCGCAGAGCAGCACGGCGCCGACCGCAATGGAGAAGATCAACGCGATGTAGACGAGCTGACGCGCGGATGTCCTCGCGTTTTCCGGTTCACGACGGCCGATATACTGCGCGCAAACGACCGCACCACCCGTGCAGAGCGCAGAGAGAACGCTGATGACAAGCACATTGAGCGAATCGACCAAAGAAACACCGGAAACAGCCGCTTCGCCAACTTTTGTAATCATGACGACAGCGGCAAGGCCGACCGTCATGGCCAGCAGTTGCTCAAGCAGGAGCGGTATGATGAGCTGACGAAGAGCAGCGTTTGTAAACATCGGCCGTGAAACGACCGGTTTTGTCTCCATAGTTGACCATGTTCCAGTGCTACGTATTATTCAAAGCAGCGATATGAATAAGCCCGTTAATACTTATACGTCTGCGCAACGTCCAGCACAAAGACTGTTGCTCCGCCGACGGTAACGCTCATCGGCATTGCGGCGCTGTCGATATTGTGCGGTATCCCGGAGGCGGGAACGGTGACGACCGTCCTGCGGCGGGAGTGCTCGTTGATGATGGCGAGCGTCTCATCCAGACGATCCGCCTCCACGCCGATCATGAGCGTGGAGTTTCCGCCGCGCAGAAACCCGCCTGTGCTCGCGATGCGTGTAACACTGATATTTTTGTCGGTCAGTGCATAGGTTAATGATTTTTGATCGTCATTTTGAACGATGGCAAAGAGCAGTTTCATGGTGTTGTCCCCTCCAATCGTTTGTGGAATCAGTTTGTGTGAAAGAGTGGCTTCACTTATAGTATAGCACAGGGCGACACTTGCGAACACAAAAGATCGGAACGGATCTCGCATTTGTGCGCAAGGTTGTTTTCTGCGCGACAGGACTTGATTGCACATTTGGCATGGTTCTATGATCAGTAGACAAGGATTCGCCTTTCTATGGTTGAATTTTAAAGCGATTTATGAGAACATAAACAAAGACAAAACGATCTTTGTGCGAAACCTTTCAAAGGCGCGCATATACAGGCAGGGGGAAACGGCGCAATGTCGCAGGGGATAGAACGATTTTTGGACGAAGAAGGCAAGCTGAAACAATGGCCTGCTAAACAGGCGCCGCGTGAAGAGGTGTATGCCTATCTCGTGGAAAAGTTTGAACTCGGGCGTGATTACACAGAACATGAAGTGAACGCGATTCTTGCAAGCTGGCATACGTTTGGAGATTTATTCATTCTGCGGCGCGGTATGATTGAGAGTGAGTGGCTCCTGCGCATGCGGGATGGCAGCCGCTATTGGCGCAACCCCGAGAAAAAAGGGGAAGCGGAATGATTACTCTGCCAAATGGCTACCGTGAGGTACGGCGCGTAGACCTGATGAGAAACCGCAAAGAAGCGGTGCTGATCAACCTGCTTGCGCTTGTGATTGCAGGCGGTGTGGCAGCCGTCGGCTTTCTGATATGCCCGCCTTTTTTAGAGGTTCAAATCGGAATTTACACCGTAATCAGCATGATTGTCACGATGATTGGCATCATCGGCTATATGGTTTTGCACGAGTTGATTCATGGCGTATTTATGAAAGCATTTTCGGGGCTAAAACCGCGCTATGGGTTCACGGGGCTCTATGCCTTTGCGGGCAGCAACGCGTTGTTTGACCGAACGCAGTACTTAATCATCGCGTTTGCGCCCGTTGTGATTCTGGGTATTGTGATTGCCGTGCTGACCGCGGCTTTTTACGAGACAGCATTTTGGGATCTGTACATCATACAGATTGTCAATCTTTCCGGCGCCGCGGGGGATTTTTACGTTGGTTTTCTGATCGCTCGCGCGGGGAATGATATCTTGGTGCGCGATTCCGGTACGGACATGACGTTCTATTCCCGAAAATAATAGTCTGCCGTTTGTGAAGTTTTTTCGTATGCCCTTCGGGGCATTTTCGTTATGCGAAATATAGGGTAAAGATCAAAACACGACCAGAACATTCGGAGCGTAACCAAACATGAAGAGTAGAGTTTTGCAAATTATCCTGAAAACTGTGATGTTTCTCATGATCATTGCCGCGATTGCCGCGATCAACTTCGCTTGCCTGCGGATTGGGCAGGCGATATTGGGCATCGACTATGCGGATTATTACGCGGCGGGGCGGATGGTGATCAACGGGGACATCGGGCAGATTTATAATATGGAGGCGCACCACGCTGTTCTTGAAAGCCTGTTTGGAAGAATACCTTACTTATTAGAGTGGATTTATCCGCCGACGTTTTTAATCCCGATCGTGCCGCTGTCCTACTTGCCGTTTGATGCGTCTTTGGTGATTTGGCTCGTTCTTTCGTTTATTCCCGCCGCGCTTGCAGTTTATGTTTTAACCGGGAAGAATAAATTTGCTCCGCTCAGCCTTCTGGCGTTTCCCGGCACGTTTCTCAACATCCGCTGGGGACAAAACGGGTTTTTAACGGCAGCACTGTTCGGCTTTGGCGTCTATTTTGCAGAGAGCAGCCCGCTTCTTGCGGGGTTGATGTTCGGGCTTTTGACCTTTAAACCGCAGATGGCGATTTTTCCGTTTATCATCCTCTTGTTGCTTAAAAAATGGAAAACGCTTGGGTGGTCGGTTGCGTTTGCGGCGGCGTTTGCCGTGTTGACAGGGGCCATCTTCGGCTTTCAGACCTGGGTCGATTTCTTCTCTACTTCGCTATACAATGCGTCTCAGCTCGGCGCGAGCTGGGAGGCGACAAATTGGGGTATCCCAACGCTTTCCACATCATTGCGGGTCATGGGACTCAACGGTTGGGGGCTGACTGCCGTCTTGATTGCAATTGCCGCGCTTGCAATCTATGCCTGTGTCCGTGTTTGGAAGCAAACACAGAATCGTTCGCTCCGTCTGATGGCGCTTGTATTGTGCCTGTTTCTCTCGTTTCCCTATGTGTCGCTGTATGACTTCGCGATTCTAGGCATTCCGTGGACAATGCTTCTTTTTGACAGGCAGACAAATCGTGTGCAATCGTTCTCGCCTGCCGCGTTGGGAATCCTCTGGGCACTGCCTCTGGCATGTCTGCTCGTGTTCATGAACTTTAAGATTCAGTTATGTCCGTTTGTGCTGATGGCATACATGATCGCGGTTGTCTACAAATCCGGCAAGAACGCGGGAGAGAGAAACATCTCACAAACCGTTTAAACAGCAAAACAAAAGAAAAGCGGCTGCTCTGCCGATCGTTGGATCGAGACAGGACAGCCGCTTTTGTGCACTGGTTTATTTAATGTTTCTTGCGTTTTTCGAGGGCACGCTGAATTGCCTTGACGATCTCAACCATCGGGATGATCAGGAACGCGAGGGCAAGCGCAATACCGTACTCGAGGAAGCTAATATGCTCAAAGCTGAACGCGTCGGCGAGGAAAGGCACATAGAGCACCACGAGCGTGAGCACGAGAGAGAGAATCGCAGCACCCCAGAGGTACTTGTTGTGGCATTTCATGGAGAACACACTCTGCCGCTGGGAACGCATGTTGAAGCTGTGAAAAATCTCCGCCATGCTTAGTGTGAGGAATGCCATCGTCGTGCCGTCTGTACTGTTGGCAATTGCCCAGGCACCGTTTTGAATCCGCTCTCCGATGAAGAACGCAGCCATCGTCAGCAGGGTCACAAAGAATCCCTGATAGGCCACGTCAAACCCGACACCGCCGGCAAAGATACCGTCCTTGGGATCGCGCGGGGGCCGTTGCATGAGGTTGCGCTCGCAGGCTTCCGTGCCCAGCGCGAGAGCAGGCAGCGAGTCCGTGATCAGGTTGATCCAGAGCAGATGTACAGGTTTGAGAATGACAAACCCCAACAGCGTCGCAAAAAAGATGCTCAGCACTTCGCTCATGTTTGAGGAGAGCAGGAACTGGATCGATTTGCGGATGTTGTCGTAGATGCGCCTGCCTTCCTGCACAGCTCCAACGATCGTTGCAAAGTTGTCGTCCGCAAGCACCATGTCCGCAACGTTCTTTGTCACATCGGTCCCGGTGATACCCATTCCGATGCCGATATCCGCGCTTTTGATGCTTGGCGCGTCGTTCACGCCGTCACCCGTCATGGCGGTGATATAGCCCTTTTTGCGCCATGCGTTGACGATGCGGACCTTGTGCTCCGGCTGTACGCGCGCATAAACGTGATACTGCTCAACGCTCTTTTCAAAGGATACGTCGTCAATTTCGTCCAACTGCGCGCCGGTGATCGCTTCGGACGCATCCGAGATGATGCCTAGCGTGAGCGCGATGGCAGCCGCGGTGTCGCGATGGTCGCCCGTGATCATGATCGGGCGGATTCCGGCGGAGCGGCACTGCGAAATGGCGCCGATTACCTCCGGCCGGACGGGGTCAATCATGCCGACAAGACCTAAGAAGGTCAGGTTGGTTTCGAGTGCGGCGGGGGAGTTGTCGGTTGGCTTTGTGTCGTGTACGCGCATGGCGCCTGCAAGCACGCGTAGCGCTTTATCCGCCATCGCTTTGTTTGCGGAGAGAATTTCAGCGCGGACATCGTCCGTCAGCGGCTGTGCTTTTCCGTCTTTCCAATAGGAAGAGCATTTCTTAAGAACTTCATCCGGCGCGCCTTTGGTATACTGCACAAAGCCGTTCGGCGTTTGATGCACGGTAGACATCATCTTGCGCATGCTGTCAAACGGAGCCTCGTCAACGCGCGGCTCGGCTTGCTTAAGCGCGGGTTTCAGCAGCTCTTTTTTTACGGCAAAGTTGACGAGTGCGCATTCGGTTGGCTCGCCGACTGCGTTGTTGTTTTCGTCCAGCTCGGCGTCGCTGCAAAGGGCCATAGCTTTTGCAAGCAGGGAAATGTCGTCCGCATAATCTTCTACAACCGTCATTTTGTTCTGCGTGAGCGTGCCGGTTTTATCCGAGCAGATGATCTGCGCGCAGCCGAGCGTCTCAACCGCCGTAAGCTTGCGGATGATGGCATTTCGTTTGCTCATGTTGGTTACGCCGATGGAGAGCACGATGGTAACCACAGCGGCAAGCCCCTCTGGAATCGCGGCGACGGCAAGCGAAACCGCGATGAGGAACGAATCGAGAATATAGCGCTCACCCGTGCCGTGGAAGCGAAGGATGTTTACGACGAAGATGACCACGCAGATGCCAAGCACGAGCCAGGTCAGAATTTTCGAAAGCTGCGAAAGTTTGATCTGCAAAGGAGTCTGGCTGTCCTCCGCTTTGGAGAGCGCGTCTGCAATTTTGCCCATCTCGGTCTGCATGCCGGTTGCGGTGATGACCGCTTTTCCGCGCCCGTACACGACGGTGCTGCCCATATAGACCATGTTCTTGCGATCGCCAAGCGGGATGTCTTTCGCTTGACCGAGGGAGAGCGCATCGATCATCTTGCTGACGGGAACGCTTTCGCCAGTCAGCGCAGCTTCCTCGATTTGTAAGCTTGCGCTCTCGAGAATACGTCCGTCTGCTGGTACAGCATCGCCTGCCTCCAGCAAAACAACATCGCCCACGACGAGCTCTTCCGTCTTGACACGCGAAATCTGCCCGTCGCGCAGCACGCGGCAGGTGGCAGCCGCCATCTTTTGCAGCGCCTCAATCGCTTTCTCCGCTTTGCTTTCCTGCACAACGCCGAGCACCGCGTTGATGATGACCACCGCGAGGATGATGATCACGTCCGCAAAGCTCTCGCCCTCAATTACCGCCGTGATGCCGGAAACCAGCGCGGCCGCGAGGAGGATGAGGATCATAGGATCTTTCATCTGCTGCAAAAAGCGGACGATCATCGGCGTTTTTTTGCCCTCAGCGAGTTTGTTCGGGCCATTGTCACAAAGACGTTTTTGCGCATCCGCACTCGAAAGTCCGTTTTCCTCAGAGGAAACAGAATGAAGTGCGGATGTCAAGTCGAGTAGATACTGCTGCATACAAAGTGTGTCCTTTCGTGTTTCTTACGGGATACAACCCGCAGCGGATCATGCCGAAAAATGAAAAAACCCATGTACGGCATTCGCGCTGTCGTACATGAGTCTCGCTATTTCATCCAAGCCAGACGCATCCATTGCGTCGTGCTACCATGTTGACTTGGAACGCGGTAGAAACCGCGCCAACTACTCCCTCACGCTTACTTTATTATATCAAATAGGGGAGGGAATGCAACGGTTGAAAACCATTTGAAGTTGCATCCTTCCATCAAAAAACGATGCACAGGCAACAGCGCTATGGTATACTGTCTAAATATATGATTTGCATCACATTCGATCTTGGGTTCGTTACGGAGTAAAACGATAAGCGGAGGATGGCATATGGAGAAACAGTCAAAGCGGGTCTTCAACGTTGGTACGCGCTCGTTCATTGCGGCGCTCATCATACTTTTTCTCTTGATGGCGCTGACCTATGCGCTAACCTTCCTGCTTCCCGCGGGCGAATACCAGCGGGTGATCACCGACGGAAAAGAATCAATCGTTCCCGGAACCTATCAGAGCGTGACAGGCGGTTTGCCATTCTGGGAATGGCTGCTTTCTCCGTTTCTTGCGCTGGGGTCGAGTGGTTCCGGTACGGTGATTGCGATCATCGCGTTTCTGCTCGTCATTGGCGGCGCGTTCAACGCAATGGACGAATGCGGCGTGCTCTCCTATATGTTCAACCGCGTTTACCGCATGTTTGAGACGAGAAAATATCGCTTGCTTCTGCTCGTATCCTTGTTTTTCATGAGTCTTGGCGCGTTCGTCGGTTCGTTTGAAGAATGCGTGCCGCTGGTGCCGATTGCCGTTGCGCTTGCTTATTCGCTCGGTTGGGATGCGCTGGTCGGCCTCGGCATGAGCCTGCTTGCGGTTGGTTTCGGTTTTAGCACGGGGGTTGTCAATCCATTCACGGTCGGCGTTGCGCAGCAGCTTGTCGGATTGCCGATGTTTTCCGGCATCTGGATGCGCCTTGTCACGTTTGTTTTGATTTATGGGCTTTTGATTGCGTTCCTGATTCCGTATGCAAAGAAGATTGAAAAAACTCCGTCAAAGAGTATGATCTATGATCCTTCGATGACACAGCGCTGGGCTTCCTTGCGTACGGACTATGTAGAAGACAAGAAGAAAGACCGCGCTCTGATCTGGTTTGCGGCCGTCCTCGGCACGGGAATACTCTTGATTCTCTGCTCCAGCTTTGTGCCGTTCTTGCAGGAGATCATCATGCCGTTGATCGCGGTGATCTTCCTCGTTGCAGGTACGGTTTCGTCGCTGGTTTCGGGGATGGGACTTCGTGCCTACTTGAAGTCGTTTGGAAAAGGCATGATCAATATCCTGCCGGCTGTGCTGCTGATTTTGATGGCAAACTCCATTCGCTACACCATGACGGAATCAAAGATTCTCGATACGATTCTGTTCAAAACCGTTCAGCTCACGCAAAACGCGTCCAGCGGTGTTGTCGTGCTGATGATCTATGCGCTCGCGCTCGTGCTTGAACTGTTCATCTCCAGCGGGTCGGCAAAGGCGTTTTTGCTCATGCCGTTGATCGCACCGATCGCCGATCTTTCCGGCATTTCACGGCAGATTGCTGTGCTTGCCTATGCGTTTGGCGACGGGTTTTCCAATGTGTTTTATCCGACCAATCCTGTTCTGCTGATCTCGCTGGGCATCGTCGGAATCGGTTACGGAAAGTGGTTCAAATGGAGCGCTAAGATTCAGCTTGCGGTGCTTGCGCTCACCAGCGCGCTGCTGCTGTTTGCCAACGCAATCGGGTATTAAAAGATTGCAAACGGTTGGAGTATAGGTAACCGTTTGACAGGATGTTTTGGGATAACTGGGAGTAAAGGGGACTATTCGTACACAATGATCCAACTCATGGCGGAGGAACTGGAACCGGCGGAACTGTTGCCGGTTGGCACGGTGTTGCATCGGCGGTACACCATCGACGGTGTGCTAGGGCGTGGCACTTATGGCATCACCTACTTTGGTCACGACGAGAAAACGGGCACACGCGTTGCGATAAAGGAGTATTTTCCATATTCGCTTGCGCACCGCGCGGAGCAGGGTTTTGCTTTGACACCGAAAAATCATGCGTGCGGCGCGCTGTTCTTCTTGGGCAGCGAGATGTTTTACCGGCAGCACCTGGCGCTGACGGACGCAAAGGGCAGCGAAAACCTCGTCACTGTCTATACGACATTTTTTGAAAACGGCACGTCCTACGCCGTCATGGAGCGACTCAGCGGAATCACGCTGGAACGCTATCTGCAACTCCGGCGCAGGAGGCTCTTTCCAGATGAGGCGATGTTCATCGCGGCATCGCTTGCGGATGCGCTGCTGGTTGTGCACAGCCTCAACTCACTGCACTACGATATCAATGCCCGATCGATCTTTCTCTGCACCGATGGAACGGTGAAGCTGGTCGATTTCGGTGCGGCGAAAGCCGGGCTCCGCGCGCGGCAGGAGGTGGACGACACCGAGCCGTGGATCGATGTTGCAGCAATCGGCAAAACTCTCTATGAATCCATGACGGGGCTTGCGGTGTTCGGTGACGGCATCCAGCCGCACGCGAGTATTCCGCCGCAGTTTTTTGAGTTTCTCTGGCAAACGAGCGACACGGCGGGCTATCGCCGCATTTCAAACGTGTTTGACTATCGCCACGCGCTGGCCTGTGTCGAAATCGGCGCAATCTATCCGGATATAACGGAAGAAGACGTGCAGAGTGCGATTCCGCAATTAAGAAACAACGCGCCGCAAAACAAGCCGGAAGTCTCCTCCGCAAAAGAACAGTCGCAAGTGGCGGGGCAGAAAAAGTCGATCCTCGATCGCGCGCTGGATGCAATGGAAGGCGTAGTGACGGCAGACAAGCCGCAACACCCGGACGAAGTAAAGAAAGAGCAGCAGATCAAGAAACGCGTTTGGATGATTTACGGCGGCGTGGTTGGCGTTGCGCTGATCCTCGCGTTGCTGTTGAGAGGCCTGATTCACTAACGAAATAGCGAGAGCACTATAAACAAATCCCCCGTGAAAACGGGGGATTTGTTCTGTGTGTAAGTCTTGATCTTCTGTTTATACGGCGGGTGATTCTTTCTTTTGACCGAGTTTACCAAAGAATTTGAAAGTCATCGGCCAGAGAGCGCCGCCGACCAGTACCATCAGAAAATAGCGAACCGCGTTGCCAACGTTGTGTCCGCCAAAGAGCGCGAGAAGCGGCGCTTTGAGCAGCATCCGCACCACGAGAACAGCGCCGATGCCGAGCGCGAGCTTGAGCAGTTGCGCCCACCAGACCGCCTCGACGGAGAAGTTGATGTATTTGCGCTCCAGCCAGACGACGAGCGCAAAGCCGACTGCGCCGCCGACCATCTTGTAGCCGGAATCATAACAGCTCAGCGAAAACTCCGCAATCGCGTTTGCGGGCATCGGCACAAGTTCGATGTAGAGAATCAGCGCGGCGCCGACGGCAAGCAGCACGCCAAGCAGCGGGATGAACCATTTTTTGTTGTCCCAGGCGCGATTGAGTAGCGGATAGCCAACCGCGACGAGCAGCAGCGCCACGCCGAGGGAGACCAGCACATCCGCCGGGGTGTGTACGCCGAGATACATCCGCGAAAACGCAACCAACAGCGTCAGCGCGACGCAGACGATGCGCACGGCGAGTTCCTTTCGCGACCACACAATGCTGAGGAACATACCCGCTGAATTTTGCGTGTGCCCGCTGGGGAAGGAGTAACCCGTCGCTTCCGCGCGGGCGCTCTCCACGATGGTGAAGTTTTTATCGAGTACCCAGGGACGGGGCACAAGGAAGATGAGCTTGAGGAAAGAATTGATGATGTTCCCCAGAAAACTGACATACAAGAGTAGATAGCCTGTCTTTTTATCGAGGCACCAGTAAAACCCCAGTGCGATGACCATGAAGATCATCTCTTCACCGAAAAATGTGAAGAACTGGAAAATCGTGTCCAAAAACGGCGTGCGAATTGCCTCCAATAAACGTAGAAAATCCATAGTACCCTCCCATATGAATCGATTGGTTCTTAAATGATCTTACATGATTTTGCTTCGCTTTATAAGACAGGATATGAAAAAAAGCGCCCGTTTACCGGAGCGCCTGAAAAAAACGCGTGAGAAGTGCTTTGCAATCGTCCTCCAATATACCGCCCCAGGTTTCGACACTGTGCAGAAAACACTTGTCGGTGAGATCCATTCTGGAACCGCAGCAGCCGGCGACATCGTCAAACGCGCCAAAAACGAGCCTGCCAAGCTTTGCGTTCACGCACGCGCCCGCGCACATCGCACAGGGTTCCAGCGTGACATACAGCGTATAGTCGGCCAATCGATTGCCGTGCAAAGCCATCGCTTCCCGCAGGCATATCAGCTCCGCGTGCTGGGTTGCGTCGTGATCCCGCTCGACGCGATTGTGTGCGCGCGCGACGATTTCGCCTCCACAAACCAAAACCGCGCCGACGGGAACCTCGCCCGCGTCATATGCGAGTTTGGCTTCCTCTAACGCGAGGCGCATCGTTTGTTCCATCTCGGGTTTGCTGATCATAGCCGCTTAAGCACCTCGTCGGTGTCAAAATCCTCATATTGAACGCGCTGGAGAAAGAGCCCGTGCGGCGGTGCGGTCGGGCCTGCGTCTTCACGCTGCCCGCTTGTCAGTGCGCGCGCGATGGCATCCTCCGGCAGCTTTCCGCCGCCAATCTCCAACATGGTGCCGACAAGAATGCGCACCATATTGTAAAGAAACCCGTTTGCGCCGACCTCATAGGTCAGATATGCACCATCTTGCGTCCATTCGCTCTTTGTAATCGTGCGGACAGTGCTGGTCAGCGTAGAACCAACACTCATGAATGCCTGGAAGTCGTGCTCGCCAAGCGCAAATTTTGCCGCGCGCTGCATGCGCGAAACATCGATCTTCGTATGTACATGCAGAGCGGTCGTGCGGGTGAACACATCCGCGTGTAATCCGGTCTGTACCAAATAGCGATAGGTTTTGTTCTTTGCGGAGAAACGCGCATGGAAATCCTCCGGCGCTTCTTCGCTATAGAGCACGCGGATGTCCCGCGGTAGGCGCATATTTAGCGCGATGGCGAATTTATCAGCAGGCATGCGCGCATTGGTGTCAAAATGCGCAACCTGCGCGCGGGCGTGCACACCGCTGTCCGTTCTGCCGGAACCGTGCATCTGAATTTGCTCACCTGTGATGGCGAGCGCCGCCTCGTTGAGCCGCTGCTGAACGGAGACGCCGTTGTCCTGCAACTGCCAGCCGACATAGTTTGTCCCGTCGTACGATACGATCAGGCGAATGCGGCGGCTCATAGCGGCAGCTTCTCCAAAATGATGATGCCGACTAGGACAACCACCAGGAGAAGTGTCGCGATTAGGTCTCGCGCGTGGAAATGCAGCTCGCGCATGCGTGTTCTGCCTTCGCCGCCGTGATAACAGCGGCTCTCCATCGCCATCGCGAGTTCGTCCGCGCGCCGGAACGCGGAGACAAACAGCGGAACCAGCACGGGAATCATGCTCTTTGCACGCTGGAAGATGTTTCCGCTTTCAAAATCCGCTCCTCGCGCCATCTGCGCCTTTTGGATACGGTCGGTTTCTTCCATCAGCGTGGGGATGAATCGCAGCGCGATGGTCATCATCATCGCGAGCTCATGCGCGGGGAAACGGAGTTTCCTCAGCGGAGACATAAGTTTTTCCAGCCCGTCGGTGAGCGCGATAGGGGAGGTGGTCAGCGTGAGAATCGACGTTCCCGCAACGAGCAGGATCAAGCGAAGCGTGATATAGACCGCTTGCTCGACCGCCTCCTGCGTGAGCCGAATGAAATGCCACTCCAGCCAAACCGTTTTACCGGGCGTTGCGAAGAGATTGAGGATGAACATGAACACCAGCAACCATTTCATCGGCCGCAGAGCGGAGAAGAAGTAGGAAGCGGGTACGCGCGCAAACGCAAACATCACAATCAACAGCGCGATGGGCAGCAGGAACACGGGAAGCGATTTCACCACAAACACGATTGCAATATAGATCGCCATCAGGAAAATCTTGGTGCGCGGGTCGAGGCGATGCACCACACTGTTTCCCGGCAAAAATTGGCCCAGGGAGATGTTAGCGGTCATGGTTCCACCTCCCGATCAGGTCCTGCGCGAGTTCATCCATGCGGAAGTAGTCGTGCTCAATCTCGATTCCGCGGGCGCGCAGCGCGCGGACAAGCTGAGTTGCCTGCGGCAGATTCAGCCCCATTTCAAGCAGTTCCGTACTGTGCGAAAACACGTCTTCAGGCGTATCGACCATGAACAGCGATCCTTTTTCCAGAACCGCGATGCGATCGGCATACATTGCGACATCGTCCATCGAATGTGAAACCATCACGATGCCGGTGCCCAAATCGCTGCGGAGGGATTCGATGAGCGCGAGAATCTCCCGCCGTCCGCGCGGGTCAAGCCCCGCCATGGGTTCGTCGAGCACGAGGTATTTCGGGCGCATGGCGAGAATCCCCGCAAGCGCTGCGCGGCGTTTTTCTCCGCCGGAGAGTTCGAACGGAGATTTCTCGGCAAACTCGGAAGGAGTAAGCCCAACCAAACGAAGCGCTTCGGAGACGCGTGTCGCAATCTCCGCTTCCTCGAGCCCCATGTTCTTTGGTCCGAAGGCGACATCGCGCTCCACGGTCTCTTCAAAAAGCTGGTATTCAGGATATTGAAACACCATCCCAACCAGCGAGCGAATCTGTTTTCTCAGCTTTTTCTCGCGCGTATCAAGCCCGTCTACGAGAACGCAGCCGGAGGTTGGGAGGAGTAGTCCGTTGAGGTGCTGAATCAGCGTGCTCTTGCCGGAGCCGGTGTGCCCGATGATGCCGAGAAATTCCCCGTCCTGTATCGTCAGTGAAATATCCCCGAGCGCTGGGTAAGCAAGCGCGCTGCCGGGCAGGTAGGTATGGCTCAGTTGTGTGAGTTCAATTGGCATGTTGTATCCTTATCTATATACACTACGATCGTCAATCTTTTTGGATGGAACTACGCTTTGAGCACACGGCTGAGTTCGTCCGCCAGCGCTTCACAGCTCATCGCTTCATGCGAAATCGGCAAACCCGCTGCCAGCAACTCGTCGCGAAGTTTGACAAAGGCGGGAGCGTCGAGTCTGCTTTCTTCCAGCAGCGCGCGCTCATTGAAGACTTCCTTTGGTGTGCCTTCCATCACGAGCCGCCCTTCCGAGAGGACGAATACGCGATCCGCACCTAGCGCCTCTTCCATAAATTGCGTAATCATCACGACGGTCATCCCGCGCTCCTGATTCAGCTTTTTTACGGTAGAGAGCACCTCTTCACGCCCGCGCGGGTCGAGCATGGCGGTCGCTTCGTCGAGCACCAGCACTTCGGGCTGCATCGCGAGTAGTCCCGCGATGGCGACACGTTGTTTTTGTCCACCCGAGAGCGCATGGCTTGCCTTTTCCGCATAGGCGCTCATCTCGACTTCGTTTAGCGCCGCGTCCACGCGCACGCGAATCTCCGCCGGAGGTACGCCAAGGTTTTCCGGGCCAAAGCCCACGTCTTCTTCGACTATGGTAGTGACGAGTTGGTTATCCGGGTTTTGAAACACCATGCCGACGCGGCGGCGGATTTCCAAGAGATTTTTCTCGTCACGCGTGTCCATGCCGTCTACCGTGACCGTCCCCTCGGCGGGGATGAGCAAGGCGTTGAGCATCTTGCAAAGCGTACTCTTGCCGGAGCCATTGTGGCCAACGATAGCAATCACCTCGCCCTTGTGAATGGAAAGGCTGATGTTCTTAAGCGCGATTTTTTCCGCACCGGCGTATTGAAACCCGACGTTTACGATTTCGATTTGCGCGTTCGGGGTCATTTCTGTTTACTCCTGTCCTGCCAACATTGCGCGCGGCGCTGTTGTAGTTTGCCTGCGCAGTGTGATAAAATAATTTCCGAAAGACACAAAAAATGTGTGGTTTTCGGGTAAAAGGGCAATTTAGTATAGCAAATAAAGCCGCATCTTACAAGGGCTAGCGCCCTTTGTGCGGCATCACCGCACAAGCGGTAAGGAGCGGACAAAGCAATGAAAACACTCTTACAAAACGCAAGATGTATCGTCACCTGTGACGATAACGATTCGATCAGGCGCGGCGCGGACGTACTGCTGCAGGATGGCGTGATCAGCGCGATCGGAAAACTGGGCAACGTCGCAGCGGACGAGGTCGTCGACGCAAGCAAACTCATCCTCTATCCGGGGCTGATCAATACGCATCATCACCTGTACCAATATTTCACGCGAAACCTTCGACATGTGCAGAATTTGGAGCTGTTCGACTGGCTCACCGCGCTCTACGACATCTGGGCGCACCTCAACGAGGACACCGTTCGCCTGAGCTCGCTGAGCGGCATGGGCGAACTGATGAAATATGGCTGCACGACGTGTTTTGACCACCATTATGTCTTTCCCAACGGTGCGGGAGACCTTCTAGCGGCGCAATTCTCCGCGGCGGAATCGCTGGGCATGCGCATGGTGAGTTCGCGCGGGAGCATGAGCCTGTCCCGCAAAGACGGAGGATTGCCGCCGGATTCCGTCGTGCAGACCGTAGACGAGATCCTGCGCGACAGCAGAAACGCAATTGAACGCTATCATGACGCATCCGATTTTTCCATGCGGCAGGTGGTGCTGGCTCCCTGCTCGCCGTTTTCCGTGACCGCGGATCTGATGAAGCAGAGCGCGGCTCTCGCGCGGAGCTATGGCGTTCGGCTGCACACGCACCTTTGCGAGACCAAAGACGAGGAACGCTTCACCGAGAGCACACGCGGCATGCGCCCGCTGGCTTACATGGAGAGCGTGGACTTTGTCGGCAGCGATGTATTCTATGCGCACGGCATCTATTTTAACGATCAGGAGCTGCAATTCCTTGCAGACACAGGCACCGGCGTTGCGCACTGCCCATGCTCCAATATGAAGCTCAGCTCCGGCGTGGCGCGGATTCCCGATATGCTCCGGCTGGGGGTTCCTGTCGGTCTCGCGGTTGACGGAAGCGCAAGCAACGATGCCTCCAACCTGATGGAGGAAATGCGCGCGGCCTATCTGATGCACCGCCTGACATATGGCGCGAATGCCCCGAGCGGGTATGATCTGCTTAAGATGGCGACGCGCGGTAGCGCACGGCTGCTCGGACGCAAAAAGCTTGGCCAAATTACGCAGGGCTTTGCGGCCGACCTGTTTGCGATTCGCTATGACCGCCTTGAAATGGCGGGGGCGGAGCGCGACGAGGCAAATCTCTTTGGCACGGTTGGCTACCATCTGCCGACGGACGCGGTCTGGGTCGCCGGACGGCAGACGGTGAAAGACGGCACGCTATTAGGCATCGACGAGGAGAAAACAGCCACACAGAGCAGGGCGGAAATTGACCGCTTGCTTAAATCCGCGGCTGTTTCATAAGGAGGATCTCTTGGAAGACCTGCAACATCCCAGTCAAAAGCTCACTGTGCGTGATCTTGCGCAGGGGGCAATCATCGCGGCGGTCTATGCGCTGCTGACGATATTCCTGGCTCCGATTTCATCGGGGCTGATCCAGTGCCGTGTGGCGGAGGCCATGAGCGTGCTGCCATTTTTCACATTCTCCGCCGTGCCGGGGTTGTTCATTGGCTGTCTGCTCGCAAACGTACTCACCGGCGCTCCGATCTACGACGTGATGTTTGGAAGCCTGGCGACGCTGATCGCAGCTTTCATCACCTACAAAATGCGAAACTGTGTTTCAAAATACCTGGCTCCGCTGCCTTCGGTGGTCGTCAATGCACTGGTTGTAGGCTGGCTTTTGACCTATGTCTATCAAGTAGGCGTAACCTACTGGGGTGCAGCAGGATATGTTGCGGTAGGGCAGGCGATCGCATGCTTTGCGCTCGGAATTCCGCTGATGAAACTTCTAGAGCGTTTCCGCGGGAAGCTTTTTGGCGAGACGAGATAGTTAAAAACGGTTTACAATCAGGAAGCGGGGGAGTTCTCCCGCTTTTTGCATGCGATGATATACAAAAAAAGCATTCCCAATAGAATCATCTTGGCTTTGCAGGGAATCCTGCAATTTAATTTCTTAAAATCGATTTTTGAATTGTAAAATGAATGGAAATCCTGCATTTTATTCGCGCATGACGGATTGGCTCGATTGACAGTACACAAGATGGAAGGTATAATATCAGGTGGTAATCAATGGGTAACCCCGATTCCATACATATCTAAGGAGGCATCCACCAAATGGCAAAAACCATGACAATCGACGGTAATACCGCCGCGTCGCACGTTGCGTATGCATTTTCAGACGTAGCGGCGATTTACCCGATCACGCCGTCTTCTCCCATGGCAGAAGTTGCGGACGATTGGTCGGCAAACGGAAGAACCAACCTTTTCGGACAGCAGGTTCGCGTTGCTGAAATGCAGAGTGAAGGCGGTGCCGCTGGTGCGGTGCACGGTTCCCTCAAGGCAGGCGCGCTGACCACGACGTTTACCGCTTCTCAGGGCTTGTTGCTCATGATCCCGAACATGTACAAGATCTCCGGCGAACTCCTGCCGTGTGTGTTCCATGTCAGCGCTCGTGCGTTGGCTGCGCACTCTCTGTCGATCTTTGGCGATCATTCGGACGTGATGAGCTGCCGTCAGACCGGTTTTGCCATGCTTGCCTCCGCTTCCGTACAGGAAGTTATGGACATGGCGCTTGTTTCGCACCTTTCCGCGATCAAGGGCAGCGTGCCGTTCCTTCATTTCTTTGATGGATTCCGTACCTCCCACGAAGTCTCCAAGATTGAAACCATCGACTATGAAGACATGGGCAAGCTCCTCGACACCGAGGCGGTCAAGGCTTTCCGTGCCCGCGCACTGAACCCCGACCACCCGCATCAGGGCGGCACGGCGCAGAACCCGGACATCTACTTCCAGGGCCGCGAAGCAGCCAACAAGTATTATGACGCGGTGCCAGGCATCGTAGAGCATTACATGGGCGAAGTCGCAAAGCTCACGGGACGCAAGTATAACCTCTTTGACTATGTCGGCGCGCCGGATGCAGAAACCGTGCTCGTCGTCATGGGCAGCGGCGCGGATGTCTCGGAAGAAACCATTGAATACCTTAACAAAAACGGCGCGAAGCTCGGCGTGCTCAAAGTCCGCCTCTATCGTCCATTCGTTGCGGCGAAGTTTGTGGACGCGCTCCCCAAGAGCGTCAAGCGCCTCGCGGTGCTCGATCGCACGAAGGAGCCCGGCTCCCTTGGCGAACCGCTCTATCAGGACGTGCTCAACGCGCTGGTTGAGACCGGACACAAGGATATCGAAGTCGTTGGCGGACGCTACGGCCTCGGCAGCAAAGAATTCACGCCGTCCATGGTGGCAGCGGTGTTCGAAAACGCCGAATCCAAGCAGCCGAAAAACCACTTCACCGTCGGTATCAACGACGACGTGACCAACACGTCGCTCACTGTCAGCCGTCAGGTTAACGCCTCGCCGGAAGGCACTATTGCGTGCAAATTCTTCGGCCTCGGCGCGGACGGCACCGTTGGCGCAAACAAAAACTCCATCAAGATCATTGGTGATCATACATCGCTGTATGTGCAGGGTTATTTTGCCTACGACTCCAAGAAGTCCGGCGGCCTGACCGTTTCGCACCTCCGCTTTGGCAAGAAGCCGATTCAGAGCCCGTATCTGATCGACCACGCGGACTTTGTCGCCTGCCACAACTCCAGCTACGTAACCCGTTATGCGGTTGCGGAAGGCATCAAAGAAGGCGGCGTATTCCTGCTCAACAGCCCGTGGACGCTTGCCGAAATGGAATGCGAACTGCCCGCTTCCCTCAAGAAAGCCATCGCGAAGAAGAAGCTCCGCTTCTACAACATCGACGCGATTAAGCTTGCGCGCGAAGTCGGCATGGGTGGACGCATCAACACCATCATGCAGAGCGCTTTCTTCAAGCTCGCCAATGTCATCCCGGTGGAAGAAGCCATCGATTACATGAAGGCAGCTGCGAAGAAGTCCTACGGTAAGAAGGGCGACGAAGTCGTCAAGCAGAACTGGGACGCGATCGACCTCGGCGTGAACGCGATCGAAGAGATCAAGTATCCGGAATCCTGGATGAATGCCACCGACGGGGCAGTTGCCATGAAGACGACTGACGATCCGTATTTTGCGGAATTCATCGGGCCGGTGCTCGCGCAGGCGGGCGATAGCCTCCCCGTCTCCAAGTTCACCCCGGATGGCACGGTTCCGACCGGCACCACCAAGTATGAAAAACGCGGCATCGCGGTTGACGTTCCCCGCTGGATCGCCGACAACTGCATCCAGTGCAACCAGTGCTCGCTGGCCTGCCCGCACGCGGTCATCCGCCCGGCACTCGTCACCGCAGAAGAAAAAGCGGCTGCTCCCGCCGGATTTGAAACCAAGAAGGCGCAGGGCAAGGGCTTTGAAAACCTCGAGTTCCGCATTCAGATTAGCCCGTGGGACTGCACCGGCTGCGGCAACTGCATCGACGTTTGCCCGGCGAAAGTCAAGGCGCTTGAATTCCGCCCGCTGGCCGATGCCGTCGAGAAAGAAGAAGAGAACTGGAACTACTTCGCGGCTCTGCCGGAGAAGAATCTGGAGCTCAACACGGCAACCGTCAAGGGCAGCCAGTTCAAAAAGCCGCTCTTCGAGTTCAGCGGTGCGTGCGCAGGCTGCGGCGAAACGCCCTACGTCAAGCTCATTACGCAGCTCTACGGCGATCGCATGGTCATCGCAAACGCGACGGGTTGCTCCTCCATCTACGGCGGCAGCGCACCGACGTGCCCCTATACGGTCAACGATAAGGGACAGGGGCCTGCCTGGTCGAACTCCCTCTTCGAAGATAACGCCGAGTTCGGCTTTGGTATGGTGCTTGCCACCACGCAGCGCCGCAACCGCCTCATCGAGGTGGTCAATAAGCTCATCGTCGCGGAATACACGACCGATGAACTCCGTGCGGCAGCGCAGAATTGGCTGGAGAACAAAGACAACGGCGCAACCTCCCGTGCGGCATCCGATCGTTTGATCGCGGCAGCGCAGGATGGGATCGATCTCTCCGGCACCGAATGGGAAGCCGAGTGGGTCAAGAAGGGCAAGGTTTGCGAGTGCGAAGCCTGCCAGCTCACCACCGAGCTGCTCGAGAGCAAAGACCTGCTCACCAAGCAGTCCATCTGGGTCATCGGCGGCGACGGCTGGGCGTATGATATCGGCTACGGCGGACTCGACCACGTGCTCGCCATGGATGAAGACATCAACGTCCTCGTGCTCGACACCGAGTTGTACTCCAACACGGGCGGACAGTCCAGCAAATCCACACCGACCGGCTCCATCGCGAAGTTCGCAGCCGCCGGCAAGCGTACCAAGAAGAAGGATCTCGGCCTGATGGCGATGAGCTATGGCTACGTCTATGTGGCGAAAGTCAGCATGGGCGCAAACCCGAACCAGCTCATGAAGGCCGTCACCGAAGCGGAAGCGTACAAAGGTCCGAGCCTCATCATCGCATACTCGCCTTGCATCAACCACGGCATCAACATGGGTCACTCCCAGATCGAAGCCAAGAAGGCAGTCGAGTCCGGCTACTGGCCGCTGTACCGCTACAATCCCGATCTCGCGGATCAGGGCAAGAACCCCTTCACGCTGGACAGCAAGGATCCGAACGGAAGCTTCAAGGAGTTCATTACCAGTGAAGTGCGCTATGCATCGCTGAAGAAGACCTTCCCGGCCGTTGCAGACGGACTGTTCGAGCGCGCAGAGAAGGAAGCCATGGATAAGATCGAATACTACAAGAAGCTCAACTCCATGGAGTAAGCGATCCAACCTCATACACAACAGCACGAGAGCCGCGGATTTATCCGCGGCTCTTTTTCCGTGCGTTTCATTCTGCACAATCAGGAGGATAGTTGAAAGAGACTTGACGAAAGGAACACAGTTTTGTCACACGATTTTGAACGTTACTTGAAAGTTGTTTGGTAGGATAAATCAATGAATCCGAAAGAGAATTGGTGCGATGGAACAGATTGCAGGAGAAAGAGTTGTCGTCTGGGGAGACTCGCTCGCCAAGGGCGTAGTCTGGAATGAGACGCGTAAGCGACATGCCTACAGTAAATTGACCGCGGTGGACATCGCGGCAAACAAACTTGGTATCGAGATCATCAACCGTTCCAAATTTGGCTGTACCGCACCGCTGGGCATGGAACTGATGGAACGCGATGTCAACGACGGAATCGTTTGCGACACGGCGGTGATCGAGTTCGGCGGCAACGACTGTAATTTTGACTGGGCAGCGGTTTCCGAACGTCCGGAAGAGCAGCATCTGCCCGCAACACCGCCTCAAGAGTATCTCGAATCTTTGCGTGCCATCGTCCGCTGGCTTGTTGCGCGAAACATTCGACCGGTATTAATGACGTTGCCACCCATCGACGCAGAACGATATTTTCACTTTCTCGTGGGAGACAGGCTCAACCCAAAACATATTTTAAAATGGCTGGGCGATGTACAGCAGATCTACCGTTATCAAGAGCTATATTCGCTTATGATCGAAAAGGTTGCGCGAGAGTTTTCCATTCAACTGATCGACCTGCGCCAGCGTTGCCTTGAGAACCGAGGATTTGTAAAGAAAATGATCTGTGCCGACGGGCTGCACCTAACGGAAGAAGGGCAGCAGTTCATCGGGGAAGCGGTCGCCGATCTTGTAATCAAAGAGAACATCTGAGAAACGTGCAAAACCTAGATATTCCATATGCAACAAACAGGAGCCTCCGAATGAAATCGGTGGCTCCTGTTAAATTGTACTCAGATAGATTATCCTTCGGCTACGACGATATTGACACCTTGTTCCTTGAGCTCCGCAGAAACTTCCTTTGGCAGCGGTGAATCGCAGATCAACAGATCAATATCGGAGAGGTTCGCAAACGTAAATGGAAGTGAGCGCCCGATCTTGGAATTGTCCATCAGGATAACGACCTTCGCAGCCTTGGAGATCACCGCGCGTTTTAAGAGACTCTCGCTCTGGCTGCCGCTTGTAAAACCCGTACGCAGCGAGAAGCCGGAAGGGGACATGAGCGCAAGATCGATGTTGATGCTTGAAATAAACGCCTCTGCCTGTGCGCCGGAGCAGGAAAGTGTGTTTTCGCTGATTTGCCCGCCGGTGAGTAGTACATCGCACGTGTGCCGTTGAGAGAGCTCGATTGCGATGTTCGCGCCGCTGGTGACGATGGTATAGCGGTCGTTTCCCATGTGGTTGGCAACGGTCATCAGCGTACTTCCGGCGTCCATGTAGACTGCGTGTCCCGGATGGATCAGTTCCAGCGCGGCTTTTGCGATTGCGATTTTTTGCCGCGTGTTTTCCCGTGCGCGCTTGCTATAAACACCCTCAATCTGAAGAGCCGCGGTTTGCATAGAGATCACACCGCCGTGAACGCGCCGAATATAACCCTGCTCTTCTAGTTGCTTGAGATCGCGCCAGATGGTCATGGAAGAATAGCCCTCATAGAGAGACTGCAACTCGGATACGCTGACTTCACCGCGGGACTGAATATAATCCCGTACTTTTGCAATTCGTTCATTCATCATGCGTGCAATCCTCCATATAACACAATCATAACACGAATGTTAAGATACAACAAGAATTGTTTTACTAAACACGATCAATATAACAAAATTCTTTTTTTTAAGTAAAATCTTATTCCAGAATCGATAGGAAAAGCCCCGCCGAAGGCGGGGCAAAGTTGAGCCGCTAGAGTTTATTGTTTGAGCCGTTCCAGCACTTCGGCAAGTTTCGGCATTGCGGGAATTCCGCCGCGCCGCTCGACGCACAGCGAGGCAGTCGCGTTGCCAAAGCGGGCATAATCCGCCGCATCGTCGATGGTGACCTGTTTGAGCGATTTGCCCGAGGTGAGAAATCGGTAGAGAAATCCACCAAAGAAGGAGTCGCCTGCGCCGGTGGTATCCACAGCATTTGCACGAAATCCCGGGACAATCCGGTTTTCATTTCGGATGCGAATATAAGCACCTTCGGAGCCTAGCGTAATTGCAACAATCTTTACGCCCTGATCCATTAACACATCGGCGGCTTTTTCGGGGTCGGTTTCGCCCGTGAGGAGCGGCAGTTCCTCGTCGGAAACTTTCATGATGTCGGCGGTAACAATCAATGAGCGCATGAAGCGGATCGCTTCCTCACGGCTTGACCAGAGCGACGCGCGATAGTTCGGGTCGTAGGAAATCACGGCTCCCGCTGCTTTTGCAATGTCGATCGCCTCATAGGTTGCCGCGCGCGACGGCTCTTGCGTGAGCGAAAGCGAACCTGTGTGGAACACGCGCGTGTGCGTCAGCATGTCGCGATCCAACTCGTCAGCGCGAAGTTGGGTATCGGCGCCGGGTTTGCGGGCAAAGGAAAATTCACGCTCGCCACTGGGTTTGAGCGCGACGAACGCCATCGTCGTGAATACGTCGTCCGCTTCAATGAGTGCGTGCATGTCAACGCCCGCATCTACCATCGCCTGCTTGAGGAACGCGCCGTGCATATCGTTTCCGACCTTGCCGATGAAGCCCGTTTTTGCGCCGCATTGGGAGGCCGCGCAGAGCAGGTTTGTGACCGCGCCGCCGGGATTTTGCTCAAAGAGGCGTTGACCGGCGGCAGAGATGCCGCTCTCTGTAAAGTCAATCAGCAGTTCGCCGAGGGATACGATATCGTACATGGGAAATCTCCTTACAAGAAATGATTGAACGAATTTATTCTAGCACAAGGGCGTTCGAAAAGCACTCAATACTCGTCTGCACAATAGCAAGTCTGCTCAGAAAACGATTCCTGAAACGGAAGATAACCGCACAAGAACTGCATAAGCCGTCCGGCAGAGAGGGTATCCGTCGCGGGGTCACTTACTTTGTTTCCCGCTGCGTCAAACACGCCGTTGTTCCAGGGCATCATGCTGTCCAACACCTCCAGGCGAAACGCGGACGCCTCTTCGCAAAGCGCGCGCAGGAGTCGGGGAATATCGACGGGAATCATCACACCCCAAGGCTGCAAGCCGCCCTTGATCGGCACATCCGGCGGGAGCTTTACAACGCTGCCTTTCGGGAGCCGCGCGAGCATTGCTTCATATGCAACAGGCGTGGTTGCGAGCGCTTCCTCACAATAGAGCGAGCCGTCGTCCTCCTCGGAAGCAAACAGGTATCCACCGAGCACACCACCTGTTTGGTGCAGCAGAAACTTTGTTCCATCGCAGGTCAAATCGTGGATGCGCTTTTCCATATCTGCATAAGAGCGCATCACGATGCCGCTGTAATGTGCGGTTGCCTGTTCGTAGACGCGCAACAATGCACCCGCATCCGGCAGCGCGTCCCAAACGACAGGGGATTGCGGTTCGGTTTCTCTCGTGTGAAACAGCGCGTCATAGCAAGGAAACTCGCCAACCGCGCGATAGATCGAAAAATGGGAAGGCTTATGGAACGCAAGCGGAATGTTGCGTCGCTGACATTCTGTAAAGAGCGCAAAGAGCACGCGCTTCATCAGCCCTTGTCCTTCATAGCCGGGGAGCGTTGCCACGCCGGAGATCATCATCGCGGGGAGAATGATCCCGCGCACGCGAAGCTCCATGATGCTGCCGTGGAGGATGCTGAGGATGCGCCCGTTCTCTTCTGCGCAAAACGATGTTTCTGGAGAATACCGTTCGGTAAAAAACCAATCGATAAAGGAAAGGGAGTCGTGAAAACGCAACTCCCAAATTTCCCTTGCCTGTTGTTTGTCCGCTGCGGTGAGCGGTCGAATGGTGATCATATGCTTAGATGATGAATTTCTCGTTCTTTTCGGGGATTGCGGCAAGCTCCGCGCGTTTTTCGTCGTAGCCTTGTTTGCCGAGCAGCGCATAGGTCGCCTTCTTGCCTTCTTCGACGCCGGGTTGATCAAAGGCGTTGATGTTCAGCAGTTCGCCTGCAAATGCCGTCGCCATCTCGAAGAGGAAGAGGAGTTGCCCGACCGTGAACGCGTTAACTTCCGGCAGCAGGATCGTGTGGTTGAGGTGCCCGCTCTTGCTCACGGCGTATTCCGTCGCTTTGAGTTCGGCTGCGATCAGCTCGTTCTGCGTGTGCCCGCAGAGGAAGGAAACATCCGGCACATCGAAATAACCATCGCTGATCATGGTTTCGCAGCGATATTTGTCGACTGCGAGGAAGGTCAGCACTTTATCAAACGGGCCTTCCGTATAGAGCTGCACCTGAGAGTGTTGATCTGTCACGCCGAGGCTCTTAACAGGGGTTTGTCCCGCGTTTACGGTGTTGCCGTCCCAATCGGTTTTTTTGCCGAGGGATTCCGCCCAAAGCTGGGCATACCAGTCCGCCATGTAGCGAAGCGAATCCGCATACGGCATCATGACGCTGATGTTGCAGCCGCGCTTCATGCTGGCAACCTGCAGGGTGGCGAGCATGTAGGCGGGGTTTTTCCAAACATCGCGTTGGCTGTCGCAGATCGCGTCCATGAATGCCGCGCCTGCGAGCAACTCACGAATATCGATTCCGCAGACGGCGGCAGCAAGCAGCCCCACCGGGCAAAGCTCGGAAAATCTGCCGCCAACGCCTTCGGGAATGAAATACGTCTTGAGATTTTCGGCTTTTGCAATCTTGATCAGGTTTCCCTTGGTTTCGTCCGTGGTTGCGATCAGATGTGTGCTGATATCCGCGCCGAGCTTTTCATGTAGCAGCGATGCGATGATAAGCAACTGGCTCATGGTTTCGGACGTGCCGCCGGATTTGCTGATGACGTTAAAGCAGGTCTTCTCGACATCCACCACATCCAACAAAGCCGCCATACGTTCCGGGTCAATATTGTCTTCGACAAAAAGACGCGGGCCGTTACGCTTTTCGCGCGGGAGGTCGTTGTAGTGCAGGTGGTTAAGCGCCTGTTGCACGGCGATAGGACCCAGCGCGCTGCCGCCGATGCCGAGCACGACAAAGTCGTCAAACGTGTCACGGATTCTTGCAGCCTCTTCCAGAATGGATTTTACAACCTCGTCCTGATTATACGGCAGCTCGCGCCAGCGCATAATCGGGCGCTTTGCGCGCGTGCTCACAACAGCCGCGTCAAGCTGCGCCTGCATGCCTTCCAGCTCGCGGCGGTAGATGCCGCGGTTGCCGAGTTGATCGGACATCATGTTGTTAAAATCCAACTTGACGCGCATGGATTGGCGCCAGGATTCGTCCAGATACCGTTCGTTCATCAATGTTTCCTCCCGTTGGTTCAGATGATTGTTATATTCAAAGCTTCGCTCATGAAACACGAATATTTGCAAGACAACGTATCATATCATATATTGTTGTCACAAGAAAGCGCGTGAGTAAAAATATTAGTATGTTGTTTTGCCGTAGCAGGAGCGCGAAACGATCTCGTTGATCCGCGCTAAACTATCATACAAAACTGGAATTTCGCTGTACATGTCGCTGTACACTTCGATAAAAGCGGGGCCGGTGAACCCCTTTTTGCCAAGCAGGTTGAACATCGCTTCAAAATCATATTCACCAAAGCCGGGCATATCATACCGTACGCCGCCGGAAGGCAGCTGCGTTGCGTCGCAGAGATGTACGTTGACGATTTGTTCGCCAACCGCGCGGATGTAGTCCATCGGGTCATGCCCGCTGCGAACCGCTTGTTTGACGTCCAGCGTGTGTTTGATTGCGCCGTTGGTCAACTCCTGCAAGCGCGCGCCAAACTCCGGTTCGTTGAACACACACCAGCTCACATTTTCGAGCGTGAGTTGAATGCCATAGCCTGACGCACGTTCCGCGAGGTCGACAAAAATCGGAGCGATGCGAGCAAGCTCGATGTTTTTCACACCGCCGAAGAGCCGCGCAGGTCCGTGCATCACATAGCACTGTGCGCCGAGACGTTTTCCCGCAGCTAGCACACGTTCATAGAGATCCAGTGCATCCTGCCGCTGGCGGGGATGGATGGAAAAGAGCTGTGGCTCGAACTGCATGCTCATGGGATGCACGCTGAACACGCGCACATTTGCTTGCGTAAGCCGCTCTGCCAGCAGCTCGACAAACGACGGCTCATACTCTGAAAATGTATTTAGAAACACCTCGCAAACGCGAACACCGTGCGCGCCAATATTGAGAATTGCATCCTCAATCTGCATTTTTTGAAAGTAACTTGCCGTCGAAAGCCCGATTTCCATTTACATAAACCTCACGCTATATTGTATCACGCGGGGAACTGTTGCGCCAGAAAAACAGATGGTTTGTACGGGTTTGGTATAGATTACGCCACAATCGGGTGGTATAATCGCTCCATGACAAAACGGGAAACGAAGAACAAAACACAATCCTCTGCAACAGGAATCCTCGTGCGCGCTTGCTTTGGCGCAGGCCTGATTCTGCTGGGTCTCAACTGGCCGCGCCTGCTCGCAGGGAAAAGCGCATGGATGGAGCAGCATTACAGCGAAGGAATCTATCTGCCGATTCGGCGCGCGATCTCGGCTTTGACCAGCCTTGTTCCGTTTTCGATTGCGGAGTTTTTACTCTATTTTCTTGCGCTTGGTGTTTCAGCCTTGCTTCTGGTGCGCTTGATTCAGCTTGTCTTGTGCAAAATCAAGCTTTCACGTCTCATCAGCACGCTTGCTTCGATTTTACTCGCTGGAGGAATCGTACTGAATCTCTTTTACGCTACGTGGGGATTCAATTATTTTCGAGAGCCGCTAGCACAACGCATGGAGTTGACGATTGAAACACGTTCCGTGAACGAGCTGGAAGCGTTTGTACTGAAAACTGCTATCGAGGCGCGAACGCTTCGAGAGACGTTGCACGAGGACGAAAACGGCGTGTTTGCCCCGAAGGAGAGCAAAGGGAAACTCTTTCAAACGCTCACGCAAGCATATGACTCACTTCATAAAGAAATCACGGTCATCCCGCCTGATCCGACCCGCGCCAAACAGATTTTTTGGTCGCGCGGGCTGTCTTGGCAGGGAATTTCCGGTATCTACATCGGGCTCACGGCAGAACCAAACGTGAATGCAGATCAGCCGCCGCTGCTCCTCTATCAAGCTGCTGCGCACGAGATGGCGCACCAAACCGGCATCGCAAGCGAGAACGAAGCGGAGTTGACGGGGTATCTGGCGTGCCTGTCGTCAGGTGATCCAAACGTCCGCTACAGCGGGCTTGCCTATGCGCTCATTGTTGCGGGCAACGCGCTCTACAGTGCGGACAGCACGCGCTATCTTGCCGCAACGGAGGCGTATGGAGACGCGATCTGGCGCGATTTTTCGGCGTACAACGCTTATTGGAGAGCGTTTTCCGGCGAGGTTCGGCAGAGCGCGGATCGGCGAAACGACGCCTACCTCAAGCACAATTCGCAACCAAGCGGCATCAAGAGCTATGGGGAAGCGGTCGATCTTTTACTCGCATATGATGCGAGATTTGGTGCTTCGAGTGATACAAATCAGAATTGAATCCGGCATAGTTCGGAAACCGACAACAATCCAAACAAAAAATTAGAAAGCATAAATATATTTCATATTTTTACCCGTTTTGGGTTTACAAACCGTGTTTCTTGCTGTATGCTGATAGAGAAATAGGGCATTTCTATCTATAATATTTTTAGGAGTGAAATACATGATCGACCTGACGAAAAACCGCGAAGGCCTTCAGCACAGCATCGACAGAGCGCGCGAGAAGGGCATCATCATCCCGAAAATTTCCCAGATGCGTAACCCGGATCTGATCCCGGATAGCATCAAAGAGAAGCTGACCAACGTTGGCCTTTGGGACATCAACCCGCTGAACCTATTCCGCATTAGCTGGCGCAACGAGCCGAAGGAAAAAGGCGGCAAGTTTGGCGGCGTGAACTTCATCGAAGTACCGTCCGCTCTTTCCGGCGTCAAGGCACGCATCATCATTTTGACCGGCAAATGGTTCCCGACGGGCTGCCACAAAGTTGGCGCATCGTTTGGCTGCCTCGTGCCGCGCCTCGTGACGGGCCAGTTTGACCCCACCTATCACAAGGCTGTTTGGCCCAGCACCGGCAACTATTGCCGCGGCGGCGCATACAACTCCGCTCTGCTCTCCTGCGATTCGATCGCGATTCTCCCTGCGGAGATGAGCAAAGAGCGCTTTGACTGGCTCAAGACCGTCGCTGGCGAAATCATCGCAACGCCGGGCTGCGAGAGCAACGTCAAAGAAATCTTTGACAAAACCTGGGAACTTAAGACGACGCGCAAAGACGTCATGATCTTCAACCAGTTTGAGGAGATGGGTAACTGCGTTTGGCACTATCAGGTGACTGGCAAAGCTATCGCGGATGCGTTTGAGTCCATCAAGCGCGAAGGCGACCGTTTTGCGGGCGCGGCCTTCACGAGTGGCAGCGCGGGCACCATGTCCGCGGGCGACTACCTCAAGGAAGTCTATCCCACTAGCAAGCTGGCAGTCGGCGAAGCGCTCCAGTGCCCGACGTTGCTCAACAACGGCTTCGGCGGACACCGCATTGAAGGCATCGGCGATAAGCATGTCCCGTGGATTCACAACGTGAAGAACACCGACATGGTCATCGACATCGACGACGAAGACAGCCAGAAGCTGCTCCGACTCTTCAACGATCCGGCAGGCAGAAAGTACCTCATCGAAGAAGTCGGCGTTCCGGCGGACTTCATCGAGAAGCTCTCGCTGCTGGGTATCTCCGGCATCGCGAACATGCTCTGCTGCATCAAGATGGCGAAATACTATGAACTGACCGAGCATGACGTGCTCGCGACGGTTGCAACCGACTCCGGCGTGATGTACGGCAGCCGCATCGAAGAGCTTGTTGAAGCGGACGGTCCGTACAGCGAAGTCAAGGCAGCAGCCGACTATGCAGAACATCTCCACGGTATCCGTACGGATGTCATGGAAGAGCTCACCTATGAAGGCCGCAAGCGTATCCACAACCTCAAGTACTATACTTGGGTGGAACAGCAGGGCAAGACGGTCGAAGAGATCAACGCGCAGTGGTATGACGAAAACTACTGGACCGATATGCATGCGGAAGCAGCTCAAATCGACGCGCTCATCGACGAGTTCAACGCTGCGACCGGCCTCGTCAAATAAGCAATCGATCCAAGAAAGCAACACACAAAGCCCCGCCATCCGGCGGGGCTTTTGCGATGCAAGCTGATTTTTTGTACTGTTGCTAGATTCGCTGTGTACGTAAATCATCACGGCGTGGGCGATGCAACCGCCGCAACGGGCGCAAAAGCGGTCTTCACGACGAGAGCAAAATCCATGCTTGTCACGTCGATATCGGTGTTGATCTCCGCGTAGATCGCATTGGAACCCGTCTGAAGAAGCGTTGTGCCGAGTACATTGTGAATCTTACCGATGCCGCAAATCTTGCCATCCGCAGTCGTATAAACGATGTTTACTTCGCCGTCGAGCGGCTGGGGGTAGGCGTTGACGCAGATGCCATCGAGGAAAGTGCCATCGTCATACTCATAAACCCGGAGCGCACCAAAGGAAAGATACTGCCAATAATGATCGTCTCCGGCGATGGCATTGCCAAGTGCATCGGTCGCAACGGGCGCCGCCGTGATCTCCGCTGAAAACGGATCGGGCAGGGGAGTAGGCGTGGCGGCGGGGGTAGGCGTGCCCGCGAGCACGGGGGTTGCGTCCTCACAACCGGCAAGCGAGAACAAGAACAGCGCGCTGAGGAGCAAGATCATCAGGGAGAGGCGTTTCATGCGTGGTCTCCAACCGCATCCCGCAGGAGCTTTTGCTTGAGGTCGTAGAGCCGATCCGAGAGGTCGACCTTGTACGTGTGCGGCATCAGAAGTCGCTTGTATTCATCCCACATGGAAGCCATCTCACGCTTGGCATAATCGGCGATATCGTGAATATCCGGGCAGGTATAGACCTGCTTTCCTGCGACGAAGATGGGGAGTAGCAGCTCACGCGCAGTAAAATTCGTCAGCGTCATGCGCTTGTAGGTTTGAATCGGGTCAAAGATGCGCAGCGGCTTCGTGTTGTCGATGACCTCATCTTCGAGCGCAATCAGGTCTGCAACCGCCATGCTATCCTTATCGTAGAGGCGGAATACTTTCTTATAGCCGGGGTTTGTGACCTTCGCGGGGTTGTCAGAAATCTTGATCTTTGGCACAAGCTCGCCGTTTACGATCTCGCCGCTCATCTTGTAAACTCCGCCAAGCGCAGGGTTGTTTTCGCTCGTGATCAACCGGGTGCCGACACCCCAAACGTTGATGCGCGCGCCCTGTGTCTTGAGGTCGCGAATCACATATTCGTCGAGGTCGCTGCTTGCGGCGATGATCGCGTTCGGAAAGCCCGCCGCGTCCAGCATCAGGCGTGCTTTCTTGCTCAGGTAAGCAAGGTCGCCGCTGTCGAGACGGATGCCAACCGGCTCATGCCCGCTTGCACTGAGCTCCTGAAACACCGTGATGGCGTTTGGCACGCCGCTGCGGAGCGTATCATAGGTATCGACCAGCAGAAGACAGCTATCAGGGAAGGTGCGCGCATAAGCGCGGAACGCGGAGACTTCATCCGGGAAGCTCTGCACCCAGCTGTGCGCATGCGTTCCGGAGACGGTGATGCCAAACATCTGCCCGGTGAGCACGTTGCTTGTCGCATTGCAGCCGCCGATGATGGCGGCTCTGGCGCCGTAGATGGCGGCATCCGCCCCCTGCGCGCGGCGAAGGCCAAACTCCAGGACAGAGTCCCCTTGCGCGGAATAGCAGATCTGGCTCGCCTTGGTGGCAATCAGCGTCTGGTGATTGACAAAGGTGAGGATCGCGGTCTCAATGAGCTGCGCTTCCATAATCGGCGCGCGGACACGCACAAGCGGTTCGTAGGGGAAGACCACGGTGCCCTCCGCTATGGCGTAGAGATCGCCGGTAAAGCGGAAGGTTTTGAGATAGTTTAAAAACGACTCGTCGAAGAGGTTGAGAGAGCGCAGGTATGCGATATCCTCCTCAGCGAAGTGAATGTTGTTGATGTATTCGACAACGCTCTCCGTGCCCGCCATGACGGCGTAGACAACGTCTTCTTTCGGCCGAAAGAACAGATCGAAAATACCTTCATTCTTCTGCATGCCTTCCTTGTAGTAGCCATACATCATAGTGAGTTGGTACAGGTCGGTCAGCATGGTTAAATTTCTCATGGGAGAAATCCTCCTTTAGATAGATCGGTTAGCATTTAAACATTGATTTTGAGAAATCGGTTTTGAATCGAGCGTATCTTAGCACAACCGATTTTCTTTATTATAGCGCGATTGGGCGTGAGAAAAAAGAACGTCGTGTTTTGTTTTTTAAAAGAAACTGTGTTTTGGGGGAGGATAAGCCGAATTTTTCGCGTAAGTACTGGGTTTCTTTTTACCATTTTAGGACAGGAAAAACCTGTGAAAAATGAGCTTAAAAATTTGATCAAAACCGATTGACAACTACCCTTCCTGCGGCTATACTTACATGGTGCGCGGCAGTGCTGGAATTGGCAGACAGGCACGTTTGAGGGGCGTGTGCGAGAGCGTATGGGTTCAAGTCCCATCTGCCGCACCAACAAAAATGACCACCAAATGGTGGTCATTTTTCGTTGTCATGGTTCAGGAGGACTTGATGAAGCGACCATCGCGTATAGCAAACGGATAAAACAAAACGCTGTAACTTATATTGTGCAATCCATATGGAACATTGAAACACAATTGTGGTATACTCCAAATAATAATTAAAAACGTAAAAAACAAAATTATACAAATATACAATTGTATCTGGGAGTAGTTATCATATTTAAAATGAGACGTGTTGCACACATGGAGGAAACAGTGAAGCATCAAGCGATTGGAATTATTGCTGCAACTGAATTTGAGATCACGCCTTTTTTACAAAAAGTCACGGATGATAGGATAACAACACATGCAAGGCTAAACTTCCATGAAGGCAGATGTGGCGATATTCCGATCGTTGCCCTTTTCTGCGGTGTATGTAAGGTGAATGCTGCCATAGCCGCACAAGTTTTAATCAGTACCTATGACGTTAGCAAGGTAATTATGATTGGCGTTGCTGGAGCAATTGATACAAGTCTAAATATTCTTGACACCGTTATTTCAAAAGAAGTAGCTTATCACGATGTAGAAGACGAAATACTGGTGAGATTCCATCCATGGATGGAACAACCTTACTTCATAGCGGATCAAGATTTATTGAATGCTTTGATGATAGCGAATGCAGATGACAAAACCGTTTTGGCAGGGAAAATTGTAACAGGTGAAGCGTTCATCGATCAGGATGGTAGGGAAGCGATTATTAAGAAACATAATCCACAATGTGTTGACATGGAGACAGCAAGCGTTGCTCATGTATGTTATGTCAATCAAATTCCTTTCATAGCAATTCGTTCGATCAGTGACACGCCACATGAAAGCGGGAATGAATCCTTTGCAAAGTATGCTCGCGCAGCTGCTGAAAAATCAATTCAAGTTTTGGATCGATATCTTAGTTTAATCAAATAATCAAAGAAGCAAGATGAGATACTCAATCGTTCGAGCAACGGTTGAGTATGTTTTAATTGAGACTTGTTTAATAACGAGTGTTTGTTGATCTGAGTTTCTATTTGTACAGTTTTCTGGTATAATTCTGAAAAATCTAGAAACGAGATACACCCATGCAACTCTTCATCGTAGACGCTTTTACCGATCAGCTCTTCGGCGGGAACCAAGCCGGGGTTGTTTTGTTGCGTGCGGAACAGGCGTTTCCCGAAGACAGCCTTATGCAAAATGTTGCGGCAGAGCTGAAGCACTCAGAGACGGCGTTTGTGAAGCAGATGGATACGGATACATTCCAGTTGCGCTATTTTACGCCGGAGGGCGAGGTGCCGCTCTGCGGCCACGCGACGGTCTCCTCTTTTACCGTGCTGCGGGAGCAGGGGAAGATTGCTTGCGGAAACCTTCTTGCGCAAACAAATGCGGGGCGGTTGAATGTGTCGGTTGAGCCGGACAGGATTTGGCTGGAGATGCCGCAAGGTGAAATCGTAAAGACACTTTCTCAAGAAGAGAGCGATCAGGTTTATGCGGCGTATCAAATCCAAGCGGCAGAGCAGCCGCGAGGTTTTCAACCGTGCGTTGTAAAAGCGGGGCTTGCGGATGTTCTGCTTTCCGTGAAGAGCAAAGAAGCACTGGATCACGCGATTCAAAACCGCGAGGAAGTGATTCGTCTTTCGCAGGAACTTGGACTCGTCGGCATGCACCTGTTCTTTTGTCCGGAAAATGGTGAGCCGACGGCCTATTGCAGAAACTTTGCGCCGTTGTTTGGGATCGATGAAGAGTCCGCAACCGGAACCTCCAACGCTGCACTGACCTATTATCTGGGCAAACAAAATCGAATCCAGCTCAATCAGATCAACTCGTTTGTGCAGGGCGAAGCGATGGGCAAGCGATCCGTCATACAAAGCAGGATTGATTCCGATGGTAGTATTTGGATTGGCGGAAGTGCGGTGATTTCAATTTGCGGCGAATTAAAACTCTGACAGAAAACATTTGCCAAGCATGCGCTGTACGAGGACATACGAATGAAAATGAAATCGTTTCCGATTTTAGAGACTGAAAACTTGATACTCCGAGCGATGATGCGATCCGATCGGGAAGACTTGTTTGCCATACGCTCCGACCCTCGGATGCACACCTATACCGATACTGCCCCGGATCAAACACAGGCACAAACGGAAGCCTATATCGAGAAAATGCGCACGGGAGTGGAAGAAGACCGCTGGATCATCTGGGCGATGGAAGCTAAGCGGGAGAAGAAAGTGATTGGCTCCGTCGGGATCTGGAACATCGATTTTCAGCGGAACACGGCGGAGTTGAGCTATGGCATCGCGCCAGCATTACAGGGGAAAGGCTTGATGAAGGAAGCTCTCAAGTCTGTGCTCGATTATGGATTTTGCACCATGTCTCTAAGCGCGCTGGAAGCGTATACGGAACAGGACAATATCCCTTCTCGCTGTCTGTTGGAAGCGCTCGGGTTTATTGAAGCCGAGCGGGTAGATGACGTTGGTGAGGATGGCGAGAGAATCTATCATATGGTTGGATACAGGCTCGAACAGAACGGATGCCCGAGCGAGTCAGCTTCATACACGCAACGATAACAGGAGAATCAAACCATGTACGAACTGCACCAAATCACAGATAGCAGCTATTTTATCCAAAGCCCGGCGAAGATTGGGCTCGTAAAGCTGGATGGAAACGATGTTTGCCTGATCGACAGCGGCAACGACAAGGAAGCGGGGCGAAAAGTGCGCCAGATTCTGGACGCAAACGGCTGGCGTCTGCGGGCAATCTATAACACACATTCCAACGCGGATCACATCGGTGGGAATAAATATCTGCAAACTCAGACCGGGTGCGATATCTTTGCGCCGGGGATCGAGCGAGATTTCACCGTGCATCCGATTCTGGAGCCATCCTTTCTTTACGGCGGGTTTCCGCCACAGAGCCTTCGGCATAAGTTTTTGCTGGCGCAAGAGAGCGAAGTAGACTTATTGTCGCCGGCAACGATGCCAAAGAATCTGAGCATTCTTCCATTGCCGGGGCACTTTTTCGATATGGTAGGGTATCAGAGTGCGGACGGCGCAGTGTTTCTAGCGGATTGTCTTTCGAGCCGCGAAACACTGGAAAAGTATCAAATCACGTTTGTCTACGACGTTGCGGCATATCTGACCACGCTTGAGACGGTGAAGACGATGGAGGGCAACATCTTTGTGCCCGCGCATGCGGAGATAACGGAGAATATTGCGCTTCTTGCGCAAAACAATATGGATAAAGTACACGAAATCTCAGAAAAGATTTTAAAAATCTGCGACACGCCAACAACGTTTGAAATCATCTTGCAGCATTTATTTAAATCCTTTGGGCTGACAATGAATGTTGAGCAATACGTGCTCGTTGGCAGTACGGTGCGCTCATATTTAGCCTGGCTCAATGACACGGGCAGGGTTGAATATGAGTTTGAGAATTCTCAGATGCGTTGGTGCGTAAAATAGGCGTGGAAAAGGACCATTTACGCCATATCATCAAATAGACAAACAAAACAATATCACTTTAATCAACACTGTGATATGATAATGTCACAGAGTAAAAATTTGTTTCTGCTTATAATACAGATATAGACACAAACACAGCCAAGGCCTGCAAGGATCGAATACGCCGCTCATTTGTTTCAGAGCGGTGTTGTGCTTTCAAAGAAAGAGCAGATGGGTCTGTGGTTTTAGTAGTCAGGAAAGGAGCCGTTATGAATACAAAAAAACGCATCATGATGATGACACTCGCGCTCGCTCTTGCCATTTTCACCGTAGGATGCAGTTTCAACTTTAGTACAGCAAAGATCGAAGACGCAATTATGACCAACAGCGTGGATGCAGAGGGAAAACCTGGCAATACGGTTACTTCATTTCCGGCAGACGCGTCAATACTCTACACCTCCGCAAAAATTCGCAACGCACCGGACAATACCAAGATTCGAATTGTTTGGACCTATGTGACAGGGAATCAGCCGATTGACGAGATCTCGTTGGATAGCGGAGACATTTCCGATCGATACATCTATTCGAATCTGACGCCAACGGCGATCCTGCCGGAAGGCGATTATCAGGTGGAGTATTTCATTGAAGACCGCAAAGAGCCGGATGCAACGGTTTTGTTCAGTGTGACTGCTGTTGAAAACAAGGCGGCGTCCACGGATGGCGCTTATCTGGAAGATGTGCATATGACCAGCAGTGTTGACGCAACCGGTAAACCGGTGGACACTATCGACACGCTCGCCACCACGGGAACATGGTATGTCTCGTCCATCTTGCGGAACACGCAGCCCGATACGGTACTCCACTACACCTGGTATGATATCGATGGAAACGTAGTTGATTCGTTTGATTTGAACCCCGAAGGCGCAACGGATGTGTACATCTTTGGCTCATTCCAGGTTTCCAACGAAGCACCGGAAGGGCAATACCGCGTGGAAATCAGGATTGACGATCAGTCGGACCCTGCTGCAACGGTAGACTTCAATGTCAGCGCGTCAGCTGCAAACCAATCTGCAGACAGCGGGACATACACGCTGTATTCCCAAAAAGAAGGTGGATTCTCGTTCCAGTATCCAAGCAATTGGGTGCTTCAGGAATATCCGGAAAACTTTGGGGCGATGATCTATCCGGCCGAGTATGTGGTTGAGAACGAGAACGACATCAACACGGTGTTTGTCTATGCCGACAAAGGAACTGGCGCCGGATACACAACCGAGACGTTACTCCAAGGCTGGATCGATGAAACAGAAGCAGGCGCAATTGAAAACTACGCCTACGTCGCAAAAGGCATCGACACAATCAACGGGCACGAAATCGCGAGTTACTCCTATTCCTGGACACGGGGCGACTATGCGCTCTACACCACAGATGTGCTGATTTTAAACGGAGAAGACTTCTATGTTCTTTCGCTGACGGCGACGCAGGACGTATATCCTACAATCTATCCTCTGTTTGAACAGATGGCCATCTCCATGAAAATCCTCTAATTTGACTGAGTTCTGG
This sequence comes from Christensenella sp. UBA7703, assembly GCA_002482505.1. Lineage (GTDB taxonomy): Bacteria > Bacillota > Clostridia > Christensenellales > CAG-138 > UBA7703. The sequence continues at coordinate 10,531 of DLGD01000007.1, read as the reverse complement.
CGCTGCGAAAGACAATTTCGCGGCGCTTTTTATATGCGCACATATTCAAAGTTTGCGCGCATGCCATTGGACAGCAAGCACAAAGATATGGTATGATCCTCCATGGATACTGTATTAGAAAAGGATAATTTCATGGACTCGACACAGAAAAGTCAACTAGCAAAGCAGAATTTTGAAGCGGGTTATAACTGCGCGCAATCTGTGCTTCTCGCGTTTTGTGAAGAGACGGGGCTAACGCGTGATCAGGCGGCGCTTCTTGCTTCCACTTTCGGCGGCGGAATGGGGCGCATGCGTGAGGTCTGCGGTGCGGTGAGCGCGATATTTATGGTCGAAGGCCTCGTCAAAGGCTATAGTGATCCGAAGGCAAAAGAGGAGAAAGCGGCAGTCTATGCGCGCGTGCGGATGCTTGCCGATCGTTTCCGCGAGAAGAATCACTCGATCATCTGCCGTGAACTCCTCATCGACACCGAAACTATTCCCGGTGGCGAGCCGGAAGCCAGAACGAAGGAATATTACGAGCGCCGCCCGTGCGGTTGTTATGTTGAGGACGCGGCAAAGTTGATTGCGGAAGCATTGAACGCCTGATTCGTTTGGAACCAAAATAAAAAGGAGGCGCAAAATGCCGATCTTTGCACATGGCGTGACCAAAAATAAGCTTACGATTCTGTATTATCTACGCGCTTCCAAGGTGGAAATCACGCGTGAGCAGCTTTATCGTGTCATGGTCGAAAATGACACGATGAGTTATTTCGACTATCAGGCGTGCATGCATGAGCTAGAGGAAGACACGTTTATCGCGGCGCTTCCGAAAGCGTTCGGGCAGGCCTATCGTCTCTCGGTTCGCGGTTCGGATGTGCTGGAACAGTTTGTCGAGAGTTTGCCTGTGTCGCTGCGCGAACGGCTGGAACGTTACGCGAGCGAGCACAGGGAAGAGATGCTGCTGCAAACGCAGATTGTCTCCGAGATGGAAGAACTCCCATCCGGCGGATACCTCGTACATCTGCGTGCACTGGAAAACAGTGCGGCGGTGATGGAACTCACGCTGCGTGTCGCCACACGGGACATGGCACAACGCATGCGCACGAACTGGGAAAAAGAGTCTGAATCACTATATACAACGCTGTTGTCTACATTGCTGAAAAGCGAAAGCTGAAGAATCACTTAAGAAGAGCAAAAAAAATGAGCCGAACGGCTCATTTTTTTGTTGCAGGAAATCATTTGCTATTTGTTAGAACGCAGATCGCGAATCATATCGGCTGGATTCTTAGCCTGAAACACCGCACTGCCTGCGACAAGTACGGTTGCGCCGGCATCGATGCAGAGCTTTGCCGTCTCGGGATTGATGCCGCCGTCGACTTCAATCTCGGTCAAAAGATGCCGCTCATCAATCATCTTGCGCAGCTCCGCAATTTTCTCAACCGATTCCGGAATAAACTTCTGTCCGCCGTAGCCGGGGTTGACAGACATCACAAGCACAAGATCGCAATAGGGAAGTACTTCTTTTGCGGCGATGGCGGGCGTGCCGGGGTTTAGGACAACGCCTGCTTTGCGCCCCGCCTCGTGAATCTGCTGGAGTGAGCGATGGAGATGCTTTTCCGCCTCCACATGGATGGTGATGATGTCTGCGCCAGCCTGCAAAAACCAGGGGATAAAGCGGGAAGGATTTTCAACCATCAGGTGCGCATCGATGGGGAGTTTGGTGTATGGGCGGATGGCGGATAGAATCGGCGGCCCAAAGGAGAGATTTGGCACAAATTGGCCATCCATTACGTCAAAATGCAACCAATCGGCTCCCCAAGTAGAGAGGGACTGAACATCGCGTCCGAGGTTGGCAAAATCTGCGGCCAGGATGGAAGGGGCAATCTTGATCATGTTCGTGTTCTCCTTTTTGTAATCGTTGCGAAGTAATGTTTTCTCGGCAACGATTGATCAAATTTCAATCTTCTTTTTGCTACTATTGCGAAGCAGTATTTTCTCGGCAAAGATTGTTTAGTTTAGTAATTTTTGCTATCGTTGCAAAGTAGTATTTTACCTCAAAACGCTTGCTCAATCATATTTGTGTTTGCGCTTTTCTTCGATTTCTTTCTGAATCTCCAGATAGCGCGTATAGCGTCCTTGCGTGAGTTTTCCCTGCGCAAGCAGCGCTTTTACCGCACAATCCGGTTCCGCATTGTGGCGGCAGCCTGAGAAGCGGCATTCGGTATAAACACCGTCAAACTCCGGATAGCAGGTGTTCAGCGCGTCCTGCGAGAGTTCGCTCATCTCAAAGAGAGAAAAGCCCGGCGTATCCAGAACGGCTCCGCCGAGAAACGGCCAAAGCTCCGCCTGACGCGTTGTATGCTTGCCACGATCGGTTCGCTTGGCAAGTTCACCTGTTTCCAACGATAATTGCGGGAACAACGCGTTAAGCAGCGAGGATTTCCCGACAGCGGACTGCCCGGCGAAGCAGGAGACGCGATTGGTCAGCGCGGTTTTCAATGCGTCGATATTCTCCTCGGTACGAGAAGAGGAAAGCAATGTCCCAAAGGCAGCATAATCGTTTAAAAATTCCTCTTTGATCTCTGGTTTTGCAGCGTCGATTTTGTTGAGCACAAGAAGCGGCTCAATCTTCAACGTTCTTGCTTGAATCAGGAGCTTGTCTGCCAGCAGAAAATCCGGCTTGGGCACACAAGCGGAAAGCACGATAACCAGCAGATCGATGTTGGCGACCGGTGGACGAAGCAGCGCGTTTGTGCGCGGTAGGATGTCGTCCATCGAGGCAAACCCCGTCTCCGGGACTGAAATCTCCGCGAGATCGCCAACCATAGGCGTGATGCCGTCGTTGCGAAACCGCCCGCGCGCCTTGCAACGGATCGTCTCGCCGCTCTGCATCAGAACGTCGTAAAACCCGCCGATACCCCTTATGATTCTTCCTTGCATGCCCGTTACGACGCTTTCGCAGTAAAGGCGAAGTCCTGACGTTTGACAACTGCGCCGTCACTAAAGAGGACAACCTCCTGGGTGCCTTCTGTTTCGGATGTTGCTGTGAACGAAACAGGCACTTTATCGCCCTTTTCCAGCGTTGCCTCGTACAGTATGCGATAATAGGCAAGCCCGTTGTACGTTTCCTGGACGGCAACCATCACCTTTGTGCCGCTGCTTTCGACCGTTAGATTAAATGCAATATCGGAAATAAATGTATAGTCCGGCTTACCGCAAACCGTAAGGGTTACCGGCATCTCCGGCAAAACCTGGGTTCCGGGCAGAGGGTCTTGCAGGTAGACTACACCATCTTCTACAATATTACTCTCGGCATATCGCACAAAGATGTTGTTGAATGAAGCAAGCTTTAGTTGATCGAGGATCAAATTGAGCGGCAGATCCATAGCATGCGGCATATCGAACGTCGTCTCGGAAGACGCGCTGATGACGATGTCGATCACCTGCCCGTTGGTTGTCTCAGTATCAGGCGGGAGGGATTGCTCGCAGACATACCCGATTGCAGCTTCTGAAATGCGGTAGCTTACGTTGCCGAGAACAAGACCAGTTTCTTCAAGCGTATGCCGCGCTTCGTCCGGAGAAAGGCCGATCAGGTTCGGTACCTTTGGTGCGGCCGGTCCGAGGCTGACGATGCCGTAAATCGTGCTGCCGCGCTTCGCTTTGGTTCCGCCTTCCGGCGTTTGCAAAATCACGTCTCCGCTGGCGACGGTATCGCTGTTTTCGTAATCTTGAATTTCAAAAGCAAAGCCAAAGTTTGTTGCGCGGAGTTTCGATTCTTCAACAGAGCGGTCAACCAGCGTCGGTACCATTTCAAAATCGCTCGACTCGGTTTGATAAACATCCCGAAGCACAACAAATACGCCGACCAGCGCAGCGATCAGCACGCCAACTGTCAAGCCGATTTTCAATGTTCCGTGCGCTTTTTTCTTCTGCGTCTGCTGTTTTTTTTGCGGCTGCGTCTTCTGCGTGGGGATAAAGCGGGCAAAATCGCCCGTCGGTTCCTTCAGTGCGCGCCTTAAATGCGAGCTCATCTCGTTTGCCGCGCCGTAACGGCGGTTTACATCCTTGTTGAGTGCGCGGAGGATGACATCGTTCAGCGCGGGGGAAACCTTGCTGGAAAGCTCAATTGGCGGCACAGGCGCATCACTGATGTGCTTGAGTGCGATGGAGACAGAGTTGTCGCCGTCAAACGGTACACGGCCTGTAAGCATTTCATAGAGCATGATGCCCGCGGAATACAGATCGCTGCCTTCGGTAACAGGCAAACCCTTCGCCTGTTCCGGGGAGAGATAGTGTACAGAGCCAAGCACGGTCGAGCCCGCGAACGTAACCGTGTTTGCGTCCACCTCGCGCGCAATGCCAAAGTCCATGAGCTTGACTTTGCCGCTTTGCATGACGATTACGTTCTGCGGCTTGACATCCCTGTGAATAATGCCTGCGGCATGCGCGGCATCCAGCGCATCCAATACCTGAACGACGAGGGCAACCGCAATGCGCGAAGGCATAGGCCCGTTTTCGTCGATGATGTCTTTTAGAGTTCGCCCGTCGACAAACTCCAGTACGATATACGGCAAGCCTTCCGTTTCGCCAACGTCGAACGCACGGACGATGTTCTCGTGAGATAGATGAAGAACTGCACGTGCCTCGCGTTCAAACCTGCGCAAGAACTCCGCGTCGTTGCGGTATTCGTCCTTGAGCACTTTGATTGCGACGACTTTGCGTGAGCTGAGGTTGACCGCCCGGTAAACATGCGCCATGCCGCCCGTGCCAATGAGGTCTATGATGCGATATCGATGCCCGATGATGGTTCCTTGCGCGATCATAGTTCGTCACCCTCCTCAAACCGGACGAGGATGACGGTAATGTTGTCCGTGCCTCCGTTGTCGAGCGCGAGCTGAATCAATACGTCGCACATGCTCTCCAGCGAGCGGCCGGAGGAGAGGACTGTGATCATATCTTCCTCTTCCACAGAGCCGTGAAGGCCATCCGAGCAGATCACAAGAATATCGCCCGGAGCCCAAACTCGCTCAAAGAGATCAACGTCCACCTTTGGGGCAACACCCATTGCGCGGGTGATGATGTTTCTTTGCGGGTGTACGCGTGCTTCGTCTTTGGTGATCGCGCCCGCGAGGACTAGCTGCTCAACAAGAGAATGATCCGTTGTGACAGTATCCAGCGTTTTATTGTGATATTGATACATCCGGCTGTCACCGACATTTGCTGCGATATAGTCATGTCCCAAAATCAGCGCGGCAACCAGCGTTGTGCCCATGCCGCTCAGCGCGCGGTCTTTTTCAGATGCGCGAAAGATACCGAGGTTTGCCTTTTCAATCGCCTGACGCAGCAACTCCAGTTCGCGACCCGGCTCAACCATGCTCTCAAACATCGCGAGCTGTTCGACTAAAAGTTTGCTTGCAACTGCGCCGGCCGCATGCCCGCCCATACCGTCAGCAACCGCAAACAGCATCGGAAACTTGTTTTTCTCGGTGAGTAAATAGCTGTCCTCGTTATGGACACGTTTTCCGATGTCAGTTTTCACTGCGTATTTCATGCAGAATCCTCCTGCGCAGCTGTCCGCAAGCGCCTTCAATGTCCGTCCCCATTTCACGGCGGACGGTAGCCGAAATATTCCGTTCCGCTAGTCTTGCGGAAAACTGCTCTGCTTCCGCGCGTGTAACGCCGGCAAGCCCGCGTTCCGGTACCGGATTGAGCGGAATCAGGTTCACGTGGCAGAGGATGCCGCGGAGCTTTTTTGCCAGAGCGTCCGCATCTGCCATTGACGCGTTCACGCCGCTGATGAGCGCGTATTCAAACACGACGCGTCTGCCGGTTTTGTCCGCATATTCTTTCGCGGCTGCGATCACACTGTCGATGGGGTAAGCCTTGTTGATCGGCATCAGGGAAGAGCGGGTCTCGTCGTCGTGCGCATGCAGTGAAATCGAGAGTGTAACGTGCGGCGCATCCTGCAAAAACAATCCGATCTTCGGGACGATGCCGCAGGTGGAGACTGAAATATTACGCGGGCTGATGCGAAGCCCTTCCTGATCGGTTACGCGGTTGAGGAACAATACCACGTTGTCATAGTTATCCAGCGGTTCCCCGCTGCCCATGAGCACGAGGTTGGTCACCGTGCGGTGTCCTGCTTCCTTTGGCGGCTCGTCCCGCTCCACGGCTAAGATTTGCCCCAACATCTCGCCGGGACGCAGGTTGCGCACGCAACCATCAAGCGTGGAAGCACAGAATTTGCAGCCCATGCTACAGCCAATCTGTGTAGAAAGGCACAGAGTATTACCATAATGATAGCGCATCAGCACGCCTTCGACAAGGTTTTCGTCCTCCAACCGGAAGAGATACTTAACCGTTCCGTCTTTTCCGGAGAGAAACTTTCGCTCAATCACGACTCCACCATAGGGGATTGCGGAGAGCTTTTCGCGCAGTGTCGCAGGTAGATTGGTCATCTCTTCCACGCGTGCGCCACGGTTGAGCCAGTCCCAAACCTGTTTTGCACGGTACTTCGGTTCACACAAGTCGAACAAGAGACGTTCCACTTCGGGCTTGGTCAAATCCGTTAAATACATCTTCTCATCCTCGCAAAAAAGAATCCGTCGGTGTTGTGCACATGCGGCAGAAGCTGCATTTGTCCATCGTTCGGGAGCGGAATTGGAATTTTTTCCAGCAAAAATTCACTGTGTGCGCGCAAAAAAGCGTCAACCTGTTCCTCGTTTTCGCGGACGGAGATCGTGCAGGTAGCATACACCAACACGCCGCCGGGCTTGACATACCGCGCGCAAGTCTCCAAAATGATTTTCTGGATTGCAACCAGAGCACTAACATCCGCGTCACTCTTGCTGTAGCGGATGTCCGGTTTGTCATTGAGCAAACCAAGTCCGCTGCATGGTGCGTCGATCAATACACCGTCAAACGCATGCTCAAGAACGGGATCAAACATCGCTGCGTCCGCAACACGCGTTTCTGCGGAAACATGCAGCCGTGAGAGCGTCTTCTCCAGCAACTCCTTGCGATGCGGGTGCAGTTCCAGACAGGTGAGCTGTACGTCGTTTTCCATCAGGCTTGCCAAATATGCGCTCTTGCCGCCGGGGGCGGAGCAGGCATCCAACACGCGTTTGCCTTTCATGTCTCCCAGCGCGCGGCAGGCAAGCATCGCGCTTTCGCCCATAACGGTGAATTTTCCTTCTTGAAACAGCGGATGCGACGCCAGATCAAAACCGCTTTCAAGCGAAAGGGAGTTCTCATCCAGACGGTTCACGGTACTTGCGACAGGAAGTGACACTTGTAGCGCCTCGCGCGTAAAGGGGTATTGAGCACGCACTTCGATAGCTGAGGTTGGATGAGAGAGAAGCAATTCCGCCGACTCTACGCCAAAACGGGAAACCCATTCACGGACGATCCACTCCGGATAGCTATACTGAATTGAGAGCCGCGCAACTGACTCAGCCGGAAACGGCGGGAGAGAGGTGCGGCTGCGATCGATGTTTCGCAATACCGCGTTGACAAAGCCTGCAAGTCCCGCTTTTCCAACTTCTTTGGTGAGCGCAACGCTCTCACTCACCGCCGCGTGTGCCGGGGTGGAGAGAAAGAGCAATTCGCAAACGCCGAGCCGAAGAATGCCGAGAATGATCGGCTTTTGTGCGCCTTTCACAAAGTGCGCGAGGTAGTAATCGATGGTCAGCAGATGGTCGAGCGTATGGTAAACGAGCGCGGCGGCCAATTTAGCCTCGCGCTCCGGCAGGGACGAAGTGAGTTGTTTGACGCGGAGATTGGCATAAGCCCCGCGGTCCGTGATGTCGCAGAGCGCGTCCAGCGCCTGCCTGCGTGTGTTCAAATGAGCACCTTTCCTTCCAGCGTTTTTCCGGCAAGATAGTTTTTCGCAACAAGGCGTTTGCCGCCCATTGCTTGCAACTCCAGAATCTCCAGCCAGCCATCCGCACAGCGGACAAAGAGGCCGGACTTCGCGTTTCCTTTTAATAGTCCGATTGGTTCATCACCAATGGGTGCATCTGTCATTCGCGTTTGGTGAATCTTCAGCGGCTCGCCATCGAGCAGGGCATAGGCACCCGGCCAGGGATTCGTACCGCGCACGCGGTTGTGGACGGCAAGAGCAGGTTGAGAAAAATCAAGCTTGCCGTGTTCTTTTTTGAGCATCGGGCATTTTGTCGCTTGTGTTTCATCCTGCGGGATGCGCGTCAACGTGCCAGCTTCCAGCGCGGCAATCGTCCTTCTAAGGGTTTCAGCGCCGAGCACAGCCATACGCTCAAACAGCATACCTGCCGTTTCGTCTGGATCAATCGCAATTCGATCGACAAGCAGGATATCGCCTGTATCCATGCCGATGTCGGTCATCATGGTCGTGATGCCTGTCTCGGTTTCACCGTCGATGATCGCCCACTGAATCGGGGCAGCTCCACGATACTTCGGCAGCAGGGAACCGTGCACATTGATGCAGCCGAATTTCGGAACTGCGAGGTTCTCGGCGGAGAGCAACTGCCCAAATGCAGCAGTGACCATCAAATCCGGCGCGAATGCCTTGAGCGCTGCAACACCTTCCGGCAGGCGAATCTTCTCAAACTGAAACACGGGGATATCGTGCGCAATGGCATATGCTTTTGTCGGCGGAGGCGTCAGCGTCGCGTGGCGGCCGACCGGACGATCCGGCTGCGTGAAAACAGCGAGCGTGTGCCCGCCTTTTAGCAGCATGTCCAGCGACGGCAGCGCAAACTCCGGCGTGCCGAGAAAAGCAATCTTCATTCCGGTTTCTCCTCTTCATGCGGTTCGTCGTCAAAGCCTTCCGGCGGCTCTGTTTTCTTCGTGAGATAGACCACGCCGTCGAGGTGATCCAATTCGTGCTGCATGGCGCGCGCATAGAATCCTTCCGTGTCGTAGGTGTGCCATTCGCCTTTGCGATCCTGTGCTTCGACGATAACGTGATCCGCACGTTCAACATAGCCGCTCTGCCCGGGGAAGGACAGGCAGCCTTCGTAGCCACCCTGCGTGCCTTCGGCAAGCGTGATGCGCGGATTCACAAGTTCCACTCTTCCTTCGCCCGCGTCGACAACGACCACACGCCGCAGAATTCCAACCTGCGGTGCGGCGAGGCCTGCGCCGTCCGCCGCGTCCATGGTTTCGAACAGATCAGAGATGAGTTCGGAAAGCCTGCCGTCAAACTTCTCGACAGGTCTGCAAACTTTATAGAGGCACGGATCATCGTCCGTGCGGATGGTGCGTAATGCCATTGGTAAATGCCTCCTTTTGTAGCCATAGGTATTGTACTAAAAATGGAACACTCTGTAAAGAAAAGCGATGGTTGAGCATAATTCTATCGTTGGTTTAGTTCTATTTTTGCTTCAAACACTAAGTTGAGCGAAATTCTACTATAGGTTGCAAAGATTTATCCAACTCGAAAAACAAGCTATGTTCAAGTTTTACGACTTGTGCCATAATAAGCCCATGAAAGAGAGGGACCAATCAATGGAACAACAATCAATGGGAAAGCGCATCATGCAGTTGCGCAAAGAGAAGGGATACACGCAGGAACAGCTCGCCGAGATGATGGGGGTTTCGGCGCAGGCAGTCAGCAAATGGGAGAACGACGTGTCCTGTCCGGACATTTCGATTCTCCCGATGCTGGCGGAGAAGCTCGGCGTGACCACGGATGAACTCCTCGGCGTCAAACCAATTGAACCGAAGGTCGTCATCGTGGACGCACAGAAGAACAATAAGGAGGGGGATAGCTCCTTCTCCGTCTCCTGGGACGGCGCAAAGAGCGCAAAGAAAGACGGCGTTTGGTTCGCGGTTTTGATCATTGTGCTGGGTGCGGCGTTTCTGATGCAAAGGCTCGGCCTGGTTTCCTTTGGCATCTGGGGTATCGTTTGGCCGGCAGTCATCATCGGCTTTGGCGTGAGTTGGATGATCAAGCGCTTCTCGTTTTTCTCGCTTGCGGTTGCGGGGCTTGGCCTATATTTCCTGCTTTTCAACCTTGGCGAAATTTCGCTGGTTCTGACCTGGGGAATCATCTGGCCGAGTTTGCTCGTGCTCTTGGGATTGACCATTCTCTATGAAACGCTCGTCCCGCACAAAGATAAATGGTGCGGTGTGCATTTTTCGGGGGATAAGGACAAACGCAGCCAATACCGCGAAGAAAACGGTTTTGTCAACTACGAGTGCTCGTTTTCGGAAGAAAACCGCAAGGTTGCTGTTGAAGATTTCCTCGGGGGAGATATCGACATCTCCTTTGGCAAGAGCGAACTCGATTTGACCAACGTCAAGCGTGTGAACCAGAATGCCAAGCTTGATGTAGATGTCTCATTCGCAACGTTTGATCTGATCGTGCCAAAGACGATGCGTGTTTTCCTAAAGTCCGACAAATCATTTGGTTCAATCCAGATGAATGGCGAGCCGAATGCAGACGCGAATCTGGCACTCAACATCGACGGAGATGTCTCGTTCGGAACAATGAATATCTTTTACCGCTAATCGAAACGAAGAAAAGAAACACCGCGCGGGTAAATCCGTTGAACCTGTAAAGTAAAAGTAG